>NZ_JANIFL010000015.1:0-137690 GCF_024518695.1 Mesorhizobium sp. LMG17149
TCATCCATGATGCCAGTCTCTCGCCAAACCATCGCCGGTCCTCCCGGCGGACAAGAAAACTGTCACCCATGCTATCGGTCCATTCTGTTACCTATCTATCCGGTTCGGACATCGCTCCCTTCTCCCCGTATAGTGACGGGGAGAAAGAGCTGTAACTACGCCCGCTTGATGGTGACGTGCGTGGCGAGCGGCGTCGCCACCTGCTGGCTGCAGATATAGCCCAGCTTGAGCATATCGAGGCCGGCGAAAAGGTTCTCGCCCGAGCCGAGCAGCACCGGCGCGATCGCCAGATGCATCTCGTCGATCAGTTTTTCCTGCAGATATTGCCGGATGGTGGCGACGCCGCCGCCGACCCGCACGTCCTTGCCGCCAGCGGTAGCCTTAGCCTGTTCAAGAGCTGAATGGATACCGTCAGTGACGAAGTGGAAAGTCGTGCCGCCCTCCATCGTGATCGGTTCCCGTTTGTGATGGGTGAGCACGAAAACCGGCACATGATAGGGCGGGTTGTCGCCCCACCAGCCCTTCCAGCTGTCGTCAGGCCATTCGCCGCGGATCGGTCCGAACATGTTTCGGCCGAGGATCCAGGCGCCGACATTTTCGAAGCTGCGCGCCGCGAACGCCTCGTTGACGTCGGTGGTGCCGCCATCTTGTCCGAGCACCATCTCACGGAAGGTGCGGGTGTCGACAAACCACTTGTGCAAGGATTCCCCACCGACGCCGAGAGGATTTTGCAGATCCTGATCGGGACCGGCGCCATAGCCGTCGAGCGACAGGGTGAAAGCGTTGACGCGAAGTTTGGACATGCGAGCCTCCTCGATAACAGATTGTGTTTTGCAAGCAGTTGTTTTGTAACAAACCGATTGTGAATTGCAACCGGTATTTTCAAGCTCAAACGAAGCTCAGGCAACGGTCAAGCGGCCCTCGCTATGGATTCCCCGGCCAGGAGCCGGAAATTGGTATGGATGTCGAAGCGGATTGGCCGACATTGCTCGCCGCGATCGGCCGTTGTCGCGAAGAGAAATTACCCCTTCAGCATCTCCGCCACTTCGGGTGCGAAATAGGTCAGGATGCCGTCGCACCCGGCGCGCTTGAAGGCGAGCAGCGATTCCAGCATTGCCTTCTCGCCGTCGATCCAGCCATTGGCGCCTGCCGCCTTGATCATCGAATATTCGCCCGACACCTGGTAGGCGAAGGTCGGCATCTGGAACTCGTCCTTCAGCCGCCGGATGATGTCGAGATAGGGCAGGCCGGGCTTGACCATCAGCATGTCGGCGCCCTCGGCGATGTCCTGTTCGGCCTCTCGCACCGCCTCGTCGGAATTGGCATGGTCGATGTAATAGGTCTTCTTGTCGCCCTTGAGCAGACCGGCGGTGCCCACCGCCTCGCGATAGGGACCGTAGAAGGCCGAGGCGAATTTGGTCGCATAGGACATGATCGCCACATCCTGAAAACCATTGGCGTCAAGCGCGTCCCGGATGGCGCCGATGCGGCCGTCCATCATGTCGGACGGCGCGATGATGTCGGCACCGGCGGCCGCCTGGATGACAGCAGCGGCGGTCACCTGTTCCACCGTCTCATCGTTGACGATGATGCCGTCGCGCAGGATGCCGTCATGGCCGTGGCTGGTGAATGGGTCGAGCGCGGCGTCGGTGATGATGCCGATCTGCGGCACCGCATCCTTGATCGCACGGGTGGCGCGGTTGATGACATTGTCGGGATCGAGGATATGCGAGCCGGTCTGGTCGCGCAGCGAGATGTCCACATTGGGGAAGGTGGCGAGTGCCGGAATGCCGAGTTTCGCCGCGCGCTCGGCCTCCTTGACGGCGAGATCGATCGACAGGCGGAAGACGCCGGGCATGGCGGCGATCGGCTCGCGGACACCCTTGCCCTCGACGACGAAGATCGGCCAGATCAGGTCGTCGACCGTGAGCCGGTTCTCCTGCACGAGACGGCGCGACCAGTCGGCCTTGCGCATGCGGCGCAGACGGCGGCTGCCGGTGATCTCGTCGACGCCGCGCGCGCCGGCGGGCTTTGCGGGGGTGAATTTGTTCATCGCTAAATACTCTCGTTCGGGCAGGCTTTTACCACGAGCTCCCGCTGCTGACCAATGCGGCACGATTGTGCCAGCGATCCGGTCGAAGTCTATTCGGGTTGCCCATTGCCTGACAGAATCTGTGCTGCGCCCCTGATGGCGACACGGAAAGCCTCGTCGAAGCCGACACCGCGCACCTGCCAGATGTAGGTCTTGCCGGCCGCGGCCAGCCGCCAGTCGGCGATCCAGCCCAGTTCCTTGTCGCTCCAGACGAGACTGCCGGAAAGCGCCTGGTCGGCGCCGGTCTTCTTCGCCAGTGTGTCGAGCTTCGTCATCTCGGCATTGCGAAGCTCCTGATCGTCCAATCCGGCCCGCGACAGCTGCGCCGCCGTGGGAAAAGCCACCTGCATGGCCAGCGGTACGGCGGCATTGCCGAACGATTCGCGCATCGGCGTGCCACGGTCGTCATCGGCATCGAGCGCGTAATGCATTGTTCCGCGCTCGGTCGTCAAAAACACCGCCAGCTGCGGCCGCTCGGCCAGCCACGGCCTGCTGCCGAGCGAAGCCAGCACCGGGTCGATTTCAGCCGGCTTGTACTGGCAGGAAAGGTTATGGGGCCGATCGTACGTGCCCTGATCGTCATGGTTGGGAATGCCTTCCATGCGGTCGCGGTAGCGAAAGCCTGCGACGAAGCTGCCGGCCTTGTCGCGCAATGCCGTCATTTCAGGTTTCGCCGGCAGGCGCTGATCGCCGGAAACCCGCACCAGAACCGCGTCGAGGCAGCGCTTGAAGCCGGACTGGCGGTTCTTCTCGTATTTGCCGTTGACGATGGTCTGCGAGCTGTAGAGATCTTCCAAAGTCGCCGCCATGACCGGGTGAACAGCCAAGCCGATGCTCAGCCCGATTGCCATTCGCGCAAGGTGCGAAAATCGAGTCATGAACAATCGTCCCGTTCGAAGCCCCGCCAGAGCCGCACTGCACCGAACTCTATCCAGTTTTCCAGTATTGCAGTTCGATTTTTAGCACTGGCTCCTGGTCCGGGCCAGAGCTTGCACCGGTGCGCTCGCCATTGACGCACCCATGCGCCACGCTTTAGCACTTCAGTCCCGGCGGCCGGGGGAGGGATTCTTCACGATGGATTTTGGCGGAGGCGACGAGATCCGCTTCGAACATCTGGGCCGGGCCGGCGTCGTCACCTTGACGCGGCCGCAGGCGCTCAATGCCTTGACGCACCGCATGATCGGAGCGCTCGACGCTGCCCTTTCCGCCTGGGAGGACGATCAGGGCATCGACGTCATCGTCGTCAAGGCAGAGGGCAGGGCCTTTTCGGCCGGCGGCGATATCCTGCATGTCTATGAGACAGGCCGCGCGGGAAAACCGCCGGTCGAGTTCTTCGCCGATGAATATCGCCTCAATGCCCGCATCAACAGTTTTAGGAAACCTTATGTCGCCCTGATTGACGGTATCGTCATGGGTGGCGGCGTCGGTATCTCCTTCCATGGCTCGCACCGGGTGATGACCGAGAATGCCCAATTTGCCATGCCGGAGGTCGGCATCGGCTTTTTTCCGGATGTTGGCGCCAGCCACCTGCTGCCAGATCTCGGCGGCTCCTTCGGCATGTATCTGGCGCTGACCGGCAATCGCATCCGCTATGGCGATGCGCTGTGGTCGGGGCTGGCCACCCACACCATCAAGGCCGAGGACCAGGCTGGCTTCCTCGACCGCCTGGCGCTGACCGGCGATCCGGAATCGGTGCTGCGCGGCTTCTTCGTGCAGGCAAGGCGCGAAACCGACAGGCCGACGCTGGAGGCGATTGTTCGCCATTTTTCGCAACCGTCCCTGAACCGCGTCATCGACAGCCTCGAGCGTGCGGCGGACGCCGACGAGTTCGCGGCAAAGACACTTGCGACGATCCGCACCCGCTCGCCGACCAGCCTGCGCGTCGCCTGGCGGCAGATCAGCGCCGGACTGACGCTGTCCATGGAAGCCTGCATGAAGATGGAGTTCCGCATCCTCAACCGGATGCTCGCCGGCCATGATTTCTACGAAGGCATCCGCGCCGCCATCATCGACAAGGGCTCGAAGCCGCAATGGCGGCCGGCAAGCCTCGCTGCGGTCAGCGAAGCGGATGTCGACGCCTATTTCGCCCCGCTCGGCGAACGGGAACTCTTGATATGAGCGAGGTGACTTCGAGGCGCGTCGTGCTGCAGCCCTCCGGGGTGGAGGTGATCTTCGCCTGGTTCCAGCGCGTCATATCGGGCTATTGCCTGCTGTTCGGCATTCTCTACTGGATCAGGTTGATCGGCTTTTATCCGGGTACGCTGTGGCGGTTCGACCTGATGCCCGTGCACTGGCAGGTCGCTGCGGTGGTGCTCGCCGTGTTCTTTCCCTTTGCCGCTGCCGGCCTGTGGATGCTGGCGTCCTGGGGGCCGGTGATCTGGTTCATCTGCGCGGTGACCGAGACGGTCATGTATGCCGGCTTTCCCGAGCTATTCGGCCACCGCTTGCTGATTGTCGCCTCGCATGCGGCGGTGGCGCTGCTCTACATCGTCTTCCGTGTCGTCATCTACCTGCAGAAGCGCCCGGTCCGCCACTAAGCCGTTGAACCCATTGGCGGCCCCGCTGTCGCCTCGAATGAGCTCCGCAATCGTTGCCGAAATCTTTAGGTTAATTATCCTTGCTCGGGTGACCGTTCGTTAAGCCTCTTCCGAAACCCCTTACCGGTAAGCTCTTGTTAGCCCTAGCGTTTAAGTCGAATTTTATGAGTATTCGATAGTGTCGCGATCAAGGTGAAAAACAAAAAATCACCAGGGCGACAAACGAGAGGCAAAGACAATGATCAATTCGCGTCCGGCGGCGAAGACCGCCAACGTATCCGACGATCGCCGCGAGGCTATCCGTTCCCTGTACATGGAATCGCTGCAGCTTGTTGAACGGCTGCACCGCCGCCTGCTTGATGTGATCAAGGACGAATTCGACCGCAACGGCCGTTCCGACATCAATGCCATCCAGGCGCTGCTGCTGTTCAACATCGGCAATTCCGAGCTGACCGCCGGCGAGTTGCGCTCGCGTGGCTACTATCTCGGCTCGAACGTCTCCTACAATCTGAAGAAGCTGGTCGATCTCGGCTTCATCAATCACCAGCGCTCGCGCATCGACCGCCGTTCGGTCCGTGTCTCGCTGACGCCGAAGGGCAACGAGGTGGCGGAGGTCGTTGCCGGCCTCTACGAGCGTCATGTCGGCTCGATCGAGCAGGTCGGCGGCATCAACACCGACGAGTTCAAGCAGATGAACCGTGCTTTGCAGCGGCTCGACCGCTTCTGGAACGACACTATCGCCTACCGGATGTAAGGCGCCGCATCGGATCCGGCCCGCGCCACAGAAACGCGGCCGAAATATCGACCTTCAGTCAGGGCCGGTGCCGAGAGGCATCGGCCTTTTTCTAGCGACTGACGGCGACTTGAGTTCATCTGTTTGTCGGCTGACCGCAACCCCGTGGGCCACGCTTTGCTTTCGCTTCCACAATGCCTAATGTCGCCGCACAAGGGGGCATGATGGGTCGAAGCAGGCGTTTCAAGATCTGTTTTGTCGCGGCGGCGCTACTGCTTGCGTCAGAAACGGCTTTCGCCGAGGAATGGTGGAAGGATGCCTTCGCCATGGAAGGCAGCAGCCCGTGCGACGGCAATGACTCCAGAGTGACGTTCACCGATAAGTCGGTGGAAATGTGGGAAGTCGGCTGCACAATCGACAAAGTCCAGAAGATCAAAGGCCTGGACGCCGTCATTTTGGACCTGACTTGCTCGGACGATACCGACAGTGTGGAAAAGAGGCGGGCGCTGCTGCTCAAACTCGATGACAGCAAGATATTGCGTTACCCTGAGAACCAAGTGCCGCAACGATGTTCCGAGTTGGAGGCTCCGGGTTCGAAGCCTTGAGCCAGGGTCGTTCGCGGCTGGCTGCCGGTCCTGCCGCGCGGCAGTCGACCCCATGTCGGCGACGGCTCCGACCCGATACCCAAAAGCATCGGTCCGTTCTTTTTGGAATGCCGGCCAGTCGGATTCGGGCGCTAGGCCACGTTGCCGCCATATTCCAGTGGAACCGAGAGTGGCAGTGATGCTGGTGTGAAGACCCTGCGTTCACCCGCAATCCGTATCGCGCCTGGGCGCTGTCACACCAAGGTGATACGGAGCATGGTTGGCTAATTGTTAAGATTGCCAATTTTACAGTGCGGGCGAGATCGCCCGGTGATCAACGCAGCAAGTGATCGAACTGCTACAAATGTCTGGAACGTCCATGAGAACCAGCCGTCGTTTTTTCCTCTCCGGAGCCTCCGCGCTCGCAGCCGCAGTGGTCGCCGGCGGCGCCAATGCGCAGGATGTGATCGGTGACATCCTGAAATCCTCCGCGCGCGGCAATTGGGACGACCAGTTCGATGCCCGCGCCAGCGAGGGCGGCAAGGTGGCCTCGACGCTGCCGATCTTCAGCCCGCAGACCGTCGCCTTCACGGAACAGGCGGTCGGGCAATACCAGAACATTGTCGGGCAGGGCGGCTGGGTCGACGTTCCCGCGACCAAGAAGCTGCAGCTCGGCGTCGATGACCCGGATGTGGTGCCGTTGCGCAAGCGGCTGATGGTTTCCGGCGATCTGTCGCAGAGTGCCGGCATTTCGACGGCCTTCGATTCCTATGTCGACTCGGCGGTCAAGCGTTTCCAGCTGCGCCATGGCCTGCCTGCCGATGGTGCGCTCGGCAAATACACCTATGCAGCGATGAACGTTTCGGCGCAGATCCGGCTCGGCCAGTTGCAGACCAATCTGCAGCGGCTGCGCGAGAAGGCCGGCACGCTGGGCAGCCGTTACGTGCTGGTCGACATTCCGGCAGCGCAGGTCGAAGCGGTCGAGAACGACCGCGTCGTGCTTCGCCACACCGCGATCGTCGGCAAGATCGACCGGCAGACGCCGATCGTCAATTCCAAGATCAACGAGATCATCGTCAATCCATACTGGAACGCGCCCGTCTCGATCGTCCGCAAGGACATCATCCCGCTGATGCGGAAAGATCCCGATTATCTCAAGAACAGCCACATCCGCCTGTTCGCGCCGGACGGCAGCGAAGTCGATCCCATGAATGTGGATTGGTCGACCGACGACGCCGCCAAGTACCGTTTCCGCCAGGATCCCGGCTCGGAAAACGCCATGGCCTCGGTGAAGATCAATTTCCCGAGCCCTGACGGCGTCTACATGCACGACACGCCGCAGCAGAGCCTGTTCGGCAAGATGTTGCGTTTCGATTCCTCGGGCTGCGTGCGCGTGCAGAATGTGCGCGACCTCGTCACCTGGATCCTGCGCGACACGCCCGGCTGGGACCGCCAGCATTTCGAGGCGGCGATCAAGACGGGTGAAAACACGCCGATCCAGGTCACCAATCCGGTGCCGGTCCACTTCCTCTATCTCTCGGCCTGGTCGACCGGTCCGGGCGTCGTGCAGTTCCGCGATGACGTCTACGCGCTTGACGGCAACAACGAGCTGCAGATCACGTCTGCGCTATAAGCATTTGATTCTTTTATAAAAAGGGCCGCCTCTCAGGGCGGCCTTTTTCATTGATTGGGTGCCGCGGCGTTTTTCACGGGACGGGCGGCTGGACGGATCGGCCAGCTTTGCGCATGGTCGGCGGGAAAGCCTGGAACCGGACCATGGAAGTCGCCGTCTTCATTTTGGTCGTGCTCGTCTTCGTGGCGCTCTCCGGCGCCCTGGTTCGCCTGGTGCGGGTGCCGTTGCCGGTGCTGCAGATTGCGATCGGTGCCGCGCTCGCCTGGCCGGTGCGCGGCATCCATGTCGAGATCAATCCGGAACTGTTCCTGCTGGTGTTCATCCCGCCGCTGCTGTTCGGCGATGCCTATGGCGCGCCGAAGCGTGAACTGATGGCGCTGCGCCGACCGATCCTGGATCTGGCCATAGGGCTGGTCTTCTTCACCATCGTCGGCTTCGGCTACGCCCTGCATTGGCTGGTGCCGAGCATCCCTCTGGTCGTCGCTTTTGCGCTTGCCGCGGTGCTGTCGCCGACCGACGCGGTGGCCGTGTCCTCGATCGTCGACAGGAATGTCGTCCCGGCGCGGCTGATGCACATTCTGGAAGGCGAGTCGCTGCTCAACGATGCGTCGGGGCTGGTCATGTTCCGCTTTGCCGTGGCGGCAGTGCTGACCGGCAGCTTTTCCCTTGCCGCGGCTTCGCTCAGTTTTCTCTATGCCGTGGCGATCGGCATCCTGATCGGCGTGGCGGCGCTGTTCGTTGCCGCCAAGCTGCTGCAATTGCTCAACCGGATCGGCGGCGTGCCGGCCGAAGCGCAGGTGCTGGTGATGGTCCTGCTGCCCTTCATCGCCTATCTCGGCGCCGAGCATGTCGGAGCTTCCGGCATCCTGGCGGCTGTCACCGCGGGCCTGCTCACCGGCGGCTCCGGCGTGTTTCGCTTCCTCGGCGTCTCGGCGCGGATGCAGACGATGTCGCTGTGGACGACGCTTTCCTTCGTTTTCAACGGTGCTCTCTTCATCGTGCTCGGCCTGCAGCTTCCCGACATCATCCGCCATGTGCCGCCGGAACTCATGAGCCTGCACCCGATCATCCAGCCGATCGCGACCGTCATCGCGCTGACGCTGTGCCTGATCGCGTTGCGCTTCCTGTGGATCTGGGTGGGCGATATCGCGGCCGGCATCGCCGCGCGTCTGGGCAAGCGCAAGGCGGAGCCGTTCGGGCTGCGCGTGCGGCTCGCCGGTTCGGTGGCCGGCGTGCGTGGCGCCATTACGCTGGCCGGCATATTGTCGCTGCCGCTCGCCATGCCGGACGGCTCGCCGTTTCCGGCGCGCGACCTGGTGATTTTCCTGGCCGCCGGCGTCATCATCTGTTCGCTGGTCTTCGCCAGCCTCGCTCTGCCGAGGATCGCCCGCGGGCTGGTCGAGCCGGGTGAGGATGCCGGCGCCGCCGAGGAGCGCCTGGCGCGTGTCGGCGCCGCCAAGGCGGCAATCGCGCGCATCGAGAGCATTGCCGGAGCCGCTGATGATGAGGGAGGCGAGGTGCCCGGTGCCAGGCTTGCCGCCGCCGACAGCATCGTCGCTGGTTACCGGCGCCGCATCGCCGCTTCCGACGAAGCCGATGAGGCCCGCGCCGAGGCGCGCGAAGCCGGAAGGCTGGAACTTGAGCTGAGATTTGCGGGCATCGAAGCCGAGCGCGAGGCCGTGCGCGCTATGTTTCGCAGCGGCGAGATCAACGACCACACGTCGCAGGCGCTGTTTACCGAGATCACGCTCACCGAGGCCTTGCTGAGAGGCCGCAAGGCGAGGAAATAGCGACCTGAAGGCTTCGCTGGCGCAATCCGGCCAGCAAATTTCGCGCCGCAAACGTGGCGGGGCGAAAACAACTGTGTTAATGGCGCGGCAAATGCAAGTCGCCCAAAATGTGCAGCGGTTTGGGACAACGACTTGCATAAATCAAAAATTGCCCCGAACCCCGAGGATTTCAGGCCATGGCAACAGCAGCGGCAGTGTCGAACAAATTCGAATCCTTCTTCGAAACCACGCTGGCCGATGCCGATCCGGAGATTTTCGGCGCCATCCGCAACGAACTCGGCCGCCAGCGCCATGAGATCGAACTGATCGCCTCGGAAAACATCGTTTCCCGCGCCGTGCTTGAGGCGCAGGGCTCGATCATGACCAACAAATATGCCGAGGGCTATCCGGGCAAGCGCTACTATGGCGGCTGCCAGTTCGTCGACGTGGCCGAGGAACTGGCCATCGAGCGCGCCAAGAAGCTGTTCGGCTGCAACTTCGCCAACGTCCAGCCGAACTCCGGCAGCCAGATGAACCAGGCCGTGTTCCTGGCGCTCTTGCAGCCGGGCGACACGTTCATGGGCCTCGACCTCAATTCCGGCGGCCATCTGACCCACGGTTCTCCGGTCAACATGAGCGGCAAATGGTTCAAGGTCGTCTCCTATGGCGTGCGCCAGCACGACCATCTGCTCGACATGGACGCCATCGAGAAGACCGCCCATGAGACCAGGCCGAAGCTGATCCTGGCTGGCGGCACCGCCTATTCGCGCGTCTGGGACTGGAAGCGGTTTCGCGAGATCGCCGATGCGGTCGGCGCCTATCTGATGGTCGACATGGCGCACATCGCCGGCCTGGTCGCCGGAGGCGTGCATCCGTCGCCGCTGCCGCATGCCCATGTCGTGACCACCACGACGCACAAGTCGTTGCGCGGCCCGCGCGGCGGCATGATCCTGTGCAATGACGAGGACATCGCCAAGAAGATGAATTCGGCGGTGTTCCCCGGCCTGCAGGGCGGCCCGCTGATGCATGTCATCGCCGCCAAGGCGGTTGCCTTCGGTGAAGCGCTGAAGCCGAGCTTCAAGGTCTATGCCGAGAGCGTCGCCGCCAACGCCAAAGCGCTCGCCTCCAGTCTCAAGGAAACCGGTCTCGACATCGTCTCCGGAGGCACCGACAACCATCTTATGCTGGTCGACCTCAGGCCCAAGAACGCCACCGGCAAGCGCGCCGAGGCCGCGCTCGGCCGCGCCAACATCACCTGCAACAAGAACGGCATCCCGTTCGACCCGGAAAAGCCTTTCGTCACCTCGGGCGTGCGTCTCGGCACCCCGGCTGGCACCACGCGCGGCTTCGGCCAGGCCGAATTCCGCGAGATCGGCAAGCTGATCGCCGAAGTGCTGGATGGTCTCAAGGTCGCCAATTCCGACGAGGGCAATGCCGCTGTCGAAGCTGCGGTCAAGGCCAAGGTCGTGGCGCTGACCGATCGTTTCCCGCTCTATCCCTATCTCGGCTGACGCGGTAGGAAGTCTTACCGCCTGCTGCAACGACAAGCGTCGTTTCAGCAGGCCGGGGCGACCGGCAGGAGCCTTGATGATGCGATCATTTCGTTTCGCCGACCTTGGCGCCGTTGGCGCTCTGGCCGCTTTGATCGCCGTGCCTTTCCCCGGCATCGCCTTGGCGCAAACCGCCCCTGCTCAAGCCGCGCCCGCGCAACCCGCACCTCAGCCCGAGCCCGCGGCGCCCGCCCAGGTGGCACCCAAGCTCGAAACCTTCGGCAGATGGTCGACCCTGGTCGACGAGGTCGACACCGGTGAGGATCTGCGCAAGACCTGCGCGGCCTCGACCGCCTTTATCGGCGCTGGCGGCGAGAGCGGCGTTCTGACGCTCATCATCACGAATGGCGATGCACTGCCGCCGGATGCCTACCCGTCCATAACGATCGCCGTCGCCAACAAGACCTTGCCGGCCGGCAAGTCGGTTACCGCCACCTTCGGCGACGACAAGGGCCGCGTCACCGCCAAGCTTCATTCCGATGGCGCCGTCAACGGCCGGCTCAGCTGGACCGTGGACAACCAGGCCAAGACCAGCCTGGCGCTCCTGCGCGCCATGCGCCGGGCATCGGTGCTTGATGTCTCCTTTGGTGATGCGCCGGTTGGAAGCATATCCATGGACGGCTTCACCAAGGCCTATCGCAGTCTCGGCGCATCGTGCGGTTTTCCGACCGCCGACGTAGCTCCCTGAGACGATCGGTACGCTGTGCGGCTGCCTGGCGAGGCTGGCAATCCTGCTTGCGCCTCGCTATCTCTGAAGGGCGAGGGGCTGTTGGCGACACTTTGCCATCGCTGCAAAAACCTCTAAGCCTTTCGCTTCACCAGATTCGCCAACCAAAGGCTTCTCCATGCGCTGTCCCTATTGCCAGTCGGAAGATACGCAGGTGAAGGATTCGCGCCCCGCAGAGGATGGCGCGGCGATCCGCAGGCGGCGTGTCTGCCCCGATTGCGGCGGTCGCTTCACCACCTTCGAGCGCGTGCAGTTGCGCGACCTCGTCGTGGTCAAGAAATCGGGCCGCAAAGTGCCCTTCGACCGCGACAAGTTGCTGCGCTCCGTGGAGATCGCCGTGCGCAAGCGCAATGTCGATCCCGAGCGCATCGACCGCGCGGTGACCGGCATCGTGCGCCAACTCGAAAGTTCCGGCGAGACGGAGGTTGCTTCGGGAGAAGTCGGCCGGCTGGTCATGGAAGCGCTGAAGTCGCTCGACGATGTCGCCTATGTCCGCTTTGCCTCGGTCTACCGCAATTTTCGCGAGGCCAAGGATTTCCACGAATTGCTGGGCGAGCTCAAGGGGGACGAAATCAAGGGTGAAGAGGAAGCCAGCTGAGCATGACTGCAAGCGAACAGGCCGCCCTTGATCGCCGCTTTATGGCGGCGGCACTCAGACTGTCGCGAAAAAATGCCGGGCGCACCGCGACCAATCCGTCCGTCGGCACGCTGATCGTGCGCGATGACGGCAACGGTCCGATGATCGTCGGCACCGGCGTCACCGCTGTCGGCGGCCGCCCGCATGCCGAGACCGAGGCCCTGGCCGAGGCCGGCGAGCTCGCGCGCGGCGCCACCGCTTACGTCACGCTGGAACCTTGCGCCCATCACGGCCGCACGCCGCCTTGCGCCAACGCGCTGGTCAATGCCGGTGTCGCGCGCGTCGTCGGTGCGGCCAGCGATCCCGATTCGCGCGTGTCCGGCAAGGGCTACGCGATCCTGCGTGCCGCCGGTGTCGAGGTGGTCGAGAAGGTGTTGGCCGAGCAAGCCGCCGAGCAGATGGCCGGCTATTTGATCCGATCATTAAGAAAACGCCCGGAAGTGATTCTCAAGCTTGCGCTTTCCAGCGACGGCAAGATCGGCAGGGAAGGCGGTGGGCAGGTGTCGATCACCGGCGATATTGCGCGCCGCGAAGTGTATCTGATGCGGGCCGAGGCGGATGGCATACTGGTTGGTATCGGCACGGCCCTTGAGGACGATCCGGCCCTGACGGTGCGTTTGCCGGGGCTGGAGAACCGTTCGCCTGCCCGCATCGTGCTCGACCGCCAGATCCGGTTGCCGGAGGCCTCGAAGCTGGTTTCGGGCGTCGACCGGGTGCCGCTCTATGTCGCCGCCTGCCTGGAGGCCGATCCGCTGCGGCGCGCAGCACTCGAACGCGCCGGCGTCCGCTTCATCGGCACGGAAACGCACGAGGGCGGCGTAGCCTTGCCGGAACTACTCGAGGATCTGGCCGCGCTCGGCATGGCCAGCGTGCTGGTCGAGGGCGGCGCCAGGGTGGCGAGCGCCTTCCTGGCCGATGGGCTGGTCGACCGCATTGTGCTGTTCCAGGGGCCGGAAGCGATCGGCGACGACGGCATTGCATCGCCAATCGACGCCGACCATATCCCGGCAGGATTTCGCAAGCTGCGCGAGATGCGTTTCGGCGAAGACAGCTACGCCGAGTGGACAAGAGACTTTTAGGGATCAACACCGATGTTTACCGGAATTGTCACCGATGTCGGCACTGTCGCTTCCGTCAAGTTGCTCAGGGAAGGGGTGGGGCTGCGCATCGACACAGCCTATGACCCGCAGACCATCGCCATCGGCGCCTCGATCTCCTGCGGCGGCGTCTGCCTGACGGTGACGGCCTTGCCCGACAGCGGCTCGAATGCGCGCTGGTTCGAGGTCAAGGCTTGGGAAGAGGCGCTCAGGCTGACGACGGCCTCGGGCTGGAAATCCGGCACCAAGGTCAATCTGGAGCGGGCGCTGAAGATCGGCGACGAACTCGGCGGCCACATCGTTTCGGGCCATATCGACGGCATGACCGAAATCGTCGAGCGCAAGGATGAGGGCGACGCGGTGCGCTTCACGCTGGAGGCGCCGCGCGACCTGGCGAAGTTCATCGCGCCAAAAGGCTCGGTCGCGCTCGACGGCACCTCGCTCACCGTCAACAAGGTCGAAGGCACGCGCTTCGACGTGCTTTTGATCCACCATTCGCTGACCGTGACCACCTGGGGTGAGCGCAAAGTCGGCGACCGCGTCAATCTCGAGATCGACACCATGGCCCGCTACGCGGCGCGGCTGGTGGAGGCGACGAAAGAGGGGCTGTGATGACCAAGGACAGGGTGAATTCCACGCAGGAAGACAAGTTGATGCGTGAGGAGCGGGCCGATGTGAACACCGAAGGGCACTCGCAGCTCGATCTGTCTGTCAACGACAGCAGAGTCTTCGTTGAAGCCTTGATCAATCCACGATCGGTGAACGATCGTCTGCGCGATACGGTGCGTCGCTACCGTCACGTTACAGGCTCCTGAATACTGGAAACCCAACAAGTTCTGCCGACCGTCGGCGTCGTGGACAATCTTCCGCTTGCGATGAACCCGGCTTCGGCCTAAGTCACCGGCAACTCCCCGGAGACTTTTATGGCTGGCACATCCCAACACGGCAAAGCCTTCATTCGTCCGAAGGCGAAGGCGCATCTGCTCATTGTCGAAGCGCGCTTTCACGACGACCTTGCCGACGCGCTGCTCGACGGCGCGACAAGCGCGCTCGATGAAGCGGGCGCGACTTACGATGTCGTCACCGTTCCAGGTTCGCTCGAGATCCCCGCAGTGATCTCCTTTGCACTGGACGGCGCGACGGGAGGCGGCACACATTATGACGGCTTTGTCGCGCTCGGCACCGTCGTCCGCGGCGACACCTATCATTTCGACATTGTCGCCAATGAATCCAGCCGCGCGCTCATGGATTTGAGCGTGCAGGACTCGGTCTGCATCGGCAATGGCATCCTCACCACCGAGAATGACGCCCAGGCCTGGACTCGCGCCAAACGCTCGGAAGGCGACAAGGGCGGCTTTGCCGCGCGTGCGGCCCTGACCATGATTGCCCTCAAGGAACAACTGGGAGCGCGATCGTGAGCGAACCCGCTTCGCCCGGCCAGCCCGCGGTGCGCCACGCCAACAAGCGCGGCGCTGCCCGTCTTGCCGCCGTGCAGGCGCTCTATCAGATGGATGTCGCCGGCAGTGGCGTCTTCGAGATCACCGCCGAATACGAGGCCTTCCGTCTCGGCAAGGAAGTCGACGGAGCGCTCTATCGCGAGGCCGATGCGCAATGGTTTCGCGCCATCCTGGCGGGTGTCGTCGAGAACCAGAAGACCATCGATCCGATCATCCGCCAGGCGCTGACCGAGGACTGGCCGCTGTCGCGGCTCGATTCGACGCTGCGCGCCATTCTGCGTGCCGGCGTCTACGAGTTGATGAAGCGCGAGGATGTCCCCGTCGCGGTCATCGTCTCCGAATATGTCGACATCGCCAAGGCCTTCTACGAGGAAGACGAGCCGAAGCTGGTCAATGCCGTGCTCGACCGTGTGTCTCGCCGGGTGCGTGGCGAGGGGCGGGGCAAGGACGCATCATGACGGCAATCGCCGTCGAGGCAGGCAGGGAGGCGCGCCGCACGGCGCTGATCCTGGCCGCCTCGCAGGCGATCATCGGCTCGGCCGCTCCCATCGCCATCTCCGTGGGCGCGCTGGCCGGGCAATATCTGCTTGGCCCCGACAAATCATTGGCGACAGCGCCGGTCACCGGCTTCAACATCGGCGTGGCGCTCGGCGCGCTGCCTGCAGCGGCCATCATCCGCAGCATGGGCCAGCGCGGCGGCTTCATGACCGGAACGATCGTCACGGCGCTTGGCGGCCTCGTCGCCACGCTTGCGCTTTTTCAAGGCAGCTTCTGGCTGTTTGCCTTTGGCTTGCTCACGATCGGTGTCGGCGGCGCCTTCGTCCAGCAGTTCCGCTTCGCCGCTGCCGACAACGCACCGCCGGAATTCAAGGCGCGTGCCATCTCATTCGTGCTGGCCGGCGGCATCGTCACCGCCATCCTTGGGCCGCAGATCGTCATCTTCACCCGCGAATTGCTGGCGCCGGTCATGTTTGCCGGTTCCTTCATCTCCATCCTGCCGCTGGCCGCCGTCGGCGCTATCATCCTGTCGTTCCTGCGGCTGCCGGCGAAAGCATCCGGCAAGGTGGAGATCGCCGACAGCGACGCCAGGCCACTGGCTGAAATCGTCACGCAGCCGCGTTTCGTCGCCGCGCTTTTCTGCGCGGTCGGCAGCTATGCGCTGATGAGCTTCGTCATGACGGGCGCACCGCTGGCCATGGTCGGTTGCGGCCTGTCGGAGAACGACGCGACGCTCGGCATCTCCTGGCACGTCATGGCGATGTTCGCACCAAGCTTCTTCACCGGCTCGCTGATCCATCGCTTCGGCGCCGAACGCATTGTGGCCACCGGCCTGATCCTGCTCATCGGCTGCGCCATTGTCGCTCTGTCGGGCCTGGCGCTGTGGCAGTTCTGGACGTCGCTGATCCTGCTAGGCCTTGGCTGGAACTTCGGCTTCATCGGCGCGACCGCGATGGTGGCCGCCACCTACAGGCCGTCGGAAAAGGGCAAGGTGCAAGGCTTCCACGACTTCGTCCTGTTCGGCTCCGTCGCCTGCGCCTCGCTGATGTCGGGCATGGTCTACAACGCCTGGGGCTGGGAGATGCTGAACTGGATAGTCTTTCCGGTTACCGTCCTGTGCTTCGTGGCGCTCGGCGCGCTCAAGCTGACGAGCTTGCGCAAAGCCGAAGCCTGATCCATCCGCCGTTTCACCTGACACGGCGCTGTCAGCACGATGTCGGCCGAATTTACCGCTTCGGAACAAAAATATTGCGTCTGTACCTATTGTTATGAAACCGTGTACCCCGACTGGCCGTTGAAGCCATGCTCATATGCGGTCACCGCGTTTCGGTTCATAGCAAGGGGTTTCACAATGTTTTCAGTCAAGTTTCTGGCCGGCGCGGCATTGGCGCTCGGCATCACGGTGGCTTCCGCCAATGCCCAGGTGGTTGTCTCTTCGAAGATCGACACAGAGGGCGGCGTGCTGGGTAACATCATCCAGCTCGTGCTCAACGCCAACAACATCAAGACATCGGACCGTATCCAGCTCGGTGGCACGCCGGTGGTGCGCAAGGCGATCACCGCCGGCGAGATCGACATCTATCCCGAATACACCGGCAACGCCGCTTTCTTCTTCGAAAAGGCCGACGACCCGGTCTGGAAAGACGCCGCCAAGGCCTATGAAACGGCCAAGAAGCTCGACTACGACGCCAACAAGATCGTCTGGCTGTCGCCGTCGCCCGCAAACAACACCTGGGCGATCGCGCTTCGCAAGGAAGTCGCCGAGACCAACAAGCTCGCCACGCTTACCGACTTCGGCAAATATGTCGCGGGCGGCGGTCAGGTGGTGCTGGCGGCTTCCGCCGAGTTCGTCAATTCGGCGGCCGCACTTCCGGCTTTCCAGACCACCTATGGCTTCACGCTGAAGCCTGAGCAATTGATCACCCTCTCGGGCGGCGACACGGCGGCAACCATCGCAGCGGCCGCCAACCAGACCAATGGCGCCAATGCGGCCATGGTCTACGGCACCGATGGCGGCATCGCACCGTCCGGGCTCGTCGTGCTCGACGACGACAAGGGCGTGCAGCCGGTCTACCAGCCGGCGCCGATCATCCGCGAAGCGGTGCTGAAGGAGCATCCCGAGATCGAGACGCTGCTGAAGCCGGTTTTCGCCAAGCTCGACCTCGTCACCTTGCAGGAACTGAACGGTCGCGTGCAGGTCGGCGGCGAGCCGGTCAAGGGCGTCGCCGAGGACTTCCTGAAGAAGAACGGCTTCCTGAAGTAGGACGATTCCGGCGCGCCGCTTTCGTGGCGCGCCGGATCGACTGACGGGGCAGGGCGTGAACATCCGCTTCGACAAGCTCGGCGTGGTCATCGCCGCGATATCAGCCTATGCGGCCTTCGCCGCCCCCTTTGCCACGTTCCGTGCCAACCGCATCGTCCCCGGCCAGGCGCGCTCGATTCTCGAGGCGCTGCCGGCAACGACCGGAACGCTGCTGCTCGCCATCATTGTCGCCGCAGCACTCATCGCGCTGTTCAAGACACCACTTGTGCTGCGCCTTGCCGCCAGCGTGATGGCGCTTGCCGCGCTCGCGCTGCTGATCGGTGTCGCCGGAACATTTCTCACGCCGGCGGGCAACACCTTCGCCAGAGTTTCGCCAGCCTCCGGTTTCTGGATTCTGATCTTTGCCTTCACGCTTTTGCTCGCCGACGTGCTGACAAGGCTGAACCTGTCGCCATTGGCGCGGGTTGGCGTGCTTGTGGTCGCGGCTTTGGCGATCGGGCTGCTGTTGATTTCGGGAAGCTGGGACAATCTGTCGATCCTGAAGGAATATTTCAACCGCGCCGACAGTTTCTGGGTAGAGGGCTCCAAGCATGTAACGCTGGCGCTAGGGTCGCTGCTTGCGGCGGTGGTCGTCGGCCTGCCACTCGGCATTCTCTGCCATCGTGTCGAAAGTCTGCGCGCCGGCGTTCTCACCGTGCTCAATATCATCCAGACCATTCCTTCGATCGCGCTGTTCGGCCTTTTGATCGCGCCGCTCGGCTGGGTTGCCACGCATGTGCCGGGAGCTGCCGCGCTCGGCATTCGCGGCATCGGCACCGCACCGGCTTTTGTGGCGCTGTTCCTTTACTCGCTGCTGCCGGTGGTGGCCAACACCGTGGTCGGTCTGGCCGGCGTGCCGCGCGCGGCCAACGACGCGGCGCGCGGCATGGGCATGACCGACAGGCAGCGCCTGTTCGGCGTCGAGTTTCCGCTGGCTTTTCCTGTCATCCTCACCGGCATCCGCATCGTCTTGGTGCAGAACATCGGCCTCGCCACCATTGCCGCGCTGATCGGCGGCGGCGGTTTCGGCGTGTTCGTCTTCCAGGGTGTGGGCCAGACGGCGATGGACCTTGTGCTGCTTGGCGCGGTGCCAACGGTCGCGCTCGCCTTTGCCGCCGCCATCATCCTCGATGCGGTGATCGAAATGACCGACACCAGGCGCAGGGTTGAAACGGCATGATCGAGATCGAAAGCATCACCAAGCGCTATGACGCGACGACCGTGGTCGATGACGTGTCGATGGTTATCGAGCCGCGCACCATCGCCGTCATTGTCGGCACGTCCGGTTCCGGCAAGACGACGCTGCTGCGCATGATCAACCGGCTGGTCGAGCCGACCTCGGGCATCATCAAGCTCGACGGCGCCGACAATCGTTCGCTGCCCGGCTACGAGCTGCGCCGCAGCATCGGCTACGCTATCCAGGGGCACGGCCTGTTTCCGCATCGCACGGTGGCACAGAACATTGCCACCGTGCCGGTGCTGCTTGGCTGGGACAAGGACCGTATCAAGGCCCGGGTCGACGAGCTGATGACGCTCTATCAGCTCGATCCCGAAGCCTTCGGGCCTCGCTACCCGCACGAACTGTCCGGCGGCCAGCAGCAGCGCGTCGGTGTTGCCCGCGCACTCGCCGCCGAACCCAACGTGCTGTTGATGGACGAACCGTTCGGCGCCCTCGACCCGATCATCCGCACCAAGGCGCAGGAAGATCTGCTGGCGATCCAGAAGCGCTTCGGCACCACCATCATCCTCGTCACCCACGACATGGAAGAGGCCGTGCATATGGGCGACAAGATCGCGGTCATGGATGCCGGCAAGCTGGTGCAATACGCCAAGCCGGCCGAGATCCTGGCAAAGCCGGCAAGCGCCTTCGTCGAGACCCTGGTTGGCGCCAGCGAAAGGCCGTTCCGGTTGCTGTCGCTCGGCCGGGTCCGCGATGCCGTGGAGAAGGGCTCCGCCGAAGGTGAGGCGATCCCCGGCGATGCGAGCCAGCGCGACGCGCTGGCCGAATTGTTGTGGTCGGGCCGGCCGGCGCTGCCGGTCAAAGGCGCCGACGGCAAGCCGCTTGGCCGCGTGACCGTCGAAGGGCTGGTGAAGCGTGCGGCGAGGCCGGCATGAAGGCCTGGCTTCCATCGCTGCTCAGGCTAGCATTGGTGGTGCTGCTTGTCGCCTTCGTCACCAATCCCGGGTGGTTCGTGCCGCTGCTGAAGCCGCTGACCGAAAACAACGCGCCGGTGATCTACAACCAGGGCAGCCTGCTGACGCTGACCCTGCTGCACTTACGCACGGTTCTGATCGCCACCGTGGCGGCAACCATCGTTGCGGTGGCGCTTGCCATCCTGGTCACCAGGCCGGCCGGCGCCGAATTCCTGCCGCTATCGCGCAGCCTCGTCAACATCGGTCAGACCTTTCCGCCGGTGGCGGTGCTGGCGCTTGCCGTACCGGCCGTCGGCTTCGGCGAGAAGCCGACACTGATCGCCCTGTTTCTCTATGGCCTGCTGCCGATTTTCGAGAATGCACTGACCGGCCTGACGACGCTGCCGGCCAATGTCGTCGAGGCGGCGCGCGGCGCCGGCATGACCGGTTGGCAAAGGCTCACCAAGGTCGAGCTGCCGCTCAGCGCCCCGATCATTCTCGGCGGCATCAGGCTGTCGGTGGTGATCAGTCTTGCCACCGCGACCATCGGTTCGACCGTGGCAGCCAAAACGCTGGGCGAAGTGATCATCGCCGGGCTGTTGTCCAACAATCTCGCCTTCATCCTGCAAGGCGGCCTGATCGTGGCAGCGCTTGCCGTGCTGATCTATGACGGTCTGTCGGCGATCGAGCGCTACACGGCGCGCCGCATGGGCAGAGAGGCCGAATAGTCGACAGTATCTCAGATATCGCGCTCGTTCATTTCAGCCAGCGCTAGGAGATGCCGTAGAAGTCCGGTTGCATGAATAGGGATTGAAAGCCGAACAATGCTTCCCTGCTTGCCATAGATGTGGTGGCTTCCGGCGATGCGCAAAAGCTTCCAGCCTTGCCGTTCGACGGCACGCGCAAATTCCTTGCCGGAAATGGACTTCAAACAGCGATTTCCACGATCCGCCCAGGCTCCGACGTGAATGACAGCGGCTCTACTGAGAGGCAGCCTTCGATCGCTTCACGCAAATTCTGGACAAGTTCTTCCATGGTTTCGCCCTGGGTCGCGCAGCCCGGAATTGCCGGCACCTCTGCCCAGAACCCGCCTTCGTCGGCTTCGTGGATAATAGCTTTGAAATTCATGAGCTAGCTCCGGTTCGATCCTGAAGATAGGTCTTTGCAAAGAAGCATAGGCGCCGGCGGACGCGTTCACGCTCCACGTGCTAGCGGATCGAGTGGGAGGAGCTGACAGCTCAGTGCCGCAGCGTCATTTCAATCGATCTAATCAGGCGACATCATTGCCAAGCACGCCGCCGTCTAAACCATTTAGGCGAAAGCCGGGCAAAAACCGAACAATATCTTGACGTTCGCAGCCCTGTTTCGCATACACCGATGCGAAGAGGCGGATTCCGTGCGCGGAATCCGGTCTTTGTCTCAACGGCCCAGGGAGGGGTTCTTTTGGGCCATCAATCGAGGAAAATCCGGCAATGACAATTATTTCCGCCGTCATCGCCTGCGGCCTGCTTTCAATCCTTTACGCCATCTGGGCGACACGTTCGGTCCTTGCGGCCGATCAAGGCAATGCACGCATGCAGGAAATCTCCGCAGCTATCCGCGAGGGCGCACAAGCCTATCTGGCGCGTCAGTACACCACCATCGCCATCGTTGGCGTCGTCGTCCTCGTGCTCGCCTGGTGGCTGCTGTCCATCACCGCCGCGATCGGCTTCCTGATCGGTGCGGTGCTTTCGGGCGCCGCCGGCTTCATCGGCATGCATGTCTCCGTTCGCGCCAACGTTCGTACGGCGCAGGCCGCATCGAACAGCCTCGCTGCCGGCCTCGACATCGCGTTCAAATCGGGCGCCATCACCGGCATGCTGGTTGCTGGCCTGGCCTTGCTCGGCGTGTCGATCTACTACCTCATCCTGACCCACTTCATGGGCCTCCAGCCCAATGACCGCATCGTCATCGACTCGCTGGTCTCGCTCGGCTTCGGCGCATCGCTGATCTCGATCTTCGCCCGTCTCGGCGGCGGCATCTTCACCAAGGGCGCCGACGTCGGCGGCGATCTCGTCGGCAAGGTCGAAGCCGGTATTCCCGAAGACGATCCGCGCAACCCGGCCACGATCGCCGACAATGTCGGCGACAATGTCGGCGACTGCGCCGGCATGGCCGCTGACCTGTTCGAAACCTATGCGGTGACTGTCGTCGCCACCATGGTTCTGGCTGCCATCTTCTTTGGCGGCACCGCCGTGCTGGGTGCGGCCATGCTTTATCCGCTCGCCATCTGCGGCGCCTGCATCCTGACCTCGATCGTCGGCACCTTCTTCGTCAAGCTCGGTTCCAACGGCTCGATCATGGGCGCGCTCTACAAGGGCCTGATCGTCACCGGCCTGCTGTCCATCGTCGGCCTCGGCGTCGCCACCCAGGTCACCCTCGGCTGGGGCGAGATCGGCACGGTCGACGGCATGGTCATCACCGGCAGGAACCTGTTCATCTGCGGCCTCGTCGGCCTCGTGGTGACCGGTCTCATCGTCGTCATCACCGAGTACTACACCGGCACCAACAAGCGCCCGGTCAACTCCATCGCCCAGGCGTCGGTCACCGGTCACGGCACCAACGTCATCCAGGGCCTTGCGGTCTCGCTGGAATCGACGGCGCTGCCGGCGATCGTCATCGTCGGTGGCATCATCTCGACCTATCAGCTCGCCGGCCTCTTCGGTACGGCGATCGCGGTCACGACGATGCTCGGTCTTGCCGGCATGATCGTTGCGCTCGACGCCTTCGGCCCGGTCACCGACAATGCCGGCGGCATTGCCGAAATGGCCGGCCTGCCCAAGGAAGTGCGCCACTCCACCGACGCGCTCGACGCGGTCGGCAACACCACCAAGGCGGTGACCAAGGGCTACGCCATCGGTTCTGCCGGTCTCGGCGCACTGGTGCTGTTTGCCGCCTACTCGAACGACCTGAAGTTCTTTGCCGCCAATGGCGACAAATATCCCTACTTCCAGGGCATGGGCGAGATCTCCTTCGATCTCTCCAACCCCTACGTCGTCGCCGGCCTGATCTTCGGCGGCCTGATCCCATATCTGTTCGGCGGCATCGCCATGACGGCCGTCGGCCGCGCGGCGGGCGCCATCGTCGAGGAAGTGCGCAAGCAGTTCCGCGAGGATCCGGGCATCATGGCCGGCACGTCGAAGCCGAACTACGCACGCGCGGTCGACCTTCTGACCAAGGCGGCGATCCGCGAGATGATCATCCCGTCGCTGCTGCCGGTGCTGGCGCCGCTCGTGGTCTATTTCGGCGTGCTGTTGATCTCGGGCTCGAAGGCGTCCGCCTTTGCAGCGCTGGGTGCCTCGTTGCTCGGCGTCATCGTCAATGGCCTGTTCGTCGCCATCTCGATGACCTCTGGCGGCGGTGCCTGGGACAACGCCAAGAAGTCCTTCGAAGACGGCTTTGTCGACAAGGACGGCGTCAAGCATCTCAAGGGTTCCGAGGCGCACAAGGCTTCGGTGACCGGCGACACGGTCGGCGATCCCTACAAGGACACCGCTGGTCCCGCCGTCAACCCTGCGATTAAGATCACCAACATCGTCGCGCTCTTGCTGCTGGCAGTACTCGCGCACGGCTGATCAAGGCTTCAGCCCGAAAAAACCCGCGGGAGCGATCCCGCGGGTTTTTTGTTGAGGCAAAGCCAAACGATCCTTCAGCGCTCGCTTTCGCCCGGTCTTCGCAATGCGTGCGCTGGCACCTTATGCCGGACCCAGCGTCGTGTTTTCAGTGGTGGCCACTGCAGCATGCCAGTGGCCGTGCCCTGACTGGTGACCCATAACAAAAACCCGCAGGATCGCTCCCGCGGGTTTTTGGTCGCCTGAGATGACGAGGCTTCCGGGAATGGAAGCCGAAGGGAATTAGACGCCGCCGCCGGGAATGCCGGGCGCCAGCTTGCTGGCACCGTTGATGACCTGGCTGAGGAAGTTCTGGTCCTTGCCGCCGGTCGGTGTGGTGCGCGAGATGAAGTCGAACATCTTGCCATCCTTCTTCCCGTAATTGGCGATCTGGGTGACACGGCCATCGGCGCCGAAATAGACAGCCAGCACATGCTGGTCAATGAGCCGTGGCTTGTCGAAGGCGACGTAGCGCTTGCGCGTCTGCGAAATGTAATAGAATGCCTCGTTGTCGAAGGTCGCGGTCGTCGACGGCGTGCCGAGCGCCAGAAGCACCTGCTCGCGGCTCGAACCGACCGGCACCAGGTCGATTGCCTGCTGGTCTATGACGTAACCTTGCGTCAGCGTCTCGCTCGGGCTGAGATCGCCCATCATCTTGGAGGTGTGGCAGGCGGACAGTGCCGAAACGATCATCAGCAGCGAGATCGCGCCGGCGGGCCTGGACGAGAAGGTCGACTTGAAATTCAGCGCGCGCAACAACAACTCCATTAGCTGGCCGCAACTTGCGCTGGGCCGCGAAACCGGTAAACCAGCTTGCTTGCCGATGCAACAAGCCCACTTCAACAAACGGTCCCCAGGAGACCATCCCCAATGTTCCAGCGCTTTTTTGGCCGCGAACGCTACGCCAACCGCGCTATCACCGAGGCGCTTTACGCACAAATCGTGGCGGCGGCGCGGCAGACTGTGTTTTATTCCCACTGGAATGTGCCAGATACGCCGCTTGGCCGTTTCGAGATGCTGTCGCTGCACATGTTCCTGTTCCAGCACAGGTTGCGCGGGGAGAGCGGTGCGGCGCAGGAGGTCGCCCAGGTGCTGATCGACGAGTTCTTCCTCGACGTCGACCATTCGTTGCGGGAATTGGGCATTGGCGACGTTGGCGTGCCCAAACGCATGAAAAAGCTGGCAAAGATGTTTTATGGCCGAACCGCTGCCTATGACGATGCCCTGGAAAGAAACGACCATGAAGGGCTGACCGCGGCTCTTGCCCGCAATGTCCGGCCCGACGCGGGCGCTTGGGCGGAAGCATCGCTGCTGGCCAACTATGTTACCGACGCGCGCAGTCATCTGGCCGCGCAGACATCCGAATCGATTGTCTCCGGCACGCTGACCTTTCCCGCCGCCAAGGAGGTTGAACAATGAAGCATGTTGACCCGCAAAGCCCGGTCTCCTTCCGCGCCAACATTACGCGCCTGCCGCAGAAGGGCCTGCCGCTGGTTATCGAGGCCGATGCCGCACAGCGTGCGGCACTGGCCGAGGAGCACGGGCTGATTTCGGTCGAATCCTATCGCGCCGAGCTTCTGGTGGCGTCGTGGAAGCGCAATGGCGTGAAGATCAGCGGCCGCGTCGAGGCCGACATCACTCAGGCCTGCATCGTCACGCTCGAGCCTGTCGAAGCGCATATCGACGAACCGGTCGAAGCGCTGCTGCTGCCCGAGGATTCCAAGCTTGGACGGCAGGGTTTCGATGGCGGCGGCGAGATCCTGCTCGACGCGGAAGGCCCTGACAGTCCAGAGACATTTTCCGGTGACACGATCGATGTCGGGGCACTCGCCGAACAGTATTTCGGGCTCGCCATCGACCCTTATCCGCGTAAGCAGGGGGCATCGCTCAATGCCGGCAGCGAGACCGAACCGGCGGAGAATGAATTTCAGCAAAAACTGCGATCCTTGCTGGGAAAATCCTGAAAAGCTCGCCCGCGACGGAAAAGTCGGTTGTGCGGCAGCCCAAAACCGTTATTTTCGCCGAACCTTCGCGGTCGCTCAAGCGACCTGCCGCCTAACCGTGAGATAAGTACCGCGTGATCAGGATTTCCATCGATGCCATGGGCGGCGATCACGGACCAGCCGTGGTCATACCAGCGCTCATGACGGTCGCGACCCGTCGTCCCGACATCCGCTTCGTCATCTTCGGGCGTGAGGAAGTCGTGCGCCCCGAACTTGCCAAATTTCCCAAGCTCGCCGAGATCAGCGAATTCTTCCATTGCGAAGTTGCGGTCAGGATGGACGACAAGCCGAGCCAGGCGCTGCGCCACGGCCGCTGGAAGTCATCGATGTGGAAGGCCGTCGAAGCGGTCAAGGCCGGCACGGCCGACGCCTGCATTTCCGCCGGCAACACCGGCGCGCTGATGGCGATGTCGAAATTTTGCCTGCGCACCATGGCCACCATCGATCGCCCGGCGATCGCAGCCCTTTGGCCGACATTGCGCGGCGAAAGCGTGGTGCTGGACGTCGGCGCGACCATTGGGGCCGATGCGCAACAGCTCATTGATTTTGCCATTCTCGGCACCGGCATGGCGCGCTCGGTCTTCGGCATAGCCCGGCCCAGCGTCGGCCTGCTCAATGTCGGCGTCGAGGAGATCAAGGGCCAGGAAGAGGTCAAGGAGGCCGGGCGCATGCTGCGCGAAGCCAACATGGCCTCGATGAACTATCACGGTTTCGTCGAGGGTGACGATATCGGCAAGGGCGTGGTCGACGTCGTCGTCACCGAAGGCTTTGCCGGCAACATCGCGCTGAAGACGGCGGAAGGCACGGTGCGCCAGATCGGTGGCTATCTGCGCGCGGCGATGAGCCGGACTCTGATGGCCAGGATCGGCTACATCTTCGCCAAGGGCGCCTTCGATCGCCTGCGCGAAAAGATGGATGTCGGCCGGTCCAACGGCGGCGTTTTCCTGGGGTTGAGCGGCATCGTCGTCAAAAGCCATGGCGGTGCTGATTCTGACGGGTTCGCCGCCGCGATCGAACTCGGCTATGACATGGTCCGCAACAACCTCCTCGACCGCATCGAGGCCGATCTGGATCTGTTTCATGCGCGCAACCCGCGTGCCCTGTCATCTAGGAAATCCGACGTCGTCACCGACGCAAAGGAATAGGAAAGAACTTTGATCAGATCAGTCGTGCGCGGCACGGGCGCCGCGCTGCCCCGCCGAATCATGAAGAATGCCGATTTCGAAGGCATGGTCGAGACCTCCGACGAGTGGATCGCCCAGCGTACCGGTATTCGCCAGCGCCATATCGCTGGTGACGACGAGACCACGGCTTCGCTGGGGGAAGCAGCGGCACGTGCCGCACTTGCCAATGCCGGCCTCACGCCCGCCGACATCGATCTGATCGTGCTGGCGACCTCGACGCCCAACAACACATTCCCGGCCACTGCCGTCGAGATCCAGAACCGGCTCGGCATGCATCACGGCTTTGCCTTCGACCTGCAGGCGGTCTGTTCGGGCTTCGTCTATGCCGTGACCACCGCCGATCTCTACATCCGCGGCGGCCTGGCCAAGCGTGTCCTGGTGATCGGTTCGGAAACATTCTCGCGCATCCTCGACTGGAGCGACCGCTCGACCTGTGTGCTGTTCGGCGACGGCGCCGGTGCCATGATCCTGGAAGCAGGCGAGGGGACGGGTGCGATCGCCGACCATGGCGTTCTGGCGGCCAGCCTGCGCTCCGACGGCACGCACAAGGACAAGCTTTTCGTCGACGGCGGGCCGTCGACCACGGGTACGGTCGGCCACCTCCGGATGGAGGGCCGCGAAGTCTTCAAGCATGCGGTCGGCATGATCACCGACGTCATCGAGGCGACGTTCGCGCAAGCGGGTATCTCAGCCGATGATCTCGACTGGTTCGTGCCCCACCAGGCCAATAAACGAATTATTGACGCTTCCGCCAAGAAGCTCGGGATAGCTGAGCAAAAGGTGGTGGTTACGGTCGATTTGCACGGTAACACCTCGGCTGCTTCCGTGCCGTTGGCGCTGTCGGTGGCCGTCGCCGACGGCCGCATCAAGAAGGGCGATCTCGTCCTCCTGGAAGCGATGGGTGGCGGCTTCACCTGGGGCGCTGTCCTGGTTCGCTGGTAAGTGCCGAACGGTCCGGTTTCGGTCCTTGACCTTGACGGATCAATTACTTAGGCTCTGCCGTTGTTGTGCCGAATTTTATGTTTTGAGCTGATGGGACGGTCGCATGGGGGGAAAGACACTTACGCGCGCCGACCTTGCCGAGGCAGTTTACCGGAAGGTCGGCCTGTCGCGCACTGAATCGGCCGAACTCGTCGAAGCGGTGCTGGATGAAATCTGCGAAGCCATCGTGCGCGGCGAAACGGTGAAGCTGTCGTCCTTCGCGACATTCCACGTCCGCTCCAAGAACGAACGCATCGGCCGCAATCCCAAGACCGGCGAGGAAGTGCCGATCCTGCCGCGTCGGGTGATGACCTTCAAGTCGTCGAATGTGCTGAAGAGCCGTATCTTGCGCTCCCATCAGAGCGGCAAGGCCAAAAGCGGCAAGTAGTCCTACTGCGCGGTTGAAAACCGTCGCCGCCATGACGCCGGGCTTGAATATTGCTTCATAAACCGCTGAAATAAGCCCCGATTCGGCAGGTAGGCCGGATCATCGTCCAGCGTGAGGATTCGCCCATGGACAAGAGCCCCGACGCCTTTCGTACCATCAGCGAGGTCGCCGAAGATCTCGATCTGCCGCAGCATGTGCTGCGCTTCTGGGAAACGCGTTTCAACCAGATCAAGCCGATGAAGCGCGGCGGCGGCCGTCGTTACTACCGGCCGCAGGATGTCGAGCTGATCAAGGGCATCCGCCACATGCTCTACGACCAGGGCTACACCATCAAGGGCGTGCAGAAGCTGTTGCGCGAGAACGGCAACCATTTCCTGGTTGCCATCGGCAATGGCGACATGGCCGCCGTAGAGGCGATCTCGCAGCGAAAGCAGGCCGATCAGGTGCCGCTGACGCCTGCGGCCCAGCCGCGCGGCATGGACGACGAACTGGTTGGCCAGCCCCGCGTCAAACCCAGCCGCCGCTTTTTCGGCCTGGGCAAGAGCGACGAGGAGGGTCCGGTGCAGCCGGATGCGTCGAAACTCTCGCGCGACAACAGGGCCTTGCTGCAGGAGGCGCTGTTCGACCTCCTGGAATGCAAGCGCCTGCTTGACCAGGTGCGCTGACCGCGGCCAGACGCGACATCGACAGTTCGAAAGCCGGAACCCGTCTTCCGGTGAGGCGTTACGCTTCCTTCTGCAAGTGAAGGAAACATACCAATGGCATCATTTTCGACCCTCTCCGACATTGATCTCGACAGGCAGGTCGCTGCTCTTACCAAGGAACTGGCCAGCTTGAAGAGGGCCGTGGCAAGGCGAGGCGGCGCGTATTACGAGGACGGTCGCGATGCCGCGCTGGACACCTATTCCGATCTTGCTGGGCGCCTGCGCGACGCCATGCCGGCAATCCGTAAACAGGGCCGGGTGATCGAGAGATCGGCCCGCGACCATCCGGCGGCTGCCGCGGCGGTGGGCCTTGTGGTGCTCGGTCTTGTCGCCAGTTTGCTGTTCAGCCGGCGCTGAATTCTAGAACCCAATCCCAGGGATACGAGCATGAGAAGTGACGGCTCGCCTCAAGGTGATCCGTCATTTTCCTTGCGGTCGGCTATGTCTGTTGTCGCTGGAGGCGCCTCGCACCTCTGTGCCGCCGGCGCAATGCGATTGGTCGAGCCGCCAGAGCCGCTCGATTTCGCTGGCGAATGCCGGATTGGTCGTGGTGCCATACCAGCGCCGGGATAGACGACGACGTCGCGGCGTGGACTTGCGTGAATTGTTGATCCAGTCCGCGATCGAGCCTCGCGGGGCGGAGTAGCCGGCCTTGGACAGGAAGCCAAGGCCGGTCTTCTCGGTGGCGGTCTGCGGTGCTTAGGCCTTGTTTCCGATCACATGGTGGTGGTGGCGGTGATGATGGTGGTGGCGGACATGGTGGCGGTGATGATGGTGGTGACGATGATGCTTGGCCATCGGGGCCGCATCCGCGCTCGTCGCGCCGATGACGGGCACCGTGAAAGCCAATGCAACTGCAAGCCCGAGGGCCGAGAGGAGGGACTTCTTCATGGATGGTTTCCTTTTGTTTCGCGGGCGCATATGGATCGGGGCGATAGCCCGGCCGCCGCGAATGGAATTACGCGCCTGAATTTTTTCGTCAGTATTTCCCGATTGTAGAATTTTGTTTCTGGACTGTTTCTGCCCAATCCAGCCTCCCGTCACCATGCACGGCAAGATCGAGAGGCGGCCATCGGCCGCCTGTTCGACTACATCGGTGGCACGACGCCGTTGGTTCCGACCACGACGCGGCTGGCGCTCAGCGCGCCGTCGCTGCCCCGCTCAGCGGTGACGAAGACCGTCGCACCCGGCTTGAGGTCGGTCGGCGTCGCCGGCACGAAGGTCACGACGGGCGTGGTGTCGGGGATCGAAATCTTCTTGGTCTGGCCATTGTCATAGGTCAGCGTGACGGATCGCCCGCTTATATCGGTAACGTCGGCAACGGTGCCGTTGGTCATCCGGCTGTTTGGCTGCAGGTCCCAGGGACGGTCGCCCTCGCCAGTGCCTTTCAGTGCGGCCGGAAAGACCACCACCTCCAGGGCGCCGCTGCCGCCATCCGCTTTCGAAACAGAGGCAATGCCGAGGAAATCGCCCTGCTTGATGTCCTTTGCCGAGGCGTTGGCGACGCCCGAGATCTTCCAGCCAGCCTTGAGCTTGATCGCATCGGTATCGCCCTGGCGCGTTTTCACGGTGAGCAGCGTGGGCTCGAAACTGACCACCGTGCCGCGCACACGCATCGCGTCTGCGGCCTGGGCGGCGCCCGCGCCGGCGACGGAAAGGCTGGAAATCGTGCCGAGCACGACCATGACTGTCTTCAGGTTCATTGCAAAAAATCCTTCCGGGAACGAGCCGGCTGGAACCGGATGGTTTCACGCCAGCGATCCGGAGATAACGAACGAGCGCGGCGAAACTGCCGGCAAAAGGCTGATCGGACCTTCAAAACAACTTGATCGCGACGTGTGCGCGAGAGGGCCGCGCCAGGCACCTGGTTCACGATCCCGTGACGGCCCTTTTGGCTCTTGGCAAATCGCCGGCGAGAGGGCATCTTCCCGACCGTCTCAGGCAACACTCCTCATTTGATCAAACTCTTTCAGTCATGGAGTTGCCAATGCCCCATAATGCGAAAAGCGAACCCCTCTCCGAACCGGCAACCAACGGGAGCGGGCCAGATTACAACACCCTCAGAGCGATGCGGGAGACCCGCGGTTACAGCGTGGAAGAGCTCTCCCTGACATGCGGCCTGGCGGTGGACGAGATTGAGGATATCGAAAGCGGCAGAGTGACCGATCCGTCGAAGCTGCGTCGTATTGTGTCCGCGCTTCACCTTCCCCAGGAGGCTCTGATCACCCCGGCTGCGCCGACGCCGGCGGCGCAAGGCCGATCGCTGGCGTAGATCCGCACCACGCATTCCAGAGAACCCGCCAAGGCTCCTTGGCGGGTTTCTTTGTACCTGCCGCGGCGTCTACTTCAGCCTGGGGCTTGCCGATTTGTATGCCGCACGTGCTTATACGCGCGGCAGCCTCGGCTGCTGGACAGCGATGTGCCGTCCCTCAAGTTTTTGAACCATGGGTTTTCGATGAGCCTGGAATCCGTTCGTGCCTTCTTCGCCACCCACGCGCCCGACATCGACGTCATCGTCACGCAGGCGAGCTCGGCGACGGTGATGTTGGCGGCCGAGGCGCATGGCGTGCTGCCGGCCCAGATCGCCAAGACGATCTGCCTGCGCGTCGGCGACCGCACCATGCTGGTGGTGACCAGCGGCATCGCCAGACTGGACAACCGCAAATTCAAGGACCAGTTCGGCGGCAAGCCGCGCATGCTCGACGCCGCCGAGGTTGTCGAAGCGACCAGCCACCCGGTCGGCGGCGTCTGCCCGTTCGGCCTGCCGGCGCCGCTGCCGGTCTATTGCGACGTGTCGCTGCGCGAGTTTGAAGAGGTGGTGCCTGCGGCAGGCGCCACCAACGCCGCGGTGCGGATTGCACCGCAGCGCATGGTCGATCTCACCGGCGCTGAATGGGTGGATGTCTGTCAGGGCTAGGTTGAGGTCCCAGATTGGGCGTGAACAGCTGGCGCGGACACCGGCTGACGACGGCAGTCACAGCCTACCATGCCGATCAGAATTTGTAGCTCAAGCTCGCGGAAACCGTATGGGTGCTTGGCTTCAAGATGGTTGGCCCAAGCTGGTCGTTCGCAAAATCGTGACTGCCGAAATGAGCATATGCATAATCGACGCCGACAATCCACTTCTCGTTGAGCGCATAGTCGACACCAGCGCCAATGGTCCAGCCAATGTAGGTTCGGCTTTGAGGATCGCTGCGATCCCCCGTGGTGGAATAGAAGACGTCATTTGCGTGCAGAAAAGCGATGCCGCCCTTTACATAAGGCATGAACCTATCTGCCGCGTAGCCAACCTTTGCAACAATGTGAGCTTGCCAGTCCGTGTGTACATTGATCTCTTCGTCATCAAACGTACTGTCCGCACCCTCGTTGAAAACTGCAACCAGCGATGCCTCGCCGCCGAGTACGAAATTGTTCGCGAACTGATAATTGTATCCGACTTTGCCACCAATTTCGGCTGACGTGTTGTCGGCATTGTAGCCGGAAGGATCATAGTTCGGGATGTCGAAATCGCCCTTCAGGTAGTTCACCCCGGCGACGATACCCACATAGCCCCCAGTCCAGATGAAACCGGCAGGCGCCACATCCTGCGATGGCACATTGATGATCGGGTCGGCGGCAAGCGCCCCGCCCGTGAGGGCCAAAAGCAGTGCTGAAGAGAGAATGATCGTCTTCATGATATCCCCAAGATTCTACGCTGCTTAATCTACACACCAGCCCAAGCTTGAAAAGCGCTTCCATGTGATTGGAAACGTTTGGAATATGAGCGTTGTGAAACTGCCACACATTCGTGAATCGAGTTGAACTCAAGGTTTCAAGCGATTCAACGCGCCAATCGGCTTCCATCTCGTGCCGCCGACAGCCTCAATTCGTGTCGAAGAGCTGGAACTTCTGGTCTGTGCTACCCTTCGGGTGTCCGGAAAGGGTGTCTCGTGGAAAGGCGGAAAGGACTTTTGGGGGCAAGTCCTTGTTTTAATTGGTCGGAGTGGCCGGATTCGAACCGACGACCCCTTGACCCCCAGTCAAGTGCGCTACCGGGCTGCGCTACACTCCGGACCGGTCGCGATGTATCGTGATAACCCCGTGCCGGTCAACCGAATTCCGCGACTTTTATCCCGCTGCGATTGCCGGTGCCGGCGAGCCCTGCAAGGCAGGCCGAAACAGCAGTTGATGCCGGTATTCCAGCGCGATGGCGCCCCAGATCAGGCCGAGCAGCAGGTAGACATGGCGCCAGTGGTCGATGTCGATGAAGGTGCCCAGCCCTATATTGCCGATGAAGGCGACGTAGGCGCACAGGAGATAGGGCTGCCACGGCCGGTCGCGCAGCAGGATGCGGAAGCCGGCTGCTATCGTCCATAAGACGAGCGCCAGGAACGACACGAAGCCGAGCCAGCCATAATCCATCAGCATCTTCAGCCAGATGTCGTGGGTGTCTTCGCCGAAGATCGTGCCGAAGACCAGCGGGCCGATGCCGAATGGATGCTCCATCGCCATCTGGAAGCCGATCCCGTAGCGGGCGAAGCGGCCGAGGCGGGCGGTGTCGTAGCTCTGTTCGAGCTGGGCACGGTTGGAGAACATCTCCGACACGCCGGGCAGCTGCAGGATGACGATCATGGCGATGACCAGCAGCGCCAGTGCTGCAATCGTCATCACCACCACACGCAGCCGGAACGTGCCGCTGGCGCTCTGCAGGAACAGGCAGCCGGTGAGCAGGACGGCCGAGACGGTGAACATGCCCCAGGCGCCGCGTGAGAAGGAGAAGAAGATGCCGGCGGTGATGATCAGCAGCGGCACCGCCAGCAGCGGCATGCGTGTCGCCGGTCCGGTCAAAAGCAGATAGAGTAGATAGATGCCGGGCAGCACCAGGAACGGGCCGAACACGTTCGGGTCCTGGAAGGCGCCGGCGGCGCGATCGTATTTGGTGAACATCTCCGCGCCCGGAAAGGCATGGAAATAGCCTGCAATGCCAAGCAGCGAGGTGGCCACGGCCGAGACCACATAGGCAATGAAGATCAATCGGTAGAGGCTCGGCTGTACGGCGGTGATCGATGCGAAGAACACCGCGCTGAAGGCGAGAAACAGCGACACGGCGAGATAGAGCGGCGTGTTGGCGAGGTCCGCCATCTGCGTCATGGAGATCATGCCGCCGATGTTCATCGTCACCAGCAGCACCAATAAGGGCGTGGCCGCGCGGGAAATCCTCAAGCCGAAAAGCGCCCAGATGGCGATCAGCCCGGCCATGTAGAGCTCATAGGGCGCCGGCTCGCTGATGACGAAGCCCGACAGCAGAATGCCGAGGAAGACCGCGCCCGACGAAATCAGCGCGACCAGCTTGGCGTTGACCGCCGCGCGCGGCAGATCATGGCTGATCGCACTCAATAGGCGTTTTCCGTATTGAGCAGCCGGAGCGGCGTCAGGAACAGGATCCGCAAATCGAACAGCAGCGACCAGTTCTCGATGTAGTAGAGATCATACTCGGTCCGCATGCGGATCTTCTCGTTGGTGTCCATCTCGCCGCGCCAGCCATTGATCTGCGCCCAGCCGGTGACGCCGGGCTTGACCTTGTGGCGGGCGAAATAGCCGTCGACCACCTCGTTGTAGAGCAGGTTGTGCGACTGCGCGGCGATGGCATGAGGACGCGGGCCGACCAGTGACAGCGAACCGAGCAGCGAGTTGAAGAACTGCGGCAACTCGTCGATCGAGGTCTTGCGGATGAAGCGGCCGACGCGGGTGACGCGAGGATCGTTCTTGGTCACCGTCTGCTTGGCGGTCGGGTCGGCCTTGTCCGTATACATCGAGCGGAACTTGTAGACCTCGATGATCTCGTTGTTGAAGCCGTGCCGCTTCTGATGGAACAGCACCGGACCCTTGCTGTCGAGCTTGATGGCGATGGCGGTCGCCAGCATGACCGGCGAGAACACGACGATGCCGATCAGGCTGAAGACGATGTCGAAGGCGCGTTTGGCGACCGAATCCCAGTCGTTGATCGGCTTGTCGAAGATGTCGAGCATCGGCACCGCGCCGATGTAGGAATAGGCGCGCGGGCGAAATTGCAGCGCGTTGGAATGCGCCGACAGCCGGATGTCGACCGGCAGCACCCACAGCTTCTTCAGCAACTGCAGCACCCGCGATTCGGCGGTCAGCGGCAGCGATACGATCAGCATGTCGATGCGGGCGATGCGGGCGAACTCGATCAGTTCCGAAATGGTGCCGAGTTTGGGGTAGCCGGCGACGATGGGCGGCGAGCGCTTGTCGCCGCGATCGTCGAAGATGCCGCAGATGCGGATATCGTTGTAGGGCTGTTTTTCGACCGAGCGGATCAGGATTTCCGCCGCCTTGCCGCCGCCGACGATGACGGCGCGCCGCTCCATGCGGCCATCGCGCGCCCAGGCCCGGATCAGCTTCGACATCACCAGCCTGAGGCCGAAGATGAGAACGAAGCCGATGACGAACCAGCTGCCGAACAATAGGCGCGAATAGTCCTGCGACATCTTCATGACGAATGCCGTCAGCGCCATCAGGGCGAAAGTGCCGGCCCAGACCAGCAGCACGCGGCCGAAATTGGCGATGGGCCGCATCAGGGCGACGATCTGGTAGCAGTCGGTGACGTCGAGCAGCACCACGGCAAGGAACGAGCCCGCTGCGATCGTCACCGGATATTGCCAGGCGAGATGGTTGAAGAATCCGACATAGTGGAAATAGACGGCGAGTCCCGACAGGAACAGCAAGCCGAATTCGACCATGCGCAGGACACCGCTGACCATGATCGGCGACATCGTATCGCGCCGGTATTGCGAGGCGACCTGGCGGGCGACATCGTTCATGCCGCTTGCCGTGTCGCCATCGGCCGGGCCGTCGAATTTACGCACCGCCTCTGCTGAAAAGCGGCGCGCGGGGTCGATCTCGTTCATGAGGGCTTTCCGCAAACTTCCCCACGGTCATAGCAAAAGAGAGCTAAGAAACCCTTGAAACAACGTATGGCTTTGGAACGGCTTGGCCCTGTGCCTACCTGTCGAGCGCGGCGAAATAGGCCTTCTCGATGTCGGCGGCCATCACATCGGCGCCGAAGCGTGCCTTGAGGTTGGCGCTATCGGGCATCAGGTCGCGATAGGCGACCGGGTCGGCCAGCGCCTGGCTCATCCTGTCGGCGAGCTCGATCGGGTCAGGTCGGATCAGGGCAGGGGAACCGGTGTCGAATATCTCCGGGATGCCGCCGACCGCGGTTGCGATCATCGGCTTTCCCGCGGCAAGCGTTTCCAGGACGATATAGGGCATGGCTTCGGCGCGCGAGGGAACGATGATAAGCGCGGCAAGGGCAAAGGCCTCCCTGGCCGGCATCGGCGGCAGGAAGCGGACATGGCGCTCGAGCCCGAGGCGTTTCACTTGCCCGTGGTAACGCGCAAGGTCGTCGCCGTCGCCGACCATCACCGCGGTCAGCGCGCGGCCGAACCGTGGGCCGGCAAGGGCCAATGCATCGATGAAGATATCCGGTCCCTTCAGGTCGCGCATCATGCCGATATAAAGCAGGTCGGCTGCGTCCGGCTCGGTGATCACCGGCTCGAATTCAGTGGCGCGCAGGCCGTTATAGACGAGGGTATTGGGAATGGGCGGCTCGCCGACCTTGTGGCGATAGGTCCGCCGCTCATAGTCCGAGACAAACAGCAGATAGTCGGTGAAGCGAGCCATGAAGCGCTCGAGCGCGAAGAACAGCTTTCCGATGACCGTGTTTTCGTCATAGTGGAGCGAACCGCCATGCGGCGAATAAAGGCGGGCTACGCGAGACCTTGATACCCGCAACAATGAGCCGAACAGACGGGCATAGGCGCCACCCTTGGCGCCGTGCCCGTGCAGTACGTCCGGCCGCAATTCCTTGATGATCCTGTATGTGCGCCAAGCCGAGGCAAGGTCGCCGGGACCGACGTGGCGCTGCATCGGCGTGCGATGAATGCCGAGCGCCAGCATGCCCTTCATCTGCTCGAACAAATGTTCCTCGAACGCGCCGCCCGTCGTCGAATCGCAGACGATGCCGACGGAATGCCCGGCGGCGACCTGCGCCTCGGCCAGGTCGCGCACATGCCGGAAAATTCCTCCGACGGGTGAGCGAAAGCAATGGACGATCCTGAGCCTGTCCGCCACGTGGTGTCTGTCAGAACAGACGTTCGCGGACGTAGACCGTATCGCCCGGCAGCAGCGGGTCGGAGGTGACCACGCGGCCGGTCATCACCTTGCCGTTGATGTCGCGGGTGATGTCGACGCTTTCCTGGTTGGCGCGCGGCGTAAAGCCGCCGGCAATGGCGATCGCCTTCTGCACCGTCAGGCCGGGAACATAGGAATATTGGCCGGCGGCACCCACTTCGCCCATGACGAAGATCGGCCGGTAGCGGTCGATCTCGACCGAAACGTCGGGATCGCGCAGATAGCCTTGCCGCAATTTGTCGGCGATCTCCTTTTCCATCTGCTGCGCGGTGTGGCCGCGCGCCGGTATGGCGCCGACAAGCGGGAAGGAGAGATAGCCGGATTGATCGACACTGTAGGTGTTGGTCAGCCCGTCCTGCTCGAACACGGTCACGCGGACGCGGTCGCCGGCGCCAAGACGGTAGGGCTGATCGAGCACCTCATGGAAGGCGGCCGGCGTCGGCCGGTAGCTGGAACAGCCAGCCAGCATCGATACGGCAAGCAGCGCGCGAAACAGGGAAGCAGTGCTTTTCATGACCGGACAAGTACCTTCGACTGGGCCACTGCGGCGTCGCAGCAAACATCAGGGATCGAGGCCCGTTATCATCCTGTTAGGGTTAATGGCCGGTAAAGGGAGCGGCCGACACGTGGCGCATCGGCAAGAGTTTTTGTGATTCTTGGCGGTTTTGTTTGTCACCCGCCAGTAAACCCTAACGGAAACTTACCACGATCTTAACGGCTGAGTTACCATAGTTGTTTACGGTGCGTGCTGACCCAGTATCGGAGTAGGGATGCATGTCCGTTCAGTCCGCGGCCGCAGATGTCGATGTCGATCTCAGGCAGCTCTTCGCCAGCCTGGCGAGGAACTGGCTGCGTATAGTCCTCGTCGTCCTGTTGGCAACCGGGCTGGCCTTTGCTTTCGCCTCGCTGGCAACCCGGCACTACAAGGCCGAGACGCAGGTGGAGATCGCGCCGCGCGAATCCATCTACACGCGGCCGGCCAGCAACAATAACGACACCGACAGGCCAATTCTCGACGAGCAGGGCGTCGCCACACAGGTCCAGATCATCTCCTCCAACGAAATCCTCAAGCAGGTCTCGCAAAAGCTTGGCCTGGAAAAACTGCCCGAGTTCAATGAAGCGCTCGACATGTCGGCGGTGAGCCGCGCTCTGGTCCTGGTCGGCCTGAAAAGCGACCCGATGGAAATTCCGACGGAAGAGCGCGTGCTCAAGAAAATGCACGAGAAGCTCAACGTCTATGGCGTCGAGAAGACCCGCATCATTGCCATTGAGTTCTCATCGGAAGATCCCAAGCTCGCGGCCGCCGTACCGGACGCCATCGCCGCCGCCTATATAGCGGGGCAAGGGGCGGCCAAGCTCGAATCGAACAGCGCCGCGGCAGACTTCCTGGCGCCCGAGATCGCCGACCTGCAGCGGCAGGTCAAGGATGCCGAGGCGAAGGTCGCCGCCTATCGCGCCCAGTCCGATCTTTTGATGGGTGGCAACAATTCGGTGCTGGCCACCCAGCAGCTTTCGGAACTGTCGAGCGAACTGTCGAAAGTGCGCGCCAACCGCGCCGCGGCCGAAGCGACCGCCGACGGTGTGCGCAGGGCGCTGCAGAATGGCGGTTCGCTGGATGCCGTGCCGGAGGTTCTGTCATCGGACCTGATCCAGCGCTTGCGTGAGCGACAAGTCGAATTGCGCTCCAACATCGCCGATCTGTCGACGACACTGCTTGGCAATCATCCGCGCATTCGCGCGCTGAAATCGCAACTGTCCGATCTCGACGCACAGATTCGCAGCGAGGCCCAGAAGATCATGAAAGGCCTGTTGATGCAGGCCGAGACGGCAAAGGCCCGCGAGAACCAGCTTGTCGCCGACGTCAACACATTGAAAGCCGCTTCGGCGCAGGCCGGCGAACAGCAGGTCGATCTCGACGCACTGCAGCGCGACGCGACCGCCAAGCGACAGCAACTCGAACTGTACCTGACCAACTACCGCGAAGCCGCTTCGCGCCAGGATCGCAACTATCTGCCGGTCGACGCGCGGATCGCCTCGAAGGCTTCTGTTCCCTCCGAGGCCTATTTCCCGAAGGTCGGGCCGATCGTCGGCGCGGCTTTCGCCGCATCGCTGCTGATCATGGCGATAGTGACGCTTCTGCGGGAGCTGTTTTCAGGCCGCGCGATGCGGCCGGCGAGCGGTTCCAGTTTCGAACGGATCGATGAGGTCGCGATGCCCCAGGTGGCGCAGGCGTCGGTCGCCAAGCCATTTGTCCGCCACGAGCCTGCCGTCCTGCAGGACTCCTTGGTTGGCCAGGAGCTGCCTGAACGTGCGGATGAAGCGGAGCCCTATGCCGCCGCGATGCCGGCCATGGCCGAGGCACCGGATGTGGTCGCAATGCCCGATACGACGGCGACAGAGCAGACGGCTGTCGAGCCCGAACCGGCGCGTTCCACCCTGGGCGAGATCGATATCGAGAAGGCTGCCGAAAAGCTGATCTCCAGCGGTGCGGCGCGCGCCATATTCGTCTCGCCGGAAGGCGACGAGGCGGCTGCATCCGCGATCCTGGTGGCGCGCGAGGTCGCCGACGCCGGGCTGCGCGTGCTGTTGCTGGACCTCACCGCGTCGGGGGCCGCCTCGCGGCCGATGCTGGACAGCGGGCTTTTCCCCGGCATCACCAACCTGCTCGCTTCGGAAGCGCAGTTCAGTGACGTCATCCATGCCGATCTCTACTCGGACTGTCACGTCATCCCGGTCGGAACCGCCGATCCGGTTCGTGCCATGCGTGCCGCCGACCGGCTGCCGATCATCATGCAGTCGCTGACGACAGCCTACGACCTGGTCGTGGTCGAGTGCGGACCGGCCGACGCACAAGGCATCGGCCGCCTGACCGGCGATGCCACCGAGGTCTTTCTCTCCATGCTGGAGGCCGACGATGAGGTGACGCAGGCTGCGGTCAAGCTGATCGAGAACGGCTACCCCGACCTCACGCTGGTGACGCCGCTCGGCCACGAACCGCCCGGCAATCCGGTGCCGGGAAGGCGCACTGCCGCTGCCTGAGGGGAGCCCCGGATCGCCGGCGGGGCCGTTCTGCGGTTCGCCCGATCTATCCCAGTTCAAGCGTCGTTACGCCGAACACCCTTCGCAGGTCCAATTCCGGGGCAGGCCCCTTGTACATGCGCGTGGTGGTGAAGGTCGGCGCAAAGCCGGCCGCATCGAGCGCAGTTATGAAGCCGGCGTTATCGGCGGGGACGTCGATGTGCAGCTCGCCGCCCTCGCAGGCACCGGCCAGCCCCTCCAGGAGTTGCAAAGCGATCTCCGTGTCGTCGGCAAACAGCGGGCCGATCTTGAAGCCGGATCGACAGCGGCGCGCCACGCCAAAACCGGTCACGCCGCGCGAACCGATCGCCGCCAGCCCATGATGCGGCTCCTGCAGCCATCGCTTCAGAAAGGTGCCTCGGGGCGCCGGAAAGCAATGGGCGTCATAGGCGACGATGCCGGACAGGAGCTGCGTCGTAATCATCCGCAACCCATCGGCCCTGACCGGCTGGCCTGCCATGCGCCCGGTGAAGCGGATGGTCTCATAGGCCGGCGCGAAGCCCTTGCGCCGGTAATTGGCCTGCTGCTCGGCGACGCCGTCGAGGCCGACAGTCCGGCCCGAGAGCCTTTTCATGCCGGCGTCCCACACGGCCTTGCCGTAGCTCATGCCGCGCATGTCAGGCCGGCAGATGTAGAGGCCGATGAAACCGAATTCGCTTCCATAGGCCACGGCCGAAATTGCCGCGACCATGTCGTCGCCGACAAAGGCGCCGATGAAGCCTTCGGGGTCCGCGGCCTGGAACATCGCCGGGTCTTCATGACCTGGGTTCCAGCCTTCCGCGGCCGCCCAGTCGACGAGAAGCGCCAGTTCCTGCAGGGACAGTGTGCGGATGATCGGCTTCATGGCGTTAGCTATCTTCTTCCGCGGGCGCTGGCTGGCCGGCGGCTTTGCGGCGCAGCACTTTGGTCAGCTTCCAGATCGTCGGGCTGTTCTTGACGAAGGCTTTCAGCCGCGCGCCTTGCCGAAGCGTCAGCGCCAGCATGCGGCCCTTCACGGTCAAGGGGACCAGCACTTCGAAATGCCGCGTTTCGATATCGCACCACAGCCGCTTGTAAGGCTCATCTCCGACGGAAAAGTCATAGACCTCGAAACCGGTCTCGCAGGCTTCCTGGATGTTGTCGAAGAACAGGAAGTCGCCAGGGCTGGCGTGCCCGAGATCGTCCTCGGCGATCGCTCCGAATTCGCAGATCAGGCGTTTGCCCAAGCGGCTTGAACCGGTGATCGCGCGCAGCTTGCCGGCAACCTCGAGCCCGTGCAGCACGAAGGAAGGCCTGTCCTCGGCAAGCGCCTGCATGAACAGCGCGCGGAAGAAGCCGCGTACCTGTGCGTCGCCAAAAACATTGGCGATGCCCATCTTGCGGAAGCGGAGTTCCTTCATCTCGAAGAAGGCGTCGAGCAGCCTGCCCACCTCGTCGGGGGTGCGGGCCCCGATGCGCCGATAGCTGCCTACGGCCTCGAATTTCCGGATCTGCGACCGGTGCTTCTTGCGTTTGCGTTTGCCGCTGGCGCGGGAAAGCAGCGCATCGAAGCCGCCGGCGAGATCGACGGCCAGCGACAGGTTGGGGCTGGAAAAATGCTCAAGCGATGCGAGCGGATTGGCGACGCCGTCGAGATCGGGCAGCAACCGCTCGAGCGCGACCAGATCGATGTCCGGGCGTGCCTTGGCGATGGCCGCCAGCACCGATCGGAGGGCCGGTATATCCGCTTTGGCCAGCCAGTTCGGGTCCGCGGCGACGAAGTTGCCGTTGGCGTGGCGCCCACCCATGAAGCGGGCGATCCGGAACGGCCCCCTGGCGGCAACCTCCAGCGCCAGCGAGAAAACCGGTTTGCCCTCGGCACTCAGCGTCGCGACGAGCAGGTCCGGTCGTGTCTCGGTCGCCCAGTTCTGGACCCAGGCAGCACTCTGCGCCGGCCCAAACAGGGCCGAGCGGCAGAACTCGGCATAGGCCGCGAGTCCGTCCGTGGACGCCACTGAAATCGACAGGCCGGCATGGTCCCGTGGCAAGGCGCGCGACGATGCCTCGGTGGCCGCAAGCCGATTGCCGTCAAATGACGCGGTTGCGTCAACCATACCTCAATCCTTAGGACGTATTGATCGCGATTTGGGGGTTCGCATAGGCGCATTCCGTGCTTGGATCAGCCTAGGCGCAAAAGGTGAATGAATGATCGACGGCGGGGAGGCAATCCGGAAACTGGCGCTGAACGTCGCCCGCTATACCGGCCTTGCACCGCTGGCCAAGCCGTTCATCGGTGGCATTGGCGCCATCCTGATGCTGCACCGTGTTACCGCGACGCCGGAACGGCCCGACAGCGTCAACCGGCATCTGAATATCGCGCCCGGCTTCCTTGACGCCATGATCGCGGACATGAAGGCGCATGGCTATGCCTTTGTTTCCATGGACGAAGCCGTTGAGCGCATCAAAGCAGGCGGCAAGGGCGGTCAGTTTGCCACGATCACCGCCGACGACGCCTATCGCGACAACATGACAGAGGCGCTGCCGGTGCTGGAGAAGCATGGCGCGCCAATCACCATCTATGTCGCGCCCGGGCTGATCAACGGCACCGCCGACCTGTGGTGGGATGTGGTCGAGGACATCGTCAACGCGCGTGATACCATGACGCTGACGCGGCCGAAGGGTCCGCTGACGATCGATTGCTCGACCCCCGCGAAGAAGCTGCAAGCCAATGCACGCCTGCACGCCTATCTCACCTCGGAAATCCGCGAGGAGGACCTGCAGGCCGTGTTGCGTGACCTGGCTCGCGCAAACGGCATCGACGCCGACGGCCCACGCTTGCGCACATTGATGAGCTGGGATGAAATCCGTCGCATCGCCGCGCATCCGCTGGTGACGATCGGCGCCCATACGATCAACCACAGCAATCTGAAGCGGCTCTCCGAAGCCGATGCCCGGCACGAGGTTGGCGCCGTGCGCGCCATGTTGCAGGCCGAACTGGGCGAAATGCCCCGCCATTTCGCTTATCCCTATGGCTATGCCAGCGCTGTCGGCTGCCGCGAAGTGGGCTTTGCCCGCGACGCAGGCTATACCTCCGCCGTGACGACGCGCCACGGCGTGCTGCGCGCCGAGCATGCCGGGTTCCTGCACGCCTTGCCGCGCATTTCCGTCAACGGCCGCTACCAGAGCCTCGCCCACATCCGCACCATGCTGTCGGGCGTGACGACGCCGCTCGCCAACGCCGGCAAGATGGTCGTCACCATCTGACGCTGGCGGTTTCGCCTAGCGCTTGGCCCTCGGCTCCAGCATCAGCCATTTGATGATGCCCATCGCCGGCAGCACCCAGAGCAGGCCGCTGAGCAGGAAGAACAGGAAATGCACCCACGGACCCGACTCCGAGAGCCGGGCGACCGCGAAGATCGATGCGACCAGCGCATAGACGATGACCAGCGCCACCAGCAGAAACATTCCGATCAGCTTTTTCAGGCGCAGGGGCATGGTTGGTCTCCTGATCGAGCATGCCGGAATTCGCACAGGCGGCCTGGCAGGCTCAAAGGGTATTGGCCTCGCATAGGCCTTGAGGCGAGACTGTGCAACCTGTGAGACGCGGCGCGACGGCGTGCCGCGCCGTATGGTCTTGCCAGCACGGGTGCGATGGTCCACCAATCCGCCAAATCAACCTGCCGGGACAAGATCATGGCTGCCATATCAGCTGCCGCGCCATACGTCGCCCGCGACCGCGACCTGCATCACCGGGCGCTGCTGCGCGGCTGGCTCTATGTGGTGCTTCTGGTGCTGTTTGCGCTGGTGCTGGTCGGCGGCGCCACAAGGCTCACCGATTCCGGCCTGTCGATTACGCAGTGGAAGCCGATCCATGGCGTGATCCCGCCGCTCAACGAGGCCGAGTGGCAAGAGGAATTCCAGCTCTATCAGCAGATCCCGCAATATGCCGAGCTCAACAAGGGCATGAGCATCGAGGCGTTCAAGTCGATCTTCTGGTGGGAATGGGCGCACCGCATCCTGGCGCGCAGCGTCGGCCTGGTCTTTGCCCTGCCGCTGCTGTTCTTCTGGGCGACGCGCCGCATCGAACGCGGCCTGGGAGCGAAGCTGGTGGGCATTCTGCTGCTTGGCGGCCTGCAAGGCGCCATCGGCTGGTGGATGGTGGCCTCCGGCCTGGTCGACCGCGTCTCCGTCAGCCAATACCGGCTGGCCACCCACCTGACACTCGCCGCGCTGATCTTCACCGCCACCATGGTGGTCGCGCGCGGACTGGCGCCGCATTCCGAACCCGCCGCCGATCGGTCGACGCAGAGGCTGGCCGGGTCCATCGTGCTGCTGGCGCTGATCCAGATCTATCTCGGCGGCCTGGTCGCCGGGCTCGATGCGGGCCTGAGCTACAACACCTGGCCGTTGATGGACGGCAAGATCATCCCTGGCGATCTGCTGATCCTCGAGCCGGCGTGGCGCAACTTCTTCGAGAGTCCGAAGACGGTGCAGTTCATCCATCGGCTCGGCGCCTACACGGTTTTCGCCGTGGCCTTGTGGCACATGATCGCCACGCGCCGGCGGCTGCCTGAAACAACGCATGCGCGGCGCGCGACGCTGCTGTTTCTACTGGTGCTGGTCCAAGCTTCGATCGGCATCGGCACGCTGCTGATGCATGTGCCGCTGCATTTGGCGCTGACCCATCAGGGATTTGCGCTCATCGTCCTGGGGTTTGCAGCCGCCCATTGGCGCGGCACCAAGGGTGCTTATCCCTTGCCGGCGGGAATAGCGCTCAGGGGCTGATCCCGAGCTGGTCTACCGGGTCCGGATCAGAAGCCTGCCCGCACCGCCCGGATCGCCTCGGCGATCGACAATTCGCGGCTCTCCTCGACAGCATTGTCGTCTTCATGGTGCCAGGATGCCGACAGGCACCCATAGGCAATGGCATGATCGAGGATAGCGGCCGGTGTCTGGCCCAGAGTGTTGGCAAAAATCCCGGCCATATCTGCGATCCGCTCAGGGTCGAGGCACAGATCGTCCCGGCCGAGCGGGTTGTAGAGCATGTTCGCGGCGTCGAAGCCGGGGTCGCCGAGAACGCCCTTCGGATCGATAGCCAGCCAGCCGCGCGGTCCGTGCAGGATATTCTCGTGATGCAGATCGCCATGCAGGGGCCTGATATCGTGCGGATCGGCCAGCAGCCGGTCGGCAATAGTGGCGGCCTCGACATAGAGGCTCTCATGGCCGGCGTCGCGATCGGCATTTGCCTTGTTGAACAGGCTGGCGAACCGTTCCCTCAGCGGCTGAAGTTCGGGCGGGAAGGGGTCTTTCCCCTGTGACAACAGCTTCGCCATCACCTCGGCCGCGATTACGGTCGCTACAAAGTCGCCCTGTTCGTCGAGAACTTGCTGAAGCAGCGTTTCACCGGCATATTCCAGCAGCATGCTGTGGCCGTCGCGGCCGAGCAGGCGCACCGCGCCTTCGCCGCGCCGCCAGGCGAGATAATGCTCGCCGCGCAACTCGTCGGCGACATCGTCGAAAGGCTTGAGCGCCTTGACGATCGCCGGCGAGCCGTCTTCGCGCAAAACCTTCCAGATGCGGCTCGAAAAGGTCTCGGCAATGAGTTCGGGCGCGCTGACTTTCCAGCGCGCCGGAAAGGCTGGCGTGTCCATCAGAGGCCGAGCATCAGGTCCATGTTCTGCACGGCGGCACCGGAGGCACCCTTGCCGAGATTGTCATAGACCGCCAGCAGCAGGGCCTGCGCCCGTTTGTCATTGGCAAAGACATAGACCTTCATCCGGTTGGTGCCGTTGTAGACCTCGGGATTGATCTCCGGCATGCGCTCCGAATGCGCATAGGGCGCCACTTCGACCACGCCGCCCTTGATGGCGGCGAAATGGTCGGCAATCGCCGCATGCAGCTCCGCACCGGTCGGCACATGGTCGAGGCCGCCAAGCTGCAACGGCACGACGGTGATCATGCCTTGCGCGAAATTGCCGACCGCCGGCTGCATGATCGGATCATGCGACAGCCTGGCATAGGCCCTCAATTCCGGCACGTGCTTGTGCTGAAGCGTGAGGCCGTAGGGCAGGAATTCCGAGGCTTCCTCGCCCTTGGCGACATAGTCCTCGATCATCGGCCGTCCGCCGCCCGAATAGCCCGAAATGCCGTTGACGGTGATCGGGAAATCCGCCGGCAGCAGGCCTGACGTGACCAGCGGCCGTAGCGTGGCGATCGGTCCCTGCGGCCAGCAGCCTGGGTTGGCGACGCGTTTTGCCGAGGCGATCGCCTTTGCCTGGTCCTTGTCCATCTCGGCGAAACCATACGCCCAGCCTTCCGCCACGCGATGCGCGGTCGACGCATCGATGACCTTGGTGGTGTCGTTGGCGATCAGCGAGACGCTTTCCTTCGCCGCGTCGTCAGGCAGGCACAGGATCGCGACATCGGCGGCGTTGAGAAACTCGGCGCGCGCCGCGGTTTCCTTGCGGCGTTCGGTCGGGATGGAAATGATCTCCAGATCACTGCGCTCGGCAAGCAGCGCCCTGATCTGCAGGCCGGTGGTGCCGTGTTCGCCGTCGATGAAGATTTTCGGTTTCATGGGTTGATCAAATTCCCTGATATTTCAAGATTATATGCCCTGACCTTGAATCACTGCGGCACCATTGTGGTTGCCGTTGTTCAACTCTTCAAGCCGGGCCTTTCGCTCAGCCAGCAGGCCGAGATATTGCATGGCCACCATCGAGCCGGCGATCGCCGTTATATCGGCGTGATCATAGGCCGGCGCAACCTCTACGACGTCGGCACCGACAATATCGATCTGGTTGAGTTGGCGCAGCGTCGACAGGATCTTCGCCGAGGACGGCCCGCCGGCAACTGGCGTGCCTGTGCCAGGCGCGTAGGCCGGATCGAGGCAGTCGATGTCGAAGGTGAGGTAGGTCTTCTTGCCGCCGGTGCGGTCGACGATGGCGTAGGCGATATCGGACGCCCGCATCTCCTCGATTTCATGGCCATGGAGGATCTTGATGCCGAACGTGTCGGGTGCATGGGTGCGGATGCCGATCTGGATCGAGCGGTCGGGGTCGATGATGCCTTCCTTGACGGCACGGCCGACGAAGGATCCGTGGTCGATGCGCTTGCCGTCGTCCGGCCAGGTGTCCTGATGGGCGTCGAACTGCACCAAGGCGAGCGGACCATGGATGGCGGCATGCGCCTTGAGCAGCGGCCAGGTGACGAAATGATCGCCGCCGAGCGTCAGCAGGAAGGCGCCGGACTTCAGGATCTTGGCCGCTTCACGTTCGATCGTGCCGGGTGTCTTCTGGTGATTGCCCGAATCGAGCAGGCAATCGCCATAGTCGACCACCGCCAGATGCTCGAACAAATCGCGTGAGAACGGATATTGCGGGTCGTTATCGAGGATCGCCGAGGCGCGGCGGATCGCCTGCGGCCCGAAGCGGGCGCCCGGCCGGTTGGTGACGGCGGCATCGAAGGGAATACCCCACACCACCGCGTCCGCGCCCTTCACGTCTTTTGTGTATTTGCGGCGCATGAACGACAGCGCGCCGGAATAGGTCGGCTCGAACGCGGCGCCCGTTTTGGAACGGGCGGTGAAGGCGTTGTCGATGTTGTTGTTCGCCATTACGGATCCTCGTTTTTCATCGGGGTGCAACAACTACAGAACCGGCACGGAAGATGCCAGTCACAGCTTGGCGAGACGGAATGGCGCTGCCCGAGTGCCACGGCAAGACAGGATTGTATCATCATGACGCAGACCGCGTTTCTCAACCCCACCCGTGTCGTGGCGTCGGCCCGCACCGGCACGGTCGCCGGCGAACGCTTCCTGGTGCTCGATTCGTGGCGCGGCATCTGCGCGCTTCTGGTGGCGCTGTTTCACTTTCCGACCGCTTCGACGATTTCGCAAAGCGCCTTCATCGGTTCGTCCTACCTGTTCGTCGATTTCTTCTTCGTCCTTTCCGGTTTCGTCATCGCCAGCAGCTACGGCGATCGGCTGAACCAGCCGGAACAGGTCGCGCGCTTCGCACTGGTCCGTTTCGGCCGCATCTACCCGCTGCATCTGCTCATGCTTGCCGCCTTCGCCGGCTTCGAGTTGCTGCGGCTGATGCTGCCGCAATTGCACGGCACCGGGGCTGCCCCCTTCAGCGGAGGCTTCGACCTCGGCAGCCTGCTTGCCAATCTTGTTCTGCTCCAGGGTGTCGGTTTCGAGGATCAATTGACCTGGAATGCGCCAAGCTGGAGCATTTCGGCCGAGTTCTTCGCCTATCTCTTGTTTGCCGGCGTGGTCTTCGTCGCCGGCGCGCGCGCCTGGATATGGTTCGTCGCTGCCGCGGTCACCGCGCCGTTGTTCCTGCTCGGCTTCTCGACTCATCATATGGATGTGTCCTTCGATTTCGGCTTCATCCGCTGCCTGTACGGCTTCTCGCTCGGCGCCTTGCTGGCCTGGTTTCAGCATGATTCCATTGCAGGGGCGCGACAGGCCCTCGTGAGGAGCGGCCCGCGGATGGACTGGACCCTTGCCGAAATCGTCATGGTGACCGTCATCGTGCTTTTCGTCTCGCTGGCGGGCGGCAATGATTTCGGCATCGCGGCACCCCTGGTGTTCGCGCTGGCGCTGTTCCTGTTCGCCCATGAGGGCGGCTGGATCAGTGCCTTGCTGAGAACCCCGTTCATGTTGACGCTCGGCGCGCTGTCTTACTCCATCTACATGGTGCACATCTTCGTCCAGGCGCGCATGATCAACGTCGCCGGGCTTGTCGAGCGCAAGCTCGGCCTCGGCCTGATGGGCGATTTCATGCTGCGCGGCCAGCCTGCCACCGGCTTCGGCGCCGGCTGGACCGGAGCATTGGCGATCGTCGTCATGCTCGCGGCCACCATTGCCGCCTCCTGGATCACCTGGCGTTTTGTCGAGATGCCGGCCATGGCGTGGTTCCGCCGGCTCTCGAAACGCATCTGACGCGCACTCCCCGCGAACAACCGCTAGCCGGCTTCGTTCACCTGGATGTCACGAGGGTCGCCTATGCCGATCTGGATCCGGCAAGGAGCGATTCTCGATGCGGACCATCTGGCTGAGCCTTCTGTTTTCCTCGGCACTTGCGGCCTTTTCTGGCCAGTCATTGGCCGGCGAGACCCGCGCCAGGCAGATTCTTGATCGCTTCGAGCACGCCAACCAGTGGCGCGACCACATCATGGTGGTCGCGCATCGCGCCGGCAGCATGCAGGCGGGCAAGACGCTCTACGCGGAAAATTCGATTGCCGCCGTGGAGGGGTCGATCGCCATGGGCGCAGAAATCGTCGAGGTCGATATCAGGCGCTCGAAGGACGGTGAGTTCGTCGTCATGCATGACAGCTGGCTCGACCGCACCACCACCTGCAAGGGCGAGGTGGTCAAATACACCCTGGCCGAACTGAAGACCTGCAGGCTGGTGGTCGAAGGCACCGGTGCGGTGACGGGTGAAACAGTCTCGACGCTGCGCGAGATGCTGATGGCGACCAGGGACAGGATCCTCATCAACCTCGACAACAAGCTCGACGTCGGCGACCTCTCGGGCATGATCGCGGTGGCTCGCGATCTCGGCATGGCCGAGCAGGTCATCGTCAAGGAGAATTTGTGGAACCAGGACAGGATCACCATGGTCAAGGCCGCAATGGCCGCCATCGGCGACGGCTTCGAGTTCATGCCGATCATCGCCGATGATGCGGTGCGTGATGCCGGCTTCGCCCGGACGGTCGGCCATGCCTTTTCGCCGCGCGCAATCGAGCTGATCAACTGGCGGGCAGGCGCCGAGACGCTGACCGAGACCGGCGGGCCGTTGTTCAGCACGCGCATGCGCGCGGCCGCGGTCAGGGGCAACTGGCATATCTGGGCCGACACCTACGCCATCGCTGGCAAGCCGGGCGGCTTCCTCGCTGGCGGCCGCGGCGACGAACTGGCGGTGCAGGCCAGCCTGCCGCGCGAAGTCTGGGGTTTTTGGGCCGATCGCGGCGCCACAATCATCCAGACGGACGAGCCGAAGGCAGCCATCGTATGGCTGACGGCGAATGGTTTTCGCGTGCCTTATACAGATGGGGAGCGGCCGGTTGAGCCGGCGAATACGGCGAGTATCAATTGAGGCTCGCCGCTGGAACAGCGATCTCCCCCCTTGAGGGGGAGATGGCCGGCAGGCCAGAGGGGGTCGCCGCGCACAGAGCGCCAACCTTCATCTGCCGCAGGAGGTCGCGCCCGGTCGTGCCGACCCCCTCTGTCGCCTTTGGCGACATCTCCCCCTCAAGGGGGGAGATTGGCTAGCTTCAAGCCGCTATCGCCATCCCATCCAACTCCTGAAGCACATCATCCGAAAGCTCCAGTTCGGCAGCAGCGAGGTTTTCCCGCAAATGTCCGACCGACGATGTGCCGGGAATCAGCAAGATGTTGGGCGCGCGGCGCAGCAGCCAGGCGAGCGCAATCTGCATTGGCGTGGCGCCGAGGCGCGTTGCGACGTCCGACAGGGTGGAGGATTGCAGCGGGTTGAAGCCGCCGAGCGGGAAGAACGGCACATAGGCAATGCCGTTGCGGGCAAGGTCGTCGATCAGGGCGTCGTCGCCGCGATGCGCAAGATTGTACTGATTCTGCACGCAGACGATCTCGGCGATACGGCGCCCTTCGGCGATCTGCGCCGGCGTCACGTTGCTCAGCCCGATATGCCTGACCAAACCTTTTTGCTGAAGCCCGGCCAGGACGGTGAGTGGCGCTTCGATCGATCCCTCGGCGGGGCCATGGGTATCGAACATGATGCGCAGGTTGACGACGTCGAGCACATCGAGCCCAAGATTGCTTAGATTGTCGTGCACCGCCTGGGTCAGCGCCTCGGGAGAGAAAGCCGGCAGCCAGGAGCCATCGGGCCCCCGCCGCGCGCCGATCTTGGTGACGATGACGAGATCGTCGGGGTAGGGTGCCAGTGCTTCGCGGATCAGCCGGTTGGTGACGTGCGGGCCGTAGAAGTCGCTGGTATCGATATGGTCGATCCCCTGCGCAATCGCCTCGCGCAGCACGGCCAGTGCCGCGTCATGGTCCTTGGGCGGCCCGAACACGCCGGGCCCGGCGAGCTGCATGGCACCGTATCCGAGCCGCTTCACGGTATGACTGCCAAGCTTGAAGGTGGCGGGGGCGAAGGTGCCGGATTGTTGGATATTGGACATGATTGATCTCCTTTGAGGAGGCAGAGATAGGCGCTGCCCAACCTCGTGATAATCCGGTACAATCCACACAGGCCGTGCGGAATGGCGAACAATGATGGACCTCAGTGACCTGAACGCCTTCGTGGCGGTGGCGCGCGCCGGCGGTTTTCGCGATGGCGCGCGTGCGAGCGGCGGCAGCGCCTCCGGCTTGAGTGAGGCGGTGCGTCGCCTGGAAGTGCAGCTCGGTGTCAGGTTGTTCAATCGCACGACGCGCAGCGTTGTACCCACCGAGGCGGGCCTTAGCCTTCTGGAGCGGCTCGGCCCGGCGCTGTCGGAGGTGGAGGCGGCGCTGGACGTGGTGAACGGCTTTCGCGACAGGCCGGCGGGCTCGCTGCGTCTCAATGTGCCGGTCAGCGCCGCGCGGTTGATCTTGCCCGATATCGTGCCGGGTTTCCTCGCCGCCTATCCCGGCATCCGTCTGGAAGTGATCGCCGATGAGAACTTTGTCGATGTGCTGGCGGCCGGGTGTGACGCCGGCATCCGCTATGACGAGCGGCTGGAGCAGGACATGATCGCGGTGCCGATCGGACCGCGCGTGCAGCGCTTCGCCACCGCTGCCAGCCCTGCCTATCTTGCTCGTCATGGGCGGCCGCAACACCCGAGCGACCTGCTTGGCCACTCTTGCGTGCGCGGGCGCTTTGCCAGCGGTGCGATGCTGCCTTGGGAGTTCGAGCGCGACGGTGAGGTGGTGCGGGTCGATCCGACAGGGCCGCTGATCGTGCGGATCGGCGGCGCGACCGATCTTGCCGTCGATGCGGCCATCGCCGGCACCGGCATCATCGGCCTCTTCGAGGGCTGGCTTCGCCCCCACTTCGAAAGCGGCGCGCTTGAGCCCATTCTCGAACCGTGGTGGCCGAGTTTTCCCGGACCGTTCCTCTATTATCCCGGCCGGCGGCTGGTGCCGGCCCCGCTGCGGGCGTTCATCGACTATATCAAGGGCGGCAAGGCCTGACCTGTTTATGCCGGCGCCTTCACCCCAACCGGCGCTACGCGCCGACCTCCCCATCGAGGGGAGGTAGGGCGTCGCGCTCTTCTACCTCCCCTTAATGGGGAGGTCGCGCAGGCGCGGGTGGGGTGACTGCCGAGCCGCAAACAAAAAGGCCGCCCGGGAGGCGGCCTTTTCGATTGTCTGAAGCTGCGAAGTGCTTAGCGCTTCGAGAACTGGAACGAACGACGGGCTTTCGCCTTGCCGTACTTCTTGCGCTCGACGACGCGGCTGTCGCGGGTCAGGAAGCCGCCCTTCTTGAGCACGGCGCGCAGCGTCGGCTCGTAATAGGTCAGCGCCTTGGAGATGCCGTGACGCACGGCGCCAGCCTGGCCGGAGAGACCGCCGCCGACAACGGTCGCGACGATGTCGTACTGGCCGGCGCGGTTGGAGGCGATGATCGGCTGGTTGAGGATCATCTGCAGGACCGGACGCGCGAAATAGGTCGCGAATTCCTTGTCGTTGACGATGATCTTGCCGGAACCCGGCTTCACCCAGACGCGCGCAATGGCGTTCTTGCGCTTGCCGGTGGCATAGGCGCGGCCCGACTTGTCGAGCTTCTGGACGTGGACGGGGGCTGCCGGCTGGGTATTGGTGTTGCCGGTGGCGGCGCCCAGTTCTGCGAGCGAGGAAAGCTCAGCCATCTTATGCGACCTTCTTGTTCTTGGCGTTCAGCTTGGCCACGTCGAGCACGACGGGCTGCTGTGCGACATGCGGATGCTCGGCACCTGCATAGACGCGCAGGTTCTTCATCTGGCGACGACCGAGCGGGCCACGTGGGACCATGCGCTCAACGGCCTTCTCGACGACACGCTCGGGGAAACGACCCTCGAGCAGCTGGCGCGCGGTGCGCTCCTTGATGCCGCCTGGGTGGCCGGTGTGCCAGTAATAGACCTTGTCGGTGAACTTCTTGCCGGTGAACACCACCTTGTCGGCATTGATGACAATGACGTTGTCGCCGTCGTCGACATGCGGGGTGAAGGTCGGCTTGTGCTTGCCGCGAAGATGATTGGCGATGACAGTGGCCAGACGACCGACGACGAGACCTTCGGCGTCGATCAGGATCCACTTCTTCACCACATCCGCAGGCTTCTGCGAAAAGGTTGTCATGTTTTCTGCTCTCGGTTCTGACCTTCATAAGAGAAGGCGTTTCTTGTTGCTTGGATTGTCGGAAGGACGCTGCCCGCCGCCAATAACAAAACGGCGGCCTTTGCGGGCCGCTGCTTCGTGAGGGCTTATAGGCGAGGGTGGTGATCCCGTCAAGGCGCGCGAGAAAGCGGACGGCGAGCAAAGATCATTGAAAACAATACTTTAAGTGAAAGGTATTATTTTACCACACTGATCTTGCGCGCCGCTGACCAGCTCAGTCCGGAACCAAGACCAAATAGCTACCTTCGGCGAGCGCTGTCCGTACGTCGGGGAGTGCGGCAATCGCTTCGCGGCCGGACGGCTCGGGAAGGGGCATATCTTCCGCCCACAATTGCGATGCTTTAACTGCATTCGGTACGATGTCTTCCGCCCCGTCCGCAGCCGAAAAGCAGCCGGGAATGTCTGGAAAGCGGATACCGAATGCGCTGTCGGGATCTTTGTCGACCAAGGCGAAAATAGTTCTTCATTGCGGTTTCCTTACCGCTTCGGCGGGATCGAATAGGTGCCGGTGGCGTGCGCCACCGTGTGCCCGTCCGGGCCGGCAACGATATCGATGTCGAACACCATCAGGCTCTTCCCCAGCTTCAGGATGCGGCAGTGGCCGTCGATCGGTCCGGCCTCTGCCTTGCGCACGAAATTGATGTCGAGGTTGACGGTAACGGAAAGCGCATCCGGCCCGGCATGGCTGAGCACACAGACGTAGCCGCCAATGTCGGCCAGCGTGAACAGCGAAGGGCCGGACACCGTGCCGCCCGGACGCAAGTGCCGCTCGCCGGCGTTGAGCCGCACGGTGCAGCCGCCGGGGAACACGTCGATCGCCTCGAAATATTTGAACTGCTCGTTGAGCTGCGGATAGACGGTCTCCATCAGCGCATTGACTTGTTGCGCGGTCAGAACCGGCTTCAAATTGGTTTGGGCGGGCATGTCGGTCTCTCGTTTTGGCCGACCTGTATGGGCGCGGCGCGGCATTTCTGACAACCTTCGTCCCATGGCGCAAGCGATCGGTGTTGGACGAAACCTGATCCGGTATTAGATACTCTGGCAGCCCCAGGCGGAATCGCGGAGACCTTATCCATGGCCGAAATCCTTGCCATCAAGCCTGCCGCCGTTGAAGGGCCGGTTGTTGCACAACTGGACAAGGGCGTGCTGCGCCTGACGCTCGCCAATCCGCCCGCCAACGCGCTGTCGCTGGCGGTGATGGCGGCGCTGACGGCCGAACTCGAGCGCGCCAAGGCCGACAAGGCCGTTCGCGGCATCGTTTTGTCGGCGGCCGGCAAGGTGTTCTGCGCCGGCCATGATCTCAAGGAAATGACGGCGCACCGCACTGACGCCGATCATGGCAAGGCCTTCTTCGCAGAGACGTTTGCCGCTTGTGCGACGCTGATGCAGGCCATCGTGCGCCATCCCGTGCCTGTGATCGCCGAGGTTGACGGCCTTGCCACCGCCGCCGGGCTGCAACTGGTCGCCAGCTGCGATCTGGCGATCGCTTCGCATGAGGCGACCTTCTGCACGCCGGGCGTCAATATCGGGCTGTTTTGCTCGACGCCGATGGTGGCGCTGTCGCGCAACGTTTCGCGCAAGCATGCCATGGAGATGCTGCTGACCGGAGAGACGATCGATGCGGCGACCGCCAAGGAGTTCGGCCTGGTCAACCGCGTCGTGCCGCGCGAATACCTGAATCAGATCGTCACCAAATACGCGCAAACCATTGCTTCCAAATCATCTTTGGTGGTCAAGACCGGCAAGGAAGCCTTTTACGCCCAGGCTGAAATGGGCCTCGCGGACGCCTATGCCTATACCGGCCGGATCATGGTCGAGAACATGCTTGCGCGCGACGCGGAGGAGGGCATCGGCGCCTTCATCGGCAAGCGCAAGCCGGAATGGAAGGACGAGTAAGGAGAACGTCATGGAACCGCGCATCTCCATCATCACCATTGCTACCGATGATCTCGACCGCGCCGTGCGCTTCTACGAAGAGATGGGCTTGAAGCGGCATGCCGGCATCACCGATGGGGTCGCCTTCTTCCAGATGGGCGGCGTCATCCTCGGCCTGTTCCCGCGCGCCAGCGCAGAAGAGGATTCCGGCATCGCCTTCGCCGCGGCGCCATCGGCGGTCTACCTCGCCTACAACACCCGTTCCGACGCCGAAGTCGACGACGTGCTCGCCAGGGCGGAAAAAGCCGGCGGCCGCATCGTCAAGCCGGCCGGCCGGGCCTTTTGGGGCGGCTGGTACGGCTATTTCGCCGACGCCGACGGGCATGTCTGGGAAGTGGCGCACAATCCTGCCTTTCCGATCGCGGAAGACGGCACGATTTCGCTACCTGGCTGATGGCCCATCGCAAGCAGCTGACGCGGCTAAAGGCTCCCTATCTGAAGCGCATCCTGCTCGACGCCGAGCGCGTGGCGGACTGGGAGAAATATCCCTGGAACCTGCCGCTGTTTCGCGGCCATGAGTTCGAACTCGAATTCGCCACGCCGATCACCATCATTGTCGGCGAGAACGGCACCGGCAAATCGACGCTGCTCGAGGCGATCGGCGCACTGGCCGGCTATGACGAAGCCGGCGGCGGCAAGGGATATATGCCAGTCGACCATTCCAGCGCTATCGACAAGAGTGGTGCTGCGTTGGCCAACGCATTCCGTGGTCACTGGCTGCCGAAAGTCACCGCCGGCTGGTTCTTTCGCGCCGAATCCTTCTACTCCGTGGCCCGCTATCTCGATCAGGCAGCGCTGGAGTCTGGCGGGGCGCCGCCGGACTTCCTGTCCTGGTCGCATGGCGAGGGCTTTATCCGATTTTTCGAGGAGCGCTGCCGCAGGCAAGGCATCTACATCCTCGACGAACCCGAGAGCGCACTGTCGCCGACGCGACAGATCGAGCTGCTCAAGATGCTGCGGCGCATGGACCAGTCGGGCACCGCGCAAGTGATCATGGCGACGCATTCGCCGCTGCTGATGGCTTGTCCCGGCGCGCGGCTGTTCCGCATCAGCCGCTTCGGGCTCGACCCGACCGATTTCAGCGATACCGATCATTTTCGCATGATGCGCGACTTCTGTACCGATCCGCAGGCGTTCATGGAGGAAGCGCTGCGGGAGGATGACGCGTGAGCGCCGGCGACGATGATCTCAACTGGCGCGTCGAGCAGGCATGCCGCGAAGGCTGGCCGGCGGCGACCGGGGCGGTCTTTGATGGCTGGCTCCTGCGGCGCTCCGGCGGACGGATCCGGCGCACCAATTCGGCCAATCCCTTGCGCGGCCAGCGTGGCGCGCCGGATGCTGTCATCGGCGCCGCCGAGTCCTTCTACATCGGCCACGGCCAGACGCCCTTGTTTCGGGTTCCCGACATCGCCGGCGAGCTCGAAGCCATACTCGACCATCGCGGATACCAGCCGGAAGGCGGTACGATCCATCTCCATGCCGGGATCGGCGACCTGGCTGAAGTCCGCGATGAGCAGGTCACCGTTTCGAAAGTGCCGGGCGAGGACTGGCTCGCGGCGCGGTTCCGCATGGGGACCTTTGACGACGCCGAGTGCCGCATCTTTCGCGAGATGACCGGGCTGATCGTCGGCGACCGGGCGTTCGTATCCTGTGAACGCGACAGCGAAATTGCCGCCTTGGCCTATGGCGTCATCCGCAATGGCCTGCTTGTGGTGGAATCGGTTGAAACCGATGGCCGTTTCAGGCAGCAAGGTCTGGGCCGCAAGACTGTCGGCGGCCTCATCGGCTGGGCGCGGCGGGCAGGGGTTCACGCCGCATGCTTGCAGGTGGTGGTCGACAACACGCCGGCTCGCGCTCTCTATGCCTCGCTTGGGTTCAGCCGTGAACTTTACCGATACCACTACCGCAGGAAGCCGCATGAACCACGATAGCTACGACAACACCTACATCGCCGGCATCCTCAATTCGGTGAAGACCATCGCCATGGTCGGCGCGTCCGCCAACGATGTGCGGCCAAGCTATTTCGTGCTGAAATATCTGCTGGCCAAGGGATTTTCGGTGTTTCCGATCAATCCTGGCCAGGCCGGCAAGGAGATCCTCGGCCGGATGACCTATGCGAGGCTCGCCGATATTCCCGAGCCGATCGACATGGTCGATGTCTTTCGCGCGCCGGCGGCGGTGCCCGGCATCGTCGACGAGGCGTTGCGGCTCGATCCCTTGCCGAAAGTCATCTGGATGCAGCTTGGCGTTCGCCATGACGAGGCCGCCGCGCGCGCCGAGGCCGCCGGCATCAAGGTGGTGATGAACCGCTGCCCCAAGATCGAATACGGCAAGCTGTCCGGCGAGATCGGCTGGACCGGCGTCAATTCCGGTGTGCTGTCGTCGAAGAAGCCGCTGATGCGGTCGGGATTCCAGAGTTTTGGCGTGCGCCAGAAGTAGGACACGTCGCTAAAAGTGCGCGGCGGTTTTGGGATAACGACGTGCACCAAAAGCAAGGCCTGATGCGCAATGCGCCTTGGGCGCAAAATTATTCCTTAGACCAGTGCATTTTCTCGGGCCTCGGCCGCAGATCGTTCGCCGAAGGGCATTTTCTTCTTTGCATTCGCGCTCATGCTTCGCCAAGAATGCCCGGCGATTTCAAGAGTTTCAAAAGGGAGGTTTTCAGTGACCCGCACGCCAGGTTTCAACACGCTCGCCGTCCATGCCGGTGCCAAGCCCGATCCGGCGACCGGCGCGCGTGCCACGCCGATCTACCAGACGACCTCCTTCGTCTTCGACGATGCCGACCATGCCGCGTCGCTGTTCGGGCTGAAGGCCTTCGGCAACATCTACACCCGCATCATGAATCCGACGCAGGCGGTGCTGGAAGAGCGCATGGCGGCCCTCGAAGGTGGCACGGCGGCACTCGCGGTCGCTTCCGGCCACGCCGCGCAGGTGATCGTGTTCCACAATCTGATGCAGCCGGGCGACAATTTCGTTGCCGCCAACAAGCTTTATGGCGGTTCGATCAACCAGTTCGGCCATGCCTTCAAGAATTATGGCTGGGAGGTGCGCTGGGCCGACACCAACGACATCTCGACCTTCGAGAGCCAGATCGACGACAGGACCAAGGCGATCTTCATCGAAAGCCTGGCCAATCCGGGCGGCACTTTCGTCGACATCGAGAAGATTGGCGACATCGCGCGCAAGCATGGCCTGCCGCTGATCGTCGACAACACGCTGGCTTCGCCCTACCTGATCCGGCCGATCGAGCATGGCGCCGACATCGTCGTCCATTCGCTGACCAAGTTCATCGGCGGCCACGGCAATTCGATCGGTGGCGCCATCGTCGACGGCGGCACCTTCGACTGGTCGAAGTCGGGCAAATACCCGATGCTGTCGGAACCGCGCCCCGAATATGGCGGTCTTGTCCTGCACGAAACCTTCGGCAATTTCGCCTTCGCCATTGCCGCGCGCGTGCTCGGCCTGCGCGATCTCGGCCCGGCGATCTCGCCGTTCAACGCCTTCCTCATCTTGACCGGCCTGGAAACCCTGCCGCTGCGCATGCAGCGCCATTGCGACAATGCCGTCACCGTTGCCGCCTGGCTGTCCAACCATCCCAAGGTCGCGTCGGTGAACTATCCAGGCCTGCCGACTGACAAGAACAATGCGCTGCAGAAGAAATACTCGCCGCAGGGCGCCGGTGCCGTGTTCACCTTCGCTCTCAAGGGCGGCTATGACGCCGGCGTGAAATTTGTCGAGGCGCTCGACCTGTTCTCGCACCTGGCCAATGTCGGCGACACCAAGTCGCTGGTCATCCACCCGGCTTCAACCACGCACCGCCAGCTTTCCGACGAGCAGAAGGTCAAGGCCGGCGCAGGACCGGACACGGTGCGGCTTTCCATCGGCATCGAGGACGTCAACGACATCGTCGCCGACCTCGAACAGGCGCTAGCCAAGGTCTGACCGATCATGAGCGAGTCAAAATTCCTTGCCATCGGCGTCGACACTGTCGACGCCGAACAGGGCGCGCCGACGCCGGATCGGCTGATCTCGGGCGATCCCAAATTCCGCACCTGGAATGTCGAGGAGCGCGACGGCGGCCTTTACGCCGGCATCTGGGAATCGACCCCGGGCAAATGGCGCATCGTCTATGACGAATGGGAGTTCTGCCACATCCTGTCCGGCCTGTCGGTGATCGCGGAAGACGGCGGGCAGGCACGCACCGTCAAGGCCGGCGACAGCTTCGTGCTCAGGCCCGGCTTCAAAGGCAGCTGGGAAGTGCTTGAAACGACTCGCAAGGAGTATGTGATCAAGCTCTGATGCATGTCGCCCAAAGTGGCCCGGTTTTGGGAGAACGACATGCATAGAAACAAGGGCCTAAAGCGCGTCGCGTTTTAGGCATCGACGCTGATCAGACGATGCGATCGATATCGCTGTCCGAGAATCCGTAACGCGCCATCATCCGCCGGTGCCAGTCGCTGCCCACCAATTCATCGAGGCAAGCATCGATGCGCCGGAGCAGGGCTGAATTGCCTTTGGCGATCGCGAAGGCACCGGCCGCCGGCTGCTTTTCAATCGGGGGAACCTCGACGAGCCCAAGCGGCATATCGGGCCGCCGGGTCAGATAGCCTCGGTGCGCCATCGCAACGCTGGCGTAGGCGTGCACCGCGCCGCTGGCCACTGCGTCCGCCGCATCCGCCTGCGTTGCAAACGTCCTGACCTGCTCGGATGCGATTCCGTTGTGCAACGCCGTAAGATGCTGAACCTGATCGGTCATGACACCAATCAACGCTGTCCGGTCCTCGGCAATGGATTGGTAGCCGCGAAAGCCACGCGGATTGTGTTTCGCGACCAGCAACCCGTCCTGCAGCGCCCAGATCGGCCGTGTAAAGTCGACAAGCTGCCTGCGCTCTTCGGAGACGAACAGGCCGGTCGTCATGGTCCAACGGCCCTCGACCAATCCCGGCAGCAGTTCAGCGAATTCGGTTTCGATCGGCTTAAAGCTCGCCAATCCGAGCATGTCACCGAGCCTGCGCGCAAGCTCGACGTCACAGCCTGAGACCTCGCCCAATGCACCTGCAAAGCAGAATGGCGGCTCTTCCAGGAAGGCGAATTTCAATTCAGTCATGTCAGGCAAGCCGGCGCCATCCTATTTCCCCGGGACAGTCTGAGGTAGCCCCGGCTTGTGGCCGTCAGAGGCCGACGGCGAGCGTTTCCAGCCCATGGAAGTGGTAAGTGTCGCGGAAGCGCGCCTCTTCGGCAAGATGCAGCTTCGGATGCCGTTCGAACAAGGTTTTCAGCGACACCTGCAATTCGAGCCGGGCGAGCGGCGCGCCGATGCAGAAATGGATACCGGCGCCGAAGGAGACGTTCTTCTGGTCGGCACGGTCGGGCCGGAAGGCGAGGGGATCGGCGAAGGCGCGTGGGTCATGATTGGCCATGCCCAGCAGCAGCCCGATCGTCTGGCCCGGCTGCACGACGATGCCGGGCGCGACCTCGATCTCCTGATAGGCATAGCGCGCGAACATGTGCAGCGGCGCGTCGAAGCGCAGGCATTCCTCGACCGTTGCCGCGGTCGCCTCGGGCGAACCGAAGAAGCGGCTGACATCGCCGCCTTGCAAAAGGATCGAGCGGACGGCATTGCCGGTCTGATGCACGGTCGCTTCATGGCCGGCATTGAGCAGCAGGATCGCCGAGGACACCATCTCGTCCTCCGACAGCCTCTCACCGTCCTCCTGCGCCGAGATCAGCAGCGACAACAGGTCGTCGCCGGGATCTCGGCGTCGCTCGGTGACGTAGCCACGGAGGAAATCCGCAAATTCGCGGGCGGCGCGGTTGGCCGTCTCCTCGATCGCGCGTGTGCGGCCATGCATGTACATGGCGACCATCTGGTGCGACCAGTCGAGCAGTTGCGGCCCCATTTCGACCGGGACGCCGAGCATTTCGGCAATGATGGTGATCGGCAAGGGCGCCGCGAAAGCAGGCAACAGGTCGACCGTCTTGCCTGGTTCGAAACGGTCGATCAACTCGTTGGCCAAAGCCTCGACACGCGGCCGCAGCCGTTCGACCTGGCGCGAGACGAAGGCCCGGTTGACCAGTGTTCTCAGCCGCGTGTGCACCGGCGGCTCCAGTTCCAGCATCGAATTGGCTTCGACGCCGTCGAAGGCCCTGAGATGGCTGCGATCCTGTCCAATGCCGCGGCTGTCTGGAATGCCGGCCGGGTTCTGGCGGCCGAAGCGGCGATCGCGCAGCAGCCGGTTGACGTCGTCGAAACCGCCAAAGCACCAGAAGCCGAATTCTTCCCAGAAGAATGCATTCGATACGCCGTGCAGGAAAGCATAGGCATCATAAGGGTTTTGGAAAAAAGCCGGCTCGTGCGGGTCAAGCCGCAGATGTCGAGTGGTTGGATCAAAGGCCAGGGCGGGAAGCGTCAATTTGCTCATGCCAGACCAATAGCGCGGCTTGCCAGCCTGGTTCCAGACCGTATGTTGGCGCCCGCAATCCAATACGTTGAGCCAGCCGACCGGCTGCGGAAAGTCTGATTTGATGAAGGTGATCGTTGTCGGCGCGGGTATTGCCGGTCTCTCGACGGCGTGGTCGCTGGTCAAGGCCGGCCACAGCGTTTCGATCGTCGAGCAAGGGCCGATCCCAAACCCGATGGCCGCGTCGGGCGACCATCATCGCATCATCCGCCGCGCCTACCGCGCGGGGACCGGCTATGGCCGGCTGATCACCGAAGCCTACCAGGCCTGGGACGAGATGTGGGCCGATCTCGGCGAAAGCCACCTCGATCCCAGAGGATTTGTCTGCATTTCGCGCGAGCCGGGCGACGAGGCCGAGGAATATCGCGAGGGCCTGGAAGAAGGCAATTTTCCGTTCGAATTGCTGGAGCCGGATGCAGCCGTGAAGCGCTGGCCGTTCCTGGAAGCCGGGTCGTTCCGCTACGCCTATTTCTCAACCGAAGGCGGCGCCCTGCATTGCCGCAAGATCGCGTCCGGCCTGGCAAAGTGGCTGCGCGCCAACGGCGCCAATGTCTACGAAAATAGCAAGGTCGTCGAAGTCGACGCCGAAGCCGGCCACATCGTGCTCGAAAGCGGTGAGACCATGCAGGCCGACCGCATCGTTGTCGCCGCCGGCGCCTGGGTGCTGAAACTGTTTCCGGAGCTGGACGGCGAGCTGAAGACCTATCGAACCGCACTTGCCTATGTCGAACCGCCCGCCGATCTCGAGGCGGCCTGGCAGGCGGCACCGGTCGTCCTCGATGTCGGCGGCGCGATCGACGGCTATGTGATCCCGCCCTCCGGCGGCGCCGGCATGAAATTCGGGTCCGGGCGGCACAGGGTGCCGACCAGCGACGCCGATTGGAACCGTCAGCCGGTGGCGGGGGAGGGCGAGGCGATCCGCAACCTGTTTTCGCCGCCGATCGACCGCATCGAGGACTATCGTGTGACCGAGGTCGTCACCTGCGCCTACACTTTCACATCAGACGAAAAATTCATGGCGCATGAAAAGGGCAAATGCCTTGTTGTCTCGGCATGCTCCGGTCACGGCTACAAGTTCGGCGCGGCGGTCGGCAGGCGCGTTGCCGCTGCTGTCGGCGATGGGGATATTGCCGGCTTGAAGGCATGGCTGCGGGCGGAGGTCGCCTGAGCGCCGCCGGGGGTGACCTAATTCTGGCAATGCCTGGGAATATGCACCCGCCGCCAGCCCGATGAACCCTCGCGAACCAGCACACGACGCGCGACGGTCTGGTAGGAGGCGGGAACATCGATGATGCGCCTTTGCTCCGGCCGCACCAGCACCTCCTGGGCGATCCTGTCGTATTGTGCGGGGATGACCACGCGCCGCGTGCGTTCGGGCCGGATCACCACGGTTTTGGCAACACGTTCGTAGCGCGCCTTGTGCCAGACCTTGCACAGCACCTTGCGGCCATGGATGACGCGCCATTCCCAGGAATAGCCGCCGCCATCGATCCGGACCGTGCGGTAGACGGTGCGGGTGACGGCCGGCACGATCTGGTAGGTCACTTGCGCCGGAACGGTCATCACGACGCGCTCGCGCGTGCCATAGATGGGGGCGATATAGTCGACCTGCTGACCGGGCGGACTGATCATCACGTCTTCATAGACCGTGTCGTAGACGGCCGGACTGCGGACCGGCTCATAACATTCGACGGCGCGGCCGCCGGCCGCCGTCTGCGAAATCGTGCCGAGCATGGTCAGGCCGGCGATGGTGAAGCATGCGGTTTTCCCGGGCATGACACTTCCCCTGTTGAACTCTACGCATAAGTTCAACGTTGAATTGTAGAGGAAGCCGTCTCGGAAAAAAGCGGTTTCGGCGCATTTCGTTAAGTGACGCGGTTAAGAAACTGCTACCTTGCGCGGCCGGCCATGCGGCTCCGGACCCGCGGAAGCATCCGCCGGCCCGAATCCTTGGTCAGAAAGCTTGATTCGACTTACCCAGATGGCTAGGAGGGGTCGGCCTTGCACAAGGATGAGCCGGCATCCTATTTACGGAATAACGATCCAGAACCGATTCTGCCCGATCTGCCGGCATTCCCGGCGCCGGAATCCCACCGCGAGATAAGAGATATCTGATGAAGAACCCCGTCGAAACCTACATGAACCTCGTTCCGATGGTGGTCGAACAGACCAATCGCGGCGAGCGGGCCTACGACATTTTCTCGCGCCTCCTCAAGGAGCGCATCATTTTCATCACCGGTCCGGTCGAGGACGGCATGGCGACGCTGGTCTGCGCGCAGCTTTTGTTCCTCGAAGCCGAGAATCCGAAGAAGGAAATCAACCTCTACATCAATTCGCCGGGCGGCGTCGTCACCTCGGGCATGGCGATCTACGACACCATGCAGTTCATCAAGCCGGCCGTGTCGACGCTCTGCATCGGCCAGGCGGCTTCGATGGGTTCGCTGCTCCTGACCGCAGGTCACAAGGACATGCGCTTTGCCACGCCGAACGCCCGCATCATGGTTCACCAGCCTTCCGGCGGCTTCCAGGGCCAGGCGTCCGACATCGAGCGCCATGCCCTGGATATCATCAAGCTGAAGCGTCGCCTCAACGAGGTCTACGTCAAGCACACCGGCAAGAGCTACGAAGAGATCGAGAAAACGCTCGACCGCGACCATTTCATGACCGCCGACGAAGCCAAGGATTTCGGCCTCATCGACAAGGTCATTTCGTCGCGCGAGGCGGCCGAAGGGGCGCTGGCATAAAGGCAAGTTGGCAGTTGGATGGCACCATCACGCGCTTTTGGCGCGTCTTGCGGCATTTCGGCCACAATTGGCTGTTCCCTCGGGGGACAGGATTGCCTACGTTAAGGCTATGTTGAGTTTCGGCGGCTTAGCTTTATGCGGGGTTGTCGCGAATCATTGCCACGTTTTCTGATTTGTGTTTCGTACGGAATGCGTTGCGGGAGCCGGGACACACTGGCGGCGGCGGATTCCCGCGATAGATAGAGTATGCGCCCTTTCAGCCAGACCATCGGCGGGCGGCCATGAAAGGACATGAAAATGAGCAAGGTCGGCAACAACAGCGGCGATTCCAAGAACACGCTTTACTGCTCGTTTTGCGGCAAAAGCCAGCACGAAGTGCGCAAGCTGATCGCCGGTCCGACGGTCTTCATCTGCGACGAGTGCGTCGAACTCTGCATGGACATCATCCGTGAAGAGAACAAGACCTCGATGGTGAAGTCGCGCGAAGGCGTGCCGACACCGCAGGAGATCCTCAAGGTTCTCGACGACTATGTCATCGGTCAGCCCTACGCCAAGCGCGTGCTGTCGGTGGCGGTCCACAATCACTACAAGCGCCTCGCGCATGCCGGCAAGAACAACGATGTCGAACTGGCGAAGTCCAACATCCTGCTGATCGGTCCGACCGGTTGCGGCAAGACGCTGCTCGCGCAGACGCTGGCCCGCATCATCGACGTGCCCTTCACCATGGCTGACGCGACGACGCTGACCGAAGCCGGTTATGTCGGCGAGGACGTCGAGAACATCATCCTGAAGCTGCTGCAGTCGGCTGACTACAATGTCGAGCGGGCCCAGCGCGGCATCGTCTACATCGACGAAATCGACAAGATTTCGCGCAAGTCGGACAATCCCTCGATCACCCGCGACGTGTCGGGCGAGGGCGTGCAGCAGGCGCTCCTGAAGATCATGGAAGGCACCGTCGCCTCCGTGCCGCCGCAAGGCGGCAGGAAGCACCCGCAGCAGGAGTTCCTGCAGGTCGATACAGCCAACATCCTGTTCATCTGCGGCGGCGCCTTCGCCGGGCTGGACAAGATCATCTCGGATCGCGGCCGCAAGACCTCGATCGGTTTCGGCGCGGTCGTCGCTTCGCCCGAGGATCGCCGCACTGGCGATGTCTTCCGCCTGGTCGAGCCCGAGGATCTGTTGAAGTTCGGTCTTATCCCCGAATTTGTCGGCCGTCTGCCGGTTCTGGCGACGCTGGAAGACCTCGACGAACCGGCGCTGATCCAGATCCTGACCGAGCCGAAGAACGCGCTGGTCAAGCAGTATCAGCGGCTGTTCGAGATGGAGAATGTCGACCTGACCTTCCACGAGAACGCTCTTTCGGCGATCGCCAAGCGCGCCATCGAGCGCAAGACCGGCGCGCGCGGCCTGCGTTCGATCATGGAGGCGATCCTGCTCGACACGATGTTCGAGCTTCCCGCGCTCGAGGGCGTGCGCGAAGTGGTGATTTCGGAGGAGGTGGTGACCGGCAGTGCCCGGCCGCTCTACATCTACTCCGAGCAGAAGGAAAAGAAGGGCAATGTCAGCGCCTGACATGATGAGCCCGCAGCGAAATTCTGAAACGGCGCCGCAAGGCGCCGTTTTGCTGTCACACAGGGCTTTTGCGCGGCGTACGGCTTGGCGTCGCAAATGTGTCACTCGCGGACGGGTTGGAAGTGCGGATTTGGACACGCCCCTTGATCTTTGGGGGTCGTGCATCCAACTAACTGGAGAAGGCCGAGGTGCCCGATTTCTGTGCTGTAAAACTCCCGTCATAAACGGTGGTAGGCGGAACGATCCCCGGTCGTTAATATAAGATTCGCGGTTGGCTGATTGGCGGCCGCGACATGAAAGGTTGGACAATGGCCAAAGTATCCAAGGCACCCAGCGACGGCGTCTTCGCAGTTCTCCCACTGCGCGACATCGTGGTGTTCCCGCACATGATCGTGCCGCTCTTCGTCGGGCGTGAGAAGTCGATCAAGGCGCTGGAAGAGGTGATGGGTCAGGAAAAGCAGATCCTGCTTGCCACCCAGATGAATGCCGCCGACGACGATCCCGAGCCCGATGCCATCTTCGACATCGGCACGCTCGCCAATGTGCTGCAATTGCTCAAGCTGCCCGACGGCACCGTCAAGGTTCTGGTCGAAGGCGCTTCGCGTGCGAAAATCGTCTCGTTCACCGACCGTCCCGACTTCCACGAGGCCCGCGCCGCGGCGCTGGTCGAGCCGGACGAGGAAGAGGTCGAGGTTGAGGCGCTGGCGCGTTCGGTCGTCACCGACTTCGAGAACTACGTCAAGCTGAACAAGAAGATCTCGCCCGAAGTGGTGGGTGCAGCCAGCCAGATCGACGACTATTCCAAGCTCGCCGACACGGTCGCCTCGCATCTCGCCATCAAAATCCCTGAGAAGCAGGAAATGCTGGCCACGCTCTCGGTCAAGGAGCGGCTGGAAAAGGCTATGGGCTTCATGGAAGCCGAAATCTCCGTCCTGCAGGTGGAGAAGCGCATCCGCTCGCGCGTCAAGCGCCAGATGGAGAAGACGCAGCGCGAATACTACCTCAACGAGCAGATGAAGGCGATCCAGAAGGAGCTCGGCGAGGGCGAGGACGGCCGCGACGAGGCCGCCGAGATCGAGGCGCGCATCAAGAAGACCAAGCTCTCCAAGGAGGCCCGCGAAAAGGCGGAAGCCGAGTTGAAGAAGCTCCGGACGATGTCGCCGATGTCGGCTGAATCGACCGTCGTGCGCAACTACCTCGACTGGATCCTGTCGATCCCGTGGGGCAAGAACTCCAAGGTCAAGCAGGACCTGGCGTTCGCGCAGAACGTGCTCGACACTGATCATTTCGGCCTCGACAAGGTCAAGGAGCGCATTGTCGAGTATCTCGCCGTGCAAAGCCGCCAGAAGAAGCTGAAGGGGCCGATCCTGTGCCTCGTCGGCCCTCCCGGCGTCGGCAAGACCTCGCTCGGCAAGTCGATCGCCAAGGCGACTGGTCGCGAATTCATCCGCATGGCGCTTGGCGGCGTGCGTGACGAGGCCGAGATCCGTGGTCACCGGCGCACCTATATCGGCTCGATGCCCGGCAAGGTCATCCAGTCGATGAAGAAGGCCAAGAAGTCCAACCCGCTCTTCCTGCTCGACGAGATCGACAAGATGGGCCAGGACTTCCGTGGCGATCCGTCATCGGCGTTGCTTGAGGTCCTCGATCCGGAACAGAACTCGACGTTCATGGACCATTACCTCGAGGTCGAATACGACCTGTCGAGCGTCATGTTTGTGACGACGGCGAACACGCTGAACATCCCGGCGCCCTTGATGGACCGCATGGAGATCATCCGTATCGCCGGCTACACCGAGGACGAGAAGATCGAGATCGCCAAGCGGCACCTGATGCCGAAGGTGATCCGCGATCACGCGCTGCAGCCGAAGGAGTTTTCCGTCGGTGAGGACGCGATCCGCGCCATCGTCCAGACCTACACCCGCGAAGCGGGCGTCAGGAGCCTGGAGCGCGAGCTGATGAAGCTCGGGCGCAAGGCGGTGACCGAGATCCTGAAGACGAAGAAGAAGACGGTGAGCATCACGGCGGAGAACCTCTCCGATTACCTTGGTGTGCAGCGCTACCGCTTCGGCCAGGTCGAGGCTGACGATCAGGTCGGTGTCGTTACAGGTCTTGCCTGGACGGAAGTCGGCGGCGAACTGCTGACGGTCGAAGGCGTCATGATGCCCGGCAAGGGCCGCATGACGGTGACCGGCAACCTGCGCGACGTGATGAAGGAATCGATTTCGGCGGCGGCCTCGTATGTCCGCTCGCGCGCCGTCGATTTCGGCATCGAGCCGCCGCTGTTCGACAAGCGCGACATCCACGTGCACTTGCCGGAAGGCGCCACGCCGAAGGACGGCCCGTCTGCGGGTGCTGCCATGGCGACAGCCATTGTGTCGGTACTGACGGGTATTCCGGTCCGGGCGGATGTGGCGATGACCGGTGAGATAACGCTTCGCGGCCGCATCTTGCCGATCGGCGGGCTCAAGGAGAAGCTGCTCGCCGCGCTGCGCGGCGGCATCAAGAAGGTGCTGATCCCGGAAGACAATGCCAAGGATCTGGCGGAGATCCCGGACAACGTGAAGAACGGCATGGAGATCATTCCGGTCTCACGTGTCGGCGAGGTGTTGCGCCACGCGCTGGTGCGTATGCCGGAGCCGATCGAATGGGTCGAACCGGTCAATCCGCCGGCCTCGACAGACAGTGCCGACGACGCTGGAAAGTCCCTGGCGCATTAGAGCGCCGGGCGTCCATCTGGACGCACAAAGGACGCTCTAACGCTCGGACTTGCGCATGGCCCTTTCCGAAAACCGGCTACGGTTTTCGAGGCTATGCGTTGGTTTTCGTCAAGGTTGCAGCGCACAAACGGAGAGCCGGGCCTAGAGCCCGGCTTTTTCATGTGAAAAACCCAGCATTTCCGGGCTTTTTCCGCTTTTTTCCTGCCTTTTCGACTTGGTTGCGGGAGCGCTTCTTTCTAAAGTCCGTTTCCTGCCGGATGAGTCGATAGTTCCGGTGTTCTCATGGAAGGGAATTTTTATGAACAAGAACGAACTGGTGTCTGCTGTCGCCGACGCCGCGAGCATTTCGAAGGGTGACGCGCAGTCGGCGGTCGATGCGGTATTTTCCGTGATCACCGGCGAACTGAAGAAGGGCGGCGATGTCCGGCTTGTCGGCTTTGGCAATTTCTCCGTGTCAAAGCGTGCGGCGTCGACCGGCCGCAATCCTCAGACCGGCGCCGAAGTGAAGATCCCGGCGCGCACCGTGCCGAAGTTCTCGGCCGGCAAAGGCCTCAAGGACGCAGTCAACTAAGCGTTTTTTCTTTTCAGAGACCTCAGAAAAGCCGGGCTTGCCCGGCTTTTCATTTTGGCGCCCGACGCGGGTACATGCGACCAGAAAAGCCGGGCTTGCCCGGCTTTTCATTTTTTATAGCCTACGCGGGTACACGCGACCAGAAAAGCCGGGCTTGCCCGGCTTTTCATTTTTGTGCCCGACGCTGACGCGACGGCGGCCGGCTTACGCGGTCGGCGCCTCGGTGCGCATAAGACCTTCCTTCTTGAGATCGGCCCAAAGCGCTGGGGGCAGTTTCGCATCGAGCAGCGAGCGATTGCTCTCGACCTCGCTCGGCCGCTGGCCACCGGGGATCACCGAGACGACCGAGGGGTGCAGCAGCGGGAATTGCAGGGCGGCCTCGATCAGCCTGACACCATGACGCTTGCAGACGTTTTCGATCCCGGCGACCCGATCGAGTATGTCCTTCGGCGCTTCCGAGTAGTTGTAGTAGGCGCCGGGCTTCGGTCCGGTCGCCAGGATGCCGGAGTTGTAGGGGCCGCCGAGAACGATGCCGATGCCGCGTGCCTGGCAGAGCGGCAGGAAGGACGTCAGCGCCTCCTGTTCCAGGAGCGTATAGCGTCCGGCCAGCAGGAACAGGTCGAAGTCGCCGCGCTCGGCCAGCGTCTGCGCGACCTGCCACTCATTGATGCCGCCACCGAACGCCTTGATCACGCCCTGGTCGCGCAGCGACAGCAAGCCGTAATAGCCCGAGCGCATGAACTCCTCGATGCGCCGGTCGGAGGCTTCCTTGCTGCCATGCGTGAAGATGTCGACATCGTGGACGAAGAGGATGTCGATCCGGTCGACGCCGAGGCGCTCAAGCGAGGCCTCGAACGAGCGCATGACACCGTCATAGCTGTAGTCGTACACTTCGCGGCGCGACGGCGTGTCGAAGAACTTGCCGATGCCGGTGCGCTCTTCGGGCGGGCAGGCGCGCATGATGCGGCCGACCTTGCTCGACAGCACATAGTCGTCGCGCTTCTTGCCGCGCAGGAACGGGTTGAGCCGCGTTTCCGAGAGGCCGAGCCCATAGAGCGGCGCGGTGTCGTAGTAGCGGCAGCCGGTCGCCCACGCGGCCTCCAGCGTGGCGTTGGCGTCCTCGTCGGAGACGGCACGGTAGAGGTTGCCGAGCGGCGCCGCGCCGAAGCCGAGCTCGGTGAAACTGATGCCGCCATTGCCGATGCGGTCGAAATGCCGTGTCTTCATATGCTGCTGCTTGCCTCGCCTGATTTGTCTGACATGACACTATCACGCCTGTGATCAGGCAAAAGCATCGCTGCGCGTTGGACACGCATTTTCGCGGTTGCTAGCATGAACGAAATCAAGCTGTTCGTGGCAGCAATGGCGGCAAATCCCAGGGGTGATTTTTGATGGCAGGATCGCGGTGAGCGACAAGAGCAAAAGCCTGTTCGAGACCGCGCTTGAGGAACTCGGCGGCGTGCTGGCCCGCATCGACGAAAGCCGGATCGACGCCGCCTGCAAAATGCTGGCCGGCGCGCGACAGATCGTCGTCTATGGCTGCGGCCGCGAGGCCTTGCAGGTCAAGGGTTTTGCCATGCGGCTCTATCATTTGGGCCTGCCGGTGTCCGTGGTCGGCGACATGAACACACCGCCGCTGGGGCAGGGCGATGTCTTCCTGGTCAGCTCCGGGCCGGGAGAGACCTCGACCGTGCTGACCCTGATGCAGGTCGCGCACGATGCCGGCGCGACCAACCTCCTGCTGACCGCCCAGGCCGAAGGCAGCGCGGCAAGGCTTGCCGACTTCACCCTGCTCATTCCCGCGCAGACCATGGCCAACGATCAGGGGGCGCAGAAGACATCGGTGCTGCCGATGGGCTCGGTGTTCGAAGGCGCGCTGTTCCTGCTGTTCGAGGTGATGGTGCTGAAGCTCAGGGAATTGATCGGAGCGTCGCCCGAAGCCATGCGCGCCCGCCACACCAACATGGAATAGATCATGCGCTACGAACTGATGCTGCCACACCAGATCCGCAGGGCGATCGCCGAGAATTGGCCGGTCGCTCTGCCGCTCGGCGTGCTCGAATACCATGGCGAGCACATGGCCGTCGGCATGGACACGCTGGCCGTCGTCAAGACGCTGGAGCTGTTCGAAAAGGAGAAGGACGTCGTCATCCTGCCGCCCTTCTATTACGGTGCTGCGAGCTATGCGGTGGCGCCGCCGGAAGGCAGCGGCTCGGTGCAGGTCGGCGGCAATGCGCTGGCGCCGTTCGGCGAGGAGCTGTTCTACAGCCTGCTGCGCATCGGCTTTCGCAACATCCACGCCATCATCCACCACCAGACCGAGAACTTTGCCGCCGGCATGCCGACCGATCTGGCGTTCAAGACCGCCGGCCGCCAGGCGATCTTCCGCTTCCTCGAAAAGGAGCGCGGCGAGGGCTGGTGGGGCTCTCAGGCGATGGCCGACTACTATTCCGGGCACGCCACGGGTGAAAATTTCTTCAACTGGGTGCAAGTGCATCCGCTGATGTCGGCTGACATGAACGGCAAGTACCCGTTCGATCATGCCGGCATCGGCGAGACCTCGCTGATGCTGGCGCTATGCCCGGAGGCTGTCGATGCCGCTCACTTCAACGACAACAAGAGCTGGTATACGGCGAGCGCCAAGGATGCTTCGGCCGAGCTTGGGCAGAAGGGCGTCGCCATGATCATGGACCACCTGCGCACGATCCTGGCAGCCTAGCGGGCCGCCCTGCTACTTCACCGCGCCAGCGGTCATGCCCATGATCAGATAGCGCTCCAACGCGATGCCGATCACCGCCAGCGGCGCAATGGCCGCCGTCGCAAGTGCCGCCATCGACCACCAGTTGATGCCTTGCGAGCCGGTTTGGCTCGCCACCATGACGGGGATCGTCTTGGCGTCGGTCGAGGTCAAAAGGGCGGCGAAGAAATACTCGTTCCAGCACAGCACCATCGCCAGGATGAAGGCGGCGACCATGCCCGGCAGCGCGATCGGCATGACGATGCGGAAGAACGCCCCCCAGATCGACAGCCCGTCGACAAGGGCTGCTTCCTCGAGCTCAACCGGGATCGAGTTGAACTGGTCGCGCATGATCCAGATGACGATCGGCAGCACCATCAGCGTGTAAAGCAGGATCAGACCGACGCGCGTGTCGAGCAGTCCGACCTCGCGATAGAGCACCAGGAAGGGCAGGGCCAGCACCACCGGCGGCAGGATCAGCTGCGACAGGAAGAAGAACGAGATGTCCTCGTTCTTGAACCACGCGAAATGATAGCGATAGCGGGTGAGCCCATAGGCGGCGAGGCTGCCGATGACAATGGCGAGGCTCGACGCGCCGACCGAGGTGATCACCGAATTCATGAAGCGCTTGAGGAACTCCTCGCGCACCGTCGAGGTCTGGAAAATCGAGTCCGGCGACAGGCCGAGCGAGCGCCAGCCTTTCCAGTCCGGCTGGAAGTCGACGAAGGGGATGAGATGGCCCTGCGTGACGTCGACCGCGGTCTTGAACGAGGTTGTCACCGTCCAATAGATCGGGAACAGGCAGATGAACGCCCAGAAGGCCAGCGCGCCATAGATGAAAACGCGGCTGGCGAGGAAGCTCGCCGGCGAGCGGATCTCCGAGGCGACATATTCGGTGGTCTGAACGCTCATCGGGCTTAACTCACCCCCATCTTGCTTTAATTGACATTGCGGACAAAACGGTTGGCGAATTTCAACAGCCACGTGACGAACACGACGATGATCACCAGATAGGCCATCGCCAGCATGGTTCCGTAGCCGACATTCGAGCGGTCGCGATATTCGCGATAGATGAAGCTCGACACGGAATCGGTGGCGCCGCCGGGGCCGCCGGACGTCACGGTGATGATGATATCGGCAAGCTTCAACTTGAAGATGATGCGCAGGATCACCGCCGTCACCGACACCGGCAACATCAGCGGAAAAGTGACCTGCCAGAAGGTCTGCCACGCATTGGCGCCATCGACGCGTGCGGCTTCGAGCACCTCGCGCGACATCGCCTGCAGCCCGGCCAGCAGCATGATCATCATGAACGGAATGAAGGTCCAGGCATCCAGTATCATGATCGATATGCGCGCGATGATCGGGTCAGAGAAGAAGGCGGGATTTTCCCAGCCGAGATGGCGCGCCAGCGTTGCTGCCGGTCCGAACCGGTATTCCATCAGCGACTTGCCGATCATCCACGACACCGCGACCGGCGACAGCATCAACGGCATCAGGAAGACGACGCGGAAGAATTTTCGCGCCCGGATCTGCGCGTTGAGCAGCAGCGCCAGGCCGAAGGCGATGACATATTCGACCGCCACCGCCAGCACATAGAGCACCATGTTGAACAGCGCGTTGCGGTAGTAGGGATCGGCCAGCATCTGCCAGAAATTGTCGAGCCCGTTGAACTTGCGACCGCTGAACGAGCTGAGGTTCCAGTCGGTGAGGGCGATGTAGAAACCGAACAGCGTCGGGAAGATCACCATGGCGATGGTGAACAGCAGCGCCGGCAGCAGGAACAGGGCACGCTGTCCGTCTTCGCCGCGCGTCAGCACCTGGCCGACGCCGATCGCCACGCCCCACAGCACATAGGCATAGACGACGGGGCGCCAGGTCTCGAAGCCGATCGTATCGGCGCTGCCCTTGTAGAGGATCTCCAGCACGATCGTCGCCAGCAGGCCAAGCGTCGCAACGGCCATCAGCGTCCAGCCAAGGCGTTTGCGGCCTGGAGAGATCAGATCGGAAGGGCCGGCATCTGCCGGCCACTGGTTCGCGGTCGAAGTCTGGTCAGCCACAAATCTCGCCCGTTTGAAGGCTCTCGAAGAGCCGGAGCCGGTCTAAAGTGGTCCGGCGTTGCCGCCGGACCACGGTTCATAGGCCAGCCTACATGCCGAGCGAAGCTTTGTAGAGCTTGATCTGGTTGTCGCGGCCGATCTGATCGGTCAGCTTCTCCCAGGCCGCCGCGATGGCGTCGGCGCCTTCTTGCGCCTTCATCTTGCCGGCGAAAGTGTTGGCCAGGATGTCCTCGGCGGCGCTGTAGTATTGGAAAATGCCGGGGATGCGTGGCTCGATTGCCGCGTTCGGATGGTTGTAGCTGTCTGATTCCGACTTGAGGTAGGAGGTGATGAAGGCCTCGTCGTAGCCGGCCGCCACCCATTCGGGAATGTCGAAATGCGAGTTGCGGTAAGGCTGGAAGCCCGACGGATACATCGCCGTCCAGATCGACAGGTCCTTCCCGCCGAGATGGGCGGCGGCGGACCATGCCGCCTTCTTCTTCTTTTCGTCGGCATCGACGCGGGCCATCACATAGACGCCCCAGCCGAGATAGGCGCAGTTGGGCGCATAGTTCGGGCCGCTGGCGAGCTTGTCCCAGGCGCCGGTCTTCGCATTGTAGACATCGTCCGAGCCGGGCAGGATCGAGAAGCCGGTGACGTCGCCGACGACGGAAGAGTCGTTGGTCTTGACGTTGGAGCCGACGTCGCCCCACCAAGTGACCATCGAGCCGGTGCCGGCCAGGAACTGCTGGAAGGCGGTCGTGTTCGGATCGGCATTGATCTGGTCGGCGGGTTCGGACGGCAGCGCGTCGATGACGTCCTGGATGGCGCGCACCCAGGCCGGATTGTTGACGCGCGGCTTCATCGTGTCGGCGTCGAACAGCCAGGCCTTGTCGTCGGGGTGCTTGGCATAAGCGGTGGCGCGACTGCCGAGGAAATAGAAGCCGAAGCCGCCCCAGGGCTTTGGCGCGTCGAGATAGCCATAGACGTCCTGGTCCTTGAGCTTCTTGCCCTTGAGGAACTTGGTCACCGCCTGAACCTGCTGCCAGGTCTTCGGTACGCCCCATTCACCTTCGCCGCCGCCGTCCTTCCAGGCCTTGGCGAGGTCGGCATCGGCGAACACGTCGGTGCGGTAGTTGAAGTTGTGCGCGTCGCCGTCGACGGTCACGCGGTATTGCTTGCCGTCCCAGGTGCCGACCGGCGGCTTCAGATAGCTGACGAGGTCGTCGAAATCGATCTGGGTCTTGACCCAGTCGGGCATTTCCGACGTCAGGCCCTTGCCGCAGACATCGCCTTCGAACGGCGCGCCCATTTCGATAATGTCGAAGTCGACGGTGCCGGTCGCGATCGACTGCTGCAGGCGGGCGTTGTAGTCGGCCTGCGCCAGGTCGATCCAGTTGATCTTGGCGCCGGTGTAGGTCTCCCATGGCTTCAGGAAGCCGCGGAACAGCACATTGTGCAGGTTCTGGTTGTTGAGACCCATGAAGGTCAGCTCGACGCCGGCGAATTCGCCTTCCTTGACATTGGCCTTGGTCGCTTCGAGGCAGAGTTCACCGACCTTCTGGAAGTCGGCGTCCGTCGGCTGGCCTTTGCCGACGCCGGGGATCTGCAGGATTTTTGTGCGCAATTCGCTTGCCGCGGAAGCCGGGCGCGTCAAGGCGCCAAGTCCGGCGCTGGATGCGGCTGCGATCGCGGCCATGCTGGCCGCGCCTTTCAATATGTCGCGCCTTGTGGCGCCGGCTCGAACCAGTTTGTCGTAAAGACCCGTTCTCATCGCCTATTCCTCCCAGAACATCAGTGTGAATAAATCGGCCAACTGTCGGACGCCGGAGCGCCAACGATGCTCCCGTTTCGGAAACGAATTAGGCAGGACCCCACCCTGCGTCGATTGAGGTTCCGATTGCGGATCGGGTACCGACATTTCGACCAGCGCCTGCCACTATTCTCACAACCCAACGCCGTGTCAACGAGAACGGGTTTTTATCTATAAGGGACCGACTTGCCCTGACAGGGCGCGTTGGTTAGCTTCTGCGCCTACGGCTAATGGAGCCGATGGGGGAGACATGGCGCAAGTCGCGATCAGCAAGGTGGCCAAGGCCTTTGGAACGGTCAAGGTTCTGCACGAAGTCAGCGTCGATATCGCAGACGGACAGTTCGTGGTGCTGGTTGGCCCTTCGGGTTGCGGTAAGTCCACATTGCTCAGGATGGTGGCCGGGCTGGAGACCGTCTCCGCCGGTACGATCGCCATCGGCGACCGTGTCGTCAATCATCTGCCGCCGGCCAAGCGCGACATCGCCATGGTGTTTCAGAACTATGCGCTCTATCCGCACAAGACGGTCGAGCAGAACATGGCCTTTGCCCTCAAGCTCAGGAAAACCGATCCGGCCGTGGCCGCCGAGCGGGTCAAGCGCGCCGCCGATATCCTCGACCTCAATCCCTATCTGAAGCGCTATCCCCGCCAGCTTTCCGGCGGCCAGCGACAGCGCGTGGCCATGGGCCGTGCCATCGTGCGCAATCCGCAGGTCTTCCTGTTCGACGAGCCGCTGTCCAATCTCGACGCCAAGCTGCGCGTGCAGATGCGCACCGAGATCAAGGAACTGCACCAGAGGCTGAAGACCACCACCATCTACGTCACCCACGACCAGATCGAGGCCATGACCATGGCCGACAAGATCGTCGTGATGCGCGATGGCCGCATCGAGCAGGTCGGCGCGCCGTTGGAGCTGTTCGACAGACCGGCCAACCTGTTTGTCGCCGGCTTCATCGGCTCGCCGTCGATGAACCTGCTCAAGGGCACCATGCGCAAGGGCGACAAGCCCGGTGTCGACATCGCGGGCACGCTGTTCCCGATCGCATCGGGCAACGCCGCACAAGACGGGCAAGCCGTCGTTTATGGCGTGCGACCGGAGCATCTCGAAATCCATCCCGACGGCGTGCCGGCGAAGATTTCGGTGGTCGAGCCGACCGGCTCGGAAACGCTGGTGTTCCTGCGCTTCGGCGAAGGCGAGATGGTGGCGCTGTTTCGCGAGCGCCACGACTTCAAGCCGGGCGATACTCTGAAGCTGAAGCCAAGGCTCGACCAAATCCATCTTTTCGACGCAGAGACCGGCAAGCGTCTCTGATCCCAACTCACGAGGAATACCATGCTCAAAGGCATCAACCCGCTGCTCAATGCCGACGTGCTGCAGGCATTGCGGGCAATGGGGCATGGCGATGATCTGATCATCGCCGACACCAATTTTCCGTCCGATTCGGTGGCGCGCCAGACCGCGCTCGGCCGCGTGCTGCGCATCGATGCCTCGGCGGCGCAAGTGGTCAAGGCGGTGCTGTCGCTCTACCCGCTGGATACATTCGTCGACGACTCGGCCGCGCGCATGGAAATCGTCGGCAAGCCCGACGAGATTCCGCCCGTGCAAAGCGAAGTGCAGAAGGAGGTCGACAACGCCGAGGGCAAGTCGTGGCCGATGATCGCGGTTGAGCGCTATGCCTTCTACGAGCGCGCCAAACAGGCCTATTGCGTCATCCAGACAGGTGAGCGCCGCTTCTATGGCTGCTTCGCCTTCCGCAAGGGCGTCGTGCCGCCGGATGCGCAGTAGCGGCATGGCTTCGGGCAAGCCGGTCGTCATGAAGCCTGTCGTCATATTGGGTGTGTTCGTCGCCGACACCGCCTACAGGGCGCAGCGGCAGCCGCGCATGGGCGAAACGATCCTAGGCACATCCTTCACGCTGGGGCCGGGCGGCAAGGGTTCGAACCAGGCCGTGGCCGCCGGCAAGCTCGGCGCCGACGTCACCTTCCTCACCCGCCTCGGCGTCGATCCCTTCGCCGACATGGCGAGGCAGACCTGGGCGCAGGCGGGCGTCAAAAATGCCGTCATCGATACGCCGGAAAGCTACACCGGTGCGGCCTACATCTTCGTCGAGGAGACCACCGGCAACAACGCCATCATCGTCAGCCCTGGTGCTGCCATGCTGATCTCTCCAGCCGATATCGAAGCCAATGCTGCATTGATCAGCAATGCCGGCGTCTTTGTCACCCAACTCGAACAGCCGATCGAAGCAGCCATGCGGGCGCTGGAGATCGCGCGTGGGGCAGGGGTGACGACGATCCTCAACCCGGCCCCCGCGGCAAAGCTTCCCGACCGCATCTACACGCTGTGCGACTATCTCACGCCCAACGAGACCGAGACGGAGGAACTGACCGGGATGAAGGTGTCCTCGGTCGACGAGGCGCGAGCCGCCGCGGACAGTCTGCTGAAAAAGGGGGTCGGCACGGTCATCGTCACGCTCGGCGACAAGGGCGCGCTTTTGCACTCGAAGGAGCGCTCCGACCATGTTCCAGCCGTCAGCGCCGGCCCGGTGGTCGAAACCACGGGGGCAGGCGATGCCTTCAATGGCGGGCTTGCCGCAGCACTTTCGAGGGGCGTGGAGCCGCTGCAAGCGGTGCGCTTCGCCTGCGCCGTCGCCGGTATCTCCGTGACGCGACCGGGGACTGCACCGTCGATGCCGACGTTGCAGGAGGTCGAGGCACTGCTGGCGAGGGGGTGATCTTGCAGGGCCAGGCGTAGGCAAGGGCTGAAAGGACCTGAGTGACCTCAGGTCTCTTGGACCTCAGGTCTCTTGCAAGACAATATTTTTGACAATCAATGTCGACATTTCTCTGAAGCCAAGAGCTTGATACCCTTGAGAGAAATGGCGCGAGTGACGGGGCTCGAACCCGCGACCTCCGGCGTGACAGGCCGGCACTCTAACCAACTGAGCTACACCCGCGCATGGCGAACACGTGTCAGCCGTGTTCGTCGTTGGGGCGCTGGATAAGGGGTTCGCCACCGGGTGTCAAGCGTGACAGGACAGCATAACAGCAAACAGGAGAAGGTTTTTTGACAGCCGGCGTTTTGTTGGCAAAACCGGCATCCAACCAGGGTGTCCTGCGCTCATTTGGCCTTGCGAAGCGGACCCTGACCGCTTAAAGGTCCGGCCCGGAGCGGGCGATTAGCTCAGTTGGTAGAGCGCTTCGTTTACACCGAAGATGTCGGCGGTTCGAGCCCGTCATCGCCCACCATTCCATTAGTCCATTCAATCTGTTGCCAAGACACGGAACCGAGTCGTTCGGTAGGTGCTGCAATCACGGCGGCAACAGTCGAAAATCATTGCCCTCCGGCAGCAACTGCCCGCCATCGACGACGATGGTCGTGCCGGTGATGTAGCTGGCATCGTCGGAGGCGAGGAACAGGAAGGCGTTGGCGACGTCGCGCGGGCTGCCGAGGCGGCCGAGCGGGATGGAGTCCTCCATGTTCTTGATGTAGGCCGCGCCGCGATGCAGCTCGATGGCTTCGGTCAGGATGTTGCCGGGCTCGACGCCGTTGACGGTGATGCCGTAGCCGGAGAATTCCAGTGCCGCGGCGCGGATGAAGCCGTTGATGCCGGCCTTGCTGGCCGAATAGTGGCCATGGCCCGGGCTGGTGACATGCGGGCCGGTGATGGACGAGGTGTAGAGCATGCGGCCGAAGCCTTGCGCCTTCATCGGCACCAGGGCCGCGCGGCTGGCGTTGAAGGTGCCGCGCAGGTTGACCGCCATGACGCGGTCCCAGTCGTCGGCGCTGGTGTTCTCGATCAGTTGCCAGGGATAGATGCCGGCATTCTGCACGATGATGTCGAGGCGGCCATGCTGCTTCAGCGCCAGCGCCACGGCGGCCTCGGCGTCGCTCATTTGCGAGATGTCGGTGCGGATGAAGGGGACGCCCAACTCGTCAGCGGTGGCTTGCCCGGCATCGGCCTCAGTGTCGGCGAGCACCAGCCTTGCGCCTTCCTCGGCAAAGCGTAGCGCGATGCCCTTGCCGATGCCGCGGGCGCTGCCGATGATCAGCGCTACCTTGTCCTGCAACCGATTGGTCATGCGAGCCGTCCTGTCATGCGAGTCTTTGGCGAATGGTTTGCTTGAAGGCGTCGAGCAGCACGGCCGCCAGCACCAGCAGGCCGTGGATCACCTGGGTAAAATTGGCCGGCAGGCCCATCAAATTGATCGCCGTGTTGATGGCCGAGAGCAGCAGCACGCCGGCATAGACGCCGGGCAGGGTGCCGACGCCGCCTTTGAGGCTGACGCCGCCGATGACGACGGCGGCGAAGGCGTTGAACAGCAGGCCGACGCCGAGATTGGCGGTGGCGCCCGAGGTGCGGATCGCCAGCAGCCAGCCGGCAAGGCCGGCAATCGCGCCGGCAAGCACGAAGGCGATGATGAGATTGCGGTTCACCCGGATGCCGGCGCGGAAGGTCGCCGTCTCGTTGCCGCCGATCATGATGAGGTGACGGCCGAACGGCGTCTTGGCCATGATCAGCGAAAAGACCACGAAACAGCCAACCGCGATCCAGGCGGTAAGTGGCAGGCCGACAAGGCGCTGGATGCCGAACCAGCGGATGGCCGGTGCAAGATCCTGCGCCGAGCGGCCGCCCGACACGACCAGCACGAGGCCGCGCACCCAGATGTAGGACGCCAGCGTGATGATGAAGGCGCTCATCTTCACCTTGACCACCAGATAGCCGTTGAAGGCGCCGATGAGACCGCCGACGGCCAGGGCCAGCAGCAGCGAAACCGGAACCATCAGCCATTCGGGATGCAGTTGCACGCCCATGCCGATGCCCGACGAGCAGAACAGGATGCCGACCGCCATGGCGCTAAGCGCTGCGACGGATTCGACCGACAGATCCATGTGGCCGGCGATGATCACCAGCGCCAGGCCGATCGACATGACGCCGAGCACGCTGGAAGCCTCGATGATGTTGGCGAAGATGCCGAGCTGAAAGTAGTTCGGGACGAAGATGGAGAAGACCACCAGCACGAACAGCAGCATGAACCAGACGAGGTTGTCGAGTACGAACTCCAGGGCTTTGCGTGTGCGCGGGTTCATGGGCTGATCCGGTTGGCGCATGCCCCGCGAAATCAATTCGATTTCGTCGGGTTCGGGCGCGGATTCAAATTCGCCACGGCGTCTTTTGGACGCGGCGTTGTGAAGGGGCAGGCTCCGGGCCGTAACGGCCCGGAGCGCTTTCAATGACTATTCGACCGGCTTGACGGTGTCCGTCGGCGGCTTCTGGTTGCCCCAGAAGGCCGGGTTGTCGACGTTCTCCTTGGTGATGGCGGCACCGGGGATCTTGATGTTCGGACCCCAGGCTTCCTTGGTCACCGTCGATTTCAAGCCAAGTACGTCGTATTCGCCGGGCTTGATCTCTTGCTTCTTGACGATCTTGTCCATGAACATGGCGACAGCCGCGGCCTGCGCGTAGAGCGGTTGCTCGATTTCGGCATTGAGCCAACCCTTGCGGATCAGGTCGAGGCCGACCGGAGCGCCGTTCGAGCTCATCAGCATGACGTCGCCCGGCTTTTTGCCGGCCGCCTCGAGCGAGGCGACGGCGGCGACCGAAAGATGAGCGGCATGGCTGAAGATCAGGTCGATGTCGGGGTTCGCCAGCATCTGGTCGGCAACGATTGTGCCGGCATTGCTGGCTTCCCACTGCATGGCCGGAAGCGAGATGATCTTGACGTCCGGAAACGCCTTCATCTTCTCCTCGAAGCCCTTCTGGATATCGAGCGTATAGGGGTCGCCGGGGTCGCCGAGGACTTGCAGCACCTTGCCCTTCACCGAACCGTGCTTTGCCTTCAGCAGCTTCTCGGCCTGGTCGGCGGCGACGTAGCCGATCTCGACCGTTCCGGCGACAGAGGTGAAGTCGGATGGCGTCGAGGTGATCTGGCGGTCGAACTCGACCACCGGGATGCCGGCGGCCCGGGCCGCCTCGATCGACGGTTTCAGGGCATTGAAGTCGACTGCCGCCAGGATGATGGCCGCCGGCTTCAGCGCGATGACATCGTTCATCTGCGATTGCTGGGCGTCGGTCTTGTTGTCGGCGTTCAGCGTCTTCATCTCGTAGCCGGTCTGCTTCAGGAACAGTTCCAGCGCGCTCACCGAGCCGGTCTGGAACTCGTCCAGCAGGGTCGGCACCATATAGTAGACGATACCCTTGGACTGGGCGAATGCCGGCGTGAGCGTGGCAAAGGCCAGTGCAAGGATACCGAAGACAGCAAGAAGTATTCGCTTCATGTCGTTCGCTCCTCTTTAAGCCGGACCCCTCTTTTGTCCCTCAGCCTGTCGGTCCGGCACCGGCAAGCGTCTCACCGGTGATCATGTTGATCACCGCATCGGGACTTGTTTTATTGCGTGCGACATCGCCGGCCACGACGCCCTGGCGGATCACCACGATCCGGTCGGCGACCTGAAAAGCCTGCTGCATGATATGGGTGATGATGACGACGCCGATGCCCTGGTTCGCCACCTGGCGGATCATGTCGAGGCCGCGCCGTGTCTGTTCGACGCCGAGGGCGGCGAACGGTTCGTCGAGCAGCACCAGCTTGCCGCCCCAGTGCACGAAACGGTTGAGCTCGATGGCTTGCCGCTGGCCGCCCGAGAGATGCTCGACATTGGCCCGCAGCGAGGGAATGCGGGTGCCGGCATTGGCCAGCGCCTTTCCAACGACGGCTTCCATGGCGTGCTCGTCGAGTACGGGAATGCCGAGAAACTTGCGTGTGATCTCACGGCCCATGAAGAAATTGGCGACCACGTCGACATTGGTGCACAGCGAGAGATCCTGGTAGACGGTCTCGATGCCGGCCGCCTTGGCCTCGGCCGGTGATTTGGCAAGGAATTCCTTGCCCTCGAACAGGATGCGGCCCGAGGTCGGCTCCAGTCCGCCCGATATGATCTTCACCAGTGTCGATTTGCCGGCGCCGTTGTCGCCCAGCAGCGCCACGACCTCGCCCTTGCCGATCGAGAAGCTGATCCCCTTGAGCGCTTCGATCGCGCCATAGTTCTTGGTGACGTTGTCGAGCACCAGCAGGGGTTCACTCATGCCGCAATCTCCCTGCCTTTGAGAAGGTCGCGCTCGCGTTCGCGTTCGGCCGCGAACATCTGCCCGAAGCGAGGTGACAGCACCCCGGAAACCGCAAGGGCGGCGGCGCCGCGCAGCACGGAATGCTGTCCGCCGCGCGCAACCACAACCCTGGGAGTCGTGCGGTCCTTGCGGGCCGAGACGGAGTTGTGCAGGCCTCCGGCCGAACCAGCCAGCATTTCGAGCAGGTCGGTGGACGCCAGCCCGCCGAGGATGACCGTCTCCGGGTCGAACAGGTTCTCGATGACGGCAACGGCGTTGTGAAAGATCGGTGCGACTTCGGCGACCCAATCCGCCTCGCTGCCGTTCCAGCGCCGGAGCGCCTCGAGCGACAGGTATCTTTCGAGACAGCCGCTGTTGCCGCACGGGCAGGCCTCGCCGCCGGGAATGACGGGAATGTGTCCGATCTCGCCGGCATTTCCCCAGGCGCCGCGCAAGGCGCTGCCGTCATGAACCATGACGCCGCCAAGGCCGACGCCGAAATAGAGATAGTAGTATTCGGAAAACTGGGCGCCGAGGCCGTAGAGGCGCTCGCCCATGGCGGCCGCGGCCATATCGGTTTCAAAGAAGGCCGGCAATCCGGTGGAGGCCGCCAGCCGTTCGCGCAGCGCCACATCCTTCCAGCCGGTCATGGTGGTTGGCCCCACGAAACTCATGGACTCCACGTCGAATGGGCCGGGCAGGGCCATGCCGACGCCCAGCACCCGTCCGCCAGCCCGCAGTCTGGTCAATTCCACCACCATCGCCCCGATCAGCTCGAAGGCGTGGTCCGGCGCCGCGTTCGGCGCCTCGCGGTAGATGCTCTCGATCACGTCGCCGCTCAGATTGATCAAGGCGGCGCTGATACCAAGCGGAGTGATGTGGATGCCGACGGCATAGCCGCCATCGGGGTTGATCCGCAGCGTCGCCGGCGGCAGGCCGCGCCCCTTCGGCTCTTCGCGCAGCGACAGGATGTAGTCCTGATCTTCCAGTTCGCGAACGATGGTCGATACCGTCTGGACGGTGAGGCCGACGCGCCGGGCGATCTCGCCGCGGGCGATCGGTCCATGAAGGCGGATGGACTCAAGCACGATGCGCCGATTGTACGGCCGCCCGAACTCCTGATTGGTCCCCCGCAGTGTCATGCCTTGCGCCCCTTAGGAGAGCGCAGCTTTGCATTGCTTATTTATTCAGTCAAATGGAATTCAAAAATAATCACGACGAAGTTTTCCAGGGGAAGGCCGTGGAGGGCCTATTCGGTTCAGGACCTGCCCACGCGTCGTCCTGGCCGATTGCCGCCGCGGCGAAACCCCTTCAATGGTGAGCGAACCCCGCGACCGTTGATCCGACAAAGCATGGAGCAAAGATGATCGAATTGCCGTTTGCCCGCGACGAGTACCAACAGCGGCTTCGCAAGATCCGCACCGAGATGGCGAAGCGCGGTCTCGAACTCCTTGTCGTCAACGACGTTGCCAACCAGCATTACATCACCGGCTATGATGGCTGGTCGTTCTACACGCCGCAGGTGGTGCTGGTCCCGATCGAGGAGGTCGAGCCGGTCTGGATCGGGCGCGCCATGGATGCGGCCGGCGGTCTTCTGACAGCCTGGATGAAACCGGAAAACGTGATCGGCTTTCCGGAAGATCATGTCCAGCGCGTCGATCGCCATCCCATGGACTGGATCGCGAACTGGATCGTCGCCAGGGGCTGGGGTGTCAGACATATCGGCATCGAACTCGAAGCCTATTATTTCTCCCCCAAGGCGCACGCCCGGCTTGTCGCGGGACTTCCCAATGCTAAATGGCATGATGCCGACCTGCTGGTGAACTGGATCCGCGCGGTCAAATCGGCGCCCGAGATCGCCTATTTGCGCAAGGCGTCCACCTTGGCCGAAGCGGCCGTCACGCGGGCCTTCGAGGTGATCGCACCGGGTGTTCGCGAGTGCGATGCCATCGCCGCCATCCAGGCGGCGCAGATCGCAGGCAGCCCGGATTTTGCCGGCGACATCACCGCTCTTCCACCGACAATCCTCGGTGGCGAGAATGCCTCGGCGCCGCACATCATGTGGAGCGACAGGCGGTTCGGAGACAACGAGACGATTGCGCTGGAACTTGCCGGCGTTTGCCGCCGCTATGCCGCAGGCCTCGCCAGGACCATGCAGCTTGGCAAGACGCCGACAAATGTTTCGGACACGGCAAAAGCGGTGATCGAGGGCATGGATGCGGTGCTCGACGCGGTCAAACCGGGAACATCAGCCGAAGCCGTCGAAGCCGCCTGGCGCAAGGTCATCCAGCGCTACGGACTGAAGAAGGAATCGCGCATCGGCTACTCCATCGGCGTCGCCTATCCGCCGGACTGGGGCGAGCATACGATCAGCCTCAGGCCGGGCGACAAGACCGTGCTTGAACCGGGCAATGTCGTTCATTCCATCCTCGGCATGTGGATGGATGGCTGGGGCATCGAGATCAGCGAGACCATCCTGGTCACCGAAACCGGCCATGAGACCCTGACGAAGTTCCCGCGAGAGATCCATGTCAAATCCTGAGGGTTCGGCCACGGCGGGTGGTGTTGCGAAAACCGTGACGACCGATATCGACGCCGGAATTCTCGATCGGATGATCGAGGTCCGCCGCCACCTGCACCGCAATCCCGAGCTTTCGAACCAGGAGGCCGGCACGCAGCGCTATCTCAGGCAGATGCTGGTGGATCAGGGAATTGCCGACATTCGCGACGTCGCCGGCTTTGGCCTTGCCGTCGATATTGTCGGCACCGGCAAGCCGTCAAATCGAAAGGTCGCCATTCGCGCCGACATCGATGCCTTGCCGATCGAGGAGGAGTCCGGCGTCGATTATGCATCGACGAAACCAGGCGTGATGCATGCCTGCGGTCACGACGCCCATGCATCGATGGCTTTCGCGGTGGCCGCGCATCTTCACCGGTCGCGGGACAGTTTTGGCGGCACCGTTCGCCTGATCTTCCAACCGGCGGAGGAGGACGAACCGTCGGGCGGCAAGCGGGTGGTGGAAGAGGGGCTTCTCGACGACATCGACGCCGCCATCTGCGTCCATGTCGATCCCTACACGCCGTCCGGCAAGATCGCCGTCGGCTCCGGTCCATACACTCTGGCCTGTGACACGTTCGATGTGGTCGTCATCGGCTCGGCCGCGCACGCGGCAAAACCGCATGAAGGTGTCGATGCGTTGGCCGTGGCCTGCTCACTGGTGAGCGAATTGCAGAAGATCGTTTCGCGCGAGATCGACCCGTACGATCCGCTGGTGATTTCCGTGACGGCCATCAATGGCGGCAACGCCTATAATGTCACCGCCGGCAAGGTCACGTTGAAAGGCACCATCCGCAGCGGCAGCGATGCAACCCGCGAGCGGGCCTGGCGCCGCGTCCGTACGATAGCCGAGGGAATAGGGACGAGCCACGGCGCGCGTGTCGAGGTCGACATCCACAAGGGCGAACCTGGTGTCGTCAACGATGTCGAGATGACTGAGCTGATTGCCGCCAGCGCCAAGGCCTGCATCGGTGCCGACAACGTCCTCAGCACGCCCGGATGGACGATCGCGGACGACTTTGGCTACTACAGCGAGAAACGTCCTTCGGTCTATTTTCGGCTGGGAATCCGAAACGAGGAGATCGGATCGGTCTTTCCGCTCCATCACGCCCGGTTTCGTGTCGACGAGGCCGCGTTGAAGGTCGGTGCGACCACCCTGGTTGCGGCAGCGACGGCGTTTCTGTCGATGGAAGCGCCTTAGTCAGCCATCATGATGGTCATCGGCGCATGGGGCAGGAGCCCAGGATCGCTTACAGGTACTGAGCGACCTTCTTGCCGACCGTGAGGAAGCGCAAGGGATCGATCGCTTCGCCATTGTGGCGGACTTCGTAGTGCAGATGCGGGCCGGTCGAGCGGCCGCTGCTGCCGGTCTTGCCGATGACGGCGCCGGCGTCCAGTTTCTCGCCGACGGTGACGTCGATTTCGCTGAGATGCCCGTAACGTGTCGCAAAACCATTGCCGTGGTCGACTTCCACCATGCGGCCATAGCCGCCGTTCCAGCCGGCCTTGGTGACGGTGCCGGGTGCGGTGACCTTGGCGGCCATGCCGATCGGGGCTCTGAAATCCATGCCGGAATGCAGTGCCGCGGTGCCGAGGATCGGGTCGGTGCGCACGCCGAACGGGCTGGTGACGGAGTGGCCCGGTGCGGGGTTGGTCAGCGGCAGCTGGCGCGCTTCCTTCTTGAGATGGTCGAGGGCGTCAAGCGCTTCGTCCAACTCCTTGACCTTGCTGTCGAACATCATCGAACTGTCGAGCGGGATCAGCGGTCCGCCGACATCGCTGTCGCCCTTGCCAAAGTCGCTGTCGACGGGCAGGCCGGCCGCCTCGAGCGCCTGGGTAATGGCATCGGCGCTCTTGTAGGCATTGTCGGCAAGCGTGCTGATGCGGGTCAACTGGTCGCTCTCGATGGATTTCAGCGACTGGTTGATCGAGACGAAGAGCTTGTCGGCACGATCGGCGGCTGAATCGTTGGGCAGCGGATCGGAGCGGGTCGACCACAGCGAGAACGGCCTTGTGTCGCCGGCGCCGGGATCGGCGCTCAGGCTGGCGACCGCATAGTTCCGCGCGGGCTCCTTGATGCTGCCGGTCACTTCGGCGCGTTTGTCCGGCTTCGCAACCGCTGCCGGATCTTCGGCCGGCGCTGCGCCGACTTCGCTCTCGGCGCGTTCGAGCAGCGGGCCAAGGCGGCCGTGACGCTGGCTCAGCTGGCTCTGCCGTTCAAGCAGTTCGCTGACCTTGGTTTCCATCAGCTGCTGGTCGAGCAACTGCCGGCTGGTGATGCGGTCGACCTGGGCGCGAAGCGCCGAAATGCGATCTTCATAGGCTTGCTGCATGCGCGCCTGGCGCGCCGTGGTGGCGCCTATCAGATCGTCGCGCAGCACCAGATAGGAGGTGGCCATGAGGTAGCCGACGGCAATGGCGGCGAGCGCCGAGCCGATAAAGGCCGCCAGCCACGGTCGGATCGTGAAATGCCTGATCTCGTTGCCCCGGGCGATGATGACCGTATGGGGCTCCTTACGCCTGCCGAAGACTGCGGACTGACCGGTTGCGTTCACGGGACCAAGCTTTCGTTTACGACACCACGACAGCTTGACTACACATTATTAAGGTTAACAAAGGCTTGCAGCGCCGGCTTGCCCGCAGCGAACGCCCGCCAGGCGTGCGTATGGTTGTAAGGGAAACCGGGCCAACCTCGCCGGCAAAACCTCAAAGCGCGCGAACGGCCTCGAGCACCTCTTCCGCATGGCCCTTGACGCGGACCTTGCGCCAAATCCTGGCGATCCGCCCGTCGCGGCCGATCAGGAACGTCGCGCGCTCGACGCCCATATACTTGCGGCCATACATCGATTTCTCGACCCACAGATGGTAGGCTTCGATCACCTTGCGCTCCTCGTCGGCGGCGAGGTCGATGGTGAGATTGTATTTCGACTTGAACTTGTCGTGCTTCTTGACGGGGTCGGGCGACAGGCCGATCACCACGGCGCCGGCCTTCTCGAAGTCCGGCTTCAGCTGCGAGAAGCTGATCGCCTCCTGTGTGCAGCTTGTTGTGTCGTCCTGCGGATAGAAATAGAGCACGATGGGCTTGCCGGACGATGCGGCAAGGCTGACTGATCCGCCGCCGTCCCGCGGCAGGTCGAATTGCGGCGCGAGATCGCCTACGTCGAGGTCAGCCATACCGATGCCCTTGTTTGAGGTTACGCGCGAAGCCACACCGATATAGTGTCGGACGGGGATTCGTCCACGATCGAGTTCGTACAACGGAAAATTGCGTGGATCAGGAGCGACCGCAGCACGAGAAGATCCGGTTCAGGCGTGATGAGATCACCGACCTGGGGACCTTTCCGTCCGCCTGCCGTGTGCCGCCGCTCGGTCAGGCTTCGATCGGACGCGGTTTTCGCATCCTGTCGCGACTGTTCGCCGGTCTGGTCGCTTTCGTGCTGCTGGCCGCCGTGCTCGTTTATCTGGTTGGCGCCTCCGGCATCGGATCCGAGCGGCTTCGCACCGAGGCGGAAACGGCGCTCGAGAAACTGGCGGGCGTCGATGTCAATGTCGCGGTCGGGCCTGCCCGCATCACGCTCGACGGTTCGAGTTTCATCGCGCTTCAGGTCAGCGACGTCAGCTTGAAGACTTCGGACGGCAAGCCGATGGCCGATGCCGGCCGCGTGCGCTTCGGCGTGCGTCTGTTCCCGCTGCTGTGGGGAGATGTGCGGCTGACCAGCGCCAGGATCTCGGATGCCCGCATCGTCGTGGCGGCGATGCCGTCAGGCGGCGACTGGACCGCCGGCCTGCGCAATGCGGACGGCCTCATCGATCCGGAGAAGCTGTCCGCCGCGGTGTTCGGAAACATCAACCACGCACTCGATGCCGTGCGGGAGGATTCGCTGCGCCGGATCGACCTTCGCAATGTCGAATTCGTGCTGCCCGAAACCGGAGCGATCAAGCTCGTCAAGATCACCGACGCCACCGTCGTGCAGTCGGGCCCGGGCGGCATGCAGTTCTCGTCCACGGCGGACATCGACGGCAGGACGGCTACCGTTGCCGCTTCCGCCTCCCGCGATATCGCGGCGCACCGCGTCACGGCACTGGATGCGAGCGTCGATCTGGCCGATACCGGCGATATGGCGGCCGCTGCCGGCAAGCTGGGAACCGTCGCGCTGAAGCTGACGGGATCGGAAGGGTTCGGCGCGAACGCATCGCGGCTGACGGCCGCTTTGTCGTCGACGGGTTCTGTCCTCGATCTCGGCACGCGAGGACTGCTGCCGGCGGACGTCGATATCAATGCGACGCTGGTTGCGGGCAGCAACAAGATCCAGGTCGACAGATTGCTGCTGAAGACCGGCCGCTCGACATTCGATTTCGCCGGTTCGATCGGGCCGAAGCCGGCAAGCGGAGCGGTGGGTGAAGAACCCTCCTATCGCTACGACCTGACCAGCGACGGATCGTCGCTTGCGCCTTCGGAGTCGCCCGAGCCGGCGCTCACCTTCCTGGCCCGGATTGCCGGCGTCTACAACACGGTGAGCCACAAATTGGTCGCCGAGCAGATCGCGCTCCGGTCCGCCGGCTCCGGCGAGATGCTTGGCACCGCCGCCGTGGCGTTCGTCGACGGCAAAGTGCCGGGGATCAATCTGGCGTTCAACATCCACGACATGCAGGTCTCTCACGTCAAGCAGCTGTGGCCGTGGTTTTCGGCGCGCAATGCCCGGCTCTGGGTGCTGGCCAATCTGTTCGGCGGCCGTGTCGTCGACGCCAACCTTCAGTTCCAGGTGGTGCCGGGCCGCCTGGGCAACGGCGTGCCGCTTTCGGCCGATGAGGTGTTCGGCCGCTTCCAGATCGAGGGATCGCGCTTCGACACCGCCGGCCGCATTCCGCCGATACGCGACGCGGTCGGCGTCGTCGGTTTCCACGGCAACGATGTCGATATCTCGCTATCCTCGGGCACCGTCTACATGCCCAGCGGCCGCACCGTGGCGGCCAGCAACGGCACGCTGACGGTCAAGGCGGCCAACCGCCCGCCGGTCGTCGGCGCGCTCGATATCGACGTCGACGGCGAAGCGTCGGCCGTCGCCGAACTCGCATCCTACGAGCCGATCAACGCCATGCGCCATGTCGGCATCCTGCCGGAAGACCTGTCGGGCAGCGTCACCGGCCACGTCAAGGCGGATATTCCGCTGCAGTCCGGTGTCGACTCCTCGAAGCTCGATTGGCTGGTGTCGCTCGACTACAGCGGCATGTCCTTGGCCAAGCCTTTCGAGGGCCAGATCGTGACGGATGCCGACGGTTCGATCACGGTCGATCCGGAGAAGGCGGTGATCTCCGCCAAGGCATTGCTGAACGGCATTCCGGCCGAACTCGATCTGGTCGAGCCGCTCAGGGATGACGGGCCGGCGCGCAGCCGCAAGGTGGCTCTGGTGCTTGACGACAAGATCCGCGCCGCCGCCATGCCCGGCCTGAAGCCGCTGCTTGCCGGAACGGTGAAGGTGGCGATCGACAAGAACGGCGGCGGCGACCAGAACGTCTCGGCCGATCTGACCAACGCCAGGCTGGACATTCCCTGGGCCGGCTGGAGCAAGGGGGCAGGAGTTCCTGCCAATGTCACTTTCGTCATGACCAAGTCCGGCGACACCACGACGCTGTCCGATTTCGACCTTGACGGAAAGACGTTCTCCGTCGACGGCAGCATCGTGCTGGTCAATGGCGCCTTGTCGTCGGCGCGGTTCAGCAAGGTCACCTTGAACAGGGGCGACGACGTTGCCGTGTCGGTGAAGCGGTCCGGCAAGGGCTATGCGGTCGACATATCGGGCAACGCGCTCGATGCCCGCTCGCTGATCAAGCAGTTCACCTCGGACGTCGACACGGCTACCAAGACCACCGGTTCCGATGCCATTTCCGTCAGCGCCGATGTCGACCGGCTGACCGGTTTCCACGACGAGCAATTGTCCAATCTGAAGCTTGACTACAGCGCGGCCGGCTCGCGGGTAAACGGGTTGAAGGTCAGCGCCACGGCAAGTTCGGGTGCGGCCATATCGATCAGCAACACCACCGGCGCCGGCCGGCGCGCGCTCAACATGCAGTCCGCGGACGCCGGCGCCATCCTGAGATTCCTCAATATCTACGAGCATATGGAAGGCGGAACGATCACCCTGGCGCTTGCGGGGCCGAGCGACGGATCGCTGAGGGGCAAGGTCGACACCAGCAACTTTTTCGTGGTCAACGAACCGAAATTGGCCTCCATCGTCTCGACCACGCCGGCCGGCGACAACCGCAGCCTCAATCAGGCGGTCAAGGGCAAGCTCGACACGTCGCGGGTGAAGTTCGAACGCGGCTACGCCGAGATCGACAAGGGCAGCGGCTATCTGAAACTGGCCAATGGCGTGCTGCGTGGACCGCGCATCGGCACGACGTTCCAGGGCACGCTCTACGACCAGAACAACAACATGGACATGACCGGCACCTTCATGCCGGTCTATGGCCTCAATCGCATCTTCGGCGAATTGCCCATCGTTGGCGCGTTGCTCGGCAATGGCCGTGACCGTGGCCTGATCGGCGTCACCTACCGGCTCAAAGGCAATGCCAACAAGCCGCTGCTGGACATCAATCCGCTGTCGGTGATCGCGCCCGGAATATTCAGGTCGATTTTTGAGTATAGGTGAGTGGCGCGGATCATGGCCGCCGCGCGCAAAGTGTCAAATCAACCGGTCCGTCGCTTCGGCACCGCAAGGCGGCGGGGATGGTCAGTTGATTGCCTGTTGGAAGTTGCTTGAGCCGGAATTAGCCGAGTACAGGATACCGTTCTTGCCGAGCCAGTATGTGCCGCTGGCAACGTTCTCCCAGTAGAAACCCGTAGTGCCGACGCCGATGGTCGTTCCGCCGACAAACCCTTCGAAGGCGCTCGCCGATGACGAATATTGGTATTGGCCAAGATTGTTGTACACGGCGGCGTTGCCGACGCTGTCGAACCTGACATATCCGAGATCGTCGGAGCCGTTGCCGTATCTGTTGTAGTGAGGATCGTCAGCAAGGGTGATCCGGTTTCCGTTCGCCATGAAGAACGTGCATCCGGGCGTTGGCTCGACACTCTGGCATGGCACGTCGAACACAGTCTTGAACGGGGAATTGATCTCGGTGGAAACCGCCGCGCGGGCCGTCTTGGGAACGCCCGGCATCGTCATTTCAGCATATTGCATCTGGCGGTCGAGGCGGTTGATGAGGCCACCGCTTTCCTGCGAAGCGTGCGGTCCAAACTCCATCGACAGTTTCGCGCCCAGATAGGCGCCTTGCGTCATCCCGTCACGATAGCCGGCGTAGACGCTTGCCGTCATGTCGTTGTCGAAGGCATAGCCCAATCCGATCTGCGCGCCCGCGCCGAAATTGGGCGAGGTCCAGGCCGTTCCCTCGATCGAGGTCTTGCCGAACGCCTTGCTGAAATCGACCTTTGCGAACAGCCCGTCATCGCCATTGTCGATGGCACGCTCGTAGCCGATCCTGGCGCCTAATCTCAGGCTCGGGTCGAGATAGGTTTCGAAGCCGGGCGCAACCCGAACGCCGCTTGCGCCGTCGAAGCGCGTCTTCGCGAAGGGCTCGTCAATCAACATGGCGGACGGGCTGTTCCAGCCATCGACACCGAGAGAAACCGTGGTCGCCGCGCTCAGGCGCAGGTCGAGCGAGCTGGCAAGGCTCCAGGTTTCGACACTCTTGTCTGTCGTCAGGCCGAACAGCTGATCGGCATCCTCGCGGACGAATTGCCCGGTAACCTGCACGGCGAGCAGTTCGCCCAGGTTCGCCGCACCGCCAACCATCAGCCGCGCGACGCCGTTTCCCTTCTCCGCGGCCACGCCGATGGCTACCGGAACGTCGGAGAATGCAGCGACGATCCTGGCATTCAGCCGCTGCTGGTTGTCGTCTTCCGAAACCTGCCCGTTTACGACCAGGCGGACCGATTTCTGCGAGGGCTCCGGCGTTTGCTCCTGAGCGCCGGCCGGGAAGGCTCCCGCGATCCAGGCCACGGCCGCCGCCATCATCTTGCCTGTTCTCATTTTCGTCCCCAAGCCTGCGTCGGGCTTCCCCAGAGCCAACGTTGCAACGTTGGTCAGATCGCCTGTTTCGACGACTTATGCTCGGTGGACGGATTCCTCGCATCACCCATTTGGGCTATGCGGCCGCAGGAACGGCCTGAAAATCAAAGTCTTAGCTAGAGCTTGCTTCGAGGCGGCGGTGCCTGTCGCTCTAGTGGCGCAGGATCAGGGCGGCGAGCTGGCTTTGGCGACGGGTCTCGGTCTTGGCAAAGACGGACTTCAACTGCGCCCTGACCGTGTGAATGCTGACGTCGCGGCTGTCCGCATGGTCGCGCGGCGAGATGCCTTGGGCGATGGCCACGGCCAGCTCCGATTCAGCCGGTGTCAGCCCATAGCCGGGCAATGCAGCGACGGAAGGCTGCGGCGTCGGCTGGTTGCGCAGGACCAGCATTGCAATCGGAAGGTCCTCGAAAATCTGATCGAACATTGTTTGCGTGGTTCTGTGGGCGAGCGGCACGATCATCGCGCGCATCGGCGAACCGGCCGCCCGACGAACGGGGAAGCTGCCTGGAATTGCGGGAAAATCCGCTCTCGCTATCGCGGCCAGGGCAATCCGCAGGGTCGTATCGGCCCTCGGATCCTTGAGGTGCAGGTGCCCGTCGCGGTCGACGGCGAGCAAAGACGCGTCCTTGCGCATCGCCGTTCCGGCACGGTTGCAGTGGGTGATACGCCCGGCTCTGTCGATGAACAGCACAGCGTCGTCGATGTCTCAAGAGTGGCGCGATAGTCTTCTCCCTCCACCTGGTGCGGGATGTGCCGCATCAACTCGAACGAGCGGGTGATATGCGGCCCAAGCAGGTCAAACGTCCTGTTTACCCGCGCCCGCACGAGATCATGGTTGCGCAGGCGAATATTGCCCGAAAGGAAGAGCATCCTGTCCGATGAGCGATGCAGCGCAACGGCGCTCGCGGACACCAGGCTCTGGCTACGCAGACAGTCATTGTAGAACTCGGTTTTGAGAAGCTTGTCCGGGTCGTATATTTCTTCCGATTGAACAAGCTTGCCGATCGGGGCGATAGCCATTCCGTTCGCCCAGACGTTGATCGTCGCATAGTCTCGCACATAGGAATCAATAAATTCCGGCGCAGCCCCGGACGCGAGCAAGCCCAGGCTTGCTCGCGCGACGGTATCATGCGCATGCAGGCAAATGAGCGTGTCGTCCAGATGGCCTGACAGGTCCCCGACGAACGCGGACCATTTGTGCGGGTTGATGCCTGCCTCGTAGACCGTGTGGATAAGGCTGTTGAAGTCGTCGAGCGTGATCTCAGGGAAGGTCGGTGCTCCGCAAACCATAGCTGGCGGCGGGAGCGGACGCATCGCCTGGGCGTGCTCGTGCGTTATGCTTGCGTGGATTGATCTTCACAGGCGGCCCCCCGGCGCATGGACGATGCATTCAACGCAATTTATGCGCCCAAGACGGAGCCGTCAAACGCTGATCCTGACAAGCGGTTGGCTCGGTCCCACCGTGCGGATCAGGTAGGCCGTACCAGAATGTGTTTTTTCTTTCCCAGAGAAAGCTTTACGACGTTTTCCGGACTCAAATCCTGAGGAGTCACCAGGCGGCGCTCGTCGCTCACCGGCTCGTCGTTCAGGCGCACGGCACCGCCCTGCACATGCCGCCGCGCTTCGCCGTTCGACGCCGCCAGTCCGGCGGTGACCAGCAGCGACAGGATGCCGACGCCGGTTTCAAGCGCCGTTTTGTCGACCTCGACGGTCGGCAGCGACTCCGCGAGCGCGCCTTCCTCGAACGTCTTGCGCGCCGTATCGCTGGCTTGCTCGGCGGCTGCACGGCCATGCAGCAGGGCGGTGATCTCGGTGGCGAGGATCTTCTTGGCCTCATTGATCTCGGATCCGCCGAGCCGTTCGAGTCGCGCCACCTCGTCCAGCGGCAGCGTCGTGTAGAGCTTCAGGAAGCGCGCGACGTCGGCATCCTCGGTGTTGCGCCAGTACTGCCAGAATTCGTAGGGGCTCAGCATCTCCGCATCGAGCCAGACCGCGCCCGAAGCCGACTTGCCCATCTTGGCGCCCGACGAGGTGGTGAGCAGCGGCGTGGTCAGCGCATAGAGCTGCGCGTCCTCCATGCGGCGGCCGAGATCGATACCGTTGATGATGTTGCCCCATTGGTCGGAGCCGCCCATCTGCAGGCGGCAGCCGAGACGCTTGTAGAGTTCGACGAAATCATAGGCCTGCAGGATCATGTAGTTGAATTCGAGGAACGACAGCGACTGCTCGCGATCGAGCCGCAGCTTGACGGAATCGAACGCCAGCATGCGGTTGACGGAAAAGTGACGGCCGACATCGCGCAGGAAATTGACGTAGTTGATCTCCATCAGCCAGTCGGCGTTGTTGACCATGATGGCGTCGTTCGGACCGCTGCCGAATTTGAGGTAGGGCATGAAGTTGCGGCGGATGCCAGCCAGATTGTCTTCGATGTCCTGCGGGGTCAAAAGCTTGCGCGCCTCGTTCTTGAAGGACGGGTCGCCGATCATCGAGGTGCCGCCGCCCATCAGCGCGATCGGCCGGTGACCGGTCTGCTGAAGCCAGTGCAGCATCATGATCTGGATCAGCGAGCCGGCGTGCAGGCTCTTGGCGGTGGCGTCGAAGCCGATATAGGCCGTCACCGTTTCCTTGGCGAAGATAGTGTCGAGACCGGCATCATCCGAAGTCTGGTGGATGAAACCGCGCTCGCTCATCGTGCGCAGGAAATCCGATTTGAAGGCAGGCATTTTTTCTTTCCCGAAAGCGTCCGGCCAGCGTGGCTCGGGTGTGCATGAACGCGGGCGTTTAGCATCCAAGCGCGATCAGCAAAAGTGGTTTCCGGTTTTGCGACTGATCGTGCGCCAGACAAAGGTCCAGCGATCAGCAAAAGTGGTTTCCGGTTTTGCGTCCGATCGCGCGCCAGACAAAGGTCCGGCGATCAGCAAAAGTGGTTTCCGGTTTTGGTGCCCGCGCGGATGGCATTTGCGAATCCTTGCTTCGTCGTTTGGGCTGGCGTATTGAGGCGCCGCGCAGGGCAGGGCCTGAGGCGCCGCGACGGGGCCATCCCGCAGATCAGATCCGGAAAGCTCCGCGATGAACAGGAACTATCTTTTTCTCTTTCTGTTCAGCGTGCTGATGACTTTCAGCGGACTGGCGAGCCTTCCACCCGTCGACCGGGACGAATCCCGTTTTGTCCAGGCCACCAAGCAGATGGTCGAAACCTCCGACTATGTCGACATCCGTTTTCAGGATGCCTCGCGCTACAAGAAGCCGATCGGCATCTACTGGCTGCAATCGGCGGCCGTGGCGCTGAGCGGCGAGGGGGCGGCGGCGCCGATCTGGGTCTACCGCCTCGTCTCCATGCTTGGCATTGCCTTGGCCGTCGTCGGCATTGCCTGGACAGGCACCAAGCTGTTCGGGGCCAATGCCGGTCTCGCCGCCGGCCTGATGATGGCGGCTATCTTCGCCACCGCCTTCGAGGGCCGTGACGCCAAGACTGACGCCATGCTGCTGGCCTGCTGCGTGGCGGCGCAAGGCGCGCTCGCCCAGATCTATCTGGCAGCGCGCCGGAACGAACCGGTAGCCGCCCACCTGCCGTGGATTTTCTGGGCTGCTCAAGGCCTTGGAATCCTTATCAAGGGGCCGGTGGCTCCGCTCCTGTCGGTGCTGACGGTCGCCGCCTTGTTTGCCTTCGAGCGCGACTGGCGCTGGCTCCTGAAGCTGAAGCTCGTGCGCGGTGCCGCCCTGGTGCTGCTCATCGTGCTGCCCTGGGTCGCCCTCATCACCTGGAAGAGCGGCGGCGCCTTTCTCAGTGATGCCGTCGGCAAGGACATGATGGCCAAGGTCGCCTCGGGCGAGGAATCGCACGGCCTGCCGCCGGGCTTCTACATGCTGACCTATTCCTTGTTCATGTGGCCGTTCGGTCTGATCGCGGTTGGCGCCGGGCTGCAGGCCCTCAACCGGTTGCGCGACGATCCGCGGCTGCGTTTCTGCCTCGCCTGGTACATTCCGTTCTGGCTGGTGTTCGAACTGATCCCGACCAAGCTGCCGCACTATGTCCTGCCGGCCTATCCCGGCATGGCGCTGCTGATCGGTTGGCTGTTGACCTTGCCGCCCCAGGAGGCGAATGCGCCGCTCAGGCGCTGGCAGGACTGGTTGTGGTGGTCGACCGCATTCGGTCTTGCCGTGGTCAGCCTTGGCCTGGCGGTGGTCTGCGTCGGAGCGCCGATCTATCTCACCGGCGCCTTCTCCTGGTGGAGCATCCCGGCCGCCGCGGCGGCGCTGGCGGCAGGATATTTCGCTTTTTCGCGACAGCTGCAAGTGCCGCTCTCCCGCATCGGCGCCATCGCCGTCTGCGCCGGCATCACCTATGGGCTGTTGTTCGGCGTCATCGCGCCTTCGCTGAAGCCGATCTGGCTGAGCCCGGCGATCGAGGCGGCGTTCCAGGCCAACAGGCCTTGCGACACCACGGTGCTCGCTTCGGCGGAATATCACGAGCCGAGCCTGGTGTTCCTGGTCGGCACCAAGACCGTCCTGACCGATGTCGATGGCGTCGCCAAGCATCTGCTCGGCGACCCCGCCTGCGCCCTGGCGCTGGCTCAGGTCGGCGACGAGCAGAAACTGAATGGGTTGCTGGCGGCGCAAGGCAAGTCGGCGAACCGCGTTGCCGAGGTTGACGGCCTCAACTATTCGTCGGGAGACAAGCTGTCGCTCGGCCTCTATCGTGTAACCCAGTGACGGCTCGCCGATGCCCATGACGGCGACAATGGGGTCGAATTTCCTATGCTGGTGAAATCACGCCCGCCCGTTTCGAGCCTGCTCCTTGGGATAGGGCGCCGGTCGCTCGACAATTTTCGCGATACGATGCAGATCGCCAAAAGCCGCCTTGCCACCCGTCCGGCCAGATACCCGAACGTTTTGTGGTCGGTCTGGGTGCTGGTCTGGATTTTGCTGACGGCGGTTGCGTTTGTTCGTCTCGACACCCCGGCCGGAATGCTTCACGGCAAGTGGTCGGCGGGATTTGCCCGGACTGCCGACTTTTTCACCCAGTTCGGCCTGGGTGGCTGGTATCTCATTCCCTCAGTGCTTCTGCTTGTCGCCGCGAACCTGACGGATTGGCGAAGCCTCTCCCGGCGCTCGCTGATGCTGCTCTACAATTGGACCTGCCTGGCTTTTCTGGTGCTGTGCGCCACCGGCCTGTCGGGGATCGCCGTCAATGTGCTGAAATATGCCATTGGCCGGGCTCGCCCGCTTTATTACGAGGACTTTGGCGTGCTGACCCTGCACCCCTTCGCGTTCGATGCGCGCTTCGCCGGCTTTCCATCCGGCCATGGTACCACAATGGGCGCGGTGTTCGGGGTCGCTTTGCTGTTGTTTCCGCGGCGCTGGTACATCGCCCTGGCGATCACCGCCTGCATCGCCTCGACACGGATTTTCGTCGGCGCGCACTATCCCAGCGACACCGTCGCCGGCTTCGGCCTTGGCTGCGGCTTCGCGCTGGCCTGCGGGCTGGTCTTTGCCCGGCTCGGTTTCATCTTCCGGCCGATGCCGTCGGGACTGCCGGTCCGCAAGAGGACGTTTCGGCTGATTGGGCGGAGAAGGAAGGCTGGCTGAGCATTCGAAGCTCAGTTGCCCTCCAGTCCGCCATAGGATCTGACCAAGCCGGCCATGCCGGGCGATTGGTGGTCTTCGCTTTCCAGCCCCTGTGCAACGCCGACGCGATCGGCGACCGGCCGGTTCTGGCTGACCTTCCACTTGCCGTGGATTTCGCTGATCTCGATTTCCAGCCCGATAATGCCCTTGATCTGCGACTGGATGAAGGGCTCCGGCGCATCGGTCACCGCCCAGGGCGCGGCGCGGGCGCCTTCCTGGGAGACGGTCAGATCAGCGATCTGCTGCGCCAGCCAGTCCTGGTCATCCATCACCTTGACGGTGCCGCGGACCTGCACGATGGCGTAATTCCAGGTCGGCACCACCTTGCCGGTCTCGCGCTTGGTCTCGTACCAGGACGGCGTCACATAGGCGTCGCTGCCCTGGAAGACGATCAGCACGGGTGACGCCGGGTTGTCGGCCAACAGGCGCCATTGCGGGTTGGCCCGCGCCAGATGGGCGCGCAGCCTGCCGTTCGGCCCGATTTCCGCGTCGAGCAGGAACGGGATGGCGTTGGCGACCGGCCCCTCGGGCCCGTTGGAAACCAACAGGCCCAGCGGATGCGTCCGGATCAGCCCGTGCAGGATTTCCGGCCGCGTTTCCCTGAAATGAGGAGGCTCGTACATCGCCGTCCGTTCTTTCCTTGTCTATCTCAGCCGCTTCGGGCGCGGATCCGACAATTCGCCGGCCAGCCGGCGGTCGAGATAGTCGGCGCATTCCTCGAGCAGCAGGTCGGCATCGTTGGCGAAGAAATGGTTGGCGCCGGGCAACGTCTTTTGCGTGATGGTGATGCCCTTCTGCGTGTGCAGCTTGTCGACAAGGCCCTGCACATCCTTCGGCGGCGCTACCTTGTCGGCATCGCCATGGATGATCAGGCCCGATGACGGGCAGGGCGCCAGGAACGAGAAATCATAGGTGTTGGGCTGCGGCGCGATCGAGATGAAGCCTTCGATCTCCGGCCGGCGCATCAGAAGCTGCATGCCGATCCAGGAGCCGAAGGAGTAGCCGGCGACCCAGCAGCTCTTGGAATCGGGATGCAGCGACTGCACCCAATCCAGCGCCGCGGCAGCGTCCGACAGCTCGCCGGTGCCATGGTCGAACTCGCCCTGGCTGCGGCCGATGCCGCGGAAATTGAAGCGCAGCGTGGTGAAATCCCGCTTCTGGAACATGTAGAAGAGGTCGTAGACGATCTTGTTGTTCATCGTGCCGCCGAATTGCGGATGCGGGTGCAGGACGATGGCAATCGGCGCGCTCTTTTCCTTGGAAGGCTGATAGCGACCCTCCAGGCGGCCGGCAGGACCGGTGAAAATGACCTCAGGCATAAAATACTCCACTTGGTAATACGAACGCGCGGTGCCTGGAACGTTTCCTCTGGCCTTGACGCAGGGCGAGCGTCTTCTTAGAAGCTAGTTTAGAATTGTTCAAAACTGAGTGGCAAGACATCGAGCCCGGCCACCCGCGCCGCAAGCCGCGTAAATAGGACGGCTCGCCTTGGAATTTCAAGGAAATAACGCCATACGACAGCGGAATGGCTTCTGACGGGATTTGACGGACGAAAATGGCCGGAATACGCGCCTATCTCGACTACAATGCCAGTGCGCCGCTGCTTGCCGTGGCCCGCGAGGCTATGGTCGCGGCCCTTGACGTCGCGGCCAATCCGTCATCGGTTCACGCCGAGGGGCGCGCGGCCCGCCGCCTGATCGAGACCGCCAGGCGTGACGTGGCGGCGCTAGTCAACGCCAAGGCGGAGCATGTCGTGTTCACCTCCGGTGCCACGGAAGCAGCCTCGACGCTGCTGTCACCCGACTGGCAGATGGGGCGCGGCACGGTGCGTATGAGCCGGCTTTACGTGTCGGAGGCCGATCATCCCTGCCTGTTGAACGGCGGACGGTTCCCCGCAGCGCAGGTGACGCGGATCGGCGTCGACGCCAACGGCATCGCCGATCTCGGCGCCTTGGCGTCGGCGCTCGGCGGTCACGACAAGAGCGAAGGCCTGCCGCTGGTCGCCATCCACGCCGCCAACAACGAAACCGGCGTCATCCAGCCGATCGATCGCATCGCCGGGATCGTCAAGGCGGCGGGCGGCATCCTCATAGTCGACGTCGTGCAGGCCGCTGGGCGTGTTTCCATCGATCTATCAGCGGGTTACGCCGATTATCTGATTCTGTCCTCGCACAAGATCGGTGGTCCCAAGGGCGTGGGCGCCATCGTCGCCGCCTCTGACCTGATGATGCCGAAGCCGCTGATCAATGGCGGTGGCCAGGAAAAGGGCCATCGCGGCGGAACTGAGAACCTCGCCGCCATTGCCGGTTTCGGCGCCGCCGCACGCGAGGCGCTTGCCGGATTGCCGGCCATGGATGCGGTGCGCCAGCGCCGCGACGAGATCGAGGCCATCGTCAAATCGCTGGTGCCGGACGCGGAAATCTTTGGAACCGGTGCGCCAAGGCTTGCCAATACGGCATTCTTCGCTATTGCGGGCGTCAAAGCCGAAACCGCGCAGATCGCCTTCGATCTGGCCGGTGTAGCGCTGTCGGCCGGCTCTGCCTGTTCGTCGGGCAAGGTCGGACCGAGCCATGTGCTGAAAGCCATGGGCTACGGTGACAGTCTCGGCGCCTTGCGGGTGTCGATCGGACCGGCGACCGGCGCGGAAGACGTTGAGCTTTTCCGCACCGCGCTTGCGGGTATTGCCGCACGAAGGGCGGATAGAGAACGGGCCGCGTAGCGGTTGGACGAATTTGGGCCTTTCGGCCTGGTAGAGCCGTGCGTTTCATACTGGCCGGGTGAATTTCCGGTCGAAGCGCACTATATGAAACTTACGCTGCCGCGAGCGCCTTTTTGGGGTTCGTTTTTGGCGGTGCCATAGTTTGAAAACTGTCGGGCCTTGACCCCGGCGTGGATGGAGAACGCATATGCCTGCTGTGCAGGACACGATCGATCGGGTCCGAAAGATCGACGTCGACCAATACAAATACGGATTCCAGACCGAAATCGCTGTCGATAAGGCCCCCAAGGGCCTCAGCGAAGATATCATCCGTTTCATTTCGGCCAAGAAGGACGAACCGTCCTGGATGCTGGAATGGCGTCTGGAAGCGTATCGCCGCTGGCTGACGCTGGACGAGCCGACCTGGGCGCGCGTCCACTATCCCAAGATCGATTTCCAGGACATCTACTTCTACGCGGCGCCCAAGAGCACGCCCGGCCCGACTTCGCTGAGCGATGTCGATCCCGAACTCTTGAAGGTCTACGAGAAGCTGGGCATTCCGCTGCGCGAGCAGGAAATCCTCGCCGGCGTGCAGAAGACCGACGCCTCGGAGCTCGAGGAGGTCAGCGACAATGTCTACAAGTCGGGACGCGTCGCTGTCGACGCCGTGTTCGATTCCGTCTCCGTCGTCACCACCTTCAAGAAGGAACTGGCGCAGGCCGGCGTCATCTTCTGCTCGATCTCGGAAGCCATCCGCGAGCATCCGGAGCTGGTGAAGAAATATCTCGGTTCGGTCGTGCCGACCTCCGACAATTACTACGCCACGCTGAATTCGGCTGTGTTCACCGACGGCTCGTTCGTCTTCGTGCCCAAGGGCGTGCGCTGCCCGATGGAGCTGTCGACCTATTTCCGCATGAACGAGAAGAACACCGGCCAGTTCGAGCGCACGCTGATCATTGCCGAGGAGGGGGCTTACGTCTCCTATCTCGAGGGCTGCACGGCGCCGCAGCGCGACGAGAACCAGTTGCATGCCGCCGTCGTCGAACTGGTGGCGCTCGACGATGCCGAGATCAAATATTCGACGGTGCAGAACTGGTACCCCGGCGACGCCGAGGGCAAGGGCGGCATCTACAATTTCGTCACCAAGCGCGGCGACTGCCGTGGCGACCGCTCCAAGATTTCATGGACGCAGGTCGAGACCGGTTCGGCGATCACCTGGAAATATCCGAGCTGCATCCTGCGCGGTGACGATTCCCAAGGTGAGTTCTATTCGATCGCGGTGTCGAACGGCTATCAGCAGGTCGACAGCGGTACCAAGATGATCCATCTCGGCAAGAACACGTCGAGCCGCATCATCTCCAAGGGCATCGCCGCCGGCTTCTCGCAGAACACCTATCGCGGCCAGGTCTCGGCGCACCGCAAGGCGACCAACGCCCGCAACTTCACCAACTGCGACAGTCTGCTGATCGGCGACCAGTGCGGCGCGCACACCGTGCCCTACATGGAAGCCAAGAACTCGACGGCGCAGTTCGAGCACGAAGCGACGACGTCGAAGATTTCCGAGGACCAGAAATTCTATGTCATGCAGCGCGGTATCCCTGAAGAGGAAGCGATCGCGCTGATCGTCAACGGCTTCGTCAAGGACGTCATCCAGCAGCTGCCGATGGAGTTCGCGGTCGAGGCGCAGAAGCTGATCGGGATTAGCCTTGAGGGCTCGGTCGGCTGACCGGATATATATTCAGGAAACGAAAAAATGCTTGAAATCAGAAATTTGCACGCCCGCATCGTCGACGATGGCACCGAAATCATCCGCGGCCTGAACCTGACGGTGAAAGCCGGCGAGGTCGCCGCGATCATGGGGCCGAACGGCTCGGGAAAATCGACGCTGTCCTACATCCTCGCCGGCCGCGAGGACTATGAGGTGACCGAAGGCGACATCCTCTACAACGGCCAGTCGATCCTCGAAATGGATCCGGCCGAGCGCGCCACGTCAGGCATTTTCCTCGCCTTCCAGTACCCGATGGAGATACCGGGCGTTGCGACCATGGAATTCCTGAAGGTGGCGATGAACGAGCAGCGCAAGGCGCGTGGCGAGGAGCCGCTGAAGATCCCGGAATTTTTGAAGCGCGTGAAGGAAGCCGCCGCCTCGCTCAGCATGGATATGGCGATGCTCAAGCGGCCGCTCAATGTCGGCTTCTCCGGTGGCGAGAAGAAGCGGGCGGAGATCCTGCAGATGAAGCTGCTGGAGCCGAAACTGTGCGTGCTCGACGAGACCGATTCCGGCCTCGACATCGATGCGCTGAAGATCGTGTCCGACGGCGTCAACGCGCTGCGCGCGCCGGACCGGGCGTTCCTGGTCATCACCCACTACCAGCGCCTGCTTGAGCACATCGTGCCCGACACCGTGCACGTGCTCTACAAGGGTCAGGTCATCAAGTCAGGCGACAAGTCGCTGGCGCTCGACCTGGAAGCCAATGGCTATGCCGGCGTGATCGGCGAAGCAGCGTGAGATGCCAGAGGGCAGTTTGATGAATATGCACGCACAACCGCAGCGGACACCGGCCGAAACAGCGTTGATCGATGCCTTCGGCGACCGGTTGTCGCTGCTGCCGGGCGACGGCGCGGTGATGCTGAAGCGCGACGACGCCATCGAGACGATCAAGCACGGCCTGCCGACGCGGCGCGTCGAATCCTGGCACTACACCGACCTGCGCCGGTTGCTGAATACCGTGCCGGACTTCGACCCGGCAGCCATGGCCAAAGCCATCGCCCCGATCGTCGACGGTTCCACCGTGGTGTCGATCCTGAACGGCAAGTCCGACGCCAAAGTGCCGGTTCTTGAAGGCGTCTCTTTCCAGCGCCTGTCGGAAAAGCTGGTCGACGGCAGCGCAGCACCTGGGCTCGACCCCTATGGCAGCGACGATGCCATTGGCGCGCTGAACACGGCTTTTGTCGCCGACGGGTATTTTGTCGACATCGCCGATGGTGTGGAACTTGAAAAGCCGGTCGAGCTGCAGAACCTGCAGGCCGGCGGCCAGACCCATGTGCGCCTGGCCGTTCGTGTCGGCGCCGGCGCCAAGGCCGTTATCGTCGAGCGCCAGACGGGTGATGGCGCTGCCTTGAGCAGCTCGGTCAGCCAGGTCGTGCTCGACGAGGGCGCCGAGGTGACGTGGCTGATCGTCCAGGAGCAGCCGGAAACGGCGACGCATCTGGCGCAGTTCAAGGCCCATATCGGCAAGAATGCGAAACTGACACTGTTCGTCATGAACGCCGGGGGCAAGCTCGTGCGCCAGGAGATCATGGTCAGGACGACTGGCGAAGGCGCCGATTTCAAGCTTCGCGGCATCAACCTCTTGGCCGGCGACACCCACACCGACGTGACCATGGTTCTCGACCATGCCGTGCCGCACACGACCTCGACGGAGATCATCCGCAACGTGGTGACGGGCAAGGCGCGCGGTGTGTTCCAGGGCCGCATCAACGTCCATCAATATGCGCAGAAGACCAACGCGAAGATGGCCTGCAACACGCTGTTGCTGTCGGACGACGGCGAATTCTCGACCAAGCCCGAGCTTGAAATCTTCGCCGACGACGTGATTTGCGGCCATGGCGCGACGGTCACCGAAATCGACCACAACCATCTGTTCTACCTGATGGCGCGCGGCGTCGACGAGAAAAGCGCGCGGGGCCTGCTCGTGAAGGCCTTCGTCGCGGAGGTGATCGAGGAACTGGACGACGAGGCGATCGTCGAGGCGCTGGAAGCGCGGCTCGACGGCTGGTTCGCGGCACACGGGTGATCTGATGAACGCACCGGGCAAGATCGGAGATTTCTACGACGTCGAAGCGATCCGCCGCGATTTCCCGATCCTGTCGCGGGAAGTCTATGGCAAGAAGCTGGTCTATCTCGACAATGGCGCCTCGGCACAGAAGCCGCAGGCGGTGCTCGACACAATCCAGCATGCCTATTCCCAGGAATACGCCAACGTCCATCGCGGCCTGCATTTTCTCTCGAACGCCGCGACCGATGCCTACGAAAAGGCGCGAGAGACGGTGCGCCGCTTCCTCAATGCGCCGAGCACCGACAACATCATCTTCACCTCGAACACGACTTCGGCCATCAACACGGTCGCCTATGGCTATGGCATGCCCAACATCGGCGAGGGCGACGAGATCGTGCTGTCGATCATGGAGCACCATTCCAACATCGTGCCGTGGCATTTCATCCGCGAGCGGCAGGGCGCCAAACTGGTCTGGGTGCCGGTCGACGATCTCGGCGTCTTCCACATCGAGGAATTCGAGAAGCGGTTGACCAGCAAGACAAAGCTCGTTGCCATTACCCACATGTCGAACGCGCTTGGCACTGTGACGCCGATCAAGGAGATCGTGCGCATCGCGCATTCGCGTGGAATTCCCGTGCTGGTCGACGGCAGCCAGAGCGCTGTCCACATGCCGATCGATGTGCAGGATCTCGACTGCGACTTTTTCGTCTTCACCGGGCATAAGGTTTATGGCCCGTCGGGCATCGGCGTGCTCTACGGCAAGAAGGACATTCTCGCTGGCATGCGGCCCTTCATGGGCGGCGGCGAGATGATCGAGGAGGTGACGGAAGACATCGTCACCTACAACGAGCCGCCGCACCGCTTCGAGGCCGGCACGCCGCCGATCGTCCAGGCGATCGGGCTGGGTGCCGCGCTCGACTATATGGAAACGATCGGCCGCGAGCGCATTGCAGCCCACGAGGAAGACCTTAAGAATTACGCGCATGAGCGGCTGCGCTCCATCAATTCGCTGCGCATCTTCGGTGATGCGCCCGGCAAGGGCGCCATCATCTCGTTTGAACTGCAAGGCATTCATGCGCATGACGTGTCGATGGTGATAGACAGGCAGGGCGTTGCTGTCCGCGCCGGCACCCATTGCGCCCAGCCGCTGTTGAAACGGTTCGGCGTAACCTCCACATGCAGGGCATCGTTCGGCATGTATAATACCAGGGCCGAAGTCGACGCTTTGGCCGAGGCGCTTGAAAAAGCGCGCAAATTCTTCGGATGACGAGTTTTTTGGGTGACTACCATGGATGATGCAAGCATCGCTGCCGAGACCACTGCGGAAACCGTGCCCAATGCGCTGGTTTCGGGATCGGCTATTCCAGCCGACGAACTGGCGCGGCTGACCGACGACATCGTTTCGGCGCTGAAGACGGTCTACGATCCGGAAATCCCGGCCGATATCTACGAGCTCGGCCTGATCTACAAGATCGATATCGAGGACAATCGCTCGGTCAAGATCGACATGACGCTGACCGCTCCCGGCTGCCCTGTCGCCGGCGAAATGCCCGGCTGGGTGGAGAATGCCGTCGGCGCCGTCGAAGGCGTGTCCGGCGTCGAGGTCAACATGACCTTCGACCCGCCCTGGTCGGCCGACCGCATGTCGGAAGAGGCGCAGGTGGCGGTGGGTTGGTACTAGCGTCGAGCCTGGCATACTTGCGCCAGGGATAAAACTTCACCATTTTAGGTGAGGAATCATTCGGCAGGCCTTGAACCTGCATGGAATGGAAGGAAAAAGAATGGGACGCTTCGCCGTCATCACCATGACCGAAAAGGCCGCCGACCGGGTGCGCGAGATTGTCGCCACCCGTGAGAATGCGCACGGCATCCGCCTCGGCATCAAGAAGGGCGGCTGCGCCGGCATGGAATATACGGTCGATCTGGTGACCGAGCCCAACACCAAGGACGACCATATCGAGCGCGACGGCGCGCATGTCTATGTCGCACCGGAAGCAGCACTTTTCCTGTTCGGCACCGAGATGGATTTCGAGCAGACGACGCTGCGCACCGGCTTCACATTCCACAATCCGAACCAGAGCTCGGCCTGCGGTTGCGGCGAATCCGTCGAACTCAAGCCGGCCGACCTGAAGGCACTGGCAGAAGCTCGCGCTTCCTGAGTTTTTCCTTCGCCCCGTTGACGGGGAGAAGGTGTCACGAAGTGACGGATGATAGGCAGCGCCGGCCTCTCCAAAGTTAGCGCCGCTCCTCATCTGCCGGCGTTCGTCGTTCGAAGGCCAAGCAATTGGCTTTTCGTCCGCTGCGCGGATCACTCCTCACCTCCCCGTAAACGGCGCGAAGAAATTCACTCCACCCACATGCCCGTCCGCTTGTGCCAGTCGGCGATCGATTCCTCGGGATAGATGTCGAAGACCTTGTCATGCTTGCCAACCACCGGCTCCACCCAGTTCGCCTTGTATTTCAGCATGAGGTGCACCTTGCTTGGCGGAATGGGTAAATCGCTGTCGATCGCCGAAGCGAAGGGATGCACCAGCTCCGGCCATGTCGGGTCGTAGAGCCAAAGGGCTGAGCCGCATTTCTTGCAGAAATTGCGCTCGCCGGTTGAGATTTCGCAATGCGGATGCTCGTCGTCCTCGATCTCCGCCCGAAAGACGCCGAGGCTGCGCTTGCCCCTGATGTTCAGTGTTTCGTTGTCGGCACCGAGATTGATGGCAAACCCGCCGCCGCCCTGCTGCTTGCGGCAGATCGAGCAGTAGCACAGCATGAATGGCGCCGGCGTGTGGCTCACCACCTCGAAACGGACGGCATTGCAGCGGCAGGAGCCTTTGAGCAGCACGGGCATAGCGGGAAACTCCGATCGACCTCACACAACCTGTCAGCATGATTTTGGTTGCGGCGATGACAAGGCCAAACGCCGGTGACATGATCGCGGCATGGACAATGAGCGCATCGCCGAACTGTTCGAGGGCCTCGGTCCTGTCAGCATCCGAAAACTGTTCGGCGGCAAGGGCATCTATTTCGACGGCGTCATCGTCGCCATCGTGCTGCGCGGAGAATTGCTGCTGAAGGCCGACGAGCAAAGCGCGCCCGAGTTCGAGGCCGCCGGCTGCACGCAATGGACCTATACCGGCTCGCGCCACGGCAAGCTGGTCGCCATGCCCTACTGGAGCGTTCCAGACAGCGCTTTCGATGATCCCGACGAGATGACGATCTGGGCACGCCGGGCCTATGAGGCGGGGCGACGGGCGGGGAAGTAGATTCCCGCAAGCTCGAGGCCACCCCCTCATCCGTCCGCTTCGCGGCCACCTTCTCCCCGAGGGGAGAAGAGGTCGACGTCGGCGCTGCAAGCTCCTCTCCCCTCGGGGAGAGGTCGGATTGCCCCGAATTGTTCTTTGCAATTCGGTCTTGGGAATCCGGGTGAGGGGGAACCTTCGCTGCGCGACCCTAAAGCGCCTTGGCAATCCTCGCCGCCAGCCGCGCATTATTCTCGATCAGCGCGATGTTCGTCTTCAGGCTCCTGCCGCCAGTCAGTTCGAGAATCTTTCCCAGCAGGAACGGCGTCACCGCCTTGCCGGTCACGTTGAGCGCCTCGGCGGCCTTCTGCGCGGCCTCGATATAGCCGGCCATCTCCTCAGCCGGGATTTCGTGGTTTTCCGGCACCGGATTGGCAATCAGCATGCCACCGGCGAGCCCCAGCGCTGCCCTCGTCTGGTAGAAATGCGCGATCTCTTCCGGCTCGTGCAAGGTCAGCGGCGCGCGGAACGGCGAATGCCTGGACCAGAAGGCCGGCATCGTCTCGCAGCCAAGGCCGACCACCGGCACGCCGCGCGTCTCCAGCACTTCCAGCGTCTTTTCGATGTCGAGGATGGCCTTGGCGCCGGCCGAGACGACGATGACCGGCGTGCGCGCCAGCTCGTCGAGATCGGCGGAAATGTCAAAACTCTTTTCGGCGCCCTTGTGCACGCCGCCGATGCCGCCGGTGGCGAACACTTTTATGCCGACCATATGCGCCGCGATCATCGTGGCGGCGACCGTGGTGCCACCGGTACGCCCTTGCGCCACGGCAAAACCGAGATCGGCGCGCGACAGCTTCATGGCGTCGCCCGTCATCGCCAGCGATTCGCGCTCGCCGTCCGAAAGCCCGATCTTGATGCGGCCGCCAACCACGGCGATCGTCGCCGGCACGGCGCCGCCATCGGTGATGATCTTTTCGACGTCGGCCGCCATGGCGCCATTGTCGGGGTAGGGCATGCCATGGGTGATGATGGTGCTTTCCAGCGCCACCACCGGCCGGCCGGCAGCCAGAGCCTGCGCCACCGGCGCGTGGATGTCGATGAGGGGGCGGGCGGTCTCAGGGGTCATCAGGGTCTCCAATCCGGAATGCGGCGCGTCCGTGGGGACATCAGGCAACATCGCGGCACTATGAATTCGCCGGTCTCATGCCACTTCCCTGGCATCCGGCACAAGAGCCAGCGCTTCCGCGAAGCTTGAGGCGGTGAACTCGGGAACGGCGTTGGCGCTTTCGATGGCAAGCGTCGCCCCGGCGATGCCTTCGCGCAGGGCCACCCGCAGCGGCAGTCCGCGCAGCAAGGCAGCGACCGTTGCGCCCGCCAGCGCATCACCGGCCCCGGTGACGTCAGCGACCTTTCGGGGATTGGGCGGCATGATCGAAAAGGCGCCTGTTTCATCGAACCCCAGCACGGGCGCCTCGCCCGCCGTGACCACGCCACTGACGAGGCCGCTGCATCGCAACCCGTCGACGACCTCGCGCTGCCTGGCATTCGCGGCGACGCCGGCCAGCACCATGGCCTCGCGCCGGTTCATGAAGACCAGCGAGAGCTCCTTCAGCACCGGTATCAACCGCACCGCCTTGGCCGGCGAGATGGCAATGGCGAAAACCGGCTTGCCCGCGGCGAGCGCGACCAGCCGTTCCAGCGCCGCCGTCGGCAGGTTGGCGTCGCAGAACACGGCATCGGCGGCCGCGATTGCTTCGCGCACCCTGGAGCGGCGAATCTGTTTGGGAAAGGCCAACTCATAGAGCGCCATGTCGGCGAAGCCGACGATCAGCTCGCCCTCGCTGTCGATCAGCGCCGTGTAACTCGGCGTCGTGCGGTCGAGGAAGACCGCCGACAGGTCGGTAATGCCTGTCTCGGCGATGGCTCGCGAAACGGTTTCGGCAGCGGCATCGCCGCCGCGAACCGACATCAGCGACGCGGAGACGCCGCGCCGCACGGCGCTGCGCAAAGCATTGAAGACGCCGCCGCCGACATCCTCGCGCATTGTGCCCGGATTGGAGGCGGCGGGCACGTAAGCGCCGGACACCTGGCCGCGTCGGTCGATATGGGCGCCGCCTATGGCCAGTATTTTCGCGGATTTCAGCATGCCGGCGATATGACCTTTGTTATTCCAGCCGCACAAGCGCTAGGTGCGACGGAGCTTCGCATGCGAGGCGGCGATTCGGCAGGTCGAAACAACCGAGCCGTCTGGCCCAACGTGCGGTGCATTCCTGATCGAATCTTTGGACAAAAAAAGAACAAATCCGGATATTGTTTGTTTTTCAGATATTTGACCCCTCTTGCCAAATGAGAACAAAAAAGGTACAAATAGGCAGGGATTACGGATTGTCCGGCCTTCATTGACGACCAAGGGGTGATGTATCATGGCTCAGAATTCTTTGCGGCTGGTAGAGGACAAGGCAGTGGACAAATCAAAGGCTCTGGATGCGGCGCTGTCGCAGATCGAGCGGGCTTTCGGCAAGGGCTCGATCATGCGGCTCGGCGCCAACGATCAGGTCGTCGAGATTGAAACGGTGCCGACCGGCTCGCTTGGCCTCGACATCGCGCTTGGCGTCGGTGGCCTGCCGCGCGGCCGCATCATCGAGATCTACGGGCCGGAAAGCTCGGGCAAGACGACGCTTGCCCTGCACACCGTTGCCGAAGCCCAGAAGAAGGGCGGCATCTGCGCTTTCGTCGATGCCGAGCACGCGCTTGACCCGGTCTATGCCCGCAAGCTTGGCGTCGATCTCGAAAACCTTCTGATCTCGCAGCCTGACACTGGGGAGCAGGCGCTGGAAATCTGCGACACGCTGGTGCGCTCCGGCGCCATCGACGTGCTGGTGGTCGATTCGGTCGCGGCGCTGACGCCACGCGCCGAAATTGAAGGCGAGATGGGCGATTCGCTGCCCGGCCTGCAGGCCCGCCTTATGAGCCAGGCGCTGCGCAAGCTGACCGCGTCGATTTCGCGCTCCAACACCATGGTCATCTTCATCAACCAGATCCGCATGAAGATCGGTGTCATGTTCGGCTCGCCTGAAACCACCACCGGCGGCAATGCGCTGAAATTCTACGCTTCGGTGCGCCTCGACATCCGCCGCATCGGCTCGATCAAGGACCGCGACGAGGTTGTCGGCAACCAGACCCGCGTCAAGGTGGTCAAGAACAAGCTGGCGCCGCCCTTCAAGGTGGTCGAATTCGACATCATGTTTGGTGAGGGCGTCTCCAAAACCGGCGAACTGGTCGATCTCGGGGTCAAGGCTGGTATTGTCGAGAAGTCTGGCGCCTGGTTTTCCTATAACTCGCAGCGTCTCGGCCAGGGCCGCGAAAATGCCAAGCTGTTCCTGCGTGACAATCCCGACACGGCACGCGAGATCGAGTTGTCGATCAGGCAGAATGCCGGGCTGATCGCCGAAAAATTCCTCGAGAATGGCGGCCCTGAGCGCGGCGATGATGACGGTTTCGAGGAAGAATCCGGCGCGATGTAACAGCTTCGTGCGCGATGCCGGCCGGAGTTCGGCCATAATCGCGTTCTATTATCTCAGGCTTATGTAATCGAGTTCCGCGTTATTGCGTTTCGAAACCGCCGGCCCAGTGCCGGCGGTTTTGCGTTTCGGCGGCGGAACCAGGCCGGGTCGAACGGCCGGCAAAGGCCGTGGATTGGACCAATTCCGTGTTTCTGGACAGGGTGAAGCGCGGCGGCTAAAAGGCCAAGTCCTAATCTTCTAAGACGCAGAGCCCATTTCCGCCGGTTTGCCGGCGGCTTTTCCAAAAAGGCAGCATCATGAGTGGCGTGAACGAAATCCGGTCGACATTTCTCGACTACTTCCGCAAGGAGGGTCACGAGATCGTCGCGTCGAGTCCGCTGGTGCCGCGCAACGACCCGACGCTGATGTTCACCAACGCCGGCATGGTGCAGTTCAAGAACGTCTTCACCGGTCTGGAGAAGCGGCCCTATTCGCGCGCCTCGACCGCCCAGAAGAGCGTTCGCGCCGGGGGCAAGCACAACGATCTCGACAATGTCGGCTACACCGCGCGCCATCTGACCTTCTTCGAGATGCTCGGCAATTTCTCCTTCGGCGACTATTTCAAGGAGCGCGCCATCGAGCTTGCCTGGAACCTGATCACCAGGGAATTCGGGCTGAACAAGGACAAGCTGCTGGTCACCGTCTATCACACGGATGACGAGGCGGCCGGCTTCTGGAAGAAGATCGCCGGTTTTTCCGACGACCGCATCATTCGCATCGCGACCTCGGACAATTTCTGGGCGATGGGCGACACCGGACCGTGCGGGCCGTGCTCTGAAATCTTCATCGACCGCGGCGAACACATCTGGGGCGGCCCTCCCGGCAGCCCGGAGGAGGATGGCGACCGTTTCCTCGAATTCTGGAACCTGGTGTTCATGCAGTATGAACAGGTGACGAAGGAGGAGCGCATCGACCTGCCGCGCCCCTCGATCGACACCGGCATGGGCCTGGAGCGGATGGCGTCCATCCTGCAAGGGGTGGAAAGCGTCTTCGAGACCGATCTGTTCCGTCACCTGATCGACGCGGCCTCGTCCGCGATCGGGCATGGTCCCGACAAGGAGACGGTCGCGTCCTACCGGGTCATTGCCGATCATCTGCGCTCGTCCTCCTTCCTGGTGGCGGACGGCGTGCTGCCTTCGAACGAAGGCCGGGGCTATGTCCTGCGCCGCATCATGCGCCGGGCCATGCGCCATGCGCAGCTGCTCGGTGCCAACGAACCGCTGATGTGGAAGCTGGTGCCGGCGCTGGTGCGCGAGATGGGCCAGGCCTATCCGGAGCTGCTGCGCGGCGAACAGTTGATCACCGAGACGCTGAAGCTCGAGGAGACCAGGTTTCGCAAGACGCTGGTGCGCGGCCTCGGCCTGCTCTCCGAGGCGACGGAGACGCTGCATGCCGGCGACATGCTGGACGGCGAAACGGCCTTCAAGCTCTACGACACTTACGGCTTCCCACTTGATCTGACGCAGGACGCGCTGCGCCAGCGCAGCATCTCGGTCGATCTTGCCGGCTTCACCAATGCGATGGAGCAGCAGAAGGCCGAGGCGCGAAAGCATTGGGCAGGCTCCGGCGACGCGGCGACCGAGACCATCTGGTTCTCCGTGCGCGAGAAGGCGGGCGCCACCGAGTTCCTCGGCTATGAGACTGAAGCTGCCGAAGGCATCATCCAGGCGCTGGTCAGGGACGGCAAGGCTGTCGACAGCGCCGGCAAGGGTGACGCGGTGGCGATCGTCGTCAACCAGACCCCGTTCTATGCCGAGTCCGGCGGCCAGATGGGCGACACCGGCGTTATTTCAGGCGAGGGCTTCTCGATCGAGGTTTCCGACACGCAGAAGAAGGCCGATGGGCTATTCGTCCACATCGGCGAGGTGGCCAGCGGCACGGTCAAGACCGGTGTTGCCGTCGAGCTCAAAGTCGACCATGCGCGCCGCTCCAGGTTGCGCGCCAACCATTCCGCGACGCATCTGATCCATGAGGCGCTGCGCGAGGTGCTGGGCAGCCATGTCGCGCAGAAGGGCTCGCTGGTCGCGCCCGAGCGCCTGCGCTTCGACATCTCGCACAACAAGCCCATTTCACCGGAGGATCTCGAAGAGGTCGAGCGCATGGCCAACGAGATCGTCGTCCAGAACGGCCCGGTGTCCACGCGCCTGATGTCGGTCGACGATGCCATTGCCGAAGGCGCCATGGCGCTGTTCGGCGAGAAATACGGCGACGAAGTGCGCGTCGTGTCGATGGGCACCGGCGTTCACGGCGCCAAGGCCAACCGGCCCTATTCGGTCGAGCTCTGCGGCGGAACGCATGTCCGGGCGACCGGCGATATCGGCCTGGTGCGTGTCGTGTCGGACAGCGCGGTCGCGGCCGGCGTGCGCCGCATCGAGGCGCTGACCGGCGAAGCCGCGCGCAAACATCTCGACGAGCAGGACCGGCGTTTGAAGGCGACGGCGGCCGTGCTCAAGATTTCGCCGGCCGATGTGCCGGCGCGCGTCGAGACGCTGCTCGAAGAGCGCAAAAAGCTTGAGAAGGAACTGACCGAGGCGCGCAAGAAGCTGGCGCTGGGCGGGGGATCGTCAGCCGATGCTCCAGCCGCCAATGAGACGGTCGCCGGTATCGGCTTCCTCGGCAAGACGGTCTCCGGTGTCTCGCCGAAGGATTTGAAGCCGCTGGCCGATGCCGGCAAGAGCTCGCTCGGCTCCGGCGTCGTCGTCTTCGTCGGCGCCGGCGAAGACAACAAGGCAAGCGTCGTGGTGGCCGTCACCGACGACCTCATCGATCGCTTCAGCGCCGTCGACCTTGTCCGCGTGGCCTCCGCCGCATTGGGCGGGCAGGGCGGCGGCGGGCGGCCCGACATGGCCCAGGCCGGCGGCCCCGACGCATCCAAGGCCGATGATGCGATTGCAGCGGTGAGGGCGGCACTCGAAGCGGCGTGAGCCAGTGGGCAGTTCAAGGGGAGCCCTACCTTCCCAAGTAGCGCTGCCCCTCATCTGGCTGCCGCCACCTTCTCCCCGTAAACGGGGAGAAGGGCGCTTTCGTCGCGGCTTTCGCCAATCGCCAGCCTTGCAAAAAAAGAGGCGCCGGCGTTGCGGCCAGCCTCTTTCTCCCCGTTTTACGGGGAGAAATGCCCGGCAGGGCAATGAGGGGCGGTGCCGGCGTTGAGGAAGTTCACTCGGCCTAAGCGACCTTTTCAGTCCGCGTAAAGCTCGCACGATCGGCGACGCGTGCATACCAGTCCCGAATATCCGCGAACCGCGCCAACAGATCGCGCCCTTGCGTGACCTTGACGAAATAGGCGATGATCGGCGCGGCGTGCAGGTCCGCCAGCGTCAGTTGGTCGCCAAGCAGCCACGGACCTTGTGGCTTCAGCGATCTCAGCACCTTCAGCACCGTCTCGGCCTGAGCAAGGCCGCCGGCGATCAACGCCGAATCCGGCTCAGCCTTCTCCAGCCGCTCGACGGCAACATCCCAAACCATGGCGCGATAGCCATAGGCGTCGAGCATGCCGATGATCTGGCCCATCCTGGCGCGGCCGCGCGCGTCGGCAGGCTGCAGCGCCGGTCCTTCGAAGGCCTCGTCGATATAGCGGGCAATCGCATTGGCCTCGAACAGGCGAAACCCGTCATAACAGAAGGCCGGGATGCGGCCGAACGGATGATGCTCGAAATACCAGGCGGGAATCCCCTCGGCGGCAAAGACATCGACCGGCACAAGCTCGTAGTCGATGCCTTTTTCCGCGAGCACGAGGCGGACGATGCGTACATAGACGCTGTAGTCCGCCCCGTAGACGATGGGCTTGCTCGACGATGTGGTGTTGAACCTATGACCGATGCGGATAACGATCTACTCTTTTATCTTTGCAACGGGCTTGCCATCTTCCCCAATCACGAGCGTGATCTTGCCTCCAAGGTCCGCTGGCGCGGGAGCGACATTGGCGGCTTGCCCCTCATACTTCGGCATGGAGTCCAAAAGCTCTTCGCCCTTGGCACTCTTTAGTCGTTCTTGCTGATCGAACCACATAGCCATTTACATCTACCTGTTTGGCTTAGATCTTGAAATGCAGCGCATCCATGGAAGACAGGTTTGCAATTCGACACGCCTCAAGTCGTTGTCGTTAGCTAATACTGTCGCACACTCAGATCAAGATCGAGGGTAGGCTTTTGGGCGACATGTTTTACGCCATCGCCTTCTGCAGGTTCTCGTCGATCTTGTCGAGGAAACCGGTGGTCGACAGCCAGGGCTGGTCGGGGCCGATCAAGAGCGACAGATCCTTGGTCATGAAGCCGGACTCGACCGTCTGGATGCAGACCTTTTCCAGCGTTTCGGAAAAACGCTTCAGGTCGGCATTGTCGTCGAGCTTGGCGCGGTGCGCGAGGCCACGCGTCCAGGCGAAGATCGAGGCGATCGAGTTGGTCGAGGTTTCCTCGCCTTTCTGGTGCTGGCGGTAGTGGCGGGTGACGGTGCCGTGCGCGGCTTCGGCTTCCACCGTCTTGCCGTCCGGTGTCATCAGCACCGAGGTCATCAGGCCGAGCGACCCAAAACCCTGCGCAACCGTGTCGGACTGCACGTCACCGTCATAGTTCTTGCAGGCCCAGACATAGCCGCCCGACCATTTCAGGGCAGAGGCCACCATGTCGTCGATCAGGCGGTGCTCGTACCACAGCTTCTTCGACTTGAACTCGGCCTCGAACTCGGCCTCGTAGACCTCCTGGAAGATGTCCTTGAAACGACCGTCATAGGCCTTGAGGATGGTGTTCTTGGTCGACAGATAGACCGGATAGTTGCGCAGCAAGCCGTAGTTCAGCGAGGCGCGGGCGAACTCGCGGATCGAGTCGTCGAGATTGTACATGGCCATGGCGACACCGGCGCCGGGCGCGTCGTACACATCGTGCTCTATCACCTGGCCGTCCTCGCCGACGAATTTGATGGTCAGCTTGCCCTTGCCGGGGAAGCGGAAATCGGTGGCGCGGTACTGGTCGCCGAAGGCATGGCGGCCGACGATGATCGGCTTGGTCCAGCCGGGCACCAGGCGCGGCACGTTCTTCATGATGATCGGCTCGCGGAAGATGGTGCCGCCGAGGATGTTGCGGATGGTGCCGTTCGGCGACTTCCACATCTTCTTCAGCTTGAACTCCTCGACGCGCTGTTCGTCGGGGGTGATCGTCGCGCATTTCACGCCGACGCCGTGTTTTTTGATGGCGTTGGCCGAATCGATGGTCACCTGGTCGTTGGTGGCGTCGCGGTGCTCGATGCCGAGGTCGTAATATTCAAGCTTGAGGTCGAGATAAGGGTGGATCAGCTTGTCCTTGATGAACTGCCAGATGATGCGGGTCATCTCGTCGCCGTCGAGTTCGACGACCGGGTTCGCCACCTTGATCTTCGCCATGGAAAGAATGCCTCGTTGCTGGATATGGGACGGCCTTGCCCGCGCGGCATTGGGCCGGGAGATGTCGCCCGTATATCAAAGCGCTTTTGGCCACGCAAACGGCGATCGGTCACGAATTGGAGGCCAGAGCCGTCGTCATTTGCGAATGCTTCATTTTCCCGGCCGAATGTGGCAGGGACGCTGAAATGCCGCAAACAGCAGTTCATTGACAATCATGCCCGTCATCAAAGATCCCGATAGCATTGCAGTCGCCGGCCCGGCGATCATCCTCGTCGAGCCTCAGCTTGGCGAGAACATTGGCATGGTCGCGCGCGCCATGGCCAATTTCGGTCTGTCGGAGCTGCGCCTGGTCAACCCGCGTGATGGTTGGCCGAGCGAGAAGGCGCGCGCGGCGGCCAGCCGCGCCGATCATGTCATCGACGCTGTCACCGTCTTCGACGATCTGGCCTCGGCGCTCGCCGACCTGAACTTTGTCTTCGCCACCACGGCCAGGCAGCGCGACGGCTTCAAATCCGTGCGCGGGCCGGTGGAGGCGGGCAGGCTGCTGCGGGCGCGCCACGTGATGGGCCAGCGCACCGGCATCCTGTTCGGACGCGAACGCTTCGGCCTCTACAATGACGAGGTCGGCCTTGCCGACGAGATCGTCACTTTCCCGGTCGATCCCGATTTCTCCTCGCTCAACATCGCCCAGGCAGCACTTCTGATGTCCTACGAATGGATGAAGTCCGGCCTGGAGGACGAGACCAGGACCAATTTTTCCGGCCCGGACATGAAACCGGCAAGCAAGGAAGAATTGCACGGCCTGTTCGCCTATCTCGAAGGCGCGCTGGAAGCGCGCGGCTATTTCCGGCCGGCGCCGAAGAAGCCGAAAATGGTCGACAATCTGCGTGCGGTGCTGACACGCCCTGGCTTTGCCGAACCGGAGCTGAAGGTGCTGCGCGGCATCATCTCGTCGCTCGACAGGTTTTCGCCGGCGATGCCGCGCGGCGACGGGTCCCCTGGCGACGACCCGCGGCGCTTGCCCGCGGCCGCCGCGCGGGCCCGCAAGGCGGAAGCGGCGCGCCTTGCCGACACCGGCAAGGACGATGACATACCGCCGCTTGGCGGAAAAGGAACCGACAATGACTGAGCGGCCGATCCTGATGTTCGATTCGGGCATCGGCGGGCTTACCGTGCTGCGCGAGGCGCGCGTGCTGATGCCCGACCGCCGCTTCATCTATGTCGCCGACGACGCTGCGTTTCCCTACGGCGCTTGGGAAGAGCCGGCGCTGAGGGCGCATATACTCGAATTGTTCGGCAAATTGCTTGAGCGCTTTGCGCCGGCCATTTCCGTCATCGCCTGCAACACCGCCTCGACGTTGGTGATCGATGCGCTGCGCGATAGATTTCCCGCGCATCCTTTCGTCGGCATGGTGCCTGCGATCAAGCCGGCGGCGGAACGCACGCGCTCAGGGCTGGTTTCGGTGCTGGCGACGCCTGGCACCGTCAAGCGCCAATACACGCGCGACCTGATCAGCAAATGGGCGCAGAAATGCCATGTCCGCCTTGTCGGCAGCGACAGGCTGGCGGGACTGGCTGAGATCTACATGCGTGAGGGCTTCGTCGATGAGGAGGCCGTACGCACCGAGATCACGCCGTGCTTCGTCGAACATGATGCGCTGCGTACGGATATCGTCGTGCTCGCCTGCACACACTACCCCTTTCTGGCCAATCGCATGCGCAAGACGGCGCCCTGGCCGGTCGATTGGCTCGACCCCGCTGAAGCGATTGCGCGCCGGGCGCTGTCGCTTCTCGCCGACATCGATCCGAGCGGTCGTGGCGAGATGCTGCCTGAAGGCCCCGACCTTGCCGTCTTCACATCGAAAAGAGCCGATTTCCCGACCCGTCGCCTGATACAGGGCTTCGGGCTGGCTATGTCGTGATTGCGAAGCGGAACATCACGGCAGTCGTTGCGTTTTTCCCCAGATTCCAACGGGAGAAAGAACCATGCCAGCCACCTCGAAAGCCCAGCAGAAAGCCGCCGGCGCGGCTCTGTCGGCCAAGCGCGGCGAGACCAAGAAGAGCGAACTCCAGGGCGCTTCCAAGGGAATGTACGAATCGATGAGCGAAAAGCAGCTCGAGAAATTCGCCGAGACGAAGCGCAAGGGCCTGCCGGAGAAGAAGTCGAAAGACTAAGGATTAAGCATCCGGAATCAAAGAGCCCGCGGCCAAAACCGCGGGCTTTGAATCGATGTCGGCCGCCTGAGACCGGATAGGAGCCTACCAGCGCCCGCTGCAGCGCTTGATCTTGTAGCGTATGACCTTCTTGTGGCCGTGCCGCCAGATAACCTTCTTCTTGATCACGATGCGACAAGCCTGGTGATGCCGGTGTCCGTGCCAATGCCTGGCCTCCGCCGGCTCCGGTGTCAGGACCGCCATGGATCCCGCCAACACAGCGGCTCCCGTCAGGGTAAGGAAGAATTTCTTCATGCGATTGTAGCTCCTCTGCTCCGGTCCCTTCCTGATGCCGCTGGCGCAACCTCCCGCCACATCCGGCACTGTACTCAACCCAGAGACGCTATATCGTCGCCATGGCCTACGCCAGCCACAAGCTTGACACCGGTTAAATCTCCGTTTAATCAGCGCGCCAACACCGGGCCGCAATGCCCGGTGGTTTTCTTTATGTGCGCAAGATGCGTGGAAATCCAATTCTACTATCTTGTTTGAACTGACGTGTCCCGTGGGTTTTCCGCCGCGTTGCGTGGGAAAACCCTGTCAGGTCTCGAAAACGGAGGCCAGAGGAGGGCGCGTTTCCTTCACCCGGACCATGAGGTTCCGGGTGTATTGTTTTGAAAAGGGAATGCGATGAGCAAGCGCGAATCCGCGAAGTACAAGATCGACCGCCGTCTCGGCGAAAACATCTGGGGCCGCCCGAAGTCCCCGGTCAACAAGCGTGAATACGGTCCCGGCCAGCATGGCCAGCGCCGCAAGGGCAAGCTTTCCGATTTCGGCCTGCAGCTGCGCGCCAAGCAGAAGCTGAAGGGTCACTATGGCGACGTTTCGGAAAAGCAGTTCCGCAAGGTTTATGAAGAGGCTGACCGCCGCAAGGGCGACACCTCGGAGAACCTGATCGGCCTGCTCGAATCGCGTCTCGACGCGGTCGTCTACCGCGCCAAGTTCGTGCCGACCATTTTCGCCGCCCGTCAGTTCGTCAACCACGGCCATGTCAACGTCAACGGCAAGCGCGTCAACATCGGCTCGTATCGCTGCAAGCCGGGCGATGTCGTCGAAGTGCGCGAAAAGTCCAAGCAGCTGGTCATCGTTCTGGAAGCGGTCGGTCTCGCCGAGCGCGACGTGCCGGACTACATCGAAGCCGATCACAACAAGATGGTCGCGACCTTCTCGCGCATCCCTGGCCTGGCGGACGTTCCGTTTGCCGTGCAGATGGAACCGAACCTGGTCGTCGAATTCTACTCGCGCTAAAACGAGCGCGTTCTGCGACACCAAGCAAAGGCCGCCCGTCGAGGCGGCCTTTTCTTTGTCGGTCATGTCCGCTAATCCGGCGCTCTGGCCACTGAAAGCGACATGCCATGAACATGCTTCCAGACATCGAACCGATCGCCGACAGCGAAGGCGGCTTCCATCCGCTGTTCGCCGACGTGCCGTCCTCGGTCGAATTCAACAAATTGCGCAAGCGGCTGCTGCGGCTGACCCGGCAGGCGATCGAGGATTTCTCGATGGTCAAGCCCGGCCAGCGCTGGCTCGTCGCGCTCTCGGGCGGCAAGGATTCCTACGGCCTGCTCGCGGTGCTGCTCGACCTCAAATGGCGCGGGCTCTTGCCGGTCGATCTTCTGGCCTGCAATCTCGACCAGGGCCAGCCGAATTTCCCCAAACATATCCTGCCGGACTATCTCGACAGTCACGGCATTGCGCACCGGATCGAGTATCAGGACACCTATTCCCTCGTCACCGACAAGCTGCCGGCGGGCAGCACCTATTGCTCGCTCTGCTCGCGCCTAAGGCGCGGCCATCTCTACCGCATTGCGCGCGAGGAGGGGTGCTCGGCGCTGGTGCTCGGCCACCATCGTGAGGATATTCTCGAAACCTTCTTCATGAACCTCTTCCATGGCGGCCGTCTCGCCGCCATGCCGCCAAAACTGCTCAACGACGACGGCGACGTCATGGTGCTGCGGCCATTGAGCTACTGCGCCGAGGCCGATCTGGAAAGATTCGCCGCCGCCATGCATTTCCCGATCATTCCCTGCGATCTCTGCGGCAGCCAGGAAGGTCTTCAGCGGAATGCCATGAAGGCGATGCTCGAGGACCTGGAAAAGCGTATGCCCGGCCGCAAGGATACGATGCTGCGCGCGCTGTCGAACAGCAGGCCATCGCACCTGCTCGACAGGAAGCTGTTCGACTTCGCTGCCCTCAACGACACCCTCACCACAAGGCAAGACATTTCCGATGACATTTGACGACACCGCGATCGATTGGCTGGCCGGCATTCTGGCCGAGGCGGCGCTGACCGAGATCATGCCGCGCTTTCGCCGGCTGGGCGATGGCGATGTCAGGCAGAAGACCTCGGCCGCCGACCTTGTGACCGAAGCCGACGTCAATGCCGAGCGGCTCATCACCGCCAGGCTGCTTGAGCGCTACCCCTCAGCGATGGTCGTCGGCGAGGAGGCCTGTTCCGACAATCCGGCGTTGCTCGATGGCTTGGGCGATGCCGATCTGGCCTTCGTCATCGATCCGGTCGACGGCACTTTCAACTTCGCCTCCGGCGTGCCTTTGTTCGGCGTCATGCTGGCGGTCGTGGTCCAGGGCGAGACGGTTGCCGGCATCATCCACGATCCCGTCGGCAAGGACTGGCTGATTGGCGCCAGGGGCGCCGGCAGCCATATCCGGCATGCGCATGGCAGCCTGGAGAAGGTGCATGTCGCGGCACCCGCGCCGATCTCGGAAATGACCGGCTCGGTCTCCTGGCAATATATGCCCGAACCGGAGCGGTCGCGGCTGGCGCGCAACCAGACGAAGATCCTGTCGCAATTCGCCTATCGCTGCGCCGCGCACGAATACCGCCTGCTGGCGAGCGGCCATGCCCACTTCGTGGTCTACAACAAGCTGATGCCGTGGGATCATCTGGCCGGCGTGCTGATCCATGCCGAGGCCGGCGGCCATGCCGCGCGCTTCGACGGCAGCACCTATCTGCCCTCGCATCTCGGCGGCGGCCTGCTTGTCGCGCCAGACCAGGAAAGCTGGCACGAATTGCGTCGCGAGCTTTGGGCGCAATAGGAACGATTCCTGCGTTAGCCGAAGGAGCGGTGCAATTTCACGCAAATCCGGAGGCTCTCGAATGAAACCCCGGTTCGCATTTGTCGCCGCGGCTCTTGCCGCCGCTCTGTCTACCAGTTCCCAGGAAGCAAGATCGCAGGAGCGCAGTTGTCGCAGTTCCGATCCTGTCGATACGATAAGGGAGATGTCGGACGCTATCTATGCCTGCTGGAAACCGCCACCCGGAACCGCGGGCATGTCCCTGACCCTGCGGTTCTCGCTTCGCCGCAACGGCACACTGATCGGCAAGCCTCGCGCCACATATGCCGATCTGGGAACCGATGCCCAGCGCAGCCGTGCCTTCGTGGCATCCATTCTCAGGGCACTCGATGATGCTCTGCCATTGCCCTTTTCGGACAGCATGGGTGAAGCAATCGCGGGGCGTATGCTCGCCCCTCGGTTCACGGCAGCCCTTGAGGGTGCATCCTAATGCAAGTCGGTGATGTGCCCTGAAACGGGCGCGTTCTGCGGCTGGAACATCTTGCCGCGCTCGGCGATGAAGATCATCAGCAGCGCCGCGATCGACACGCTGCAGAAGCCGGCGGCCAGCGGCGTCACCGTGCCATTGAAGGCCTGGCCGATCAGCGTGCCGAGAATGCCGCCGAGAAACGTCTGCATGAAACCGAGGATCGACGACGCCGTGCCGGCCAGTTGCCCGAGCGGCTCCATGGCCAGCGCGTTGAAGTTCGCGCCCAGCGCACCGAACGGAAGCATGGCGCAGGCAAAGAAGGTGATGAACAGCCAGAGCGGCATCTTCATTTCCAGCGAAACGATCAGCCAGGCAAGGCTGATGACCAGGAACAGCAGCAGCGCGCTCTGCGACAGGCGGCGCATGCCGATGCGGCCGACAAGGCGCGAATTCAGAAAGTTGGAGAAGGCGAGCACGCCCGCGACGCCTGCGAAGATGACCGGGAACATCTCGCCGACATGGAAGATGTCGACATAGATCTGCTGCGCCGAAGCGATGAAGCCGAACATGGCGCCGAAGATGAAGGTGCTGGCGAAGGCATAGCAGATCGCAATGCGGTTGGTGAGCACGATGCGAAACCCGCCGACAATGGAGTTGAGTGTCAACGGCCGGCGATGTTCGGGATGCAGCGTTTCAGGAAGGCGCAGCAGCGACCAGGCCGAGACGAGGAGCGCACCGACGGCCATGGTGACGAAGATCCAATGCCAGGTCGCAAACAGCATGATGAACTGGCCGATGCCGGGAGCAATGACCGGTATCGCCATGAACACCATGAAGATCAGCGACATCACCTCGGCCATGCGCCGGCCGTCGAACGTATCGCGCACGATCGATACGGCGATGACGCGGGTGGCGGCCGCACCAATGCCTTGCACGGCCCGGCACAGCAGAAGTGTCTCAAAGCTTGGCGCAATGGCGGCAGCCGCGGCCGCGGCGACATAGATCACCAGCCCGGCGACCAGTGGTGCGCGACGCCCGAAGCGATCCGAGATCGGCCCGAAGAACAACTGTCCGCCGCCGAAGCCCAGAATGTAGGCCGTTATGACGTACTGCCGGTGGTTTTCATTTTCGACGCCGAGCGTGGCGCCGATCTGCTGCAGCGCCGGCAGCATGATGTCGATGGCCAGCGAGTTCAGCGCCATCAGCGCCGCGCACAGGGCGATGAACTCCCAGCGCGGAATGGGCAGTTTGCTTGCCGATTGCGGCGCTGGTTTTGGCTGGTCCACGGCAAGTCCGATCTTTCAAACGAAAATGCGCCGGCGGGCCGGCGCATTGGCTCGTCCTGGTCCTCGGTTCAGGACATGAAAATTGCCGAGGTGGGGCTGCCCCGGGTGCCTGGCGCTCGATGCCCAAAATCAACGTCGATTTTCGGGCATGCACAAAACAGAAATCAGGCGGCGCCTTTGACGCTGACGCCCTTCTCGACGAGGAATGTCTGCAACTCACCGGCCTGGAACATCTCGCGGATGATATCGCAGCCGCCGACGAATTCGCCCTTGACGTAGAGCTGAGGGATCGTCGGCCAGTTGGAGTATTCCTTGATGCCCTGGCGCAGTTCGGCCGAGTCCAGGACGTTCACGCCTTTGTAGTCGGCGCCGATATAGTCGAGGATCTGGACGACCTGGCCGGAAAATCCGCATTGCGGGAAACCGGGCGTGCCCTTCATGAAAAGGACGACGTCGTTGCCCTTCACTTCATTGTCGATGTAGTCGTTGATACCGCTCATGGAATATCCTTTCCCGCCTGTGGGAGTCAGGCTCGAAACATATCCCTTCAAATAAACCCAACGATTGCTCGAAACAAGACGTTAGCCGTGCCGTGGCTGAAATGGCGCAAAGGATGAGCCGTGTTGGGCCAAGCGCTAAGGTCAGTCGGGAACGCTGGTCTGCAAGGCGAGTGCGTGCAGCACGCCGCCCATATTCCCTTTCAGCGCGTCATAGACCATCTGGTGCTGCTGCACGCGGCTTTTCCCCCGAAAGCTCTCGGCCACCACCTCGGCCGCATAATGGTCGCCGTCGCCGGCGAGATCGCGGATCGTCACCTTGGCGTCCGGAATACCGTCCTTGATCAGTTTTTCGATGTCGTGGGCATCCATTGCCATGGCAAAATCCTGTTTCGAGCGGCCGGTGTCAGGCCATAAGATGAGAGTCGGGCGAGCCTAAAGCCTTTCCGGTCCGGATTGAAGCCGTTCTGTCCCACCAACGGCAAGACGGCCCGACGGCTTCAGAGAAAGACTAGGCCGGTGGGCTTGCTTCATCCTCGGCAACTTCGTCGCGTGTCGAGAAAGCACGGCCAAGGCTGAAGGCCAGCACATAAAGCGGCGCGTTGAGCACGAGGCCGACAATGGGGAGATAGCTCGACATTTGCCAAGCCGGTGAGAAGAACCCCTGGCCATAACCGTCGCAGATGAGCGACGAGCCGTACTCCCACAACGCGCCTACGACCATCGCGCTGGCAAAAAGCTTGATGCAGGTGACGATATGCCTTGCCCGTGCCGGATCCGGCGCCAGGCGGTCCCACAGAACCAGGCAGATGATCGGGACCGCGTAGATGAGATTCTGCGCGATGAGCATGGGGATGGCGCCATTGGCCGCGGCAAGGAACTCCGCGCGCGTTTCCAGCCGCATGCACACCTCGCTCGAGGTTGTCGACAGCAGGAAAAAGACGAACGGTCCCAGGAACCAGAAGAAGAACAACGACGGCCAGAAGACGACTGCAATCAGCGCCCGGGCAGCCAGTTTCCTGTGATTGATCATGAGTTTCCCGAAAAACCGTTCCCACTTTTCGGGATCATGCTCTCGTCAACTGGCCTGGTCCATGAAGCGGGGGAACCAGCCTTCGTGCGCCGCGGAGAGTTCGCTGACCGGGATTGCCCTGGCGTCGCCAAGCTTCAGCGCGCTGCCCCCGGTCGAGCCGATCCACGGCGCGAAGATGCCGAGTTCGCCCTGCTGCTTGCGAATGGCGTCCCATTCGTCACCATGCGGATCGATCGACAGCGTCAGCAGATAACGGCCCTGATCCTCGCCGAACCAGACCGGGATCGGGTCGGTGCCGACAAGCCCGGGAACGGTGGCGCCGATTCCGGACGCCATCGCCATCTCGGCAAGTGCAACGGCGACACCGCCATCGGAAACGTCATGCGCCGCTGTGACGATGCCGGATGCGATGAGCGCTCGCACATGGTCGCCGACGCGTTTTTCGTGATCGAGGTCCACCGGCGGCGGCGGGCCATCCGTGCGGCCGTGTACGTCACGCATATAGACCGATTGCCCGAGATGCGTTCCCCAGGACGCCGGTGCGCCGACCAGCAGGATCATCTGGCCCTCGGCCGCAAAGCCGGTCCGCACCATCTTCGACCAGTCGGCGATCAGCCCGACGCCGCCGATGGTCGGGGTTGGCAGGATGCCCTGGCCGTTGGTCTCGTTGTAGAGCGAGACATTGCCGGAGACGATCGGGAAGCCAAGCGCGCGGCAGGCGTCGCCGATGCCCTTCACCGCACCGACCAACTGGCCCATGATCTCGGGCCGTTCCGGATTGCCGAAATTTAGGTTGTCGGTGGCGGCCAGCGGCAGCGCGCCGGTGGCGGTGAGATTGCGCCAGCATTCGGCCACCGCCTGCTTGCCGCCCTCATAGGGGTCGGCCTCGCAATAGCGCGGCGTCACGTCGGAGGAGAAGGCGAGCGCCTTGGTGGCATGGCCTTCGACCCGGACCACACCGGCATCGCCGCCTGGAAGCTGCAGCGAATTGCCCTGGATCAACGTGTCATACTGCTCCCAGACCCAGCGGCGCGAAGACAGGTCGGGCCCGCCGAGCAGCTTCAGCAGCGCGTCGGCAACGTCGGCTGGCGGAATGTCATTGGCTGCCAGCGGCGCCGGCTTCTTCTGTTCGGTCCAAGGCCGATCATATTCAGGAGCCTTGTCGCCAAGATCCTTGATCGGCAGATTGGCGACCTCGTCGCCCTGGTGCAGCACGCGGAAGCGCAGATCGTCGGTGGTCTTGCCGACGATGGCGAAGTCGAGCCCCCATTTGTGGAAGATCGCCTCGGCTTCCTTTTCCTTTTCCGGGCGCAGCACCATCAGCATGCGCTCCTGGCTTTCCGACAGCATCATCTCGTAGGCGCTCATGCGCTCTTCGCGCACCGGCACCTTGTCGAGATCGAGTTCGATGCCGAGGTCGCCCTTGGCGCCCATTTCGACCGCCGAGCAGGTGAGGCCGGCGGCACCCATGTCCTGGATGGCGATGACTGCGCCCGAGGCCATCAGTTCGAGGCTGGCTTCCAGCAGGCACTTTTCGGTGAAGGGGTCGCCGACCTGCACGGTCGGGCGCTTCTCGTCGATCTTGTCGTCGAATTCGGCCGAAGCCATGGTGGCGCCGCCGACGCCGTCGCGGCCGGTCTTGGCGCCGAGATAGACGACCGGCAGGCCGACGCCCTTGGCTTCCGACAGGAAGATCGCATCGGTCTTGGCAAGGCCCGCCGCAAAGGCGTTGACCAGGATGTTGCCATTGTAGCGGGCGTCGAAATTGACCTCGCCGCCGACCGTCGGCACGCCGAAGGCGTTGCCATAGCCGCCGACGCCGGAAACCACGCCTGAAACGAGGTGCCGGGTCTTGGGATGGTCAGGCGCGCCGAAGCGCAGCGCATTCATCGCCGCGATCGGCCGGGCGCCCATGGTGAAGACGTCGCGCAATATGCCGCCGACGCCGGTCGCCGCGCCCTGGTAGGGCTCGATATAGGACGGGTGGTTGTGGCTCTCCATCTTGAAGACGACGCAGTCGCCATCGCCGATGTCGACCACGCCGGCATTCTCGCCCGGCCCCTGGATGACCTGAGGTCCGGTGGTCGGCAGCGTGCGCAACCATTTCTTCGAGGATTTGTAGGAGCAGTGCTCATTCCACATCGCCGAGAAGATGCCGAGTTCGGTGAAGCTCGGCTCGCGCCCGACAAGATCGAGGATGCGCTGATACTCGTCGGGCTTGAGCCCGTGTGAGGCAATGAGCTCGGGGGTGATCGGCACGGAATTGGAAATGGTCATGGGCGGCGATTTATATCCGGGACGTTGGGATTTTGAGTCCCGTCTTATCGCAAGCCTTGCGGCCGATACACCCATGGATTGACGAAAAACGACGGAAAACCGGACAAAGCCACGCAGTGTCAGGAGAAGCTGTCGTAGCCGGCGCGGCCTTCATCGAGAAGTCGCCGGATCGCCGCGACGCCTTCAGCGATATCCCCGCGCTGTCTCGGCTGCGAAACGCCAAAGCGGACGCCATGGAAAACCTGCTCGGAACGGCCGGCCTTGAATTCGTCCTCGTCGTCGATCAGCACGCCGTGCTCCAGGCAGGCGTTCTTGAAGGTGCCGGAAAGCCAGGGGTCGGGCAGGGTCAGCCAGACAAAGGGCACCCTGTCATGCGACTTGACCGCGAAGCCGGCCAAAGTCTCGCGCACGATGGCGATGCGGGCGCCGATTTCGGCGATGCTGCGCTTGCGTATCTCATCCGCCTGACCTGACAGCACCAGCCTTGTATTCACCTCCGCCAGCAGGAAGGGCATGCCGCCGGTTATCATCTTGTGGGCGACACGGATGCGGTGGCGGTAGGCGGGCGGGCAGGAAAGCCAGCCGCCGCGCACGCCGGCTGCGACCGACTTCGACAAGCCGCCGGCGACAATGGTACGTTCAGGCGCATACTCGGCCAGCAATGGTGTCGGATCATCGGTCAGATTGCCATAGAGATCATCCTCGATGAGGATGACATTGTATTCGCGTGCGACATGGGCGATCGCCTCGCGGCGCGCCGCCGACAAGGTGGCCAGCGTCGGATTCTGCGCCGTCGGCATCAGGAAGATCATCTTGGGATGCCTTTGCGCGCAGACGCGCTCGAAATCCTGCGGATCGATGCCTTCATCGTCCGATGCCACCAACGCGGTGCGCCTGCCGATCAAGCCGGCGCTGCGGGAAATTTGTGAGTAGGTGAGGTGCTCGAAGGCAACATAGTCGCCAGGCATGGTGAGCGCCGCGATCGCCGCCATCACCGCGGCATGGGTGCCGAGCGTCGGGACAATGGTGTCGGCATCCGGGCGAAAGGAATTGCGCGCCAACCAGCGGGCGCCGGCTTCGTACCATCGTTCGGGGAAATCCCTAGTGTAGCTCGAAATCTCATGCGGATGGTCCTGCGCCGTGCGCGACAGGACACCGGCGACAATGTCGCCTTGGCCGATATCAGGTGCTGCGGTGCTGTCGAAACGCAGCTTGCCTTTAGGCGCATCGATATAGCGTGTGCCTTCGCCGCCGACGTCCGGAGCCGGAAAATCCGGCTTCGCGCGCTGGCCGAGCACATAGGTTCCACGCCCGACTTCGCCGCTCACCAGCCCACGCTCGCGCAGCAATTGATAGGCCCGGCCGACCGTGCCGACGGTGGTACCGATGTCGTAGGCGAGGTCGCGCTGCGGCGGCAGCTTCGCGCCGGCATCGATCACGCCCCGATCGATGTCCGTCTCGATGGAATCCGCCAGCCGCTGATACAGCGGGCCGGAGCCGGCAGTGAGATCTGGGAGCCAATTTGTCATGGTGACAATTTTCTATATTGCACCGATACATGAGTCAATACATATCAATCGCGTGCCAAAAAGGGTACAATTTAGGACTTTGGCAGAAAGAAAATGAATACAATCGCGACAATACGTCATTCGAGCGCTGCTTTATCAGGCCAATCGACACGCCCGTCGGTTCAGCGCGGCTTTGTCAGCCGCCTTGTGCGCGTGCTGAGGTCGCTGGCAAGATGGATCGACAACCTGCTGGATCGCCGCCGCAGCCGGTTGGCGCTGCTGGAGATGACCGACGATCAGCTCAAGGATATCGGCGTCACGCGCTGCGATGCCCACCGTGAGGGCATCAGGCCGTTCTGGGACTGACCGTGATCCCAAAAGCGGGAACCGGTTTTTGGGAAAGATGGTGGCCCGGGAAATGCGGACAGGAGGTCCGCACGGTTCTAACGGACGCTCGATGCCCTGGTGCGCGCAACGGCATGGTCCGCAAGGACGGCGACCATGCACAGCACGAGAAAAAGTCCGGTGATGGCTGCGGCTGAGATGACGACGCTGGTCGCGCCGTTCTTGGCGATGTCCAGGAAAGGGTAGGGCACCTCGCCGGCAAGCGGCGCCCGCACCAGCGCATAGACCAGATAAGCGATGGGATAGATCACCCACCAGGAAATGTCGCTCCAGCGCGTCCTGCCGTCAGCGCCGGATATCAACCACCACAGCACGAAGAGCACCGGCGTCACATAATGCAGCAGGACGTCGCAGAGCAGGAACAGGCCTTGCGGCTGCCAGAGCCGTGCCAGAACGGTGGCATAGACGATGAACACCAGCGCGATCGAAACCGCCACGCCCGCGCGCATTCGCGGCCCGGCGAAGGCGGGCAACCACGCATAGCCGGAGGGAGACAGCAGCGAGGTATGAACCAGCACCGCGCCGATGTTGGTCAGGATGGTGAAGAAGCTGAAGACGAAAATGACGGAGCCGAGCAGGCTGCGGCCGGCTTCCATCGACGCCGGAATGCTGATGCAGAACTGCAGGATGAGCCCGGCCAGACCGATGACCAGACCCGCGATCTGCAGGAACCGGCCCATGGGCTAGGCCGTCGCGGCGCAGGCCGGATTGCCGGCCTGCCAACGGGCGATGTCCGAGCCGATGCGGGCGCCGAGCGGATCGTTCATCAGCGGTCCGAAGACGTCGACGCGGCTAGAATTGCCTTGCGCCTGCACGACCAGCAAAGGTTTGCCGCCATAGTGCTTGGCTGGCACCAGCAGGAAACGCGGCGTGCCGCTGAACGAATTCAGCTCATTGGCCATCTGGTACGGTTTGAAGGCTGGGTCCTTGCTGGCGATCCAGCATTTGTGGGCAGCGATCGCCACTTGTTCCATGGCCAGCAGCGCAGCACTTTTGCCTGAGGGAACAGGCGTGCTCTTTGGCGTCGACTGGCAGGATGCCAGCACAAAGCCCGCCGCGGCGACCAGCGCGATCGTCTTGCGTCTGATCAAGCGGCACCCATCTCGAGTTCGGACAGAAAAATCTTCAAACCATCGGTCATCTCGCCCCACACACGCGACAATGCCGGATGTTGCGAGGCGATCTGCTGGTAGGCGTCGAATTTGGGATAGGCGTCGAGCAGGTCGTGGCGTCCCGTCATGGCGCGGAAATTGTTGAAGATGAACCGTGTCGGCGTCAGCCAGGCATCGGCGAAGCTGATGTCGTCGCCGAGTGCGAAGGGCCCTTGCGCCATGCGCGCCTCGATCGCCGCCAGTCCATGATGCAGGCGGGCAAATTGGGCGTCGATCTCGACATTGTTGCGCTTCGGCACGAAATGAAGCTCGAAAAGCTTCATCATCGGGGTCAGCACATCGAGATCGGTGATGCGGGCGAACATACGCACCAGCGCGCGATCCTTGGAATCGGGCGGCAGCAGCGCCGGTTCCGGAAACCGTTCCTCGAGATATTCGGCGATGACCACCGATTCGACGATCGTCTCGCCCGAGCCGGTGATCAGCACCGGAATCCGGTTCATCGGTGAGATGGCGCGAAACTCTTCCGGGATGGGAAAACCGGGTGGCGGCGCGATGATCTTGAGTGGTACGTCCTTGATGTAGGCCAGTGCCCGCACGATCGACGAGTAGGGCGACAACGGCCGCGAATAGAGTTTCATGACCGTCTCTCTCCCCAATGAACCAGACTTGCTCCAAAGAGACAGGAATATCCGGCTGTTTTCAAGCTGTTCGCTTCGATATCGTCAGGCGGCGATGCCGAGGGCGCTCTCGAACAGTCCGCGGCCGTCGGTACCGCCATGGGCTGCTTCGATCAGGTTTTCCGGGTGCGGCATCAGCCCGAGCACATTGCCTTGGCTGTTGACGATGCCGGCAATGTCGTTGATCGAGCCGTTGGGGTTGGTGCCCTCGGCATAGCGGAACACCACCTGGCCTTCGCCTTCGAGGCGGGCAAGCGTGTCGGCGTCGGCGAAATAATTGCCGTCATGATGCGCGACCGGCGAGCGGATGATCTGGCCCGGCTGATAGCGGCGGGTGAACATGGTGTTGGCATTGGTGATTTCGAGTTTCACCTGCCGGCAGACGAATTTCAGCGAGGTGTTGCGCATCAAGGCGCCCGGCAACAGGCCGGCCTCGACCAGGATCTGGAAACCGTTGCAGACGCCGATGACCGTAACGCCGGCGGCCGCTTTGTCGGCCACCGCCCGCATGACCGGCATGCGCGCGGCGATCGCGCCGCAGCGCAGATAGTCGCCGAAGGAAAAGCCGCCCGGAATGGCGATCAGGTCGACATCGGGGATTTCGGTATCGGTCTGCCAGACGGTGACCGGGGGTGTTCCCGAAATCTTGGTCAACGCCGCGATCATGTCGCGGTCGCGGTTGAGGCCGGGCAGGAGGACGACGGCTGATTTCATTTTGGTTCGTAAGGCCTCTGGGCTTCGGCGAGCTCGCGCAGGTCGAGACGCTGCTCAATCCGTTCAAGACGTTGATCAATACGGCCTGTTATCGCGTAGATATTGTTGACGTCCGTTTGCGTACTCAACGCCTGCAACCTGATCGCGACAATCTCGTGCTTGACTTCGCCCAGGCCACTCTCAAGTCGATCCATTCGTGAATGGATTTTCTTGAGAAGCTCGTACATCAGTTCATTCGTGACTTCAGGCATACGTGCCTCCGGCACAACCTTAGGTAAGCGTCACACTATAATTCTCAATCACCGTGTTCGCCAGCAGCTTGTCGCACATGGCCTTGAGGTCGGCTTCGGCCTTGGCCTTGTCACTTTCGGCCAGCTCGACGTCGAAAACCTTGCCCTGCCGCACCGCGCCGACGCCGCCGAAGCCAAGGCCCGACAATGCGTGTTCTATCGCCTTGCCCTGCGGGTCGAGCACGCCGTTCTTGAGGGTGACGGTAATGCGGGCCTTGATCACGCTGGACATGCTCCTGTTCTGAGTATCGGGAGGCAAGCCGCGATCAGTGCGGCTTGCCTTTGAGGCCGTCGGTCGAGGCGACAAGCACCGGGCCGGTTGGGCGCGGCGGTTCGTTCTCGTTCATGATGCCGAGGCGGCGGGCAACTTCCTGGTAAGCCTCGACGAGGCCGCCCATGTCGCGGCGGAAACGGTCCTTGTCGAGCTTGTCCTGCGTCGCCACGTCCCACAGGCGGCAGGAATCCGGCGAGATCTCGTCGGCAACGACAATGCGCATCATGTCGCCTTCGAACAGCCGGCCGCATTCGATCTTGAAGTCGACGAGCTGGATGCCGACGCCCATGAACAGGCCGGAGAGGAAGTCGTTGACGCGGATGGCCAGCGCCATGACGTCGTCGATCTCCTGCGGGCTCGCCCAGCCGAACGCGGTGATGTGCTCTTCCGACACCATCGGATCGTCGAGCGCGTCGGCCTTGTAATAGAATTCGATGATCGAGCGCGGCAGAACGGTGCCTTCCTCGATGCCGAGCCGCTTGGACAGCGAACCGGCGGCGACATTGCGCACCACCACTTCGAGCGGAATAATCTCGACTTCCTTGATCAGCTGCTCGCGCATGTTCAGCCGGCGGATGAAATGGGTCGGAATGCCCATGCGGTTCAAATGGTTGAAGATGTACTCGGAAATGCGGTTGTTGAGGACACCCTTGCCGTCGATGACCTCGTGCTTCTTCTTGTTGAACGCGGTGGCGTCATCCTTGAAGAACTGGATAAGCGTGCCCGGTTCGGGTCCCTCATAGAGTATCTTGGCCTTGCCTTCATAAATGCGGCGGCGATTTTTCATCTGGATTTTTCTCTGGGGTTCCGGACAGGGCGGTATCAGACCATTTCCTGTCCGTCTGCCTGAAATAGTGCGGCTACGGTAGGGTTCAATGCCGGGTCTATCCCAATCACATCGTTTGCTCAATCGGCAAATCCTTCCAATCAACCGCTTTCGGGACTGAAATGCCGCAGCGCAGCATGCGATGAAGCGTATTGACCGACCCGCGACCTTTTGGTTTGTGCTTTGGCAACGCACATATTCACCGCCAACGAATCGAATTTGACCGGAGGGACGCCATGAGCAGCATGAAAGACCGCGAAGAGGGCTTTGAGCGCAAATTCGCATTCGACGAGGAGCTTCGGTTCAAGGCCTCGGCGCGCCGCAACAAGGCGCTCGGCCTGTGGGCCGCCGAAAAGCTCGGAAAGTCCGGCGCCGATGCCGACGCCTATGCCAAGGAAGTGGTTATCTCCGACATCGAGGAAGCCGGCGACCACGACGTGTTCCGCAAGATCCGCGGGGATTTCGACGCGGCCGGCGTCGAGCAGTCGGACCACCAGATCCGCCGCACCATGGACGAGCTGATGGCGCAAGCGATCGAGCAGATCAAGAACACCTGATCCGGGCCATGCGCTGATCCCGGCATACGCTGGACCAATCGACCGCCCGGCCTATCCGGGCGGTTTTTCTTTGCCTTTGTCGCGATTTCCGGCTGAAACTGCCGGAGTTAACAAGGAAAGTATCCATGTCCCTGAAGTCCCGCCTCGCGGCCGACGAAACGCTGTTCACCGCATGGTCCGGCGTGCCGGATGCCTTGACCGTCGAGATCGTCGCCAAGCAGGGCTTCGATGCCGTCACGCTCGACATGCAGCATGGCGGCCATCACGAAGACAGCGTGCTGCGTGGCCTGGTGCCGGTGCTCGCTACCGGCAAGCCGGCGCTGGTGCGCATTCCCGTTGGCCGTTTCGACATGGCAAGCCGCGCGCTCGATTTCGGCGCCGAAGCGGTCATCGCGCCGATGGTGAACTCGGTTGCCGACGCAAAACTGTTCGCCGCCGCCATGAAATACCCACCGCTCGGCGAGCGCTCCTGGGGGCCGACTTACGCTTTTCCGCGTCACGGCCAAGGCGACCAGGCCGACTGGCTGCGCGACACCAACCAGCGCACCATGGCCTTCGCCATGGTCGAGACGCGTGCGGCCCTCGATGCGCTCGACGGCATCCTCGACACGCCCGGCATCGACGGCATCTTCCTCGGCCCATCGGATTTCTCGATCGCCTGGAGCAATGGCGCCACGGTCAATTCGACGCTGGAAAGCATGATGGAGACTGTGGCATCGGTGGCCGAGCGCACCCGCAAGGCCGGCAAACACGCGGCGATCTACGTTGTCGAGCCGGCAATTGCCGGCCGTGTCGTGTCGATGGGCTATCGCCTGCTGGCCATGGGCTCCGAGCATTCGCTGATCGGGCTTGGGGCAAAAACGCTGATCAAGAGCGTCCGCGATTCGATCGGGTCCTGAAGAAACTCAGGGTTTCAAATCCGTCAGGAATTTGGCAAAGGTCATTGAACCTTCGGGCCACGGCCCGAAGCCTGAATCCGCGTTCAGATGACCGGTCTCACCGGCATCGATGAACAGCGAGCCCCATGCACCGGCAATGTCTTCGGCGACATCGAAGGCGCAGAACGGATCGTTGCGGCTGGCGATCACGATCGAGGCAAAGGGCAGCGGCTCACGCGGGTAGGGGCCGAAGGTCATCAGGTGCCTGGGCCTGATCTCGGGATTGGCGACATCGGGCGGTGCCACGAAGAAGGCTCCCGCAACGGGCTTGCGGAACTGCGGAATGGCTTGCACCGCCGCGGCGACGCCGAGCGAGTGCGCCACCAGGACGACCGGCCGCTCGGCCTCGTTGACCGCTCTGGCGACGCTCGCCGTCCAGTCCTCGCGCACCGGCTTCGACCACTCCGCCTGTTCGACGCGGCGCGCCGTCGACAGCTTCGACTGCCAGCGGCTCTGCCAATGGTCGGGGCCGGAATTGGTGTAGCCCGGCACGATGAGGATATCTGCGTCTCTGACCTTCATGGCGCTGAGATAGCGAGCGGCATCGCTTCGTGCAACCGGCAGGAACGCCACTTTTGATCACAATAGTGAACACCATGTTCGCTTGTTGGCGTCTTGTGTGAACGATGCCGATGGACGATCTGTGGTCAGGAAAAGAAACAGCCGTGCGCGGGAATCCTGACTTTGGAACTGACACGACGTACAATGATCGGCGGAGTGGGGCTTCTCGCTTTGGGAGCTTCATCGCAGGCTGGTCGAACGGAGCATTTGATGAGCGAGTTGCCTTTTGCCGCCACCACCCCGGTCAGCGTTGCCCGCGTCGGGCTGAAGGCGCGCGACGCGGAAAGCCTTGCCGCATATTATCGCGAAATTGTCGGTCTGCAGGAGTTGAGCCGTGCCGATGGCGCGATCACCCTGGGCGCCGCCAACCGTCCCTTGTTGGTGCTTGAGCAGGACGCTTCAGCCAAGCCGGATGATCCGCGCAGCGCCGGGCTGTTCCACACCGCCTTCCTGCTGCCCAGCCGCGCCGACCTCGGCCGCTGGATCAACCACGCCATATCAAACAAGATCGCGATCGAGGGCGCTTCCGACCATCTGGTCAGCGAAGCTCTGTACCTGACCGATCCCGAAGGCAATGGCATCGAGATCTATGCCGACCGCCGTGCGCAGGACTGGAAGTGGAATGGCGACAAGATTGCCATGGCGACAGAACGGCTGAACATTCCGTCCGTCGTTGCCGAAGTGCCGGCGGGTGATGCCGGCTGGCAGGGTACGCCGGAAAACAGCATCGTCGGCCACGTCCACCTGCGTGTCGGCAGGCCGGAAGAAGCCGAAGCCTGGTGGAACCAGGAATTCGGCTTCGACACCATGGCCAAATACGGTGGCCAGGCGGTGTTCCTGTCGTCGGGCGGCTATCACCACCACATCGGCGCCAACGCCTGGCAGAGTTCAGGCGCCGGCCGCCGCGATTCGAGCCGGTCGGGCCTTGCCTGGGTCGAGATGCGTTCGGACAAGGTGACGAGCCCGGCAACCCGCGAAGATCCGTGGGGCACGGTGATCAGGACTGTTCCCGCCAAGGCTTGAGAGCGTCTTTCTCCCCGTCACTATACGGGGAGAAATGCCCGGCTGTCCGAACCGGATAGATAGGTAACAGAATGGACCGATAGCATGGGTGACAGTTTTCTTGTCCGCCGGGAGGACCGGCGATGGTTTGGCGAGAGACTGGCATCATGGAT
>NZ_JANIFL010000016.1:0-131947 GCF_024518695.1 Mesorhizobium sp. LMG17149
GTAGCCGGAGGGGCAGCGGGCGACTTCGCCAAGCCTCGGGCCGGATGGCCATCCGGCCCGAGGCTCAATCGCTTCCATCGCACATAATCATCTCGTGCAGATACAAGGGGCAGCGCCAACGTCAAATATTACTTGATCGTCTTCCCATCGGCGCCAAACCTGTACGTCTTCGCCGGATCCGGCGTCGCATACAGCGTGGCACCCGGCTCTGCATCATAGACGCCGAAAATCCGCACGGTGATCAGCCCGGCCTTCTCGCAGTCCAGATAGAGGTTGGTGTCGGCGCCGAGGTGCTCGGCATGAACGACCGTCCCCTTCCAGTCGCCGGATTTCGGATCGACGGTCAAATGCTCCGGCCGCACGCCGATTGTCTTGGCGGTTTCGCCGAGACGGGCACCGTCGACGAAATTCATCTTCGGTGAGCCGATGAAGCCGGCGACAAACTCATTTGCCGGCGAATTATAGAGCTCCATCGGGCCACCGATCTGCTCGATTTTCCCTGCGTTGAGCACCACGATCTTGTCGGCCAGCGTCATCGCCTCGACCTGGTCGTGGGTGACGTAGATCATCGTCGCCTTCAGCCGGCGATGCAGCTGCGCGATCTCTAGCCTTGTGTTGACGCGCAGTGCCGCATCGAGGTTGGACAATGGCTCGTCGAAGAGAAAAAGCTTGGGCTCGCGCACCACGGCGCGGCCGATGGCGACGCGCTGACGCTGGCCGCCGGAGAGTTCGGCCGGCCGTCGCTCAAGATAGGGCTCGAGCGACAGCATCGACGAGGCGATGCCGATGCGGCGCTCGATCTCCGGGGCGGGCGTGCCGGCCTGCTTGAGGCCAAGGCCCATATTGTTCTTCACCGTCAGATGCGGGTAGAGCGCATAGGTCTGGAACACCATGGCGATGCCGCGCTTGGCCGGCGGCGTGGCCGAGACATCCGCGCCGTCGATCACCACACGGCCCGAGGTCGAATCCTCCAGTCCGGCGATCACCCTGAGCAAGGTCGACTTGCCACAGCCGGACGGGCCGACGAAAACGACGAACTCGCCATCATTCACCTCGAGGTTGATGCCCTTCAGCACCTCGACCGGCCCGAAGGCCTTCTTCACGTTCTCGATGTTCAGCGAGCCCACTTCGTTCCTCCGGATTGGAATGCGGGCGCCAAGACGCCCCCCTCTGGCCTGCCGGCCATCTCCCCCTCAAGGGGGGAGATTGGCAGCTTTGACGCCGCCACACTCTTTTCAACGTTGGTGATTGGCGAAGGCCGTGCCGAAAGCTGATCTCCCCCCTTGAGGGGGAGATGGCCGGCAGGCCAGAGGGGGGCGCCGTAGAGCGCAGCCCCTGACGACAATTGCCTCGTCACAACCGCACCGCCTTTCCACTGCGCACGCTCTCGTCGGCTGCAAGGCAGACGGCGAGCGATTTGACCGCATCGTCCATGTGTTTGGTCAGATCGAGATCCTCGCGGATCGCCTTCAGCACGAAGGCCTGTTCGAGGTCGCAGAGGTCCTGATGGCCGGGTTCGCCCTCCATCGACAACATTTCGTCGGCTTTGACGAATTTACCGTCCGCACCGGTCGCGGCACTGTGCAGGCGGATGGTGGAGGTCTTGGTGTGGGTGTCGATGTCGTCGGACTTGACGCCCTCCTTCATGACGATCGACACGCAGCCATTCGGCGAGATCACGTCCTTCACGAAGAAGGCCGTTTCCGAAATCATCGGCCCCCAGCCGGCTTCGTACCAGCCGACCGAGCCGTCATCGAACAGCACCTGCAGGTGACCGTAATTGTACATGGACGGCGCCACCTCGTCGGTCAGCCGCACGCCCATGCCGCGCACTTCCACAGGCTTCGCATCGGTGATCTGCAGCATGACGTCGAGATAGTGCACGCCGCAATCGACGATCGGCGATGTCGTCTGCATCAACTGCTTGTGCGTTTCCCAGGTATGGCCCGAGGATTGCTGGTTGAGGTTCATGCGGAAGACGTAGGGGCCGCCGAGCTTGCGCGCCTCGGCGATCAGCCTGATCCAGGACGGGTGATGGCGCAGGATGTAGCCGATCACCAGTTTCTTGCCATTGGCCTTGGCCGCCGCGACGACACGCCTGGCATCGGCCACCGTCGTTGCCAGCGGCTTTTCGACGAAGACATGGCAGCCGGCCTCGAACGCCCTCACCGCATAATCGGCATGGCTGTCGGAATAGGTGGCAATGCAGGCGACATCGGGCTTTTCATCGCGCAGGGCGTCATCGAAGGAGCGCCTGATGCCACAACTGGACAGCGCTTCCGGCAACGGCGCGTCGGAGCGGTTGATCAGCGCCGCGATCTGGAAGCCCGGATTGCTGTGATAGGCCAGCGCATGGCTGCGACCCATATTGCCGAGACCGGCGACGACGACGCGAAGGGGTGTTTCAGAGTTCACTTGACGGCTCCGGACGTGATGCCGCGGATCAGTTGCCGCGAGAAGATGACGTAGAGGATCAGCACCGGCATGATCGCCAGCGACAGGGCTGCCAGGATGGCGTTCCAGTTGGTGACGAACTGGCCGAGGAACAGCTGGGCGCCGAGCGTCACCGTCTTGGTTTCTTCCGACGGCGCCAGGATCAGCGGGAACCACAGATCGTTCCAGATCGGGATCATGGTGAAGACGGCGACGGTCGCCATCGAGGGCCTGACCAGCGGCAGCACCAGGCGGAAGAAGATGGTGTATTCGGACAGGCCGTCGATGCGGCCGGCATTCTTCAGATCGTCGGACACCTGCTTCATGAATTCCGACAGGATGAACACGGCAAGCGGCAGGCCTTGCGCGGTATAGACCAGGATCAGCGCCGTCAGCGTATTGACCAGCCCGCTCGCCACCATCAATTGCAGGATGGCGACGGTGCCCAGCCGGATCGGGATCATGATGCCGAGCGCCAGATAGAGCCCCATCAGCGAGTTGCCGCGGAAGCGGTATTCCGACAGGGCGAACGCCGCCATGGCGCCGAACAAAAGTACGAAGAACAGCGAGGCGACGGTGACGACGAGGCTGTTCTGGAAATAGTGGATGAAGTCGCCCTGGCCGATGACGGTCGTGTAGCCGATCAAGTCGAAGGTTTTTGGCGTCGGCGGCGTCAAAGGCGCGCCGAAGATGCCGGCGCGGGACTTGAACGAGTTCATGATGACGAGGATCACCGGAAACAGCGCGATTGCCGTGTAGGTCAAAAGGATCGCGTGGGCGCCGATGGTGCGGGGCACGGAACGGGTGGCGGTGCTCATCTCTCGGCCCCTCAGAACTGGTAGCGACGCAGGCGCGTCTGGACGAGGAAGAGGTAGACGCAGACGCCGCCGAGGATGATCAGGAACATCATCGTGGCGATCGCCGCGCCCATATTGGGGTCGCCGGTCTGCAGCTGGAAGCCGAAGAAGGCGCGGTAGAGGAAGGTGCCTAAAATGTCGGTCGAATAGTTCGGCCCGGCGAGCGCGCCTTGCGCGGTGTAGATCAGGTCGAAGGCGTTGAAATTGCCGACGAAGGTGAGGATCGAGATGATGCCTATCGACGGCAGGATCAGCGGCAGCTTGATCTTCCAGAACTGCGACAGGCCGGTAATGCCGTCGCATTCAGCGGCCTCGATCACCTCTTCGGGGATCGACAGCAGTGCGGCATAGATCAGCATCATCGGGATGCCGACGAACTGCCACACCGAGATCAGGCTGAGTGCGGTCAGTGCATATTGCTCCTTGCCGAGCCACGGCGTGAACAGGCTTTTCAGGCCGACGATATCCATGAGATGCGGCGCCACGCCCCACAGCGGCGACAGGATCAGCTTCCAGGCGAAACCAACGATAACGAAGGACAGGATGGTCGGCACGAAGATCGCCGTGCGGTAGAAAGCCGCGAATCTCAGTTTCGGGCTGGACAGCAGCGCCGCCAGCATGACGCCGATCGGGTTCTGCACGATCATGTGGATGATGAAGAACCAGACATTGTTTCTCAGCGCGTTCCAGAAACCCACCGACCAGTTGGGGTCGCCGAACAGCGTGCGGAAGTTTTCCAGCCCGACGAAGACCTGGTGCTGCTCGATGTTGCGGAACAGCGACAGCTGCAGCGTGCCGGCGAGCGGCAGGATCATGATCGCCGTGTAGACGAGCACGGCCGGCGCCAGGAAGATGCCGATGTGCCAGCGGAACGGTCTTTTCGGTCTGATATCTGCGGCCATGAGTTCGGTCCCCGCCGATCAGGTCTCGGCAAATGCCGCCAAAGGCGCGGCGCCTCCCTCCCCCTCGAGGGGAGGGTGCCTCGCGAAGCGAGGCGGGTGGGGTCGGTCAAGGCAGCGCGCCATCGACATTTGACCGCGCTTTCCAGCAACGATCAAGTCGCGGCCTGCCTCCACCGACCCCCTCTGTCGCCTTCGGCGACATCTCCCCCTCGAGGGGGGAGATAAGCAGCGCTCAGCCTGAGTTCTACTTGGCCGGCTTGTACCAGCTGTCGAGACCGGTCTGCAGCTTCTTGGCCGCGGCTTCCGGCGTATCGGTGCCGTTGATGACGTTGGCCGATTCAACCCAGGTCTCGTTTTCGAGGTTCGGCGTGCCGCGCGACAGGATCTGGTAGGTCGAGCGGATGGTCGACTTGCACTTGCCGCGCCAGGAGACGAATTCCTGCGCCAGCGGGTCTTCCATCTTCACCGGCGCGGAGTTCAGGCTGAAGAAGCCCGGCAGCGCGTTGGCGTAGATGGTGGCGAAATCGGGCGAGGCGACCCAGGACAGGAAGGTCTTGGCCGCATCGGCGTTCTTCGAAGCCGCATTCAGGCCCATGCCGATATCGGTATGGTCCGATATGTAGCAGGTGTCGCCGGCCTTCTCGACCGGCGGCGGGAAGGCGCCCATCTTGAACTGCGCCTGGGTGTTGAACAGGCCGATTTCCCACGAGCCGGCCGGATAGATGGCGGCGCGGCCGAGCGTGAACAGGTTCTGGCTGTCCGGATAGGTCTGCGCCTCGAAGCCGTCGCCGAGATAAGGCTTCCACTTGGCCAGTTCTTCATACGGCGCGACCCAGTCCTTGTCGGTCAGCTTCTGCTCGCCCTTGATCAGCGCCGCGCGGCCGTCCTCGCCCTTCCAGTAGTTCGGGCCGATGTTCTGGTAGCCCATGGTCGCGGCTTCCCAGAGATCCTTGGTCCCCATCGCCATCGGGATGTAGGTGCCGTCGGCCTTGATCTTGTCGAGCGCAGCGAAGAACTCGTCGCGGGTCTCCGGCACCTTGATGCCGAGCTTGTCGAAGGCGTCCTTGTTGTAGATGAAGCCGTGGATGACCGAGGCCATCGGCACGCAGAAGCTCGCCTTGCCGTCGTCGGTCTGCCAGGCGGACTTGGCCACCGGTGAGAAGTTCTCCATGCCGGGCAGCGCCGAGAGGTCGGCGAGGTTGCCCTTCTTGAACAGTTCGAGCGACTTGTCGAACGGGCGGCAGGTGATCAGGTCGCCCGCCGAGCCGGCGGCGAGCTTGGCGCCGAGCGCTGCATCATATTCGGTCGGGGCCGACGGCGCGAACACCACCTTGATGCCTGGGTTCTTGGCTTCGAAAGCCGGGATCAGCTTGTCCTTCCAGATGGCAAGGTCGTCGCCGCGCCAGCTTTCGATATTGAGCGTTACGTCTTCGGCATAGGCAACCCCGGCCGAGCCGAGAATGCTGGTGCCCAAAAGCAGTGCCGTCAGTAGTTTCGTTGTCATGCTCAGTCTCCCTGTTGACCTTTTTCAGGTTCGGTTTTGATGAGAACGGAGGCAGCGCGCCCTTTGCTCCCCTCGCAAGCCTGGTTTCACCCCGATGAAAATCGGGATGAACCAGGCTCTATTTCTCTGTTCGAGCATGATCTTTTCCGAAAAGCGGCTTCCACTTTTCGGGATCATGCCCCAGCGCGGAAAGGGCCGGCCGCAGCTTCTGGCCGGCCTCTTCCAGTATCTTCTGCGCCGCGTCAGTGCTGTCGGCGCCGGCGGCGAGCAGAATGGCGGTCTTGACCGCGCCGCCGCTCTTCTCGAGCAGGCGGGCCGCTTCGTCCGTACCGCGTCCGCTGACGGCGGCGACGATGCGCGCCGCGCGGTCGCGCAGCTTGATGTTGTCGGCCATGAGATTGACCATGTAGCCGTCATGCACATGGCCGAGATGGATGGCGGTCAGCGTCGACAGCATGTTGAGCGCGATCTTCTGGGCGGTGCCGGCGCCCATGCGCGTGGAGCCGGCGATCAGTTCCGGCGGCGTTTCGAGCAGGATGGCGGTTTGTGCCTGGCGCAGCAGCGCAGAGTCCCTGTTGTTGGCGATGCCGATGGTGGCAGCGCCGCGGCGAGCAGCCTCCTCGACGGCCTTGACGGCATAGGGCGTCGTGCCGCTGGCGGAAATGGCGATCAGGCAGTCGCCCTTGCCGAGGCCGGCCCCGGCGACCGCTGCCGCAGCCTCCTCGGTATCGTCTTCCGGCCCTCCGGCCAGCGTACGGAAAGCGTCGTCGCCGCCGGCGATCAGGATAGCGATGCGGTCGCGGTGAATGCCGAAGGTGCCCGGCAGCTCCAGCGCATCGGCCAGCGCCATCAGGCCTGAGCTGCCGGCGGCGGCGTAGGCGAGCTTGCCGCCGCTGTTCAGCCTGACGGCAATGATCTCGGCGGCCCTGGCGATGGATGGAATGGCGTGGCGCACGACCTTGGCGGCTTCGATCTGCGCATCGGCCAAATAGGAAAGGACGGTGTCCGGGGCCTGGATATCCAGCCCTTCGGCATTCTTGTGAAGCGCTTCGGTGCGCGTTTCGGCCATCCCGGGTTCCTCCAATACCAGAACAATACCAAAAAAATACCACTTGTCCACACGCATTAACGAATTTGCTGGTCTGAAAGCGTTGAACCGACGAAATAGGCAGATTTTTCAATAAAATACGGCTTAATCTTTTTGAAACGGAAATTAATCCTTGGCTATTGGTATTTTATTGGTATTATCCGCCCGGAGGAGAAATCACGTGAATTTCGTGCTCGGAATCGATGGCGGCGGCACCAGTTGCAGGGCCGCTCTGGCAACGGCGGACGGCACGGTGATCGGCCGCGCCAAAAGCGGCGCCGCCAACATCCGCACCGACCTGACCGGCGCCCGCTCGAACATCGTCGAGGCCGCGCGGCAGGCGTTTCTCGCCGCCGGGCAGGATCCGGAACTGATCCCGCGGACGCCGGCCATTCTCGGGCTGGCCGGCGCCAATGTCGGCACCTATCGGCAGCAGCTCGAAGCGATTCTGCCGTTCAGCATCAGTCGCGTCGAGACCGACGCCGAGATCGCGCTGGAGGGCGCTGTCGGCTCGGGTGACGGCGCCATGGCGATCCTCGGCACCGGCACCGCCTATATGGCGCGCAGACAAGGCAAATCGCGCGCCATCGGCGGCTGGGGTTTCCAGGTCGGCGACCAGGGCAGCGGCGCCCGCATCGGCCGCGACCTGCTCGAACAGACACTGCTTGCCTATGACGGCGTTCGCGCCGGTTCGCCGCTGACGCACAGCATGCTGGCCGTCTTCCGCAACAACCCGGAAGACGTCGTCGAATTCACCACCAATGCCAAGCCGGGCGATTTCGGCGGCTTCGCACCCAAGGTGTTCGAGCATGCCGAGAAGGGCGACAGCGTCGCCAACTGGATCCTCGACAGGGTGGTCGCCGATGTCGAAGCCTCGCTCGGCGCGCTCGATCTCGCCGACGACGCGCCGCTGTGCCTGCTCGGCGGGCTGGCGCCGCTCTACGCGCCGCGCCTCTCGGCGCGCTACCAGGCACTGCTGAAGCCGCCGCTCGACGACGCGCTGGGCGGCGCGGTGCAGATGGCGGTCCGCCTTTTCGCCGGACACGCGGAGGCAACTCGATGAGCGAGGCCGCCGACCAGATCTTCGCCACGCTCAAACATCAGGCGCAAAGCGGCGCGCCGCTTTATCTGCAGCTTCGCAAGAGCATCGAGGACGCGGTCAATCGCGGCCTGATCGGGCCGGGCGACGCGCTGCCTTCCGAGCGCGACATCGCCACCAAGGCCGATATTTCGCGGGTCACCGTGCGCAAGGCGGTGCAGGACTTGGTCAAGGGCGGCATCCTGGTGCAGCGCCACGGCTCCGGCACTTTCGTGGCGCCGCGCATGGAGCGTGTCGAACAGTCGCTGTCGCGGCTGACCTCGTTTACCGAGGACATGGCGCGGCGCGGCATGGCGGTGCGTTCGGCATGGCTCGACCGCGGCCTCTACGCACCATCGCCCGACGAGATGATGGTGCTCGGCCTGTCCTCGAGCGAACTGGTGGCGCGGGTGGCGCGCCTGCGCATCGCCAACGACACGCCGCTGGCGATCGAACGCGCCTCGCTGTCGGCCAGCGTGTTGCCCGATCCGGCCGATATAGGTTCCTCGCTCTACGCGGCGCTGGAATTGACCGGCAACCGGCCAGTGCGCGCCGTGCAGCGCATTTCCGCCGCCAATCTCGGAGACAGCGACGCGCGCCTGCTCGAAGTGCCGCCAGGTATTGCCGGCCTGCACATCGAACGCATTTCCTATCTGGCGAGCGGCAAGGTGATCGAATTCACCCGCTCCATCTACCGGGGCGACGCCTATGATTTCGTCGCCGAACTGCGGCTGACAGGGCCGAGCGAAGAGGGCCGACCATGAGCACGACAGAGCCGACCATGTCGGCAGAAATGACCCATATGCGGCGCGAGATCGAGGAGGTCCCGCAAGCGGTCGCCCGCCTGCTCGACGGCTCCGGCGCGGTGCTGACCGAGGCCGGGCGCGGCATCAGGGAACGCGACCCGCAGTTCGTCGTCACCGTGGCGCGCGGCTCGTCCGACCATGCCGCCACCTTCATGAAATACGCCGTCGAGTTGACCGCGGGCCTGGCCGTGGCGTCTGTCGGACCGTCGATCGCCTCGATCTATGGCCGCAAGCTCAGGCTCGCCGGCTCGGCCTGCCTGGCGATCTCGCAGTCGGGCAAGAGTCCCGATATCGTCGCCATGGCCGAAACCGCGCGGGCGGGGGGCGCGCTGACCGTCGCCATCACCAACACCGCCGATTCGCCGCTGGCGCGTGCCTCGGACTATGCGATCGATATCCTGGCCGGCCCCGAGCGCAGCGTGGCGGCCACCAAGACCTTCATCAATTCGGCCGTCGCCGGCCTCGCTCTGATGGCGCACGCCACCGGCGACGATGCGCTGTTGGCCGCACTTGCCCGCCTGCCGGAGCATTTCGGCAAGGCGATCGCCTGCGACTGGATGAGCGTGCTCTCTGAGACGATCGAGAAGCAGAAGTCGCTGTTCATCCTCGGCCGCGGACCGTCGGCAGCGATGGCCAACGAAGCGGCGCTGAAATTCAAGGAGACCTGCGGCATGCATGCCGAGGCCTACAGCGCCGCCGAAGTCATGCACGGCCCGCTGGCGCTGATCGGCCCCGACTTTCCGGTGCTGGCGCTGGCCGCGCGCGACGCCTCCGAACCGTCTATCGCCGAGGCCGCCGACAGCCTGGCGGCCAAGGGCGCGCCGGTGTTCGTCACCTCCGCGCTTGCCAAACGCGCCGTGCGCCTGCCGCATGTCGCCACCGGGCACCCGCTGACCGATCCGCTGACGCTGATCGTCTCCTTCTACATGTTCGTCGAGGCCTTTGCCCGCCATCGCGGTCTCGATCCGGACACGCCGCGCAATCTTCGCAAGGTGACGGAGACAGTATGAGCGATCGCTTTGCCCTGACTGGCGCCCGGATTTTCGACGGCGACGACTGGCATGAAGGCCACGCACTTGTCGTGCGCGACGGTCTCGTCGAGGCCATTCTGCCCACCGGTGCCATCCCCTCGGATATCCGCGTCGTCGACACCGGTGGCGGCCTTCTGGCGCCGGGGTTCGTCGACCTGCAGGTCAACGGCGGCGGCGGCGTCATGCTCAACGACCACCCCGATGTCGCTTCAATCGAGACCATCTGCCGCGCGCACGCGCCCTTCGGCACGACGGCGCTGCTGCCGACGCTGATCACCGACACGCCTGCAATCACGGCCGCCGCTGTCGCCGCCGGCGAGGCAGCGGCGCGCCAGAAGGTGCCTGGGTTTCTCGGACTGCATCTCGAAGGCCCGCATCTGTCGGTCGCCCGCAAGGGCGCGCATGATCCGGCGCTGATCCGGCCGATGACGGATGCCGATCAGGCGATGCTGATCGCCGCGCGGCAAAAACTACCGGTGCTGCTCACCACCATTGCCCCTGAATCCGTCGAGCCGGCGCGCGTCGCGGCACTCGCCAGGGCCGGCATCATCGTCAGCCTTGGCCACTCCGATACCGGCTATGCCACCGCCAGCGCCTTTGCCGCGGCCGGCGCCTCAATGGTCACCCATCTGTTCAATGCGATGAGCCAGATCGGCAATCGCGAGCCCGGATTGGTCGGCGCCGCCATCGACATCGGCACCTTGTCGGCCGGCCTCATCGCCGACGGCATCCATGTCGATCCGGCCACCATCAAGCTCGCGCTGCGCGCCAAGCAGGGGCCGGCCAGGATCGTGCTGGTCACCGACGCCATGGCGACAATCGGCACCGACATGACGTCGTTCACGCTCAACGGCCGCACCATCTATCGAAGGGACGGCAGCCTGAGGCTCGCCGACGGAACGCTAGCGGGCGCTGATCTCGACATGATCTCGGCCGTTCGTTTCATCCACCGCGTCGTCGGGGTCGAGCTTTCGGAGGCCTTGCGCATGGCCTCGCTCTATCCGGCGCAAGCAATCGGCCAGTCGCACCGGCTTGGCCGATTCGCCAACGGCACGGCTGCGGACATGGTCGCGCTGTCGGACGATCTCGACACGAAGGGCGTCTGGATCGGCGGCGAAAAGGTTTTTGCGGCCGGCTCCGACACTGTGCGTTGATATCAGGTCAAGTCGGCTGACGTCATGAAACCTTTTGATTTTGAGGTCGTTGTCGGAGCGTATGTCCGAGGCGAAACCCAAATTGAAACAGGCCGACGGCATCAAACCGCGCGGTGCCTTGAAGCCGCCACAGAAAGCGCCGCGTGACCAAAGGCCACGCCACGAGGAGCTGCGCGAAAAAAAGCTGTCGAGTACCGAAGCTGCCCCGGAGGTCGACGGCCAGCCGGGGCCACCGCCGGAGGCTGTCGAGCCCGATCCGCAACTGACGCCCGAAGGGGCCGAGCAGGAGCGCAAGAAATATCTGCTGCGGCGTTTCTGGATCAGCGCGCGCGGTTACTGGAGCCGGCGCGGCGACCGGCTCGCCTGGCCATTGACGATCGGGGTGCTGCTGCTGATCTGCATCAATATCGGCTTCCAGTATGGCATCAATGTCTGGAACCGTTCGATGTTCGATGCCCTTGAGCAGCGCAACGCCCGCAGCGTCTATTTCCTCAGCGCCGTCTTCGTGCCGCTGGTAATCTGCAGCGGCAGCCTTGTCGTCGCGCAGGTCTACCTGCGCATGACGATCCAGCGCCGCTGGCGTTCCTGGCTGACCACCGCGGTCATCGCGCGCTGGCTGGCAGGCGGCCGCTACTACCAACTGAATCTCGTCGGCGGCGACCACCAGAACCCCGAGGCCCGCATGACCGAGGATCTGCGCATCGCCACCGAGTCGCCGGTCGATTTCATCGCCGGCGTCCTCAACGCGTTCCTGTCTGCCTCGACCTTCATCGTCGTGCTGTGGACCATCGGCGGCGCGCTCACTTTGCCGATCGGCGGCGAGAGCATCACCATCCCCGGCTTCCTGGTCATCACCGCGATGATCTATGCCGCCATCACCTCGACCGCGATGGTGGTCATCGGCCGCAATTTCGTCCAGCTCTCCGAGCGGAAGAACCAGGCGGAGGCCGAACTGCGCTACACGCTGACGCGCGTGCGCGAAAACGGCGAGAGCATCGCCTTGCTGGGCGGCGAGGAAGAGGAGCGCAGCGGCATCGACAGGAATTTCGGCCATGTGCTGAGGCAATGGGCGCTGCTGACGGGCCAGCACATGCGCACGGCGGCGGTGTCGCAGGGATCGAGCCTGTTTGCGCCGGTCGTGCCGATCCTGCTGTGCGCGCCAAAATTCCTCGAAGGCTCAATGACGCTTGGCGAGGTGATGCAGGCAGCGTCCGCCTTTGGCATCGTGCAAGGCGCGTTCGGATGGCTGGTCGACAACTACCCGCGTCTTGCCGACTGGAACGCCTCCGCGCGGCGCGTAGCTTCGCTGATGATGTCGCTCGACGGGCTCGAGCGTGCGGAGCAGAGCGATGCGCTTGGACGCATCCAGCACGGCGAAACCGACGACGGTGCCATGCTCAGCCTCGACGATCTCTCCGTGACGCTCGACGACGGCACCGCCGTGGTCAAGGAGACCGAGGTTGCGATCGAACCCGGTGAGCGGGTGCTGGTGGCCGGCGAATCCGGCTCGGGCAAGTCGACGCTGGTGCGGGCCGTCGCGGGCCTGTGGCCGTGGGGCGGCGGCAGCGTCAATTTTCACGCCGACAGGCGACTGTTCATGCTGCCGCAACGCCCCTACATCCCCTCGGGCACGCTTCGCCGCGCGGTCGCCTATCCCGCGGCGGCGGACAAGTGGACGATCAAACAGATCAAGGCCGCCCTCGACAAGGTCGGCCTCGCCTACCTTGCCGAAAGGATCAAGGAAGAAGCGCCATGGGACCAGACGCTGTCGGGCGGCGAAAAGCAGCGTCTCGCCTTCGCGCGCCTGCTGCTGCACCGCCCCGATATCGTCGTGCTAGATGAAGCAACCTCGGCGCTCGACGAGAAGAGCCAGGACACCATGATGGCGACGGTGATCCGCGAATTGCCTGATGTCACCATCATCAGCGTGGCGCACCGGGCCGAGTTGGAAGCCTTCCACAGCCGCAAGATCACCCTGGAACGGCGCGAGGGCGGCGCCAAGCTTGTCAGCGACATCAACCTCGCCCCACGCAAGCGCAACCTGCTGAAGCGTGCCTTGTGGGGTTCCGGCAGCCGGGCCGAAAGGCCGCGCAAGGAGTAAGGCGCCCCTGCCCCAGGCACCGCGCAACTATGGTGCGTATATGTCCTTGTAGGTATCGCGCAGCACGTTTTTCTGTACTTTGCCCATGGTGTTTCGCGGCAGTTCATCGACGAAGATCACCCGCTTCGGGTGCTTGTATTTCGCCACCCGCCCGGCGATGGCGCCGAGAATTTCGGCACCGGTGATCCGCGATGACGGCGCACGCACGACGACAGCGGTGACACCTTCGCCGAAATCCGGATGGACAACGCCGATGACGGCGCTTTCGCTAACCCCGTCGAGCGCGTCGATCTCGCTTTCGAGTTCCTTCGGATAGATGTTGTAGCCACCCGATATGATCAGGTCCTTGCCGCGGCCGACAATGTGGACGTAGCCGTCGGCGTCGATCATACCGAGATCGCCGGTGATGAAAAAACCGTCGGCTCGGAATTCCGCCTTGGTCTTCTCCGGCATGCGCCAATAGCCGCCGAAGACGTTTGGGCCCTTCACCTCGATCATGCCGACCTCGCCCTGCGCAAGCGCTGCGCCGCTGTCTGGATCGGCGATGCGAAGCGTGACGCCGGGCAAAGGGAAACCGACGGTACCGGCGCGCCGCTCGCCCTCATAGGGGTTCGAGGTGTTCATGTTGGTCTCGGTCATGCCGTAGCGTTCGAGGATCGCGTGGCCGCTGCGCTCGCGCCAGGACTTGTGCGTCTCGGCCAGCAGCGGCGCCGACCCGGAAATGAACACACGGATGTTTTTTGCCGCCTCATGGTCCAGTCCATCTTGCTGCAGCAGGCGCACGTAGAAGGTCGGCACGCCCATCAGGGCCGTGGCACGCGGCAGCAGCGAGACGATGCGGGCCGGATCGAACTTCTGCTCGAACAGCATCGAGGCGCCGGCCATCAGGACGACATTGGTGGCGACGAACAGGCCGTGCGTGTGGAAGATCGGCAATGCGTGGATCAGCACGTCGTCTCCAGTGAAACGCCAGTGCTCGACCAGCACGCGCGCGTTCGAAGCAAGATTCTCGTGGCCGAGCATGGCGCCTTTCGAACGGCCGGTGGTTCCCGACGTGTAGAGGATCGCCGCGAGGTCATCCGGCCCACGCGCCACGTCATGAAAATCCGTCGGCAGTCGCGAGGCCTGGTCGGTCAGCGATCCCCGGCCGTCGCGGCCGAGCGTGACGGTGACGGCGCCGGTCTTTTCCGCCAGCGCGCCGATGTCGGCAGCTCTTGCCGGATCGCAGACGACCAGGCGTGGTTCTGCGTCGCCGAAGAAATACTCCAGCTCAGCCAGCGTGTAGGCGGTGTTGAGCGGCAGGAAGACGGCGCCGGCTCGCAGGCAGGCGAGATAGAGCATGACCGCTTCCGGGCTCTTCTCGACCTGCACGGCAACGCGGTCACCGGGTTCGACATCGAGTTGCAGGAGCGCATGCGCAAGCTGCGCCGAGCGGGCCAGCATATCGCCATAGGTAAGCGAGCGGCCATCATCGGTTTCCATCAGCAAGCGCGCTGGCGCCGGCATCCGGGACCGGAACGCATCGAACAGATGATTGCTCATGAACACTTCCCTCGGTGCGGCGGCGCTGAGCATGCGCCTGTCGCGGCATGCCTCGGCGGCGAGAGTTCGCGGTTCTTGGCCGCGCCGTCAAGCCTGCTGACAGCGGTTCACGCCAGCCGCGCTCGACGCGGATTGCTAGCAAGAAACGAGCGCAAGAGCCCGCCGGGAATCGGCTGTTATCGCCGAGCGCGTTTGCCGGCGAGTTCCTTCGTTTCGTCGTCCTGCTCGAAGCGCTTCATGCACATGGCGGCAGTCAACTGGTAATGGTTGAGCAGTGCCTCGACGGCACCGTCGGCATTGCCGTCCAGGGCACATTCGGCGATCAGGCGATGCTCGCCGAAATCGTCGCGCTGGACGCCCTCGCCATCATTGGCCATTTGCCGGTAGCGATAGGCGTGATCGGAGAGCTGGTCGCAAAACCCCACCAGCCATTGCGACCGGCAGGCCGAAATCAACACCCTGTGGAAGATACGATGCAGCCTCTCCCAATCGGGATTGAGCGAAAAGAGATCCTGCGGAGACAGGCGTGACGCGCGTCCCAGGCGATGCAGCGCCAGCACGAGCTGTTCTTCCCATTCGGCGGTGCGGTGGGCGATGGATTCGCGAAGCGCCCGCTCCTCGAGCCAGCAGCGGGTGCGCGTCAGCTCCTCGAGTTCCGACGCACTGACCGGCATGATGAAGAAGCCGCGCTGATCGTGCCGGCCGAGAAGTCCTTCCGAGGCGAGGCGATTGAGAGCTTCGCGGACAGGCGAGGCGCCGGCTCCATATTTGGAGACCACCCATTCGACCCGCAGCTTGCTCTCGGCCTCAAGAACACCACCGAGAAGATCGTCCCGCAATTGCTGATAGACCGTACTGGCAAGCGTACTCTTCGGTCCCGCAGCGTCGTCGTTCAGATTGGCAGCTCCGTATGTCATAGCGACTCCTTGTCCCCAAGACTTGTCCTGGGCGATTCGAGTCCGAAAGCATTCGCCTTCTCGTACTTGTACCATACAGTGCGGGCATTCGCCTGCTCAAGCACAAGATCACGTTATTGTACTTTAGCACGAAGGAATATGCGGCATCTGGAGCTCAATGCTGTAATTCCGCGCATTTTCACAACCTGCGGGAACTTAACATGTTTTGTATGCACGCAGGAGAATCTGTTCTTTCTGTTCTTTTGTATGCGCGCCGGATCAACTGTCTGCTGTGAGGACCCTTGAGGCCGAATCAGGCAGCCGCTCCAGATCCGATACCGTTGCGCATCAGACCATCACAAGCCTCGGCCGGTACCAGAACCTTAGCCGGCATGCCGGGCTGAACGCGGGAAAAGCGCTGGTTAGCCGGCTGCGTGGTCGGCTGCCGTCCTGATCGCCTGGATGTTCTGACGGTAAGCCTCGACGCTGCCGCCTTTGAAGATGGCGGCGCCCGCCACCAGCACGTCGGCGCCGGCAGCGGTGACCAGCGGCGCGGTTTCGGCTGAAACACCGCCGTCGATCTCGATGCGGATCGGCCGGCCGCCGATGAGGGCCTTGACCCGCTTCACCTTGTCGACGATCGCCGGGATGAAGGCCTGGCCGCCGAAGCCCGGATTGACGGTCATGATCAGGATCAGGTCGAGCCGGTCGAGCACATATTCGACCACGCTTTCCGGCGTCGCCGGATTGAGCGACACACCGGCCTTCTTGCCGAGATTCCTGATGGTCTGCAGCGAGCGGTCAAGATGCGGGCCGGCTTCGGCATGGACGGTCAAACCGTCGCAGCCGGCCTCGGCGAAAGCGGCCAGATAGGAGTCGGCCGGGGCAATCATCAGATGGCAGTCGAAGAAGGCCTTGGTGCGGTTGCGGATCGCCTTGATCACCGGCGGGCCAAAGGTGATGTTGGGCACGAAATGCCCATCCATCACATCGAGATGGATCCAGTCGGCGCCGGCCGCCGCCACCGCTTCGACCTCATCGCCGAGTTTGGAAAAATCCGACGCCAACACCGACGGTGCAATCAGGGTCTTTCTGCTCATGGATGCGGCCTTTCCGAGTGCCCTTCTCGTTCGGCCACTCTATCGACTGCCTAATGCGCTCCAGCCGACTTGTCGAGGGCACGGGCGCGGCGGCTGCACGGGCGGAGGTGGCGTTGCGGCGTCCGCGATCCTGTCGCAGCCAATTTCCGCTTGCCTCGGAGCCATAAGAAAACCCGCCGGATTGCTCCGGCGGGTTTCTGGTCTGGCGTCGAGCAGATCGTTATTGCTGCTGGAGCTTCAGGATTCTGTCTGGAACCGGATCCTGCTGCTGTTCGACCTGCGGCCTGCGCCGTGGCAGTACCTGCTGCAGCAGCAGGCCGGGGTTGAGCTCCAGCGACGGTTGCCCGCGGAGCGGCCGGCAGTTCGGATAGCGTCCGATCGTACCTTCCGGGCAGCGCCGCCTGATGATCGGCTGGCACTGGCCGTTGATCATCTGCGAGCCCGGTGCGCATTCCACCTCTTGCCTGGGCTTGCGGCATGCGCCGTTGATCACCTGCGTCCCACGCGGACAGACACACTCGCCACGCTTGTTGTGGACCTGGCCGCGTATGTCGCATTGCTCCTGCGTCGGCTGCTTGCGCCGGCAGACATTGCCCCGCACCTCGGTACCCCTCGGGCAGACACAATTGCCCTTTGCGTCATGGACCTGGCCACGGATCGTGCATTGCTCAGGCTTCGGCCGAATCGGGCGGCAGGCTCCGTTTCTGACCTCGGTACCCCTTGGGCAGACACAATCGCCGTCGGCGTCGTGAACCTGACCACGGATCGTGCACTGCTCGGGCTTTGGCCGCATCGGACGGCAGGCGCCATTGCGCACCTCGGTCCCTCTCGGGCAGACACAATCGCCATCGGCATCGTGGACCTGGCCACGGATGGTGCACTGCTCAGGCTTTGGCTGGATCGGGCGGCAGGCATTGCCCCGGATCTCGGTTCCCCTGGGGCAGACACAATCGCCATCCGCATTGTGGACCTGGCCACGGATAGTGCACTGCTCGGGCTTGTCGGTCCTGACACATCTGCCGTTCTCAAGCCCGGTTCCGCGTGGGCAGACGCAACGTCCGTCCTCGGTGCGGATCTGGCCTTCGAGCAGCACACAGCGCTTCGGCTGTTCCGGCTTCGGCACGATACCGCCGCCCGGCGAGCACTGGCCGTTGCGGTAGGTGGTGCCTTCCGGGCAGACGCAGCGGCCGGCATCGTTCATGACGAAGCCTTGCGAGCATTCCTTCTTCGTCTCCTGGCTGATGGTGAAGGGATGGCAGGCATAGGCCTTGCCGCGATCGCCCTGCACATTGGCCTGATCGCCGCCAAGCACGTCGCCACCGCCTTGCACCCGTGTGTCGGGAGAGAGCACGCCGACGCAGTTCTGGCCGCTGACATTGCCCTGCAGATTGGCCAGACGACCGTCGTCGGGAATGACCACGGTGACATGATGCACCCGGCTTTCGCCGGCGCCGAGCGACAAATTGGCAATGCAGGACGCAGGCAAGGTTGCCGGTTCCGGCGAGCAGCCGAAGGGCGGATCGATCGACGTGATCTCAACGCCTTCCAGCCTGCCGAGACCCTCCACGCCGATCGCATCGCCAATGCGGACCGGCCCGGAGAAGGCGGTCGCTCCGTCATTGGTGACGGTGATCTCGAACGAGCAGGGTTGGCCGAGCCTGCATTCGCGGTCGCCGGTCTTTTCGACACGGATGGTCGAGGCGCCGCCGCCCTTGGCGCAGGCCTGGCCAAAGGGATAGACGACGTCGTCGCCCGGTGCCGGCCCATAGGAGCCCCGCGCGCAGTTTTCGAACGCGCCATTGGCCGAAACCGTCACGTCGAAGTGGCGACTGGTTCCAGGTGTCATGACGGCACCGGGAATCTGGCACGACAGCGCGTTGGCCGGAACCGGTCCGCACGCCCATTCCGCGCCGTCAGGGGTGACGGTCTGGATCTGGACAGGCGCGCCGCCGGCCACCAGCGTGGCGGCATCGTTGACCCGCACCGGACCGGTGGGGGCAGCGGTGCCAAGGCTGATGACGGTGATGCGGCAAGAGATCAGCGCGGCACCGGCGAGCGAGCCGTTGCAGACCTTGGTGATGCGCAGGGTCGGCTTGCCGCCATTGGGATGGCGGAAGCGTTCCTTGGCGCAGGCCTTGTTGTTGGTGAGGTCGTTTTCGCCGGGGATGGGCTTCACCGTCGCGCAATTCTCGACAATGTCCGACTGATAGCCGGCCGGCATGACCGCCTTGACGACGATCGGCGTCGAGCCGCCCGGAGGCAGCGAGATCCCCGCATGGCCGCAGCGGAACAGGCCGGGACCTGTCGGTACGCAGGTCCATGGCGGGCTTGGGCCGAAGGTCGAGGAGGCCGGCGCGCCGGCCGGGTAGCTGTCGATCACCGTCAGCGGCCCGTTATAAGTCGATGTGCCGTTGTTGATGATGTCGATCACGAAGTGGCAGATGCCGTCGGCCGTGCAGACCGGGACGCGGGCACGCTTCTTCAGGATCAGGTCGACCTTCTTCTCGACCGGCGGCCGGCAGTCGCGGTCACGATCGCCACGCCGGCAGATCGGGATCGAGGCGCAGCCGCGATCGTTCGACTGGCTGCCGAACAGCGGCTTGCCGCTGGCGCCGTAATTATAGGTGGCGCAGTTACGCAAGACGCTGCCTTGCCAGCCTCCGGCCGGCTTGAAGCCGAGCTTGAGGTTGACGGAGGCCCCCGGATTGAGCGTGGTTACTGGGTAGGTGCAAATCATCGGGGTGACGCCGGGTACGCAGACCCAGGGCGGATTGGGTCCTGAATCGAGCGTCGATCCGGCCGGCAGCGTCACCTCGTCGAGCACGATCTTGCCGTGGTAGGCACCGGTGCCGACATTGGTGACCCTGATGGTGAAGTCGCAGCCGCCACCCATCGTGCAACGCGTCACGTCGGCGCGTTTCTCGACCTTGAGGTCCGGCTCCTTGTCCTTGGGCGGGCACCTCTGGTCACGCGGGATGACGATGTCGATCGTCTGCGTGCAGCAAAGGCCCCAGCCTTCCTTCGGACCGGCATAGGTTTCGATGCCGGTGACGATGAGGTGGATGACGTCGCCGGGCGATGCGCCGACGATCTTCCAGTTGAGCACACCGCCGCCCGCCGGCACCAACTGGGTGTCGGGGATGATGGTGACGCCTGATGTGGTCGTCGACACCTGCACCCACTTGCCGCCCATCTCCGGGCCGACCGGCATGTGGTAGATGAAGGCGCCGCCGCCGGGCACGCAGTCCACCGTGCCGCGTTCCACCTTGAAGCATTCCCGGTCGGGAGGCGGTGGCCGCTTATCACAGTTGGTGAGGTCGATCTTGATCGAGGTCTTGGCCCCGGTCTTGTAGTCGCCATCGTCGGGCTTGCCCGGATCCTGCGACCGGATGATGGTCCCGGGGCCGGCTCCGTTGCTGACCTTGATCACACCCTGGTTGTCGATCACGGTCGGCGAAGGAAACGCCGCATGGTCGATCTTGGCCGTGATCTGGAAGTTGATGACGCGTTCATTGGCGGCACCGGCGCCGTCGAGATCAGCGGCGGAGAGCCGGAAATCGGACACCGTTGCCGTGTCGTTCGGACCGGCCGAGGTGCTGATCGAAACGCCGGGCAATGGTCCGCCCGAAGCGTCCGTGCCGTCGCCCGACACATTCGCGCTGACGATCGAAAGGCCGTGTGGAAGCTGGTCCTTGAACTCGATCTTGAGCGTTTTCAGCAAGGCTGTCAGGTCGGCGAAGGCTTGCGCATCGCGCAGGCCAAAGCTCAGGGAGTAGACGACATAGTCGCAGCTCCGCTGGGTGCCTTTCTTGGTGAAGAAGGGCACCGCCCGCTCCGGCCTCGGATTGACGATCTTCGAATTGTCGAGATCGAGCCTCAGTTCCGGGGTGATCGGGGCGGCGTCTTCCGCGTGGCTTGCCACAGGGGTGAACATGGCGACCGCGATACCGGCCGCCATCAGCCAGCGCGCGCCGCGCCTGGCGTATGACAGGGGTTTCATGATCGTCTCCATGACTGTGGATTGCGAGCTCGTCGTGAGCGGGGAGAGTGCGAGATTTTTCATCTTCCCCTCCTCAACGTTCGCAGCTGACGGCTGGGGTTCGGAGCGGCAAGATCATCTTGCAGCAAGGGTAGTAGCCACCCTTGTCCTTGTCGGACTTCCTGTAGATGCAAAGTCCAACATCCACTCTGTCGCCCGGATAGTGGCCGGTGATGTCGACCGTGTAAGGCTTGCCGGGCGCATGCGACTGGGATGATGTCACCCCGACGCCTGGCGTCCTGGACTTTGTCTCATTGGAAGGTTGGGCCTTGATCGAATCGCCGCCGAAGCCGGCGCGGTCATGGAGATAGAGATCGGCCTGGAGGCCGCGAGGCGTACAGTAATACCTGATATCCTCGACATCGATGCACGGAGGCAGGTTGCCGGGTGGTGGGAAATCCGGCGGGTAGAAGGGGGGCAGGTAGCCGCCCGGGATTTCCTCGTAATAGCCGGCGCGGCCCTCGCAAGGATGCCAGACGGCAACGTCGCCGACATGGCCCTCGACCTCCGGATCTTCAAAATAACCGTCGAAGTCGACGAACCAGGAGCCGAAGAGCGGCACGTTGGCCGGCTTGACCAGCTCTTTCGGCGTGATCTGGACGCCATGCACGGCCAGCGGCCCGCCGGCGGCGAGCTGTTCGGCGAGTGAAGGATTGTCGCGCAGCTTGTCGCCAGTGTTGACCAGCGTCTGCGTGCAGACCGATGTGTCGAGATTGCCGTCGGAATCATAACCATATTGCAGGTCGAGACCGCCGGCGGCCTGCCGGTTGCCCTGCGGGAAACCGACCGCATATCCCTGCGGCACTTCGACCCAGACCGATTCCGTCTCCGGATCGTCCGGGTTCTCTCGGAAGTAGCGGATGACCTCGCCTTTGCCGGAATCGGCGAATTGGCTGTAATCGTAGCGGTTCTCGACTGGGCCGCGCTGGGCCAGGTACATGAAGCCGCTATTGTCGAAGGCGATGTCGGTGACGGCGTAGTCCTTGTCGGCCTTGACCGTCAGTTCCCAGCGCGGGTCGCCGACAAAACTGCCGTCGCGGGCGATGCCCACCGACCAGATTTCCGACTTTTCGCCGACCGAGTAGTAGAGCCGGCCGCCATGGTAGGAGACGCCCCAGACGCGGCGCTCGTCCTGCGTGTAGCCCCAGCTGTCGGGGTCTTCGCTGTCGAAGGTCGCTCCCTTTATGTCCATCACCGAACCGTCGTCGGCGACTGGAGCAAGCCCATGCGCGGGACGGCCGGCAACGCCGTGATCGAAGCTGTCGATCAGCCTGCCTTCGGCATCGATGCGATGGATCAGGCCGGTATCGAGATCGGACGCGAAGAACTCGCGGTGAGTGGCGTCGAAAGTGAGATTGCCGATGCCGGGACCGCTGTTGGTGTCGATGTCGGCGAATTTGGAGACCTGGCCGGTGATGCCGTCGATCTTCCAGACGGTGCCCGGCCCGCCGCCGTTTTCGGTGCCGAACTGGCCATCCATGAAGATGGCGCCGGCAGCGCCGCGGCGCTGCCGCTCGGGGCGGCCGTCATCGTCGGCGTCCGGGGTGACGATACGGATGCCGTGCAGCGAGGTGGCGCCGGCATAGAGATTGGGAATGCCCGTCGGAACGCCGTCGCGCACGCCGTCATCGTAGGTGACGCCGAACACCTGGCCGACCTGCTCCGCCGTCACCTCGAAGGGCGGTGGCGTGTTGACGAGCTGGCCGGTGGCTGGTCCGCCCAGTTGCGAGACGTCGAAGACGCGCAAGGTGGCGCGCGTGGTGTCGATGAAGGTTTCGTCGACCGGATCGACGCCGGGCGGCAGGCCCTCTTTTTCGGAATCAGGGGGGTCGAAATTGGGAATGATGGTGCCGGAAAATCCGGTCACCGCCATCGAACCGGGATAGATGATCCGGGTTTCCTGCGCCTGCGCGGAGCCCAGCCACAGGCCGAGTGCCAGCAACCCGCCTGGATGCACAGCGCGGCGCAAGCCGCCAGCAAGAGACGACACGAACGAGCCGCGGATGCGAGACATGACACTACCCCCCGTAGTCGACGGGAGAACGTCGGGTCTGGCCGCGCAAATCAGGGCAAGGCGCGGCGGTCCGGCTCGTTCTTCCCTGATCGAATTGTCTGCTTTCCTCAAGATGACGATACGCCTGCTCTTACGCAGGGTCAACGGAATCAACAGAAAGCCCAGCGCATCGACCTCGTCCCGAAGGCGGTGGTCGCGCCGAGCTCCTGTTGTTCCCGGAGACCTGGGAGTCTCTGGGTTATTGGTCATGGGGGCTTCCTTTCCGGGCCGCACCATGCGGCACCTGGAGATCAGTCGCAGGCGGAGGTGGAAAGGTTCATGGAAGCCTTGCGCAGAATGCTTGCGCGCGATGCCGCCTGTTCTTATATACGCGCCAAGCCGTTCGGCGCCGGAATGCCGGTTGCCGGAACGGGATTTCTTGTGAACAGGGGCTTTCGTCGGAACGCCTGTACGGGTCCTGATAGCCTGCTTAGCGGAGAGACTAGAAAAATGGCAAAAGTAATCGGTATCGATCTCGGCACCACCAACTCGTGTATCGCCATCATGGATGGCAAGGAGCCCAAGGTGATCGAGAATGCGGAAGGCGCGCGCACGACGCCTTCCATCGTCGCCATTTCGGGCGACGACGAACGTCTGGTCGGCCAGCCGGCCAAGCGCCAGGCGGTCACCAATCCTGAAAACACCATCTTCGCGGTCAAGCGCCTGATCGGCCGCCGCTATGACGATCCGGTGACGGAGAAGGACAAGAAGCTTGTCCCCTACAAGATCGTCAAGGGCGACAATGGCGATGCCTGGGTCGAAGCCGGCGGCAGGAAGCAGTCGCCCTCGCAGATCTCGGCCATGATCCTGCAGAAGATGAAGGAGACGGCGGAAGCCTATCTCGGCGAGAAGGTCGAGAAGGCGGTCATCACCGTTCCAGCCTATTTCAACGACGCCCAGCGCCAGGCGACCAAGGACGCCGGCAAGATCGCCGGCCTTGAAGTGCTGCGCATCATCAACGAGCCGACCGCGGCAGCGCTTGCCTATGGCCTCGACAAGAAGGAAGGCAAGACCATTGCCGTCTATGACCTTGGCGGCGGCACGTTCGACATTTCGGTGCTCGAAATCGGCGACGGCGTGTTCGAGGTCAAGTCGACCAATGGCGACACTTTCCTCGGCGGCGAGGATTTCGACATGCGCCTGGTCGAATACCTGGCGGCCGAGTTCAAGAAGGAACAGGGCATCGACCTGAAGAACGACAAGCTTGCCCTGCAGCGCCTCAAGGAGGCGGCTGAAAAGGCCAAGATCGAGCTGTCGTCGACCACCCAGACCGAAATCAACCTGCCCTTCATCACCGCCGACGCGACCGGGCCGAAGCACCTGACGCTGAAGCTGACGCGCGCCAAGTTCGAGCAGCTGGTCGACGATCTGGTCCAGCGCACGATTGCCCCTTGCAAGGCTGCATTGAAGGATGCCGGCCTGAAGGCCGGCGAGATCGACGAAGTCGTCTTGGTCGGCGGCATGACCCGCATGCCCAAGATCCAGGAGATCGTGAAGCAGTTCTTCGGCAAGGAGCCGCACAAGGGCGTCAATCCGGATGAAGTCGTCGCTCTCGGCGCCGCCATCCAGGCCGGCGTGCTGCAGGGCGACGTCAAGGACGTGCTGTTGCTCGACGTGACGCCGCTGTCGCTCGGCATCGAGACGCTGGGTGGCGTGTTCACCCGCCTGATCGAACGCAACACGACGATCCCGACCAAGAAGAGCCAGGTGTTCTCGACGGCCGAGGACTCACAGTCGGCCGTGACCATCCGGGTTTTCCAGGGTGAGCGCGAAATGGCCGCCGACAACAAGGCGCTCGGCCAGTTCGACCTGGTCGGCATTCCGCCGGCGCCGCGCGGCGTGCCGCAGATCGAGGTCACCTTCGACATCGACGCCAACGGCATCGTCAACGTTTCGGCCAAGGACAAGGGCACCGGCAAGGAACACCAGATCCGCATCCAGGCATCGGGCGGTCTTTCGGACGCCGACATCGAGAAGATGGTCAAGGACGCCGAGGCCAACGCCGAGACCGACAAGAAGCGGCGTGCGCTGGTCGAGGCCCGCAACCAGGCCGAAGCGCTGCTGCATTCCTCGGAGAAGTCGCTGAAGGAATATGGCGACAAGGTTTCGGAAGGCGAGCGCACGGCGATCTCCGACGCGATCGCGGCGCTGAAGACCGCGACCGAAGGCGACGACCCGGCCGACATCGAAGCCAAGAGCCAGGCGCTTGCCGAGGCTTCGATGAAGCTTGGCCAGGCCATGTACGAGGCTTCGCAGAAGGAAGCGGCCGAAGCCGACGCCAAGGCGGATGCCGCCAAGGACAGTGACGTTGTCGACGCCGATTTCGAGGAAATCGACGAGGATGACGACAAGAAGAAGTCGGCCTGAACCGTTTGACGGCAAGATAAAGCGAAAAGCCCGGCGAAGGCCGGGCTTTTTTGCAACCCCTTGCAGAAAAACAGCGGGCCTTGCTGAAAAAATGCAGGCAAAGCCGCGTCGACACTGGCATCCCCCTTCCATCGCACCTAAATCGAAGCGTCAGTGCCGGCAAGAGACGCAACAATGCTTCAAGACGTTGAGCATCCGGACAGCGGGAAAAAATGAAAGCTGATTTCTACGAGACGCTGGGCGTCCAAAAAGGCGCCGACGAGAAGGAGCTCAAGAGCGCTTTCCGCAAGCTCGCCATGCAGTTCCATCCCGACCGCAACCCCGGCGATCATTCCTGCGAGCACAAGTTCAAGGAAATCAACGAAGCCTACGAGACGCTGAAAGACCCGCAGAAGCGCGCGGCCTACGACCGCTTTGGCCACGCCGCCTTCGAACAGGGCGGCATGAATGGCGGCGCGCAAGGTTTTGGCGCCGGCGGTTTCGCCGATATCTTCGAGGACATTTTCGGCGACATGATGGGCGGGCGCCAGCGCCGTTCGTCGGGCGGCCGCGAACGCGGCGCCGACCTGCGCTACAACATGGAAATCACCCTGGAAGAGGCTTTTGCCGGCAAGACCGCGCAGATCCGGGTGCCGGCGTCGATCTCCTGCTCTGAATGTTCGGGCAGCGGCGCCAAGCCCGGCACCCAGCCCGTCACCTGCTCGATGTGCAACGGCCACGGCAAGGTGCGCGCCACGCAAGGTTTCTTCTCGATCGAACGGACCTGCCCGCAATGCCAGGGCCGCGGCCAGACGATCAAGGATCCGTGCCCGAAATGCGCCGGCCAGGGCCGCGTCACCGAGGAGCGTTCGCTGTCGGTCAACATCCCGGCCGGCATCGAGGACGGCACCCGCATCCGCCTTGCCAATGAGGGCGAAGCCGGCCTGCGCGGCGGGCCATCGGGCGACCTCTATATTTTCCTGGCGGTCAAACCGCACGAGTTCTTCCAACGCGACGGCGCCGACCTGTATTGCAAGGTGCCGATCTCGATGACGACGGCAGCCCTTGGCGGCTCCTTCGAGGTGACGACGCTGGACGGCACGCAGACAAAGGTCAAGGTGACCGAGGGCACGCAGAACGGGCGCCAGTTCCGTCTCAAGGGCAAGGGCATGCCTGTGCTGCGTCAGCCCAATGTCGGCGACCTCTACATCCAGACCGCGGTCGAGACGCCGCAGAACCTGACCCGCCGCCAGCGTGAGCTGCTGGAGGAGTTCGAACAGCTCTCCTCGCAGGACAATTCGCCCCAATCGAGCGGCTTTTTTGCCCGCATGAAGGATTTTTTCGAGTCCTTTGGCGAACGTTGATGCACTTTGGCCAGCCTAAGCCGATTTGCAACGCGTAAATCCTTGAATCGCGTCACCCCTTGAGACGCGACGAAAATTATCTTATCCACGACATGCGTCCGGCCGCGCCTTGCCTAGCACCGCTCAGGTGCTAAGTAACTTTGCGGGGAGCGCTGAGGAGAGCTTGCATGACACGTGGCCCTGGACTGCGGAAGGCGCTTGTCGAAAAGTTCGACGACGAACTCAAATTCTTCAAGGGCTGGATCGACAAGCCGAAGGCGGTTGGTTCGATCGTGCCCACCAGTTCGGTCACCGCGCGCAAAATGGCCTCGATCGTCAATCCTAAATCCGGCCTGCCGGTGCTTGAGGTCGGCCCCGGTACCGGCGTCATCACCCGCGCCATCCTCGCCCAGGGCGTGCGGCCCGAAAACCTCTACGCGGTCGAGTATTCCGCGGATTTCGTCCGTCATCTGCGGCGGCTCTATCCCGGCGTCAACGTCATCGAGGGCGATGCCTTCAATCTCAACGCCACGCTTGGCGACAAGAGCGGGATGATCTTCGATTCCGTCGTTTCCGGCGTGCCGCTGCTCAACTTCCCAGTCGCCCAGCGCATTGCCTATATCGAGAGCCTGCTCGACCGCATCCCGGCCGGACGGCCGATCGTGCAGCTGACCTACGGCCCGATGTCGCCGATCCCGGCCGGCCGTGGCAATTATACGGTCAAGCATTTCGATTTCATCCTCCGCAACATCCCGCCGACGCAGCTGTGGATCTACCGGCGCGAGGCGCATTAGTTTCTCGGAGCGGAACCGCTCGGCGACTCGCGCAAACTCTATGACTTCGTCATCCACGGGCGGAGCAAGGAGCGCAGCGACGCAGCGCAGACCCGAGGATCCATGCCGCGACTTCCGAGTGCACGCCACGGCGCAGAGTTCTGTTCCGCCGCACTCTACGATCAAGGTCACGGAATGGATCCCAGGGTCTCCACGACGGAGCTTCGCTCCTGCTTCGCCAGGGATGACGAAGTTGGCGTTGATTTGCTCGGTCCTTGGCTGTACCTGTCCGGGAACAAGGGTGGCCAATGGCAGTGATCCCGAAAATCCTCGTCTTCGCCGGCTCGGTGCGCAGCGGCGCCTATAGCGGCAGGACGGCCGACGTGGCGCAGAAGGAACTTGCCATGCAAGGCGCCGAGGTGACCCGCATCTCGCTTGCCGACTATCCCTTGCCGATCCTGGACGAGGATCTGGAAAAGGAAAAGGGTGTTCCCGAAAACGCCCAGAAACTCGGCCGTCTGGTGATCGCCCATGACGGGCTGCTGATCGCCACGCCCGAATATAACGGCTCCATTCCGCCGCTGCTCAAGAACACGATCGACTGGGTGAGCCGGGTGCGCAGGGATGGCGGGCGGCCGGTGAGGCCACTTGCCGGCAAGGTCGTTGGCCTCTGTTCGTCCTCCAGCGGGCACTTTGCCGGCATCCGCTGCATCAACCATCTGCGCGCCGTGTTGGTACGTTGCCAGATGGAGGTGGTGACGCCGGAATGCTCGGTGCCCGAGGGTGGCAGCGCCTTCGACGAGGACGGCAATTTCCGTCACGAAAGACTGTACAAATCGATGGAGCATCTATGCCGCACGCTGATCGAAACCTCGCGCATGCTGTCCACCCGGATAGAGACATGATTGCCAGCACCTTGCAGGCCCAATCCATGCAGGAAAGGCTGATCGTCGGCCTCGACGTGCCGACAGTGAGAGAAGCCGAGCAGGCGGTGCGCGAACTCGACGGCGTCGTCTCCTTCTACAAGATCGGCTACCAGCTTGCCTTCGCCGGCGGGCTCGATTTCGCCAGGGAACTGACCAGCGGCGGCACCAAGGTCTTCCTCGACATGAAGCTGCTCGACATCGACCACACGGTGGCCAAGGGCGTCGAGAACATCGTCAAGATGGGCATGACCATGCTGACCATCCACGCCTATCCGAAGGCTATGCAGGCCGCCGTAGAGGCGGCCAGAGGCAGCGACCTTTGCCTGCTTGCCGTCAGCGTGCTGACCTCGATGGACGAGCAGGACATGATCGATGTCGGTTACGAGTACGACCCGCATACGCTGGTGCTCAGGCGCTCGGAACAGGCGCTGCATGCCGGCATGGGCGGCATCGTCTGCTCGGCCGCGGAGGCCGAGGCGGTGCGCCGCATCGTCGGACCCGACATGGCGGTGGTGACACCCGGCATCCGGCCGGCGGGCAGCGACCATGGCGACCAGAAGCGCGTCGTGACGCCGGGCCAGGCGATCCGCAACGGCGCCAGCCACCTCGTCGTCGGCCGGCCGATCATTGCTGCGGACAACAAACGGGAAGCGGCCGAAGCCATCCTCGACGAGATGCGCTCGGCCTGAGATTTCCAAGAACAAGTTCGGAGACCAAGAAAATGCCCAAGGGATACTGGATCGCCCGTGTCGATGTGCGCGACGCGGAAGGCTACAAGGACTATGTCGCCGCCGCCAAGCCTGCCTTCGAGCGCTTCGGTGCGAAGTTCCTGGCGCGCGGCGGCGAGCATGAAAAGGCCGAAGGGCCCGGCCGGGCACGCAACGTCATCATAGAGTTCGAATCGCTTGCCGCCGCGCATGATTGCTACCATTCGCCGGAATACCAGCGCGCCGTCGCCATCCGTCAGAAGGTCGCCGACGGCGAAATCGTTCTGGTCGAGGGCGCCTGAGGTCCTTGCAAGCATAGTTCCGAAGAAAGTCATTCCGGTTTCACCGGAGATCATGCTCAAAATCGGGATAAAGCCTGGCGGCGTTTGAAGCCCCGCAGGCCCATTTTACATCTCTTTGCTCCGGCGATTTCACGGTCATCTGCCTGGCGCAGTTGCCGGGTGCGGAGCCGTGCCGACGAGCGGTCATTCAACGCGGGTCGGATTGCCGGTTGACATGCAGGTATTTACCTGCATATTGTGCCTACAACAAGGTGAGGCAGATGGACGCCGACAAGGTTTTCAAAGCGCTGGGCGACCCGACACGCAGAAGGCTGCTTGACCTTCTGTGCGAACAGAACGGGCAGACGCTCGGTCAGCTTTGCGAAAACCTGGACATGGCCAGGCAATCCGCCACCCAGCACCTCGACCTGCTGGAGGCGGCCAATCTGGTGAGCACAGTCAAGCGCGGCCGCGAAAAGCTGCATTTCATCAATCCCGTGCCGCTGCACGAAGTCTACGAGCGCTGGGTACGGAAATTCGAACGACAGCGGCTCAGCCTGCTGCACGACCTGAAGCAAGAACTCGAAGGAGAAGACCAATGACCACCAAAGAGACCACGAGCTTTGTCTACGTGACCTATATCCGCTCTACGCCGCAGAAGGTGTTCGAGGCCATAATCAAGCCCGATGTCGCAAAGCGCTACTGGGGCCACGAGAACGTCTCGGAATGGACGCCGGGCTCGAAATGGGAGCACATCCGCGCCAATGACGAACGGACCGTCGAACTCGTCGGCAAGGTCGTCGAGATTTCGCCGCCGACCCGGCTCGTCATCACCTGGGCGAACGCTTCGCAGGCCGACGATCCGTCGAAAACCAGCCAGGTGACGTTCGCCATCGAGGAATACGACACCATGGTGCGGCTGACCGTCAGCCATGACGAACTCGAGGCCGGCAGCGGCATGGCGAAGGGCGTCAGCCAGGGCTGGCCGGCGGTGCTGTCGAGCCTGAAATCCTTCCTCGAAACCGGCAGCGGCATCGACATTTTCGCCAAGCCGAAATCGGCCTGATGTTGCGACCTCAAGCAGAATCAGGCCCGTGGAGAATGACAATGACCAAGCGTTATACCGGCGGCTGCGCATGCGGCGCGATCCGCTACGAAACCAATGACGAGCCGATCTTCCAGAACCACTGCCAGTGCAGCGATTGCCAGAAGCGCTCAGGCACCGGCCACGGATCCTACCTGACCTTCGGCCAGCGCGCCGATATGGTCATCACCGGGGAGGTGAGCACCTGGCGCGTGGCGGGCGCCAGCGGCAACGAAAAAATCCACACCTTCTGTCCAACCTGCGGAACGCCGGTCTTTCTGATACCCGTCGCCATGCCCGAGCTGATAGTGGTCCACGCGGCCAGCCTCGACGATCCGGAACAGTTCAGCCCGCAGATGGTGACCTACACGAGCCACGGCCATGCCTGGGACAAGATGGATCCGTCCTTGCAGGCGGTCGAGCGAATGCCGCAGTGAAACGCGTCCGCCCGTCGGCCCGCGATCTGCCCTCGCGCCTTCAGGCGCGATGCTCTTGGCCGATCAGCCGGCTCGCCGCTGTCTCGGCCATGGCGTCGGCCAGCTCGAGGCCCCATTGCTGGCGGCAATAGGCGCGAAAATCGAAGCAGGGCAGGCCAGGGCAGACCTCGAACTCGATGAGATGGACGGTATCGTCGGCCTCGACCCTGAGATCGATGGAAAACACGTCGCGCAGGCCGAGCCCGCTCATCAGCCGCCCGGCGATCGCACGTATCGTGGCGTCGGCGGCCGGCTGGCTGTCGGCAACCGCGACGAGTTCCGGTTCGGCGTAGTGTCCCGCCGCTTTCGCTGCCTCGCCAGTGTCGCCGTAGAGCGCCAGGCTGTCGGCCATAGTCTGGAAATCGGCGCCTGAATCGACAAAGGCCACGCCAAGCGCTTCGACCCCGGCGCCAGGCCCCAGGCCGAGGAAACTGGCGCGCACATTGCGGCCGGCGACATAGGGCTGGACGACGACATCGTCGCGATAGGCCGAAAAGACGCGCCGGCTAAGCTCCAGCGCATGGCCGAGGTCGGCCACACGCGAGTCCGGCCAGATACCGATCTTGGCGCCGAGCCGGTTGGGCTTGACGAACCAGCCGGCGGGCGAGGCCGGCGGCTCGACCAGCCATTGGCCGTCCCGCGCGAGCCCGGCCTGCGGCACCGGCAGGCCGAGTGCGCCGAGCACAGCTCCGGAGCGGAACTTGTCCTGACAGAGCGCGAACAGCGCATCATCTGCGCCAACCGTCTTGAAACCGCCCAATCGCGCCAGAGCGGGCGCCGCGCCGCCGCGGAAATAGGCGATGCCGTCGGTCAGCGTCCAGACCAGCGTCGTGCTGGGGTGCTCCTCGGCGAGCACCGTTGCGGCGTCGTCCAGCGCCACTGGCGCAAACGACAGGCCGCGTGCCTGGCAGGCGCGGTCAAGCGCCTCGAATTCAGGAGCGAGATCGGTAGACTGCGCCAGATAGGACGCGATTTCGCCGGCACGCTGCGGCGCATGACCGTCGGCGACCAGACGGTCGAAACAAGCCTTCTCCGGCTCATGGACGAGGATCAGTCTTGGCTTGCGGCTCGACATGAGATGAACGATTCCGGCAGTAGGATTGCCTACCATCGCATGGTCGAGGCGTCAGGCTCTCGCGAAACCGACACGGCGCGGGCGGTTGCGTGACAACGCACCGTCCGACCGCAGAATCCAGTTCGCTCAGGCGATCAGCACGCGCGGCTCGAAGCGGCCGTTGACGGGAATATCAAGCAGAAAGGTCATGCCGCCCTGCAGATCCAGCAGACGCTGCTTCTCGTCCTTGCCCGACCAGGCGGAGGTGACCGCCAGCCGGTCAGCCTTGGCGCCGACAAAGGCCGGGCAGGATGGCTGCGTCACCGGCATGGCGACCGTGCGGACGAGCTTGCCGTCGGGTCCATAGGCTTCGATGACGCTGCCGCCCCAGACGGCGTTCCACAGGATGCCGTCGCGGTCGAGCACGGATCCGTCGATATAGCCCTTGGCCGAGCGGTGATCGACGAACAGCTTCGGCTCACCTGCAGGCAGGCCGGTCGCCGGGTCGCAGGCGACGCGCATCAAAAGCCCGGTCGAGGTGTCGGTGTAGTAAGCGATCGCGCCATCCTCGGTAAAACAGATCGAATTGGAGACGGTAATGTCCGAAAACAGGCGGCGCAGTTCGCCCTTGAAAAACCAGTAGATCGAACCCGCGCCTTTTTCCTCACCCTTGCCCATGGTGCCCATCCACAAGGCGCCGCAGGGATGGACCCGGGAATCGTTGGAGCGCGTGACCGGATTGTCGGCCTCGACAGGCGTGTGCAGCGTCAATTTGCCGGTCGCGACATCGCGGACATAAAGGCCGGTTTCGGCGGCGATAAGCTGGCGCTTGTCGTCGATGATTGCGATGGCGCTCGCCATTTGGCCGAGCTCATGGACGGTGGCCGCGCCGCCGGACAGCTGCTTTTGCAGAAGCTGACCGTTGACGATGTCGAACCAGTAGAGCGTATCGGTGGCGGGATCGTAGCTCGGCCCCTCGCCGAGTTGGCAGACGTGATCGGAAAAAACCGAAACGATGGCTTCGCTCATCATGCGTCTCCGCCGAATGCTGCATCCCAGGCTGTCACCGCCGCCTCGGCCCGCGCGGCCACCTCGTCGACGCTCATGCCAGGCTTGAACAGGCTGGAGCCCAGACCAAAGGCGGTCACGCCGGCCGCCTTGTAGCCGGCAAAATCTTTTTCGGAGACGCCGCCGACGGCGCCGACCAATGTCTGCGCCGGCAACACCGCGCGCATCGCGGAAATGCCGCCTGCACCCAGCACGCTCGCCGGGAAGAATTTAAGCGCCGAGGCGCCGAGCTTGATCGCCTGGAAGGCTTCGGTCGGCGTGAACACGCCGGGCATCGTCACCATGCCGTAGTGCATGGCGCGCGCCATCACCTCGGCATCGATGTTGGGACTGACCAGCAGCCGCCCTCCGGCCTGGTGCAAGCCATCGACATCGGCCGGCGTCAGCACCGTGCCGGCACCGACCAGCGCCGTTTTCGGCAGCACTTGGACGATGCGGGCGATCGACGAGAACGGTTGCGGTGAGTTCAGCGGCACTTCGATCGCCTCGATGCCGGCGTCGAACAGTGCCTGGCCCATGGCCATCGCCTCGGTGGGCTTGAGCCCGCGAAGGATGGCAACCAGGCCGCGCTTGAGTTTTGGAAACGGTGCGGTCTGGCTCATCGAGCTGCTCCAATTCTTGCGATCATGCCGTTCTCGCGCGCCGCCTCGACGAGACCTGCACGCACCGCCTCGTCGGCGTCGACGGCCCGGACCTCAAGTCCGGCAAGGCCGAGTGCCTGGCTGTACAGCGTTCCCAGCGCACCGGAGGCGACCAGCACCACGGGTTCCGCACCGGCGCCGTGCCGACGGCTGGCGGAGGCGATCTCGCCGCCGATCAGAAGGCCGGACAGGCAGGCTGCGGCATCGTCGGCTTTCAGATCCTGCAGCAGGCCGGCGGCGCGGATGGAAAACAGCCGCGAGGTGACATCGCCGCCATCGCTCAATGCGGTTTCGCACCAGCGGCGGAAGAACGGATTGTCCGATGTGACGGGCTTTGGATGTTCGCCGAGCGAATGGCGCAGGATCGAATGCGCGGCAAGCACCGAAAACAGCTCGCCGGTCGGCCAGGTGCCGAAGCCGGTGACAGTACCGTCCTCGACCAGCACCCATTTCGAATGGGTGCCGGGCATACAGACCAGCTGGCGTCCCTTGGCCGGCAAGCCAGCGCCGGCAAGCTGGGTTTCCTCGCCGCGCATGACGTCGGGCGCGTCAGTCAGTCGCTGGGCAAGGCCCGGAACGATGCGGATGTCGCGGCTCTGGCCGGGCACGCTGGCGGCACCCGCAAGGATGGCGCTAAGCGGCGCCGGCACGGTGACATAGGGTGCTTCCAGCCAGCCCTGGCGGGATCCGGCCATGCCGCAGATGATGACGGGCAGCGCCGCTGGTGCTCCCATCGCCGCCAGATGCCCTTCGAGGATGGTCGAAAAGCCCTTCTGCTGCGCCGTGATCAGGCCATCGTCGCCACGGCGTTCGGCAAGCACCTTGCCTTGCCCGTCTATCAGCCAGACCCGCATGCGGGTCGTGCCCCAGTCGACGGCGGCGACCGCCGGTGCGTTGCCGGCTGGGTTCACAGGAAACCTCCATCGACGATCAGCATCTGCGCTGTCAGCATGCGCGAGGCGTCCGAGGCCAGGAACAGCACGGTGCCGACAATGTCGTCGGGCTGCATCACCTGTTTGATGCACTGCTTGGCAACATGGGCGGCAAGCCCCTGTTCGGTCACCCAGAGCTCCTTCTGCCGCTCGGTGATCACCCAGCCGGGCGCAATGGCGTTGACGCGGATGCCGTCCATACCGAGCTTGCCGGCCAGCCCCTTGGTCAGACCGAGGATACCGGCCTTGGCGGCCGTGTAGGACGGCATGTCGGGGTGGTTGATGAGATAGGATGTCGAGGTGAAGTTGATGATTGAGCCGCCGCCGGCCCGCTTCATGCCCGGCGCCACCGCTTGCGCGGTGAAGAAATGCGGCCGCAGATTGATCGCCTGATTGTTGTCCCAGAACTCGACCGTCACGTCCTCGACTGCGTGGCGTTCATCCCAGGCGGCATTGTTGACCAGCACGGTGACATCGCCATGCGCCTCGGCGGCCTTCGCGGCGGACGCACGCAGAGCCTCGACGTCGCGTAGGTCGGTCTTGAGATAAAGCGGCCGCTTGCCGAACGCTTTCTCGATGCGGTCGGCAAGAGCCGTGCTCGGGCCGTCGGCGATGTCGATGAAGGCGACATTGGCGCCTTGACGCACAAAGCCCTCGGTCAGGGCAGCACCAATTCCGGAACCGCCGCCGGTGATCAGCACCGAGGCTCCTTCGAGGTCGGCAAAATGCGCCGATGGCATCATCGTTGTTGTCTCCCAGCGCATGACCCCGAAAATCGCATCGATTTTCGGAAAGGGAACATGCGCAAATGTTAAATGCTACAGCGTCCTTTGCGCGTCTTGAAAGACGTGCGGCGCTGTAGCGTGACCGGCGCGCATCCTAGCCACGCAAGGCGCGCGGGCAAGGGCGAACCGCCAAATTTCAGGGCTTATGTCAGACAAAACGACAATGCGCCGCACCGGGTGCGCACAGCGGCATCGTCGGGATTACGGACTACGGGGAATCGCCGGTCAGATCGCCTTGGCGCGCAGGGCGCCGCGGAAGGAATCGCGGAGATAGCCGAGCGTGGCGTCGGCATCGACGGGCTTGCCGAACAGATAGCCTTGCCCGCCGGCACAGCCGAACTGGACCAGGCGGTCGGCCTGCGCTTCCTGCTCAATGCCTTCGGCGACGACGTCCATGCCGAGCCCCTCGCACATTGCGAGAATGGCGCGGATGATGTGCTCCGAGGGACGGTCGTCGAGAATGGAGGAGACGAAGGCGCGATCGATCTTGAGCTTGTCGAAATGGAATTCGCGCAGACGGCCGAGCGAGGACTGGCCGGTGCCGAAATCGTCGAGCGAGACGCGGATGCCGACGCGGCGCAGATCCTCGACGATCTGCGCGGCAGAGGCCGGGTCGTTCATCAGGCCGGTCTCGGTGATCTCGATCTCCAGCCGGCGCGGATCGAAGCCGGTGCGATCGAGGATCGCCAGTATGTGCAGGCCGGTGTTCTGGTCGACGAGCTGCGATGGCGACAGGTTGAAGGACAGGAACAGGTCCTTCGGCCAGCTTCTGGCCGCTTCGGTCGCCTTGCGCAGCACCAGCTGCGACAACGGGCCGATGATGCCGCGCTCCTCGGCGATGGGAATGAAGACGGTCGGCGGCACCGAGCCGAGGTCGCGATCTGTCCAGCGCGCCAGCGTCTCGAAGCCGATGGTGCGGCGCGTGTTGAGGTCGACGATGGGCTGGAAATGCGGCTCCACCTCGCCGGCCGAGACAGCCCGGCGCAGCGCCTGTTCGATGCGGGTGACGCGCTTGGCCGCCTCTTCCATCTCACGGGTGTAGACGACGACGCGGCCACGGCCGGAACGCTTGGCGTGATAGAGCGCCGTCTCGGCCTTATTGATGAGGATTTCCGTGGTCTCGTCGCCCGAATAGAACAGCGAGCAGCCGACCGAGGCCGAAAGCCTGGCGGTGCGTTCGCCGACATCATAGGGCGCCGACAGGATCTCGATCAGCATGCGCGACTTTTCGGCCGCTGCATCCTCGCTGAACACCAGGGGATAGAGAAAGGCGAATTCGTCGGCACCGATGCGGCAGACCGTGGAATGGCCGTCCATCGAGGCGCGCAGCCGCATCGCCACCTGGATCAGGATGTCGTCGCCGGCCTTGTGGCCGAACAGATCGTTGATCGGCTTGAAGCCGTCGAGGTCGAGAATGCCGACGGTAAAGGGCGCGGGATCGTCGGCACGGTCGGCGATCAGGCGATCGACCTTGTCGAAGAAGCGGCGATGGTTGCCAAGCCCGGTCAACGGATCTGTGAATGCCAGATCCGTGCTCTCCCTGTTTGCCTGACCGGTGCCAAACGAAGTTTGCATCGGTGTCCCTGTTTTGTGACGTCGGAATTTATTTTCAGACTGGCAGCAAACCCTTTAGGAAACGTATCGCGAAATCGATTTTCCAGGGGCAACCGCGACTGTTTCGAAGGATCGATGAAAGCAGCGCATTCGGGTGTCGGATGCCAATCCCAGGAATGTCGCGATTGGCAGACGGGCAGTGAGCCTGTACAGGCAAGACAGTCGTCCATCCGAGCCGCCGGAGACCCGCCATGAAGCTGAAAATCGCCGTCCAGATGGACCACATCTCCACCGTGTCGATCGCCGGCGACACCTCGTTCGCGCTGTCGCTGGAAGCGCAGCGGCGCGGCCATGAGCTGTTCCACTACACGCCGGATCGGCTCTCGTTGCGCGACGGCAAGGTGTTTGCCCGCATCGAGGAAATGCAGGTGCGCGACGAGAAGGGCAGCCACTATTCGCTGGGCGAGAAGGTGCGTACCGACCTGTCGGAGATGGATGTGGTCCTGCTGCGCCAGGATCCGCCCTTCGACATGAACTACATCACCACCACGCACATTTTGGAGCGCATCCATCCGAAAACGCTCGTGGTCAACGACCCGGCCTGGGTGCGCAACAGCCCGGAAAAGATCTTCGTCACCGAATTTGCCGACCTGATGCCGGACACGCTGATCACCAAGGATCCGCTCGAAGTTGCCGCCTTCCGCAAGGAGTTCGGCGACATCATCGTCAAGCCGCTCTACGGCAATGGCGGCGCCGGCATCTTCCATCTGCTGGAGGCCGACCGCAACCTTGCCTCGCTGCTGGAAATGTTCGGCCAGATGTTCCGCGAACCCTACATCGTACAGCGCTACCTCAAGGACGTGCGCAAGGGCGACAAGCGCATCATCCTGATCGACGGCGAGCCAGTCGGCGCCATCAACCGGGTGCCGGCCGAACACGATTCCCGCTCCAACATGCATGTCGGCGGCCGCGCCGAAAAGACCGAACTGACGGAGCGCGAGCGCGAAATCTGCGCCCGCATCGGCCCATCGCTGAAGGAGCGCGGCTTCATCCTGGTCGGCATCGACGTCATCGGCGACTATATGACCGAGATCAACGTGACCTCGCCGACCGGCGTGCGCGAAGTCAAACGCTTCGGCGGCGCCGACATTGCAAGCCTGTTCTGGGACGCGGTCGAGGGAAAGCGCGGGTAAGTCGTTTTCATTTTGTCTTAACCATGTTCCGTTTTTGCAACCGCGCTCGCTTCCGCTGCAACCCAAGCGGTCATGCGTTCCCGTAATGTTCTTGATTTGACCGGGGAAGTGTGATTGTCTTCCCGGCGGGCCATTCCTGGCCTGATCGCAGGGGCTGGGGCCAGCCTGAATTGGGGTTGCACGATGGTGGCGCGGGTTCGCACGGTGGCTTTCCAGGGCATCGAGGCCGTGCCGGTCGACGTGCAGGTGATGATCGCGCCCGGCAAGGTCAACATGCACATCGTCGGCCTCGGCGACAAGGCGGTGGCCGAAAGCCGCGAGCGGGTGCAGGCCGCACTGCATGCTTCCGGCCTGTCGATGCCGTCGAAGAAGGTGACTGTCAATCTGGCGCCGGCCGACCTGCCGAAGGAAGGCAGTCATTACGACCTGCCGATCGCGCTTGGCCTGATGGCTGCCCTTGGCGCCATTCCGGGCGACATGCTGGCCGGCTATGTCGTGCTTGGAGAATTGTCGCTCGACGGCACGATTGCCGCGGTCGCCGGCGCCTTGCCGGCGGCTATCGCCGCCAATGCGGAAGGCAAGGGCCTGATCTGTCCGTTCGCCTGCGGACCGGAGGCGGCCTGGGCTGGAAAGGATTTCGACATTCTGGCGCCGCGCAGCCTGATTGCCATCGCCAACCATTTTCGCGGCACGCAGGTGCTGTCGCGCCCCGAGGCCGGCATCCATGCCGCCGCTCTGGATTTGCCTGACCTCGCCGACATCAAGGGCCAGGAGACCGCCAAGCGGGCGCTGGAAGTGGCCGCCGCCGGTGGGCATAATCTGCTCATGATCGGACCCCCGGGATCCGGCAAATCGATGCTGGCGCAGCGGCTGCCGTCGATCCTGCCGCCGCTGGCGCCGAAGGAGCTTCTGGAAGTCTCGATGATCGCCTCGGTGGCGGGAGAGCTCGGCGAAGGCAAATTGACCGACCGGCGGCCGTTCCGCGCACCGCACCACTCGGCCTCGATGGCGGCGATGGTCGGCGGCGGCATCCGCGCGCGGCCAGGCGAGGTGTCGCTGGCCCATCACGGCGTGCTGTTCCTCGACGAGTTTCCCGAGTTCACGCCGCAGACGCTCGATGCGCTGCGCCAGCCGTTGGAGACCGGCGACTGCATGATCGCGCGGGCCAACCATCGCGTCACCTATCCGGCGCGCATCCAACTTGTGGCGGCGATGAACCCGTGCCGCTGCGGCATGGCCGGCGAGCCGGGCTATCGCTGCCTGCGCGGCGAGCGTTGCCGTACCGACTATCAGGCGCGCATTTCGGGTCCGCTGCTCGACCGCATCGATCTCAGGATCGAAGTGCCGGCGGTCTCGGCCAGCGACCTGATCCGGCCCGACCGGGCGGAGAAAAGTGCCGATGTGGCGCTGCGCGTGGCACGCGCCCGCACCATCCAGCGCGAGCGCTTCGAGCGGCTCGGCGCCACCCGCGCCACCACCAACGCGCATTGCGCGCCCTCGGTCATCGAAGAGATCGCCATGCCGGACGCCGCCGGCCTGTCGCTGCTCAAGGACGCCAGCGAAAAGCTCGCCTTTTCAGCGCGGGCCTATCACCGCGTGCTGAAGGTGGCGCGGACGCTCGCCGATCTCGACGCCAGCGAAACCGTTGGCCGAATCCATCTGGCCGAAGCGATCTCCTACCGCATGAGCTCGGAGCGGATGGCGCAGGCGGCGTAGGTCCGCCGACAAGCCGACCTCGCCACATTGCATTCCGCGATCACGCCATAACCCGGCCTCCGCGAATCGATCATCTCCACGGTGCGGCGGACCTGATTGTCCGCTTGGCCGGCGTCCTCACCACCCAACGGCCCCCACCGACCGGACGCCGGCCATTTTCTTCCTCTTCCAGAAAGCGTGGATGTCATCGGCGTCGGACCAAGGTCCTGGCCTCCGCATTGACATTCCTTATTTAGACAATGCGAATATGGTGTGGTCGGGGAGCCCGCTATGTTCATTGACTATTACGAAGTTTTGGAAGTCAGCCCGAACGCCAACTCGGAAACGCTGGAGCGCATATTTCGCTATTTTGCGATGCGCTATCATCCAGACAATCGCGAAACCGGCGATGAAGCCCGTTTCAGTGAAATCGTGGAAGCCCACAATACGCTCAAGGATCCGGTCAAACGCGCACAATACGACATCGCGTACAGGGACCATGCCGGCCTTCGCCGTGAATTGACCGAGGAAGCCAGCAACACCAAAGGCATCGAGCGTGACGTCGTGATCCAGGCCAGGCTGCTGTCGCTGCTTTACGCGAAGCGCCGGCACGACGTCAGCAATCCCGGGATCGGAGATGTGGAGCTCGAACGCTTATCAGGCTGTCCGCGAGAGCATCTCGAATTTCATCTCTGGTATCTGAAAGCGAAGGCCTGGATAGCAAGAGTGGAAAACGGGACGATCGCGATTACGGTGGAAGGCGTCGATCGGGTCAACTCCGAACACCGTCGCGATCCCACCATCCGGCTCCTGGACCATACGGCCTCCTGACGCCTTGTTTCCCGCGGGAAGCCAAGTAGGACCCGCTGGCGGGGCATATGCTGGCCTTGTGGCTGCTGGAATACGAGCTGTCGTAGCTAGTTATCAACGGTGCTATTACAGAACGGATGCTGCATTACAGCATTTGAAAGATTGCCCGATCCCCCATCCCGTTTAGGACGCCTATGGCCTACTTGCATGCCATTTCTGTGCATGAGGCCTCCGCAAGTTGGACATTTCGGTGCAGACGGCAGCGCATCCCGGATGAAAGCGGCACCTTTTACGTCTCTAGAGAACGATCCGCCCTCAAGGTCGAGCTCGTCAGGACTAGTAATTAGAAATTCGAACTCTGACATGTCCCTCAGTATTTTTGCGACCTCTGATGCCGACAGTCCCTTGCTCAAATGCTCAATAATCGCCTTGTAGAAGGCAATCGCACGAGGTCTGCTGCGGACGCCACTTCCCAATTTCCTTACCGCTTCACTCATGCCGCGGTTCACCATCAGAAATTCTTCAAATTTTGCTCTAACCGTTGTGAAAGCGAGAAAATCAGCGGTATCCCAGTCGCGAAATAGCGACAGAAACGTCAGAAGGGACGATGCGGAAAATGTCCCGCTTCTACCATAAAAATATAGTGCAGGATGCAATCCGAGAGATGAAGGGTTGGTGGAGCACAATCTCCAGATTGCAGCCCTTACTTTCACGAGATAATCGACGGTCTTGCCTCCATCTTGGTCGACGTCTAGAGACTCCTCTCTGGTCGCGCCCTTATAGCTAGAATCTTTGACTTGAACTCGATTGGCCAAATTTACTAGATCAAAAACTAATGGCAACGCTTGCGGGCCGTAACCCTGTCCTGCAATAGGCAAATCAAGCGTTTTAATTGGAAGAGATATAGTAGGTTCAAATAGCAAAGCTGATATTTCGCGCCCAAGATCCTCTATTGCCCTTTGTGACTCTTCAGCAAATTTCTTCCAATAATTGTGTCCAGTGCCGGCCCTTAGGATCGCCCGAGCTGCAAGGGCCGTCGATGAACGCCTAGCGGCGAGGATACGGCGCTCCGTCGCGTCTATCTTCGTGCCTCCCTGGTTGATTCGAAAGAAGGCTTTCTCCGCTTTGTCATGGTCGGCGTTTCTGATCCATTGAGCTGGAATTTCTTGCCATCCGATTCTTGCCGCCCTCTCAGCGACATCGGGCCGGGAATTCTGCGGATACTCGATAGCCATCTTGTGATCGGCATATGAGCCAATCGATAGAGCAACCAAATCTCTCGTTCTTTTCGCCGCTACCAGCTGGTCATCCGGAATTGCGTTCTGGAAAAAATGCCTGGACACTTCCCCGTCACCGTAATCGTTATGAACCCATGCAATGAGGGCACTGAGGCGATGTGCGCCATCTATGACGAAGACATTCTGCCCTGCCCGCCAAAGGATAACGGCGGGTATCAAATCTTTGCGAGCAAACGTCCCAATAAGATCGGCGACTTGTTCAGGGCTCCAATTAGCGGTCTCTCTTTGAAAATCCGGCTTCCGGAGCGCCGGATACAAAAAACCTTTTGGCTCCAGACCCGCGATAGACAAAGAACTTATATCTTCGCCTACCTCACCTGGAGCAGCTAAATCCTCGCGACGGATGAGTGCGTCCAAATTTACAATATTAGTTGTCGCAATTGCCATAGAATCGTCCTCCCGCTACAAGGACTTACCTTACTTCGTGGCGGCAGAACAGTTTGCTGGCGAGTGTGGCTTACAAAATGGGCACCCTCGGCACCTGTGGTTTAATTCTGCTGCGCCTTCAGTTCCAGCCGCCGCGCGTGCAGCACCGGCTCGGTGTAACCGTTGGGCTGGACGCGGCCCTTGAAGACCAGGTCGCAGGCGGCGAGGAAGGCTATCGACTTGTCAAAGTCAGCCGCCATCGGCTGGTAAAGCGGGTCGCCCGCGTTCTGGCGGTCGACGATGTCAGCCATGCGCTTCATCGTCGCCATCACCTGGTCCTCGCTGCACACGCCGTGGTGTAGCCAGTTGGCGATGTGCTGTGAGGAAATACGCAGCGTGGCGCGGTCTTCCATCAGGCCGACATCGTTGATGTCAGGCACTTTCGAGCAGCCGACGCCCTGGTCGATCCAGCGGACGACATAGCCAAGAATGCCCTGCGCGTTGTTGTCGAGTTCCTTCTGGACGTCTTCGGGCGACCAGTTCGGCCGCACGGCGACGGGCACCGACAGGATGTCGTCGAGATTCGCCTTGGGCCGGTTCTTCAGCGCCGCCTGCACGGCGTGGACGTCGACCTTGTGATAGTGCGTGGCATGCAGCGTCGCCGCCGTCGGCGACGGCACCCAGGCAGTGTTGGCGCCGGCCTTGGGGTGGGCGATCTTCTGTTCCAGCATCGCCGCCATCAAATCCGGCATCGCCCACATGCCCTTGCCGATCTGGGCGTGGCCGGCCAAGCCGCATTCCAGCCCGATGTCGACATTCCACGCCTCGTAGGCGGAAATCCAGGCGGCCTGCTTCATGTCGCCCTTGCGGATCATCGGGCCGGCTTCCATCGAGGTGTGGATCTCGTCGCCGGTGCGGTCGAGGAAGCCGGTGTTGATGAACACGACGCGCGCTTTTGCGGCGCGGATCGCCTCCTTGAGGTTGACGGTGGTGCGCCGCTCCTCATCCATAATGCCCATCTTGATGGTATTCCTGGCCATACCGAGCAGCGCTTCGACGCGGTCGAAGATCTCGACGGCGAAAGCGACTTCGTCGGGCCCATGCATCTTGGGTTTCACGACATACATCGAGCCCGCGCGGGAATTGGCGCGGCGGCCGTTCGGCCCTACATCGTGCAGCGCGATCAGCGCCGTCATCGCCGCATCCATGATGCCTTCCGGAACCTCGTTGCCGTCGCGATCCAGTATCGCCGGGTTGGTCATGAGGTGGCCGACATTCCTGACCAGCATCAGCGAGCGGCCGGGCACGGTCAGCGTGCCGCCGGCGGGCGCGGTGTAGGAGCGGTCAGGATTGAGCTTGCGGACAAAGCTCTTGCCGCCCTTGGTGATCTCTTCCGCCAAATCGCCCTTCATCAGGCCGAGCCAGTTGCGGTAGATGACGACCTTGTCTGGCGCATCCACCGCCGCGACCGAATCCTCGCAGTCCTGGATGGTGGTCAGCGCCGATTCCAGGATGACATCGGCGATGCCAGCCGGATCGGTGCGGCCGATCTGGTTGTTGCGGTCGATCGCGATCTCGATGTGCAGGCCATTGCGCACCAGCAGCACCGTATCGGGATTGGCCGCGTCGCCACGGTAGCCGACGAATTGCTTCGGGTTGGCCAGCGTGGTCGAGCCGGCCCCGGCGCTCAGCCGCAAGGCACCTTGCGCCAGCGACAGCCCGTTGACCCCGGCCCATTTGCCCGAGGTGAGCGGGGCAGCCTCGTCGAGAAAGGCCTTCGTCCAGGCAACGACCTTGGCGCCGCGCGCCGGATTGAAGGCTTTGCCCTTTTCGGCGCCATCCGTTTCGGGGATGGCATCGGTGCCGTAGAGCGCATCGTAGAGCGACCCCCAGCGCGCATTGGCGGCGTTGAGCGCATAGCGCGCATTCATCACCGGCACGACCAGCTGCGGTCCGGCAACATCAGCAATTTCGGGGTCGACATTGTCGGTCGACACGCTGAAGGCCGGGCCTTCGGGAACGAGATAGCCGATTTCTTTCAGGAAGCCCTTGTAGGCCTCCATGTCGACCGGCGCGCCATGCTCGCGATACCAGCCGTCTATCTGTTCCTGGATGGCGTCGCGCTTTGCCAGCAGCGCCCGGTTCTTCGGCGCCAAATCATGGATGATGGCCGAAAAACCGTTCCAGAAGGCGTCCGCTTCGACGCCCGTGCCCGGCAGCGCTTCCCTGGCCACGAACTCATGCAGCTCGCGGGCAATCCGCAATCCGGCGATCTCGATGCGGTCGGTCATCAGGCTACTCCAGATGAAAGGCTTTGCGGGCCTTTGGCATGTCAGGTTTGCCGGGTCAATTCAGCTTAGGGTGAAGGTGGCGTATTTCGCCGCCCCGCTCAAACCGCAATCCTTGGCCTTCCCGAGGCCACCGCCACCACATGCGCCTCGATGAACATGCGCTGGGCTTCGACGGTCGAGACGCGGAACTCGGTCGAAACGTCGATCTCGGCGCTGTCGGTGCCGGCCTCCATAGCGCGCTCCGCGACGATGGCGCGGACATCGGCCTCGGCCGCCGCGATAGCCGTCGTCTCGTCGAGGAAATCGCGCACGGTCTCGCCCGAGGCGAGACGAAACAGCCCTTCTATGGGCTGGCTGACCCGCGCCTCGGCCGAAACCCTGACCTGGCCGACGACGGCGCCGAGCGCGTTGGCGACATCGGTATCCCTGGGCACCACGCAGTCATTGCCGATCAGCGGCGGCAGCCCGGCATAATGCAGCGGCGCCGAGGCGCCGAGGCCGATGACCGGGCGGTCGAGCGCAACGCTCAGGCGGGCGATACCGGGATGCGCGTCGACCGCGCGCTGCACCAATGCATGCGCCACCGTCGACGCGCCATCGAGCCCATCCTCGGCAAAGGCGGTCTCGAGGATATATTCGGCCGACCAGCGCGTCAGCGTCACCAGCACCCGTTCCGAGATCGCTTCCGGCGAGGCGGCGATGTTCTGGCCACGGCCGTCACGCTTGCGGGCGAACAGTTCGGCGCCGAGGCGCGCGGCGATGGGATCCCAGTTCGCCTGCTTGCCCAGCACATGGGCGGCGTCCGACGGGGTGAAGCCGGCGACATGCACCAGCCCGCGCGACACCAGCCGGCTCAGCGTCGCGTTCTGCGCGTTGGAACTCAAAAGCCTGTCGACGGCGAGCGGCACGGCACCGATCAGCTCGTAGAGCCTGGCTTCGGCGCCGGTCAGGCCGGCGGCGAGCCGGTCCGGCACGCCGGTGCGCACCGCGAAGCGGCCGTCCATGCGGCCGGGATTGGGCGCCCGCAGCTGGCGTTCGAGTTCGGAGGTGACAGCTATACCGTGCGCCATGCCGGCCAGCGCCAACGGCACCAGGCGGCGCGGCCCAAGCAGAATCTTCGGGTTGAGCGCGCCATCTTCCAGCGCCACTTCGGAATCGCCGCCGAGGCCGAAGGTGCGCATGGCGACGGCCTCGACCATGGTGCGGAAGCCGCCGACGGTGGCGCCTTCCGGGTCGAGCCTAGGACGGCCGCCATCGAGCACGGCGACGTCGGTTGTGGTGCCGCCGATGTCGGAGACCACAGCATTGTCGAGCCCGGTCATGTGGCGGGCGCCGACCAGGCTGGCGGCCGGGCCGGACAGGATGGTCTCGATCGGCCGCTGGCGGGCAAACGCTGCCGAAACCAGCGCACCGTCGCCGCGCACCACCATCAGCGGGGCTGCAATGTTGCGCGCCTGGAGAAAGCCTTCGGTTGCCGCCACCAGCCGGTCGATCATCGAGATCAGCCTGGCGTTGAGCAAAGTGGTCAGCGCCCGGCGCGGACCGCCGAGCTTGGCCGACAGCTCGTGGCTCGATGTGACCGGCAGGCCTGTCTTTTCGCGGATCAACTCGCGGGCGGCGATCTCATGCGCCGGATTGCGGGTGGCAAAATAGGCGCAGACGGCAAAGCCGGACACCGAGGCGCCGAGTTCCGGCAACGCCGCTTCCAGTCCGGACAGATCGAGCTTGGCGGCATTGCCGTGCACGTCGTGGCCGCCCGGACAAAACACCACCGGATCGGTGCCGAGCGCGGCCTTCAGCCCGTCGCGGGCGAGGTCGCCCTCGGAAAAGCCGATCATCACCAGCGCGACGCGGCCGCCCTGGCCCTCGACAAGCGCGTTGGTGGCAAGCGTCGTCGACATCGACACCAGCTTGATATGAGCCGGATCGGTTCCGGCTTTCTGCAGCACCGCATCGACGGCGCCGGAAATGCCGACGGCAAGATCATGCCTTGTGGTCAGCGCCTTGGCCTTGGCCAGCACCTTGCCCTTGTTCGGGCCTTCTTGCGGGCCTTCCGTTTCAGACCACAACACGGCATCGGTATAGGTGCCGCCGGTGTCGATCCCGAGGAACAGCGGCTTTGGCTTGGTCTTGGCGGTCATTTTTGGCGGCGGTCCGGGTGGCAATTTATTTGTCCCTGCCCTTAGCCGATACGGAGCGGGCGATAAAGCCGCGAGCGCTGGGCCACGGGTAATCTCCCCCCTCGAGGGGGAGATGTCGCCAAAGGCGACAGAGGGGGTCGGCAAGACTGGATGCGACTTCATACGAGGCGAAAGAGGAAGCCAGCGCTCTACGCGAGACGACCCCCTCTGGCCTGCCGGCCATCTCCCCCTCAAGGAGGGAGATCGCAGCTACCCCACAAACCCCACCTTCTTGTGCGTCCCATCGCAGAACGGTTTGTTGGCGGAATGGCCGCAGCGGCAGAGGAAGGCGCGTTGCGTACGGTCGACCGTATGGCCGGTTCCGGTGACGATCTCGAGATTGCCCTCAAGCTTGAGCGGGCCATTGGTGGTCGGCGTCACTTTCAGCGGACCGTTCCTCGCTTCGAGCGCCAGCGTGTCCTTCAGCGGCGGCTCGCCGGTGGCGGCAAAACCGGATTTGTTGTGGCTGCCGTCGCAGAACGGCTTGTTCTCCGAAGCGCCGCAGCGGCAGAGCGTGGCACGATAAGAAGTCTCGCCGTCGAGCACGATTTCGGCGTGTACCGCCAGCGGGCCGTTTTCCCGCAGCCGCACCGTATTGACCACCGGTGATTGCTCCTGCGGCCCGCCATCCTTCCTGACATAGGTGATGGCGCCCGACGGGCAGCTTTCGGCGATGGCGACGATCTTCTCGACGCTGGCCGCTTCGGGATGGATCCATTGGCCCGGCGCGTTGGGCACGAAGACATGCGGATCGCCGAGCACGCAGTTGCGCGAGTGGATGCAGCGCTTGCCGGAAAACCCGACGTCGATCTTGTCGCTTTCGACCATGCCGGCCATAGCTGGGCTCCTTTTGCCTGAAGCACGTCGCGTCTGAACAGTTCGAGGCGGCGCGCGCTGGGTATTTGCACAGGCTATGGCTCCGGCCCGAAGACCGTCAAGCTGGCAAACCGGTCAGGGGACCAGCTCGATCTCCTCGGTCTCGCCGCCGCTACAGGTGTAGCAGCAATCCTCGCATTTTTCCGTGTTGCCGGGACCGACGCCCCAATAGGTGCCCTCGTCGCCATCGACCCAGGCGCCGTAGCAGATCGATTCGCCCGCGTTGCAGGATATCGGCAGCTGCTTGGTCTCGCCGTCGTCGAGGAAATAGTCCTTGTCCTCGCCCGGCCAGACATAGTCGCGATCCTGGCTGTAGAGCTCGACGCGCATGGCGTTCGGGTGGCTGTTCTTGATGGCGAAGGTGACATCGTCGGCTTGCGCCGCCGACGCAACCAGCATGACGAAGGACAGCGCGGCCAGCATGCGGCGCGCATAGGCATGAAACATGATAACCCCCGAATATGCGGCCCACCCGGCCGCGGGGCGACCATTGCATGCAGCGCTGAATCGCGGAAGTGGACCGGACGGGCCGATCCCTGACTTAATTTGGGTCCAACGAAACTTCCGCGCTCTACGGCACCAGATCGATCGTCTCGGTCGAGTGTTCCACGCAGATGAAGCAGCAGGTGTCGCAGGGCTGGTCATTGTCCGGCCCGACGCCGGCCGAGAGGCTGTCGTTGCCGTCGGCCCAGGCGCCATAGCAGATTTGTTCGCCCTGATTGCAGGACAGCGGCACGGATTTCTGCGACTCGGGTTCGATCAGGAACACCTTGTCATTGCCCGGCCAGACCGTCTCACGGTCGCGGCTGAACAGCTCGACCGCGACAGATTCCTTGCGCAGGTTCTTCACGAAGAAGGCCATGTCTGCGGCCTGCGCCGAGGCGGTGAAGACCAGCGCCGCCAGTGCAACCATACGAAACAGCGTCACGACCTGGATCTCCCGAATCATCGCGGCAGAATCGCATGCCTGCCCGTAACTAGGAAGGCGCGGAACCCTGCGTTGCGATGTCTTGCCCCAGCCGCACCGTTTCATGCACCAGAAGGTCGAGATCCTCGCGCCGTGTGCGATGATTGGTGATCGCCACGCGCAACCAGTGCTCGCCATGCACCGTGGTGTCCGAAAGGGCCGCAATGCCCTGTTCCTGCAGCCGCAGCATGATCTCCGTGTTGAGCGCCTTCAGAGCCTCGCCTGTCAGACCGGGCTGATAGCGGAAGCAGACGATGTTGACGGTCGGCGATGCCGCCAGTTGCAACTGTGGCGCGGCCTCGATCAAGCCGGCAAGATAGACGGCCTGGGCAATGTTCTGGTCGATCAGGCGGCCGAATTTCTCGACGCCGTGCTCCTTCAGCGCCATCCACACCTTCAGCGCGCGAAAACCGCGCGACGTCTGCAGGCCGTAATCATGCAGCCATTCGCCGGAAGCAAGGCCGCGCGGCGTCGATTCGAGATACTCCGGCGTCACCGCGAAGGTCCGGCGATGCGCGGCGGCATCCCTGACCAGGGCGCAGCCGACCTCGAACGGCGCGTGCAGCCATTTGTGCGGATCGAGCGCGACCGAATCCGCCCGTTCGATGCCGGCGACGCGATGCGCGTTTTCAGGCGCAATCGCAATCAGCGCGCCGATGCAGCCGTCGACATGGAACCAGAGGCCTTCCTCATGTGCCAGCTTCGCAAGCGCCTGCAAATCGTCGATCGCCCCGGTGTTGACGGTGCCGGCCGTACCGATGACGCAGGCCGGCTTGAGCCCTGCTGCGCGGTCCTCAGTGATCGCCGCACGCAAGGCAGCGATATCGATGCGCAGCCCGCTATCGGTCGGGATGCGGCGCAGTGCCCGGTTGCCGAGGCCGAGTGCCTCCATCGCCTTGCGGTGGCACGAGTGTATCTGCTCCGAGCCGTAGAAGCGCAGCGGCTTCTCGATGGCAGCAACGCCATGCTCGCGCACGTCGATGCCGGCCTTGACGTTGCGCGCCACGGTCAGCCCTATGATGTTGGCCATCGAGCCGCCGCTGACCAGCGTGCCGCCGGCAGAAGCCGGAAAGCCCAGCATCTGCTTGCACCAGTTCACCACCTGGCTGTCCATCAGCCCGGCGGCGTGGTTGCCGCCGCCGAGGTTGGAGCCCTGGATGGCCGCCAGGAAATCGCCGAGCGCGCCGGTGAAGTTGCTCGACCCCATATACCAGGACCAGAAGCGCGGATGGGTGTTGCCCATCGGATAGGACATCACCGTGCGCGAGACCTCGCCATAGACGGCGGCAAGCGGTGCCGGCGAACGCGGCAGCGGTGCCGCGAAGGCCTCTCTCACATCGGCCGGCATCTCCCGCCAGACCGGGCGGTCGCGCACATCGCGGAGATAATCGACCGCATCGTCGATGACGCGGTGCGACAGGGCCTGCACATCGGCCCAGTCCAGGGGATCGAGCGTTTCCTCGGCCACCAGGCCGAGGTTTTCTTGCATGGCGTCCATACCAGATCTCCCGTCAAGTCGCCGGGAACTGGCAGCCGGGCGTCGAGCGCGACAGGGCGGCCTCCTCGGCATCCATCTCGGCCTCGATGCCATCGAACAGCGGCGTCGACATGTAGCGCTCGCCGGTGTCGGGCAGCATGCACAGGATCACCGCGCCGGCCGGCGCCTTCTCCGCGACCTGCCGTGCCACGGCGAAGGTGGCGCCGCCGGAAATGCCGGTGAAGATGCCCTCTTTCCGCGCCAGTTCCCTGGCCCATTTGATGCCCTCGGGCCCGGCGATCGGCATCACCTCATCATAGAGGCTGGTGTCGATCGCTTCCTGCAGCACGTTGGGGATGAAATCCGGCGTCCAGCCCTGGATCGGGTGCGGCTCGAAGGCTGGATGGCTGGCGGCCGGGGCACCATCGGCGCCGCGCTGCTGCACCTTGCCGCTGCCGATGAGCTGCGCGTTGGCCGGCTCGGAGAGCACGATGCGGGTTTCCGGACGCTCGCGGCGCAGCACGCGCGCCACGCCTACCACCGTGCCGCCGGTGCCATAGCCGGTGACGAAGCAATCTAGCCGCGAGCCGGCGAAATCATTGACGATCTCGCGCGCCGTCGTCGCCTCGTGGATGGCGGCATTGGCGGCCGTCTCGAACTGGCGGGCGAGGAACCAGCCATTGGCCTCGGCCAGTTCCACCGCCTTCTTGTACATGCCGAAACCTTTTTCGGCGCGCGGCGTCAGCACCACCTTGGCGCCCAGCATGCGCATCAGCTTGCGGCGCTCGACCGAAAAACTGTCGGCCATGGTGACGACCAGCGGATAACCCTTCTGCGCGCACACCATGGCGAGGCCGATGCCGGTGTTGCCGCTGGTCGCCTCGACCACCGTCTGGCCCGGCTTCAGCGCACCGCTGCGCTCGCCCTCCTCGATGATGTTGAGCGCCAGCCGGTCCTTCACCGAGGCGCCGGGATTGAAGTACTCGGCCTTGACGTAGATCGTCGCGTGGGACGGTCCGAGATTGTTGATGCGAACCACCGGCGTGTCGCCGACGGTGTCGAGAATGCTGTCGAACAGGCGGCCGCGCCCGGCCGTGGTTCTGATCTTCTGCTGCTGCAACATCTTGGTCTCCTTGATTGTCATCGCGTTTTGTCTTCACGGGCCGGTTACAAACCGGCGGGTTGGGCGACGAGGTTTGGTGACCTTGCCGCGCTAGGACTGACATGCCGCACAGCGGCAATGGCTGCATCCGGCGCTGAAATCCGCTGCCGGATGCGCCGTGTCGTGTTTGGTGATACAGGAGAGGCCGACAGGCCAGCGTGGGAGCAGGCGTGGAAACGCACGTGGAAACCAGCCGATGGAGGCCGGACGGCGACATGCCGGTCCTTTCCGTGCGCCTGCTCGGACCGCTGGCGATCTCCCGCAATGACGTGCCGGTTACGTTGCCGTCGTCACGCAAGCTGCGCGCTCTGTTGGCCTATCTGGCGCTGGCGCCGCATCCTGTCAGCCGCAGCCGTCTGTGCGAGCTGCTGTGGGACGTGCCGAACGATCCAAGGGGCGAGCTGCGCTGGTGCCTGAGCAAGCTGCGCGGCGCACTCGACGCGCCGGGCCGACACCGGGTCGTGACACAGGGCGACACGGTAGCACTCGATCTCAGCGACTGCCTGGTCGATGCGCTGGAGGTCAGCCGCGCCGCCGCGCAAGGGCTGGGCAGCCTTGATGTCGACCGCTTGCGGGCGCTGGCCAAACTGTTTGCCGGCGATTTTCTCGACGGGCTGGAGCTCGAGCGCAGCCCGCATTTCAACAGCTGGCTGATCGCGCAGCGCCGCCGCTTCAGCGCTTGCCATGCCGCCGTGCTGGAACGGCTTGTCGCGAGCCTGCCGGCGCATAGTGACGAGGCGATCGCCCATCTCGACACATGGGTGGAACTGGCGCCGTTCGACACGCGCGGACATCTGGCGTTGCTGTCCAATCTGGCCGGGCGCGGCGAGGTCGCCACGGCAGAGCAGCACCTGGCTTCGGCGGAGCGATTGTTCCGGTCGGAGGAGCTCGATTTCGCACCGCTTCGCGCGGCCTGGCAGGCGATCCGTGAACAACGGCCCGGAGCCTCGCTACGGACACAGCCGGCCGGCCTGTCCACGCTATCGCCACTGGTGGCCACCACGCCCACCGCACCCGGCCCGGTCGAGCCCAGCCACGCTTCGCTGGCGGTGATGCCGTTTGTCGAGGAGAGCGGCGGCACGCGCGGCGGATTGGCCGACGGTTTCACCCACGACATCATCACCCGCCTGGCCAAGCTCAGGGATTTCTTCGTCATCGCGCGCGGATCGGTGTTTGCGCTGGCAGAGCAGAACATCGCGCCCGAGGATGCCGGCCGCCGGCTGAATGTCGACTATGTCGCCACCGGCACGGTGCGCAGCCCGTCCGGCCGCCTCATCGTCAGCGTCGAACTGATCGAGGTGCGCAGCGCCAGGATCATCTGGGCCGAGACCTTCGAACGCAGGCCCGATGACATCTTTTCCGTGCTCGACGACATCGGCAACAGCATCGTCTCCTCGATCTCGGCCGAGATCGAAACCGTCGAGCGCAACCGCGCCATGCTGAAGGCGCCCAGTTCGCTCAACGCCTGGGAGGCCTACCATCGCGGCCTCTGGCACATGTACCGCTTCACCCAGGTGGAAAACGAACAGGCGCGGCATTTCTTTGCCCAGGCCTTGCATCTCGACCCGACCTTTGCCCGCGCCTATGCCGGCCTGTCCTTCACCCACTGGCAGAACGCTTTCCAGCGCTGGGGCGACCGCGACCGTGAAAGCGCGCTGGCCTTCGAGAGCGCCGGACACAGCCTGCTGGTCGACGACCACAATCCGGCCGCGCATTGGGCGATGGGCCGGGCGCTGTGGCTGCGCGGCGAGCAGGACGGCTCGCTGCTCGAACTCGAGCGGGCGGTCGATCTCAGCCCCAACTTCGCGCTCGGCCACTACGCGCTGTCCTTCGTGCATTCGCAGTCGGGCGACCCGCGAGCGGCGATAGGCTCTTCGGATCATTCGCGTCATCTCAGCCCGTTCGACCCATTGCTGTTCGGCATGCTGGGCGCACGCGCCATGGCGCATGTCCGGCTCGGCCAGTTCGAGGAAGCGGCCGAATGGGCGCTGAAGGCGGCGGCGCGGCCCAACGCCCACGCCATCATACTGGCGATCGCCGCGCACTGCCTGGCGCTGGCCGGACGGCTCGACGAGGCGCGCGGCTTCGCCGCCGCCATCCGCAAGACAAGGCCGGACTATTGCGCCGACGATTTCATCGGCACCTTCCGCTTCGAGCCGGACGCCGTGGCGCTGTTCCGGCAGGGCGCCAGGCTTATCGGGCTGAACTGAAGCCTGGCATCGCCATCTCTGGGATCGCCTGGGAATTTCGCCTCAATTCCGCTGGGTTAACGAAGTCGGAAGGAGTTGTTTAACCGTTTGCGGCTATGTCACCGCGTGGGGGACCGACAAAGTGAGTATGATGAGCAACAGCCCCGACAAGCGCAATGAATGGCGCGCCATCTTTTACGTGCAAGCTCGCGTTGCCATCCTGTTTGTCCCGGTGGTTGCCAGCCTGCTGATCATAGCGGCGCTTGCCGGCAACGAACGCAAATCCGTTCCCAGCATGATCGACCCGACCGTCACCGGCTCCGTGCGGTAGACCGGCGGTCATCGGCTCTTCGAGATGCTGTCGGAGGCGGGCGCCTGGCGTGCGCTATCGGCGGTTTTCATTTGGCGCTAAAATCATCCGATGGCACTGAATGAGTGGGCCCGAACGATCAAGCGCGATGTGCATGCGCTCTACCTCGCCGCTCGCGATCCCCGAACGCCCTGGTACGCCAAGGCGCTTGCCGTGTGTGTTGCAAGCTATGCCTTGTCGCCAATCGACCTGATCCCCGATTTCATTCCGGTGATCGGCTATCTCGACGACGTCATCCTTGTCCCTTTGGGCGTCCTTGCCGTGGTCAGGATGATACCGCCCGAGGTGATGGCGGAACACAGAAAGACCGCCGCGCTGGCCGCCGACAGGCCGGTGAGCCGCTACGCGGCGGTGATCATTGTTTGTATCTGGACTGCCTCGATCGTGCTGGCCGGGTGGCTGGGATATCTGTATTTCGCCGACTGACTGCCAGGCCGTTCAGCAGGGGAAACCGCCGCCAATGAAGCCCGGACGGATCGCGCTTTTCCCGGGATTCCGTCGCCATGCGGCGCCGCTCAAACAAAGCGCGGGATCGGGCCGTTCTGCGGGGTCACGTCGTCGCCGAGGTCGACAAACACCTCGTCGACATAGCACCATGCCCAGCCTTCCGGCGGATCGTAGCCCTCGATGATCGGATGCTTGGTGGCGTGAAAATGTTTGGTGGCGTGGCGGTTGGGCGAGTCGTCGCAGCAGCCGACATGGCCGCAGGTGCGGCAGAGCCGCAAATGCACCCATTGCGACCCGCTCTTCAGGCACTCCTCGCAGCCGAGCGCACTCGGCGTCACCTTCCTGATGTCGCGCGTATGCCTGCATTCATCCATCATGGTCTCCCTGCTGTTTGAGGTGCGTCCGCGCGCGCGAGATATGCATGCAATGCCGCGACCACCTGGGCGCCTTCGCCGACAGCCGCCGCGACGCGTTTGACCGAACCGGCGCGGACGTCGCCGATGGCGAACACGCCGCTGCGGCTGGTCTCCATCTGCGCCGATCCCAGATCCGATCCGGTGCGCACGAACCCCCTGGCGTCCAGCGCCACACCGCAATTCGCCAGCCAATCGGTGTTCGGGTCGGCGCCGATGAAGAGAAAGAGATGGCGGATCGGGCGCGTCGTTTCCGCGCCGCTGGCGCGGTTGCGCCATCGCACCGTGCCAAGATTGCCCTCTTCGCCGTCCAGCGCCTCGATTTCGGTCCCGGTCAGCACCTCGATGTTCGGCTGCGCCTTGATGCGTTCGACCAGGTAGCGCGACATGCTGGCATCGAGGCTGCCGCCGCGCGCCAGCAGCGCCACTTTGCGCGCATGACTGGCCAAGTAGACAGCCGCCTGCCCGGCCGAATTGCCGGCGCCGACCAGCGCCACTTCCTGGTCCGCGCAAAGCCGCCCTTCGATGGGCGACGCCCAATAGTGCACGCACGTTCCCTCGAACCGCGCCAGATTGGCGATGTCGAGGCGGCGATAGCGCGCGCCGCTGGCGATCACCACGCTGCGCGTGCGCACGGTCTCGCCATCGCCGACATCGAGCAGATAGCGGGCGCCTGACGCGTCGGTGGCGGCGCTCAAAAGCTTCGCCTCGTCCGGGATGACCATTTCGACGCCGAATTTCTGCGCCTGGTTGTAGGCGCGCGCCATCAGCGCCATGCCCGTAATGCCTGTGGGGAAGCCGAGATAGTTCTCGATGCGCGACGAGGCGCCGGCCTGACCGCCGAAGGCGCGGCAATCGAGCACGATCGTCGATAGCCCCTCGGAGGCCGCATAGACCGCCGCCGCCAGCCCTGCCGGGCCGGCGCCGACGATGGCCACGTCATACACCGTATCGGCATCGATCGGCCGCAGCAGGCCGATGCAGCGGGCGAGGTCCTTTTCGCCGGGATTCATCAGCAGCCTGCCGTTTGGACAGAGCACGATCGGCAGGTGGTGCGGATCGACCTCGAAGCGTTCTACCAGGGTTTTGGCGCAGGGGTCGCTGCCGGAATCGAGCACGCGGTGCGGTTGGCCGCTGCGGGCGAGGAAACCCTGCAGCCGCAACACGTCGGCATTGTCCTGGGGTCCGATGATGATCGGCCCGCTGGTGGCGCTCTCCAAAAGCCCGACGCGGCGCAGGATCAGCGCCCGCATGATGCGCTCGCCGAGATTGGCCTCCTGCACCATCAGGTCGCGCAGCCGCTGCGAGGCGATGACGAACGCCTCCACCGGTTCGGCGGCCTGCGCATTGACCAGCGAGGGACGGGCCGAAAGCTGCGCCAGCTCGCCGACAAAGCTGCCGGGGCCATGGGTGACGATCGTCTCGCGCCGGCCGAGCCCGCCGTCCTGGGTGATGTCCACGCTGCCCGACAGCACGACGATCAGACCGGGCGCCACATCGCCTGCTTCGATGATGTGCTCGCCGGCGGCATAGGCGCTGGCCTCGCCGAACCGGCGCATGCGGTCGATGTCCACCTCGGCCAGCGTGGGGAACGCCTGGTCGCGGCGGGCACCGAATATCTGGGTGGTGGATTGAGCCATGGTTTTGAGCGTAGCGAAGCGGGCGCGGAGTTTGAAGCGGTTTGTGAGGGGACTGGCCGGAAGGGGAGGTTGGCGGCAAAGAAAAAGCCCGGACGAGCCGGGCTTTTTCTCTAAGTTTCTGAACCGGCGAATGGTTCGAAACGGGAATTTGGTGCCCAGAAGAGGACTCGAACCTCCACTCCTTGCGGAACACGGACCTGAACCGTGCGCGTCTACCAATTCCGCCATCTGGGCTGGTGCGGGCTCATGTAAGCGGGCAAGCGATTGCTGTCAACGCGCTTTTTTCGCAGGTGCTCCGTTCGCCGGCTCAGTCGTCCAGCACTTCCTTCGAAGCGACGGTGGAATCGGCGTTGAGCTGGTAGATGACCGGCACGCCGGTGCCGAGTTCCAGCTTGACGATCTCCTCGCCCGACTTGCCGTCGAGCGCCATGATCAGCGCGCGCAGGGAGTTGCCGTGGGCGGCGACCAGCACGGTGCCGCCGCGCAGCACATGCGGCTGCAGATCGTGCAGGTAATAGGGCCAGACTCGGGCGCCGGTGTCCTTCAGGCTTTCGCCGGCGGGCGGCGGCACGTCGTAGGAGCGGCGCCAGACATGCACCTGCTCCTCGCCCCATTTCTTGCGGGCGTCGTCCTTGTTGAGGCCGGAGAGGTCGCCATAGTCGCGCTCGTTGAGTGCCTGGTCGCGGGTGGTCTTCAGATCGCTCTGGCCGACCGCGTCGAGGATGTGCTGGCAGGTCTTTTGCGCCCGGATCAGCGCCGAGGTGAATGCGATGTCGAATTTCAGGCCGCGCGCCTTGAGTTTTTGCCCCGCGGACTTGGCCTCGGCGTGGCCCTGCTCGGTCAGGTCGACGTCGCGCCAGCCGGTGAACAGGTTCTTCAAATTCCATTCGCTCTGGCCGTGGCGCACGAGCACGAGGGTTCTCGACATGTTTGCTCCTACAAGGTGTGGATGGTCCGCCTCAGCTCAAGCCGAGCACGTCCCGCATCGAATACAATCCTGGCTTCTTGCCGCGCGCCCACAAGGCGGCCTTGACGGCGCCGCGGGCGAAGATGGCGCGGTCCTCTGCATGGTGGGCAAGCGTGATGCGCTCGCCGGTGCCAGCCAGCAGCACGCTGTGGTCACCGACCACCGAGCCGCCGCGCAGCGTGGCAAAGCCGATCGAGCCGGTCTTGCGCACGCCGGTGTGGCCGTCGCGGACCCGCACGTCGTTGCCGGAAAGGGGGATACCGCGCCCGGCGGCGGCAGCTTCGCCGAGCAGAAGTGCTGTGCCCGACGGCGCGTCGACCTTGTGCTTATGGTGCATTTCGAGGATCTCGATGTCGAAATCGTCGGCATCGAGCGCGCGCGCCGCCTGTTCGACCAGCACCGCCAGAAGATTGACGCCGAGGCTCATATTGCCCGACTTGACGATGGTCGCATGGCGCGCCGCCGCCGCGATTTTCGCATTGTCGTCGGCCGTGCACCCGGTCGTGCCGACGACGTGAACGATGCGCGCTTGCGCGGCGTAGCCAGCGAATTCGACTGATGAGGCCGGGGTGGTGAAATCGAGCACGCCGTCTGCCTTGGCGAAGACCGGCAACGGGTCGTCGCCGATCGGCACATTGATGATGCCGATGCCCGCCAGTTCGCCTGCGTCCTTGCCCAGATAGGGCGAACCCGCCCGCTCGACCGCGCCGATGACCCGCGCGCCGGGGATGGTGTGGATGGCACGGATCAGCGTCTGGCCCATGCGGCCGGCAGCGCCCACCACCACAAGGCCCATATCGCCTGCTTCGCTCATGTGCTCCTCACAGCAGTCTTCTTCGCACGCGTGGCCCGGACCGGAGTTTGGATCGGCTCGCGGTCCTCGACAAGCCCCAGTCCCTTCTTGCCCTGGATGCGGTGGAAGCGGGAATAGATGCTGTCCGGGTCGGCCATAAGCGTCGCATGGGTGCCTTCCTCGACCAACCGTCCCTCTTCCAGCACGATGATGTGGTCGGCATTGACCACCGTCGACAGCCGATGCGCTATGACGATGGTCGTGCGGCCTTGCATGACTTGGGTCAGCGCTTCCTGGACGCGCGCCTCCGCTTCGTTGTCGAGCGCCGATGTCGCCTCGTCGAGCAGCAGGATCGGTGCCTGGCGCACGACGGCGCGGGCGATCGAGACGCGCTGGCGCTGGCCGCCGGAAAGGGTCGAGCCGCCTTCGCCGACCGGCGTGTCGTAACCTTGCGGCTGCTGGCGGATGAACTCGTCGGCTGCCGCCTGTTTCGCTGCCTGCTCGATCTCGGCGTCCGTGGCCGACAGACGGCCGTAGCGGATGTTGTCGCGGATCGTGCCCTCGAACAGATAGGGCGCCTGCGCCACATAGGCGATCGACTGCCGCAGCGAATGCTTGGTTACCTTCGAGATGTCCTGGCCATCGACCTCGATGCTGCCCCGGTCGACGTCGTAGAAGCGCTGCAAGAGGGCCACCAGCGTCGATTTGCCGGCGCCCGACGCACCGACGATCGCCGTCACCTTGCCGGCGGCGGCGGTAAAGCTCAGGTCCCTAAGCACCGGCATGTCGGCGCTGTAGCCGAACGTCACATTGTCGAAACGCACCTCGCCGGTGGTGATCCTCGCCTCGACGGCATCGGGTGCGTCGCCCTGTTTCGGCTCCAGGTCGAGCAACTCGTAGATCATGCGCGCGTTAACCAGGGCACGTTCCATGCCCACCTGTGTGCGCGCCAGGCGTCTTGCCGGATCGTAAGCCATGATCAGCGCGGTGATGAAGGAGAAAACCGCGCCCGGCGGCTGCCCAAGATACAACGCCCGGTAGCCGGAATAGGCAAGTACGGAGGTGATGGCGAGACCGCCCAGAATCTCGGAAATCGGCGACAGCCGCTCCGATACGCGGGCGATCTTGTTGTTACGCTGCTCGGCCGTGTCCGCCATGATGCCGATGCGGCGCGCCAGCTCGGCCTCCAAGGTGAAGGCCTTGACGATGGCGATGCCTTGCGTGGCTTCCTGCACGGACCCGTTCAGCCGCGAATTGATCAGGACGGATTCCCGGTTGATACGCCGCAGTCGGCGGGTGATATAGACGACGGCCCAGATCAGTGGAGGGCCGATCAGCAGCGAGCTGAGCGACAACACCGGATCCTGATAGATCATCACGCCGACGAGAGCGACCAGCGTGACCGCGTCGCGGCTGATGGAGGTCAGTGTCAGCGACAGCAGATCGCGAACGCCGCCGACATTCTCGCTGACCTGTGCCGCCAGCCGACCGGAACGCGTATCGTTGAAGAAGTTGACGCCGAGCTTCATCAGATGGTCGAAGCTACGCTTCTGGTAGCGCGCGACCAGATTGTTGCCGATACTGGCCAACGCGACTGCTTGGCCGTAACCGGCGAAGCCGCGCAGCAGGGAGGCCCCCATGAAACCGGCGCAGATCAACCAGAGCATATCGCCGCGTCGTTCGTAGAAGATCTGGTTGATCATCGGGGCCATGATCCACGCCGTGAAGGCGGTGGTGCCGGAAACGATCAGCAGGCAAGAGACGGCGACGACATAGGTCCAGCGATACTCTTTGCCGTTTTCAGCGAGGATGCGGCGGAGCACCGCTGTGACCTCGCCGGGCCGGGCTTTTTGTTTGTTTGGAGCTTCAAGTGTCAAATCGGGAGCGCTTTGTGGTTTTCCGCCTCGTGGGACCGGGGCTGCAAATTCGGCACCCCTCTTAACGCCCTGCGGCCTGATTGCCTATGCCCGCACCTGATTAACTTCGTCGCGGGGCGCGAGCGCTTCGCTGGCTTTCAGGCCTGCCAGCGCCGGCCCTCCGTCTGGACACCGAACAGCAAGGGGTTCCTGGCATAGGCGGCAAGGCCCAGAAGTGCGGCCAGCGGGTGGGTGATGACGTAGACCGGCATGGTGCGCATCATCGCGCTGTGCGGCGCCTTGTCCTCGAAAGCGGCGCGGAAATTGCCGGCTTTCAGCGCCGGCACGATCTTCTGCGCGATGCCACCGGTGAGGAACACGCCGCCGCGGCTCATGAACACCAGAGCAAGGTCGCCTGCGGTGCGCCCAAGGCAGGTGACGAAAATCTCCAGCGCTTCCACTGCAACCGGATCGGTTTTCGCAAGTGCCGCGGCAGTGATCTCGGCCGGCGTGGTGAAGGGCGACGGCTTGCCGTCCGCCTTGGCCACCGCCCTGTAGACATTGACCAGACCGCGTCCGCACAGGATCTGCTCGCCCGAAACGCGGCCTTCGAGCTTCTCGATATGCGGAAAAACCTCGAAATCGCGCGGTGTGCGCGGGCCGATGTCCATATGGCCGCCCTCGCCGGGCACCGGTATCCAATGGTGCAGCGCATGGACCAGCCCGGCGACGCCGAGCCCGGTTCCGGGGCCGAGCACGACGCGCCCGGCATTGGGCTCCGGCGTGCCGCCGCCGATCTTTTCCATGTGCTCCTCGCCGAGCGCAACGACGGCCAGCGCCTGCGCCTCGAAATCGTTGAGCACGACGATGTCGCTCAGGCCGAGGCTGGCGAACATTTTCCTCGGCTTGACGATCCAGGGGCAGTTGGTCAGCTCGATCTCGTCGCCGTCGACCGGGCCAGCCACCGCCAGCACCGCCGATTTGGGACGCACCGACGAGCGGTCGAGCACGGCCGCCTGGATCGCCTCGTCGATGGTGTTGTAGTTCGCCGTCTGGACGATGGTCGGCTCGCCTGCCTCGGAATTGGCGTCGAGCACGATCGAAAAGCGCGCATTGGTGCCGCCGATGTCGCCGATCAGGATCGGAAACCGCAGCAAAGTGTCGTCGTCGCCTGTGCGTGGCATGCTCTCGTCCGTCTCCGGCGCCCCCGACGGCATCTGGCCGTTCTTCCGTTGACTAGCGCATGGGTTTGAAAAGGGAAACGGTTTTCGACCCGGGCGGCGCGCTGAGGCCGGCTCTGCGGCCAAACCGCCACGGTTTCGCAAAATGAGGCGCTGAACCGATTGAGTCTGCCTATAAGCTATAAGCCGTGATCGTCAGTTTCCAGGCGGCCGCGGTCGCGGCAGCGGCACGCCGATCTCGGGCGTCGCCGTGAAAGCGTTCATCGTGCTTGGCAAGCCGGCGGCGGCCGGAGTGGCGGGCAACGAAGGCGCTTCGGGTTCGGGCGCGGCGGCCGCGACCGGCACGCCGCCGCCATGGTAGGTCGCCGCATCGGCCGACGACGGCCCCGGCGCGTCGAGCACGGCGCGGCACTCGCCCGGCAGGTTCGCCATCGTCATCAGGTCGCGCGCCTTGGGCGCATCGGGGTTCTTGTTGGGGCGCCAGGGCTCCTGCGTGAACCACCAGGCCAGCGGCTTGCCGCAACCGTCATCGTCCGGCGTCGCTTCCTGCGCCTTGCAGCCGGGCGAGCCCGGCTGGCAACCGATGCGCATGTGGAAATGATAGTCGTGGCCCCAGAACGGCCTGACCTTGCGCAGCCAGAAGCGGTCGCCCTTGACGGTGTCGCAGAGCTTTTTCTTGATGCCCGGATTGACCAGGATGCGCTTGACCTGGCCGTAGCTCGCCGCCCGCTTCAGAAGCTTTGTGTGCGCTGGCGTCCACAGCGCGTCCTTCACCAGATGGGTCTTCTCATCGACCATCAAGGTGGCGCTCATCGATTCGCGCTGCGCCATCGACAGCGGGCGGCGGGGCATCGGCGTCAGCCAGATGTCGGCGTCGAGCCCGATCTGGTGCGAGGCATGTCCTGTCAGCATCGGGCCGCCGCGCGGCTGCGAAATGTCGCCGATCAGCAGGCCTGGCCAACCATCGGCCGCTGCGTCGCGCGACAATTTCTCGACTACCGCGATCATCGCCGGATGGCCCCAGCGGCGGTTGCGCGACGGCCGCATCACCTGCCAGGTCGGACCGTCCAAGGGAATGGCGACGCCGCCGGCAAAACAGCCCTTGGAATAGAAGCCGATCGACTGCGCCGCGGTCGCGGCCGGCAGTCTCTTGGCGCCGAACAGGTCTTTTGCCCGCTCCTCGGCGCTCGCCGGCTGAACGGCTGACCCAAGCACGGCAAGCAGGCCGAGCGCAGCGGCCAACAGGGGCGTTTTGCCTAGAGATAGCCTCATCGCTGTCTTCATGAACCCGGTTCTCCACCGCAATCCCAAGGCCGAATCATAGCACGCCGCACCCGCGGCTTCGATCGTCAGCGCTTCATCGGGCTGCGCGCTTCGCCGTCACGCCAATCGCCGCTTGCCCACATATGATCGAAGGCGGCGCGGTAGTCTGGAAACCGCAGGGAATAACCCGCCGCCTTGATCGCCGCATTGGCGACACGCTTGTTCTCGCCATAGAAGGACCGCGCCATGGGCGAAAGTTGGGCGGCGTCGAAGGGAATTTCGGGCGGCGGTTCGATACCCATTAGCGAAGCGGCATAGGCGACGACATCCTGCGGCGGCGCCGGCAGGTCGTCGGTGACGTTGAAGATGCCGCCTGTATTGCCTTCGATGAGCTGCCACAGGGCGCCGGCAATGTCGTCGCAATGGATGCGGTTGAACACCTGGTCCGGCTTGACCAGCCGCCTTGCAGTGCCGTTTTCCAGATTGACCAGCGCGTTGCGGCCGGGGCCGTAAATGCCGGACAGGCGCAGGATCGCCCCCGGTCGGCCGATCTCGCGGCCCAGCTCCAGCCAGTCTCGTTCGGCGGCCACCCGCATCACCGAGCGCTTCGACACCGGCCGGCATTCCGCCGTTTCATCGACCCAGGCGCCATCATAATTGCCGTAGACGCCGACGGTGGAGAGATAGCTGATCCATTCGAGCGCCGGCATTTGAGCGATTGCCTCTCGTGCGGCATTCAGAACGGGATCGCCGGCCTCTTCCGGGGCAATCGAAATCAGCAGATGCGTTGTTTTTCCCAATGCATCGCCGATTTCGCCGGTCATCGCGCCGTCGAACAGAAGCGGCGCGATACCGGCCTGCCGTAGCGTCTCGAGTTTTTTCGGCGAGCGTGTCGTGCCGAAGATCGTCGCGGCGCCTTTGTTAGCCCGAGCAAAAGCCCTGCCGGAATAGCCGGCGCCGAAGATGAATATCTGCTTTTCGCTCATGCATTCGCCCTGGTTGGCCGCACCAGACGCCATTCGTCGCGCACGGCTTCGTCGCTTTCGGTTTTCAGGCCGATGGCTGCCCGTTCTGAATATTCGGCATCGGGCACCAGCCGCGCCAGCGCCCATATTGCCGCGCCCCGGACCAGCGGCGAGGCATCGTCCAGCAAGGCGCGCACAGTGTCGGCAAGAGAGGCATCGCCGGAATTGCCGGCGGCGATCAGCACGTTGCGGATGAACCGGTCGCGGCCGATGCGTTTTATCGGCGAACCGGAGAAGAAAGCGCGGAAGGCCGCGTCATCGAGACCCAAAAGGTCGGCGAGCGGCGGCTCGCGCAAATCATCGCGCGCGACGAGTTTTGCTTCGGAAGCTGCCCGGGCGAATTTGTTCCACGGGCAGGCGGCAAGACAATCGTCGCAGCCATAGATGCGGTTGCCGATCTTTTCGCGGAATTCGTGCGGAATCGGCCCTTTGTTCTCGATGGTGAGATAGGAGATGCAGCGCCGCGCATCGAGCCGGTAGGGCGCCGGAAAGGCATCGGTCGGGCACGCGTCGAGGCAGGCACGGCAGGAGCCGCAATGGTCGATCTCGGCGCGGTCGGGCACGAGTTCGGCGGTGGTGAAAATGGTGCCGAGGAACAGCCAGGAGCCGTGCTCGCGGCTGACCAGGTTGGTGTGCTTGCCTTGCCAGCCGAGCCCGGCGGCCTCGGCCAGCGGCTTTTCCATGACAGGTGCGGTGTCGACGAACACCTTCACATCACCACCGGCGCGCGCCACAATCTTGCCGGCGATCTCCTTCAGCCGCCCCTTCATCACGTCGTGATAGTCGCGGTTTTGCGCATAGACCGAGATCGCGCCGGAGTCGCGCTTGGCCAGCAGCCCGCGCGGATCATGGTCGGGGCCATAGTTCATCGCCAGCACGATGATCGAGCGCACCTGCGGCCAGAGGGCTGTTGGTTCACTGCGGCGTTGCAGCGTCTCGGCGATCCAGTCCATCGACCCATGAAAGCCATCGGCGACGAATTCGGCCAGGCGCGCCGGCGCCAGCGGGATCGCATCGGGGGAGGTGACGGCAACGGCATCGAAGCCGGCGCGCTGCGCCTCCGCGTCGATCAGCGCGCGCAGTTTTGCGGCGTCAGAAGTCGAGGTCCGCATAATGCGACACCGGTGACAGGCCGCGCACCCGGTCGGTCAAAAGCGGCCGGAAGGAGGGCCGCGACTTGACCCGCGTGTACCATTCGCGTGCAGCGCTGTGCTCGCGCCAGTCGATCTCGCCGAGATAGTCGAGCACCGACAGCGTCGCCGCGGCCGCGAGATCAGCATAGGTGACCCTCGAGCCAGCCAGCCAATGGCGGGTGCCAGCCAGCCAGTTGGTGTATTTCATGTGCTGGCGGATGTTGGCGCGCGCGGCACGGATCGCGCCCGAATCGGGCGAGCCGCCGCCAGCCGTTTCCGGCATGACCGGCTTCAGCACGCGCTCGCGCACCAGATGGCGGGTGACTTCGCTTTCAGCCTTGTTGAGGTACCAGTCGATCAGCCGGCGGATTTCGGCGCGCTGCATCGGGTCTTCGGCGAACAACCGCTTGTCGCGCTTCAGCACACCGCGCGTTTCATCGAGATACTCGGCGATGACCGTCGCCCCGACGATCGGCACGTCGCCTTCGGCCAGCAGGATCGGCAGCGTTCCGGCCGGGTTCAGCGCCAGGAACTCCTTGCGCCGGGTCCACGGCTTTTCCTCGATCAAAGCCAGCTCCTCGCCATACTCGCCGAATGCGAGGCGGACGAAGCGACAGGTGGCGAACATGGGATGGTGGAAAAGCGTCAGCATGGTTCCGCGATGATAAAGCGCACTGGCGAATCGCAGGGCGCACCGGTAAGTCTTGGCCGCCCGGTTAGCGGGCCGTCAGGGTGTTGCGACCTATAGGGGGACTTCAACGCCATGACAAGCAAGCCCTTCTGTCAGCCGTCACGCCAATGCCGAGGTAGCCATGGAAAGCCAGACCATCGTCGAAGCCCTGCTGCTTGGCCTGCTGGAGGGGTTGACCGAGTTCATCCCGGTGTCGTCGACCGGCCATATTCTGCTTGCAGGTCATTTCCTCGGCTTCCATTCGACCGGCAAGGCCTTCGAGATCCTGATCCAGCTCGGCGCCATCCTGGCGATCCTCAGCGTCTATTTCCGCCGGCTGTGGCAAATGCTGCTCGACCTGCCGCATGACCGGCTGACGCGGCATTTCGCCATCGGCATCCTGATCGCCTTCCTGCCGGCGGCGATCATCGGCGCGCTGGCGCATGATTTCATAAAGACGGTGCTGTTCGAATCGCCGAGGCTGATCTGCATCATGCTGATCATCGGCGGCGTCGTGCTGCTGGCGGTGGACCGCATGAACCTCAAGCCGGTCTACCGCGATGTCGAGCGCTTCCCGACCCGGCTTTACCTGCAGATCGGGCTTTTCCAGTGCCTGTCGCTCATTCCCGGCACATCGCGTTCGGGCTCGACCATCGTCGGCGCCCTGCTTTTGGGCGTCGACAAGCGGGCGGCGGCGGAATTTTCGTTCTTCCTCGCGATCCCGACCATGGTCGGCGCCTTCGCCTTCGACCTGTTCAAGAACCGCAACGTGCTGAGCAGTGCCGACCTGCCGATCATCGCCGTCGGCTTCGTCGCCGCCTTCGTCACGGCGCTCATCGTCGTGCGCTTCCTGCTCGATTACGTCTCGCGCAACGGCTACTCGCTGTTCGGCTGGTGGCGGCTGGTGGTGGGCGGTGTCGGCTTGGTGGCGTTGATGATCTGGGGGTGAGGAGTGATCCGCGTAGCGGCCCTCACGCTTCGTCATCCACGGGCGGAGCAAGGAGCGTAGCGACGCAGCGCAGACCCGAGGATCCATGCCGTGACGTGGATCGGAGGGTTCGGCGATCGAGAATAGCCATCGCCAAGCTCGCCAAATCCGGCGAAAAGTCTCCCAATTCCTGCACCGTAGAGGCTCTTAGAGGTCGCGGCATGGATCCTCGGGTCTCCGCGACGGAGCTTCGCTCCTGCTCCGCCCGTGGATGACGAATGAAGGAGGGCTGCCCCCTCTAACTCCTCCCGTAAAATGCATTCTCGACATGCACCGGCCAGCGCCAGGGCAGCACCGCGACCATGTCGAAGCGCATCGACAGTCTGCCGTAGTCCGCTTGGCGCGACAGCCAGATGTCGGCCGCGCCTTCTATTCGACGTTCCGATTCGTGGCCGATCGCCTCCATGGCTTCCATCAGCGTGCGGCGCGCCTTGACCTCGACGAACAGCACCAGATCGCCGCGCCGTGCGATCAGGTCGATCTCGCCGAAGCGCGTGCGATGGCGGCGGGCGAGAATGCGATAGCCTTTCAGCATCAGCGCTACCGACGCCAGCCATTCGCCGCGATGGCCGCGCCGATAGGCTTTTTGGCGGCTGGCGCTCGGGCGCTCAGCCACCGCCGCTTTCTCCAGAAGCATCCTTGAGCTCCAGCAATCGCCGATAGAGCGCCTGTTTCTGGCCGCCGGTCATCTTCGCGGCTTCCGCTGCCGCCTTGGAGGCCGGCATCTCGGCGGCAAGCGACAGAAGCAGACGGTCGATGTCGGCGGGCTCGTCCGCCCTGGCCTCGGCCGGACCAACGCAGACGACGATCTCGCCCTTCGGCGTATCGGCCGCAGCATAGTGGTCGGCCAGCGCCTGCAGCGTGCCGGTGCGCATCTCCTCGAAGGTCTTGGTCAATTCCCTGCCGATAGCGGCCTTGCGCTCGCCGCCGAGCGCTTCGACCATGGCGACAAGCGAGTCAGCCAGCCGGCGCGGCGATTCGAAGAAGATCAGCGTCGCCGGCACGGCCTTCAGTGCTTCCAGCCGTGTCAGCCGCTGCCCTGATTTGACCGGCAGGAAGCCGGCGAACAGGAAGGCATCGGAGGGCAGGCCGGATGCCGTCAGCGCCGCCAGCGGCGCTGACGGGCCGGGGATAGGCACGACGCGAATGCCGTGGTCGAGCGCCTCGCCGACCAGCCGGTAGCCGGGATCGGACACCAGCGGCGTGCCGGCATCGGAGATCAGCGCCACGCTCTGTCCGGCCTGGAGCGCCGCGATCAGCTTCGGCCCGGCCTCTCCGGCATTATGCTCATGATAGGCCGTGGTGCGGCGGCGGATGCCATAACGGTCTAGCAGCACGCGCGACACCCGCGTGTCTTCGCAAGCGACGATGTCGGCGGCGGCCAGCGTCTCCAGCGCGCGCAGCGTGATGTCGGCGAGATTGCCGATCGGTGTCGCCACCAGATAGAGCGCCGGCTCCAGCGGCCGGGCCGCGATCTCGGTCTGCCCGACCACATAGCTGCGCTTGCTCGTCTCTGCGGTCACCGATGACTTCTCCATTCAGCCCTGTTTGGCACGGCTGACGCGGGCTTGCAAAAGCTGACGCCGATGTAAGGAATTCGCCTTTCCTTTGCCACAGTGGGGAACCAAACCGGCGTTGGCAGATTAGCCCCCTGATTCCGGAGGAGGACAGGATGGATAGCCTGAAGATACAGGACGCTTTCGAGCCCTATTATGCCGGCCGCAAACGCGTTGCCGCACCCAGGGACAAGCGCCCGCCTGCCAATACCGAGCACAGCCTGACCAAAGAGCGCGTCGCGAACGCCTTGCCGACGAATGTCAGGCTTTCCGACAACAAACCCGACAGCACGACGGAGCACTGACCGGACGATGCCCAATCGCTTCGATATCTTCATCACCCGTCTTGAAACAAAGAACGCCCGCAACGGCGCGCAACTATCCTCGATAGGCGACCAGCACCGCGCCCGCCGCGATAAGGGCGACGCCAAGCCAGTTCGCTCCGGACAACCGCTCGCCGAGAAAGGCCGCGCCAAACACCGCCACAAGCACGACGCTTAGCTTGTCGATCGGCGCCACCTGCGCCGCATTGCCGATCTTGAGCGCCCGGAAGTAGCAGAGCCATGAGGCGCCGGTCGCCAGGCCGGACAGGCCGAGGAAAGCCCATGTCTTTCCCGAGATCGTGGCCGGCGACTGGAACTGGCCGCTGGCGAGCAGAATCGCACCGAGCACGATCAGGATGATAAATGTGCGGATGAAGGTGGCGAAATCGGAATTGATGTTCTCGATGCCAACCTTGGCGAAGATCGCCGTCAGGGCAGCGAACGCAGCCGAGAGCAGGGCCCAGAATTGCCAGGAGGATACGGTCAGGTTCATGCCGGTGGCCTTCGCGGATGGCGTCTCAACCGAGATATCTCGAAACGCGCGCCTTCAGAAGTGTAATCCTAAGCTTCGGAGATTGGACGAGGCTTCCCCACCTTCGTCATCCACGGGCGGAGCAGGAGCGAAGCGACGTCGCGAAGACCCGAGGATCCATTCCGTGACTTCTGAATTTCGCTACGGTGCAGAATTTGGAAAGCTGGCGTGGAGAAGATGCGCCGGCAACGAAATCTATTGTTTGAACGGACAAGTGGCAGAGCAGGCATGCCCATTCTGGACCGTGACGCCCCGCAGCAGCCGTCGCGGCATGGATCCTCGGGTCTGCGCGCCGCTTCGCGTCGCTCCGCCCGTGGATGACGAGGCGGGAGGAGCTTGGCGCAGGCAAAGCTACCTGCCTACCGCGCCAGATCGGCGACCACGGCGTCGAGCACGATCATGCCGGCGGCCGTGGCGCGCAGGCGCGCATTGCCGATCGGCGCCACCAGACCCTCGCCCTGCAGCATCGATAGCCGTGCGCTCGACAGGCCACGTCCGGAGAACGCTTCGTAGCGGGAGAGGTCGATGCCCTCGGCCAGCCGCAGGCCCATCAGCAGGAATTCGTCGGCCTCTTCCGAGCGTGTCAGGATTTCGCCGCCGGTGACGCCATGGCCCTTGGCCTCGACCAGATTGGCCCAGGTTTCCGGCATCCGCTCGGCGATCGTCACCGTGCGGCGGCCGTTTTCGACGAAGCGGCCATGCGCGCCGGGTCCGACGCCGACATATTCGCCATAGCGCCAATAGGTGAGGTTGTGCCGGCTCTCGGCGCCCGGCCTGGCGTGGTTGGAAATCTCGTAGGCCGGCAGGCCGTGCGCCGTGGTGATCTCCTGCGTCAGCGCATAGAGGTCGGCGGCGTGGTCATTGTCGGGAATGATGAATTTCTTTGCCGCGTGCAGGGCGTGGAAGGGCGTGCCTTCCTCGATGGTCAGCTGGTAGAGCGACAGATGGTCGGCGGCATGGCCGATCGCCTGTTCCAGCTCCGATGCCCAAGCCTCCGGCGTCTGGCCGGGGCGGGCGTAGATCAGGTCGAAGGACAGCCTTGGGAATATTTCCCGCGCCAGGCCGATGGCGTGCAGGGCCTCTTCGACATTGTGCAGCCGGCCGAGGAAGCGCAAATCCTTGTCGTTCAACGCCTGAACGCCGAGCGACACCCGATTGACACCGGCCGCCCGATAGCCGCGAAAGCGTTCGGCCTCGACCGAGGACGGATTGGCCTCCAGCGTCACCTCGATGCCGTCAGGCACAGTCCAGTTCTTCGCCACGGCGTCCAGAACCCTGGCCACGGTTTCCGGCTTCATCAGCGAGGGCGTGCCGCCGCCGAGAAAAACGCTGGTCACCTCACGCGGCCCAGTGCGCTCGCGCATCGTCGCCAGTTCGGCCTCGAAGGCGGCGGCAAAGCGCTCCTGGTCGACCGGCTGGTGGCGGACATGGCTGTTGAAGTCGCAATAGGGGCATTTGGCCGCGCAGAACGGCCAGTGGACATAGACGCCGAAGCCGGGCGCCCGGTCGAGCAGCATGCTCATGCCGAGCCCAATCTCGCCTTGGCGAATTTCTGGAAGGCACGCGCGCGGTGCGACAGCGCCGTGGCCTGGCCGGGCTTCCAGCCATGCTTTTCCTCAGCGCTCATTTCGCCGAAGGTTTTTTCGAAGCCATCGGGCAGGAACACAGGATCGTAGCCGAAGCCGAGCTCGCCGCGCGGTGGCCAGACCAGCGTGCCTTCGGCCTCGCCGCGATAATATTCCGCCTCGCCGTCGGGAAACGCCAGGCAGATGACGGCGACGAAACGTCCCTTGCGCTGTTGCGGCAAGGCCGCTCCGACTTCCTGCAGCGCCACTTCGGTGCGTTGCATGGCCATGCCGAAATCTCTGCTGCCGTCCGGGGTTTCGGCCCAGTTGGCGGTGTAGACGCCGGGCGCGCCATCAAGCGCGTCGACGCACAGGCCGGAATCATCCGACAGCGCCGGCAGGCCGGTCGCCTTGGCCGCGGCGAGCGCCTTGATGTAGGCGTTCTCCTCGAAGGTGGTGCCGGTCTCATCCGGCTCCGGCAGGCCATACTCCTTGGCCGACTTCGCTTCGAAGCCGAACGGCCCCATCAGGTCGGCGAATTCGCGCAGCTTGCCGTCATTATGGCTGGCGACGACGATCTTCTTTCCGTCGAGAGAATGCATCAAAGGCCCCAGATTCGTGGCTCGGCGAATTCGATCGAATTGCCCGAGGGGTCGCGTATATAGATCGAACGACCGCCCTGCGGCCACTCGAATTCGCTCTCGATGGCGATCTTCTTTGCCTCGAGATGCGCTTTCCAGCCGGCGATTTCATCGGCGGTCGCAGCAAAGCACAGATGGCCCTCGCCGACCGTGCCATGCGGCGGCACCGGCAGCCTTGCGTCAGGCGCCGGCGGGATTTTGGTCGCCTCGGCGTTGAAGACGAGCAGCACGCCCGGTCCGCAGCGGAAAAAGAGATGACGGCCGTCGACCTTGCCGAGGAGATTGAGGCCGAGGACGCCGACATAGAATTCTTCCGCCGCCGCCAGATCGGTGACGTAGAGGGCAGATTCCAGGATGGCGGAGGGTGTCACCAGAAAACCGTCAAGCCACTGCCATCTGCTGCAAACTCACCAACCGCTGGATGCCTTTCTTGGCCAGGCCCATCAGGTCCGCGAACTGCTCTTCCGAAAAAGGCTCGCCCTCGGCGGTGCCCTGGATCTCGACGATGCCGCCCTTGCCGGTCATGACGAAATTGGCGTCGGTGCCGGCCGAAGAATCCTCGATATAGTCGAGGTCGATGACCGGCTGGCCGTCATGGATGCCGCAGGAGATCGCCGCGACATGGTCCTTCAGCACCTTGGCGACGCTGGCCATCTGGCGCGCTTCCATCCAGCGCAGGCAATCATACAGCGCCACCCAACCGCCGGTGATCGAGGCGGTGCGGGTGCCGCCATCGGCCTGGATGACGTCGCAATCGACGGTGATCTGCTGCTCGCCCAGCGCCTGCAAGTCGACCACGGCGCGCAAGGAGCGGCCGATCAGCCGCTGGATTTCCAGCGTGCGGCCGCCCTGCTTGCCGGCCGAAGCCTCACGGCGCATGCGCTCGCCGGTCGAGCGCGGCAGCATGCCGTATTCCGCCGTCACCCAGCCCTTGCCGGAGTTGCGCATCCAGCCCGGCACTTTTTCCTCGAGGCTGGCCGTGCACAGGACATGCGTGTCGCCGAACTTCACCAGGCATGAGCCTTCGGCGTGCTTGGAGACGCCGCGCTCGAAGGAGATGGCACGCATTTCGTCGAATTGGCGTTTGGAAGGGCGCATTCAGGCTGCTTTCTTGTCATTTTTCGGAATCTTGGCCGGCTTGTAACCGCATGGGCCCCATGGCGCAAAGGAAAATGGCCTGACGATCTGACTCAGACACCGGGTGACCTCATAAAGACACCGGGTGATCTCACACAGACACCGGGTTGCGCGGGTGCAGTGTAAGTCTATATCCTTGGGCCGGAGGTTTTTGGCCGTATGACCAAGGCAGTCGATCCCGCTTCGCAGTCGCCCGCGCTCCAGTCGCTCGACATGCGTTCGCGCGACATCTTTCGGCGCATCGTCGATTCCTATCTCAAGGACGGCGAACCCGTGGGCTCGCGCAGCCTGTCGCGCATCCTGCCGTCTTCGCTGTCGCCGGCGACCATCCGCAACGTGATGAGCGATCTCGAGCATCTCGGCCTTATCTACGCACCGCACATTTCGGCCGGCCGGCTGCCGACCCAGGCCGGCCTGCGTTTCTTCGTCGATGCCTTCATGGAGCTTGGCGACCTTTCCGACGAGGAGCGCCGTGCCATCGAGGCACAGGTTCGGGCGTCCGGCTCGGGCGCGACGCTGGAACACATGCTGACCGAGGCCAGCCAGATGCTGTCGGGCATGTCGCGCGGCGCCGGCCTGGTGCTGGCCGCCAAGAACGAAGTGGCGCTGAAGCACATCGAATTCATCCAGCTCGAACCGACCAAGGCGCTGGCAGTGCTGGTGTCGCAGAATGGCGACGTCGAGAACCGCGTCGTCGAGCTGCCCGCCGGCATCACCGTCTCGCAACTGCACGAGGCCTCGAATTTCCTCAACGCCCATATTCGCGGCCGCACGCTGGCCGAGGCGCGGATCGAGATCGCCCGCATCAAGGAAGAAACCAGGGCCGCGCTCGACACGCTGTCGCAGGATCTGGTCGAGAAGGGGCTGGCGGTATGGGCCGGCGCCGACAGCGGCCTGCCGGCACGGCTCATCGTGCGCGGGCGCGCCAATCTGCTCGAAAACGTCACCGCCCAGGCCGACATCGAACTGCTGCGGCATCTGTTCGAGGACATGGAGACGCAGGACGGGCTTATCCAGCTGCTTGACCTCGCCGAGCAGGGCTCGGGCGTGCGCATCTTCATCGGCTCGGAAAACAAGCTGTTTTCGCTGTCGGGCTCGTCGCTGGTGGTGGCGCCTTATCGCGACAAGGATGCCCGCGTCGTCGGCGCGCTCGGCGTCATCGGCCCGACCCGGCTGAACTACGCGCGCATCGTCCCAATGGTCGACTATACGGCGCAGCTGATTTCACGCATGCTGCGCTGAGCTGATCCAACCGAGGAGACGATGATGGCGCTCGAAGAATTCAAGGCCCGGATCAGCCTCCTGCTGGAGGAGATGGTCAACCAGCCGGAAGACCAGCACGAGATCCAGGAGCAGTTGCGCGAAAAACTGCAGGAAATGCGCGCCATGGGCCTGCCGCTGCCGGCCGATCTCGTCGAGTTGGAAAAACGCCTCGACGACGATTTTTACGCCGCCGGGACCTGAACCGGGGAACCGGAAGCTTCCTCCACCTCATCATGTGCCGTGGAACGATCGACGAAACCGGTCGTTCCTGTTTTCACGCCCAAACATTGGAGGACCGAATGATGCGTTTTGCCGGCCCCGCACTTTCCGCCGCACTGTTTCTCTCGACCGCTTCATTCGCCCAGCAGGCGGACGAGCCGGTGCTGAAAGGCGCGGACGCCTTCGGTGACTGGCGAGCCGACAAGCCGGGCACACGCCGCCTGATCGAACCGGATGATCTGCCTAAGCCCTATGCCAACAGATCGACCTCTAACAGCGCCGGCGTTGCGGACATGCCGGCAGACGCGAAGCTGCAACTGCCGCCGGGATTCTCGGCCGAGCTGGTTGCATCCGGCATCGACAATCCACGCGTCGTGCGCGTCGCGCCGAACGGCGACCTGTTCGTCGCCGACAGCAAAGCCAACCAGGTCCGCATCTATCGCCTCGCCGAAGGCGGTGCGAGCCCTGTGCAGGACGGCATCTTTGCCGGCAGTCTCAAACGGCCCTATGGCATTGCCTTCTATCCGCCGGGCGCTGACCCGCAATGGGTCTATGTCGCCAATAGCGACAGCATCGTGCGCTTTGCCTACCGCAATGGCGACCTGAAGGCCTCCGGCGATCCGGAAACCATCGTCGGCAACATCCCGGCCAATCATCACTGGACCCGCGACATCGCCTTCTCGCCTGATGGCAAGACGCTTTATCTGTCGGTCGGCTCGGGATCGAATGTCGCCGAGCGCATGGGCAAGGAACCGAAGGGCGGCCTCGATGCCTGGGCGAAGTCGCAGCCGCTCGGCGCCACATGGGGATCCGAGGACGGCCGCGCCGGCGTCCTGGCCTTCGATCCCGATGGCCAGAACGGCCGCCTCCTTGCCACCGGCCTGCGCAACTGCTCGGGCATGACCGTGCAGCCGGCGACCGGCGCGCTGTGGTGCGTCGTCAACGAACGCGATGCGCTTGGCGACGATGTGCCGCCCGAATACGCGACCGTGGTCAAGGAGGGCGCCTTCTATGGCTGGCCCTGGTACTATATCGGCGACAATGAGGATCCGCGCCACAAGGGTGAGCGCCCCGATCTTGCCGGCAAAACGACCGTTCCCGATGTGCTGATGCAGGCGCATTCGGCTCCGCTCAACATCGCCTTCTACGAAGGGAAGGGCTTTCCGGCCGAATACAAGGGCGATGCTTTCGTCGCGCTGCACGGTTCATGGAATCGCGGCAACCGGACCGGCTACAAGGTGGTGCGATTGCTATTCAAGGACGGCAAGCCAACCGGCGAATATGAGGATTTCATCACCGGCTTCGTCGTCTCCAATGGCGAGGTCTGGGGGCGTCCGGCCGGCGTAGCAGTGGCGAACGATGGCGCGCTGATCGTGACCGAGGACGGCAACGGCACCATCTGGCGTGTCACCCATGGCGACGGTCGTTCCTGAGCAATCTTACTGAGACGGAGCAGGCCCCCTCACCCGGATTGCCAACCGAATTGCGAAGAGCAATTCGGGACAATCCGACCTCTCCCCGGCGGGTAGAGGAGGTAGGCGGGCCCGTGCTCGTCTCTTCTCCCCAGCGGGGAGAAGGTGGCCGCGAAGCGGCCGGATGAGGGGGCTTCGTGAGGCGAGGCCCCCGATATCTGGTGCAATAGAATCCGACCCCAGGGAATTCAATCTTAGCCGGTCCCATGCGACAAGGCATTCTGATCTGAGACGAATGCCATGACCCTTACCGGATTCCTCGCCTACAGCGCCGCCCTCGGCATCGCAGCCGCGATCCCTGGTCCCGGCATCACCGCGCTGGTCGCGCGTGCGCTCGGCTCCGGCTTCCGCTCGTCGCTGGCGATGTCGTTTGGCCTGATGGTGGGCGACATCACCTATCTGACCGCCGTGGTGCTCGGCCTCGCCTTCGTCGCACAGAGTTTCGGCATGGTTTTCCTCGCCATCAAATGGCTCGGCGTCGCCTATCTCGCCTTCCTCGGCTGGCGCTTCTGGAACAGCGGCATCACGTCCGAGACCGTCGAAGCCCAAACGGGCAGGGCGGGATTGCTGTCGAGCTTTGCCGCCGGCCTGACTGTCACGCTCGGCAATCCGAAGACGATGATCTTCTATCTCGCCATCACGCCGACCATCGTCGACCTGAAAACCATCACGCTGGCAGACTATGGTATCCTCGTCGCGCTGACCGTTGTCGTGCTGTTGGTGGTGCTGGTGCCGTATCTTGCGCTGGCTGCCAAGGCGCGCTGGTTCCTGAAATCTCCGCGCGCGCTCAAGGCGCTGAACCGCACGGCTGCCGGCTTCATGGTCGGTGCCGCTGCAGCGATTGCCGCCCGCCAATAGCGAGCTTTCGGCCAAAGCATTTCGCAAACAGGCCTTTGCGGGAAATGCTTTTCCGAGACGGCACTGTTTTAGACACAGGCCCCACTCGGATATTTTCGGCCGACAGCTTATGTTGCGCGGTCGAAGGTCCTATCCTGCCGGCTGCATTTGCCTGAAATTCTCCACTTGCCTGAAATTCTGGGAGCGAAACCAATGAACAAGCCCGCCACATCAGCCCGCGTGCCCGGCCGCGGCCGCGTCTATGATTCCATCACCGACACGATCGGCGACACGCCGCTGGTGCGGCTCGACAAATTCGCCCGGGAAAAGGGCATCGTCGCCAATCTCATCGCCAAGCTCGAATTCTTCAATCCGATCGCCTCGGTCAAGGACCGCATCGGCGTGGCGATGATCGAGGCGCTGGAAGCGTCAGGCAAGATTTCTCCCGGCAAGACCACGCTGATCGAACCGACGTCGGGCAACACCGGCATTGCGCTTGCCTTCGCCGCTGCCGCCAAGGGCTACAAGCTGATCCTGACGATGCCCGAAACGATGTCGATCGAGCGCCGGAAAATGCTGGCGCTGCTCGGCGCCGAGCTGGTGCTGACAGAGGGCCCGAAAGGCATGAAGGGCGCCATCGCCAAGGCCGACGAACTGGCAGCGACGATCCCCAATGCGATCATACCGCAGCAGTTCGAGAACCCGGCCAATCCGGAAATCCACCGCACGACGACGGCCGAGGAAATCTGGAACGATACGCATGGTGAGGTTGATATCTTCGTCGCCGGCATCGGCACCGGCGGCACCATCACCGGCGTCGGCCAGGTGCTGAAGAAGCGCAAGCCCTCGGTGCATGTCGTCGCCGTCGAGCCGGACTCCTCGCCGGTTCTGTCGGGCGGCCAGCCCGGCCCGCACAAGATCCAGGGCATCGGCGCCGGCTTTGCGCCCAAAATCCTCGACACGACGATCTATGACGAGATCGTCAAGGTGTCGAACGAGGATTCCGTGGCCAATGCCCGCCTCGTCGCCCGCCTCGAAGGCGTGCCGGTCGGTATCTCTTCGGGCGCCGCCCTGCAGGCGGCCATCGTCGTCGGCTCGCGGCCGGAGAACAAGGGCAAGAACCTGGTGGTGATCATCCCGTCCTTCGCTGAGCGCTATCTGTCGACCATCCTGTTCGAGGGGCTGGGATCGTAATCCGACGCCTCTTCGTGGCCAAGCTGGCCCGTTGAAAAAACGCCCGTGGCCGCCATCGGCGGCTTGAGCGCGACACCGCTTCCGGTTCATATCGCCCCCGGCCTGCTTTGCGCGGCCGGGGGAGAATTTATGTACAAGCTTTATACCCGTCCGGGCAGCGGCGGCTTCGTCGTCGAGGCGGCGCTGGTGCTGGCGAATGCACCGTTCGAGCAAATCGACGTGCCGAAGACCGACCGGCCCGATCCGGCCTTCCTCGACATCAGCCCGTTGAACCAGGTGCCGGTGCTGACCTTGCCGGACGGTAGCTCGATGACCGAATCGGCGGCGATCTGCATCCTGCTTGCCGAGCGTCATCCCGACGCCAATTTGGCGCCGGCAGCAGACGCGCCTGCCCGCGCCGATTTCCTGCGCTGGATGGCATTCATGTCGTCGGTGCTCTATCCGGCGGTGCTGCGTTTCTACTACGCATACCGCTACACTGCCGATCCCGAAGGCACCAAGGCAGTCAAGCAGGCGGCCGTGGCCGAGATGGACCGTGGCTTTGCCGTTCTCGATGCCGCGCTCGAAGGCCGTGACTGGCTGGTCGGCGACCGGATGTCGCTGGCCGACATCTATCTGGTCATGCTGGTGGCCTGGCATCCCGACATCGACAGCGCGCGGACGGCATGGCCGAACATTGAACGTCTGTGGTCGAGGCTGCGCGACCATCCGCTGATGAAGACGCTCAACACCTCGCACGAGATGTGGCCGGGCTGAAGCTCAATTTCTGAGCACCGCTCTTTTTCCTTGCAGGAACCGGCGCACCGCCGGGTCGCGCTCGAGGCCGATCGCCCGGTCATAGGCTTCGCAGGCTTGCGGTACCTGACCAAGCCTGGCCAGCAGACCGGCGCGTGCGGCCCAATAGGGCTGATAGTCATCAAGCCGCTTGTCGTCGCCCAGCACGTAAAGGGCCGCCAATCCCGCCACCGCGCCCTCGGCTTCGGCGATCGCCACCGCGCGGTTGATCGCCACCACCGGCGATCCTGCGATCGAAAGCAGCGCGTCGTAGAGTTCCTGGATCGCCGCCCAATCGGTGCGGCCGGTGAGCCTTCGTGCCGCATGCGCGGACTGCACGGCCGCCTCAAGCTGGTAGCGGCCGATGACGCCCTTGGCCGCGGCGTGGGAAAGCAGCGCTTCCGCCTCGTCGATGAGGGCACGGTCCCATAGAAGGCAATCCTGCTCCGCCAACGGCACGAAGTCGCCTTCGGCGCTGCGCCGTGCGGCGCGGCGGGACTCGGCAAACAGCATCAGCGACAACAGGCCCAGTGCCTCCGGTTCCTCCGGCATCAGCGAGGCCACCAGCCGGCCGAGCCAGATGCCTTCGGTCGCCAGGTTGCGGCGCCGCGTTTCGGTGCCGGCCGGATCGGACCAGCCTTCGGCGAACGCGGCATAGATCGCCTCCAGCACCGCGTCCAGCCTTTCGCCGAGTTCGGCCCGCTCCGGCACGCGGAACGGAATGCCGGTTTCACGGATGCGGGTCTTGGCGCGCACCAGGCGCTGGCCCATCGTTGCGGGCGAGACCAGGAAGGCGGAGGCGATCGTCGCGGCGTCGAACCCCAGCACCGTCTGCAGGATGAGCGGCGAACGCACGCTCGATTCGATCGCCGGATGGGCGCAAGCGAACATCAGCCGCAGCCGATCGTCGGGCAGGTCTTCCTCGGTCATGCGCGCCTCCGCCTCCTCGGCAATCAGCTTGAGATGCTCGCGGCCGGCCTCGCTGGTCAGCCGCCGCCGCACCGCATCGACGCGGCGCCGCCTTGCCACCGCCAGCAGCCAGGTTTCCGGCTTTTCGGGCACGCCGGTTCGCGGCCAGCGCTCGAGGGCGGCGGCGAAGGCATCGGCCAGCGCGTCCTCGGCGCCGGCCACGTCGCGCGTGCGCGCCGCGAGCCAGGCGACAAGCTTGCCGTAGCTTTGCCGGGCGGCGGTTTCCGCCGCCGCCCGCGCGATCTCCGGGCCAGTCTCCATCACATGGTCTGTTCCCAGATCGGCCGCAGCTCGACAGTGCCGGCGCTGGCGGCGGGACAGCGCGACGCCCAGGCGATCGCGGCATCGGCGTCCTCAGCCTCGATCATGTAGAAACCGGCGAGCTGCTCCTTGGTGTCGGCATAGGGGCCGTCGAGGACGTTGGTCTTGCCATTGGCCATCCGCACCGAAGTGGCGGCCTGGGTCGGCTTCAGCCGGTCGCCGGCCAGCCAGGCGCCGGATTTCTTCAACGCATCGGTATAGGCGCCGTAGGCCGCGCTGATCTCGTAGGTCTTATCGGTCGGCGCGGCCGCCATCGCGGCTTCGTTGACGTAGATCAAAAGCATATATCGCATGGTCTTCTCCCGTTTTCTCGAAGGCCGCTTCGTTTGCGAGCCGGACGTATGTCGCGCGGCCCTGGCCGATTTCGACAGGCGCTGGAAAAATCTTTCGGCTCCGAAGACTTTTCACGCAAGCGGTCATGTGCGCATGCCGCACTCAACCATTCGTCTAACGCATGGGATTGCGGGTTGGCATTTCCATCTCGCTGTCTAAACTCGCCCTTGTTCGCGTCAGGGAGGTGATGCGGCCGCTATTCCAGGGAGGAAATCAGATGTTCCATTTCAGAACGAAATTTGTTGCGGCCGGCGCCGTGGCGCTGTCGCTTGGCCTAAGCGCTGTTTCAGCCAAGGCGCAGGAATTCATCAATGTGCTGACCGGCGGCACATCCGGCGTCTATTATCCGCTCGGCGTGGCGTTGTCGGAAATCTACGGCAAGGGCATCGAAGGCGCGCGCACCCAGGTGCAGGCGACCAAGGCGTCGGTCGAAAACCTAAATCTACTGCAGCAGGGCAAGGGCGAGATCGCCTTTGCGCTCGGCGATTCCGTCAAGATGGCCGCCGAAGGCAATGCCGAGGCCGGTTTCCCAGGCAAGCTCGACAAATTGCGCGGCATCGCCGCCATCTATCCCAATTACATCCAGATCGTCGCCAGCCAGGAGTCCGGCATCAAGACGCTGGCCGACCTCAAGGGCAAGAGCCTGTCGGTCGGCGCACCGGCGTCGGGCACCGAACTCAACGCACGCGCCATCTTCGCCGCCGCCGGACTGAAATACGAAGATCTCGGCCGGGTCGAGTACCTGCCCTTCGCCGAATCGGTCGAGCTGATCAAAAACCGGCAGCTCGACGCCACGCTGCAATCGGCCGGGCTCGGCGTCGCCTCGATCCGCGACCTCGCCACCTCCGTGCCGATCAATGTCGTGGCGGTGCCGGCCGAGGATGTTGCGAAGATCGGCTCGCCCTATCTTTCGGTGGTCATTCCCAAGGGTACCTATGAGGGCCAGAGCGAGGATGTCGCCACCGCCGCCGTCGGCAATTTCCTCATCACCCGCGCCGATGTCTCCGACGAGACCGCCTATCAGATGACCAAGCTGATATTCGACCATCTCGACCAGCTTGCCGCGGCCCATGCCGCCGCCAAAGCGATCGACCAGGCCAAGGCGCTCGACGGCATGCCAGTGCCGCTGCACCCCGGTGCGGAACGGTATTACAAGGAGAAGGGGTTGTTGAAGTAGCGGAGCATGGCTCGGCAACTAGACATGTCTTCGACAAGCGCCCCCCTCTGCCCTGCCGGGCATCTCCCCCTCAAGGGGGGAGATTGGCCGACACCACTCCTTTCGCCAATCGCCAACGTTGCAAGACGAGCGCCGGCATTGATGCTGCTGATCTCCCCCCTCGAGGGGGAGATGTCCGGCAGGACAGAGGGGGGCGCCTCGCACTACACTTCGTTCCTTCTGGAGACCGTTGGATGAGCGAAGCATCGTCTGGAACGTCAACCGACGGCAAATCCGCCACCTTCCATCTGCCTGCCGTCGAAGAACATGTCGAAGGCCTGCCGCCGGGCTTCGGCGACGGCATCGCCGGCAAGGCCGCCTTTCTCATCGCCGTCGCCTTTTCCGTGTTCCAGATCTATGTCGCCGCCTATGGCAGCATTCCGAGCCAGGTGGTGCGGGCGATGCATGTCGGCTTCCTGCTGCTGCTCGGCTTCGGCCTGATCGCCAATCTGCGCGCCAAGAGCATGCCGGCCAAAGCAGCGTTCTGGGCGCTCGGGGCGCTCGGCTTCGGCACCGGCCTGTACAATTGGGTGTTCTACACCGATCTCATTCGCCGCTCCGGCTTCCTGACCACGCCGGATCTCATCGTCGGCGCGGTGCTGGTGGTGCTGGTCTTCGAGGCGGCGCGGCGGCTGATGGGCCTGCCGCTGGCGATCATCGCCCTCATCTTTCTCGCCTACTGCTTTTTCGGCAACCATCTGCCGCCGCCGCTCGTCCATCGCGGCTATGATTTCGCCCAGCTGGTGGACACCTTCGCCTACGGCACCGAAGGCATATACGGCACGCCGATCTATGTCTCGGCCGCCTACATCTTCATCTTCGTCGTCTTTGCCGCCTTCCTCGAACGCGCCGGCATGATCGCGCTGTTCAACGATTTCGCGCTCGGCCTTGTCGGCACGTGGCGCGGCGGCCCGGCGCAGGTCTGCGTGCTGTCGTCGGCGCTGATGGGCACGATTTCCGGCTCGGGCGTCGCCAATGTCGTGGCCAGCGGCCAGTTCACCATCCCGCTGATGAAGCGCTTCGGCTTCCGCCCGGCCTTTGCCGGCGCCGTCGAGGCGACCTCCTCGATGGGTGGCCAGATCATGCCGCCGGTGATGGGCGCGGTCGCCTTCATCATGGCCGAGACGCTGAACGTGCCTTATGCCGAGGTGGTCAAGGCGGCGATCATCCCGGCGCTGCTCTATTTCGGCGCCTGCTTCTGGCAAGTGCATCTGGAAGCCGGCAAGGCCGGTCTGCACGGCATGGCCAAGGCGGATCTGCCCAATCCGTGGGACGCGGTGCGGCAACACTGGCCGCTGGTGCTGCCGCTGGCAGCGCTGATCTATCTGCTGTTTGCCGGCTACACGCCGATCTTCGCCGGCACGATGGGCCTGGCGCTGACCATCGTGCTCATCCTCGGCACGCCGCTGGCAGCAGCGATCGGACCGCTCGCTTTCCGCATCGTCTTCTGGATCGCGCTCGGGCTTGCCGCCGCCTCGTTCATGAAGTTCGGCGTCAACCTTCTCGGCGCCGTCATCGCCGCGCTGGTCGTCGCCTGCTTCACCTTCAGGGGCGGCCGCGAGACGCTGCAAATCTGCGTCGACTCGCTTGCCGAAGGGGCCAAGAACGCGCTGCCGGTCGGCATTGCCTGCGCCATCGTCGGCATCGTCATCGGCACGCTGACGCTGACCGGCATCGCTTCGACCTTCATCGGCTGGATCATCTCGATCGGCGAGAACAATCTGTTCCTGTCGCTGTTGCTGACCATGCTCACCTGCCTGGTGCTGGGCATGGGCATCCCGACCATTCCCAACTACATCATCACCTCGTCGCTGGCCGGGCCGGCGCTGCTGGAACTCGGCGTGCCGCTGCTGGTCAGCCACATGTTCGTCTTCTATTTCGGCATCATGGCCGATCTGACGCCGCCAGTGGCGCTGGCCGCCTTTGCCGCGGCACCCATGGCTAGGGAAAGTGGCCTAAAGATCGGCATCCAGGCGACTAAACTCGCCATTGCCGGCTTCGTGGTGCCGTTCATGGCGGTCTACACGCCGGCTCTGATGCTGCAGGACGCCGGGCCGATCGCCGCCCAGTTCGGCTATCCCGTCGAGGTCGCCTACATCGTCGCCAAGGCATGCATGGGCATCGTGCTGTGGGGTGCCGCCGCCGTCGGCTTTCTCGCCCGCCGCATGGCGGGGTGGGAACGCCTGCTTGCCTTCGCTGCCGGCGTGCTTCTGGTCGCCGCGGTACCGCTGACGGACGAGGCCGGCTGGGCGCTGGCGCTGGCCTGGATCGGCTGGCACTGCTTTCGTGCGCGGCAGGCTTCAGTCAAAACATGAGCCTTTGCATCCTGGCCGCCGGCAAGATGGTGACGTTCTCCGTCGCCGCCTTTACGCTGTCCTGGATGCATTCGGTGGAACGGACGCGCTGGGAGGAAGACTGGAAGGTCACGCCTATCGGCCTGCAGCTGGTCGAGGCGCGGGTCAAGGGCTCGGGCGCCGGCATGGAGCCATCGGAAGGCGCGGTGCTGAAGAATGGCTGGTGGGCCTACACGCCCACGGTCGGCCCACAGCGGCGCGTCATACTCGCCGCCTCTGGCGCAACCGGCGACGGCTGGACGCTGTGCTCGGTTCAAGGCTGTAGGGAACTGGGCAAGGCGGCCGGCGATACAATCGCGCTGGAGCCGTGCGGATCGGACGGCACGAGCCAGCCGCGGTAGCATAATCAAGCCGGTGAGCGGCGGCTCATTCTCCAGCAGCCACACCCTCAGCCAAGGAACCGCTCGCGCAGCTCCGGAGAAGGAACCTCGCAGCTGTCCTTCCTGCCGAACAGCGCGTAGCGATTCCTGGCAACGCGCTCATAGAGCCAGTCGCGCAGCGGGCGCGGCAGCAGCAGCAGCGTTTTTGCCGCCCGCCAGGGCCAGCCGAGTTCCGCCATGACAGCGACGAAGCTGTCGAGCCGCGTGAAGGCGACGCCGTCGATCAGGACGAGGTTGGTTTCGTAAGAGTCCGTGCGCAGTCCATGCTTCCGAAACAGCGTTTCACCGAAGGGCGACTGCGCGGTGGCGAAGCGGAAACGGCCTTGGCGATCGAGTCTGACCACCATGCGCACGAAGCCTGAGCAGAGCACGCAGACGCCATCGAAAACGATCAATGGATGGCGTGCGTCGAGAGTTGTTGCGGAGGGACGATTTGACTGGGGTCGACTTGGTTGGGAATGGTCGGTCACGCTGGCCTCGGCTGCTCGTGTCCTATGACACTAAGCCGGCCAGCGTCGGTATCAAAGCCCTGGCGTTATCGCGCGGCGCCTGTCGGCGAGAGCGGGACGCTCGGCGCGATAGGTGGTGGCGCGGGTAGAGGCGGCCGGCCTGCAGATCCTGCTGTTGTGGCGATTTTCGAAAGCCATGATCAGTGCGCGCCCAGCGAGTTGCCGCGACGGGCGCAAGCAGGGCCGGGGCCGCGCATGTAATAGCGCTCGGGCCGATAGGTCGGCGCGACGAATTCGCGGATGGCGGCGGCATAGCCGATGAGGTGCGCGAGGAAGTTCATTACCCTTGTCCCTGTCCCGATTTTCGGATGTCCCTTCCGAATTGCGGTCATGATAGCGTCGAGGCGTGAATAGTCGGTGAACGTGATGTTAATATCTGGTCGAAAATGCCTTGCTTCGTGGCTGGATTGCGGCTGATTCGGGGTCTTTCCGTGCAGTTGGCCGGCATTCCGGCCAATGTGACTTTTGCATCACATATGTTTCGTTTGAATGTCGCGCGCGCGCGGTTCTGTTTCAACTTTTGTGGCGTCCGCGAAATTCAGGTGCTGACGGCCATAAGGCCTCGGGCGCGCCCTGGCGTCCAGATCGGTCCGTGAGCGCGGAACTGGAGCGCGGTCTGTCCGTTCTCACCTTCATCTGGTTGTGGAAGGGAGATATCATGGCGCCGCGTCCGGCCTGGAGAGGCTATTTAAAGCTTTCGCTGGTCACCTGTGCCGTCGAACTCACTAATGTCGTCACCCACACGGAGCGGGTCTCGTTTCGGATTCTCAACCGCAAGACCGGCAACACGGTGAAGCGGCTCTATGTCGATGCCGAAACCGGCAAGCCGCTGGAGGAGGATGACGAGATCAAGGGCTATGAACTCGACGATGGCGATTTCATCCATATCGAGGAAGACGAGATCGAGGCGGTGCAGATCGAATCCTCGCACACGATGGCGCTCGACGGTTTCGTCGACAAAGCTTCGATCCAGCAGATCTATCTCGATACGCCCTATTATGTCGCCCCGGCCGACAAGGTGTCGGAAGAAGCGTTCGCCGTCATTCGCGACGCGATGGCGGGCAAGAAGATGGCTGGGTTGGCGCGTATCGTGCTCTACCGACGCGAACGGCCGGTGGTTATCGAACCGCTCGGCAAAGGCATGGTGCTGACGACGCTGCGCTACGACAACACGGTGCGCCAGCAGGACACCGTCTTCGGCGACATCGAGTCGGTGAAGACCGATCAGGAGATGACCGACCTCGCCGAGTTGATCATCGACAAGAAGAAGACGAAGTTCGATCCCTCGAAATTCGACGACAAATACGAGGACGCGCTGCTGGAGTTGATCCGCGCCAAGAAGGCTGGCCACAAGGCGCCGAAGGCCAAGGCGGCGCCCAAGCCTTCCAATGTCGTCAATCTGTTCGACGCGCTGAAGAAGAGCCTGTCAGATTCCGGATCATCGAAAAGGTCTTCGTCGGCGAAAGCCAAGCCGGCGGCCAAACGCGCCAAGCCGAAAGCCAGCGCGCCCAAACGCAAATCGGCCTGAGGAACCCAACGGATGGCCAGCCTCGAACAATATCACTCCAAGCGCGATTTCAAGAAAACCGTCGAACCGGCCGGCAAGGTCGCCCGGACCAAGCAGGGCGGCGCGGGCGGCATCTTCGTCATCCACAAGCATGCCGCGACGCGGCTGCATTACGACCTGCGGCTCGAGCATGACGGCGTGCTGTGGAGCTGGGCGGTGACGCGCGGCCCGAGCCTCGACCCGCATGAGAAGCGACTGGCCGTGCATGTCGAGGATCATCCGATCGACTATGCGCCGTTCGAGGGCACCATTCCCAAGGGCGAATATGGCGGCGGTTCGGTCATCGTTTGGGACGAGGGCACCTGGACCCCCGAGATCGACCCGGCCAAGGCGATGAAGAAGGGCCATATCAGCTTCGAGCTCAGGGGACACAAGCTGCATGGGGCATGGCATCTGGTGCGACTGAAGCCGCGTGCGGGTGAAAAACGCGACAACTGGCTGCTGATCAAGTCGGACGATGCCGCCGCGCGTCCTGGCGAGGACATCCTCAAGGAGGCGCCGGAATCGGTGAAGTCGGGCCTGACCATCGAGGAGGTCGGCGAGGGCAAGACCGCGAAGGGTGAGAAGCCGAAAGTCTGGCATTCCAACAAGCCGGCCGCCGGCAAAGCGAAACCCGGCAAACGCCTCGACTTCATCGAGCCGCAACTGGCCACGCTGGAGCGCGATGCACCGCCGGGCAAGGACTGGCTGCATGAGGTGAAGTTCGATGGCTATCGCATGCAGGCGCAGATCGCCGGCACCGATGTGCGGCTGCTGACCCGGACCGGCCTCGACTGGACGAAGAAGTTCGGCGGCGAGATCGTCGCGGAGTTGGCCGCGCTGAAGTGCAGCGACGCCATCATCGATGGCGAGGTGGTCGTGCTGGCCGACAGCGGCGTCTCGTCTTTCGCGCTGTTGCAGCAGGATCTGTCGGCGAAGCGGACGAATCGCTTCATCTATTACGTATTCGATCTGATGCGCCTCGATGGACGGGATTTGCGGCGCGAGCCGCTGGTCGAGCGCAAGCAGGCCTTGCAGGATTTGCTCGGCAAGCAGTCCGACAATCCGGCGGTCCGCTTCAGCGACCACTTTTCCGAACCCGGCAAGATCATGCTGGAGCATGCCTGCCGGATGGGCCTGGAAGGCGTCGTCTCCAAGCGTGCCGATGCACCCTATCGCAGCGGCCGCGGCCCGACCTGGGTGAAGTCGAAATGCACGGCGCGGCAGGAATTCGTCATCGGCGGCTATCTGCCGTCGGACAAGACCGGGCGCGGCCTGCGCTCGATCCTGGTCGGCTTCCACGACGGCGGCAAGCTGCATTATGCCGGCCGCGTCGGCACTGGTTTCTCCGGCAAGGGCGCCAACGAGCTGAAGGCAAAACTCGATGCATTGACGGCAAAAACATCGCCCTTCTCCACCGCGGTGCCGAAGGGCAAAGGCCTGGTCTGGGTCAAGCCCGAACTTGTCGGCGAAGTGGAGTTTCGCAGCTGGACCTCGGACCGTATAATACGCCACGCCTCGTTCCAGGGATTGCGCGAGGACAAGCCGGCGGAGGAAGTCGTGCAGGAAAAGCCCAAAGCGTCGACACGCAAGCCATCGACAGGCAAGAGCACGGCCAAGCCGGCATCGGGTGGCAAAGCCGCCGGATCGATGACGACCACGGTAAAACTCTCGCATCCCGACAAGCTGCTGTGGCCGGACGAAAACATATCCAAGCAGGGCCTGCTCGACCATTACGCGCAGGTTTGGCCGCGCATGGAACAGTTTGTCGTCAACCGGCCGCTCAGCCTGGTGCGGGCGCCGGACGGTGTCGGTGGCCAGCGTTTCTTCCAGAAACATGCCTCGGCCGGTATGAGCGACAAGATCGCGCGCATGAAGGATCCGACTGACGGCGAGGAGATCTTGTACATCCGGGATTTCGATGGTGTCGCCGCACTGGTCCAGTATGGCGTGGTCGAGATCCACATCTGGGGGTGCACGATCGACGAGATCGAAAAGCCCGACCAGATCATCTTCGATCTCGATCCCGATGAAGGTGTCGACGTGAAAGCGGTCCGCGAGGCGGCACTCGATATCAGGGGCAAGCTCGACGAGCTGTCGCTGCCGAATTTCGTCAAGACTTCGGGCGGCAAGGGTTTTCACGTCATGGTGCCGCTGAGACCAGCGGCGGATTGGGAGGAGGTCAAAACCTTCGCCCATGATTTTGCCCGTGCGCTGGAGCAGGGTGCTCCCGACCGCTACACGGCGACGCTGTCGAAAAAAGCGCGCACGGGAAAGATCTTCGTCGACTATCTGCGCAATGGCAGGGGCTCGACGACGGTCGCGCCCTATTCGTCACGCGCCAAGAAGGGCGCCACCGTGTCGATGCCGGTGACCTGGCCAGAGATCGATGCCGGCTTGGCGCCGAACGCTTTCCCGATCGGCGACAAGACTACGCTGAAACAGCTGGCGAAAGCCGATCCGTGGTCGGATTTCTTTAAGCAGGGCAAGGCTCTGAGGCGGGGTTAACGCTTCGCCCGTTCAGGACAGAAACACCTTCTCAAACGCCTGCTTGCCCGGCGGCGAGAAGATCACCGCGCGGCTGTCGTTCTCGCGGCGCGCCCATTTCTCGGCCAGGATCTTCTCGAGGATGGCGGCGCCCAGCGTGCCGGCGAGGTGCGAACGGCGCACGCTCCAGTCGAGGCAGGCGCGGCACACCGGCCGGCGCGGCTTGGTATAAACGTCGATGCCGATCGCTGCGAAATGCGATGCCGCCGATGGCCCGAGCCTGATCTCTTGTTCGTCGCGGACCAATACGTTTTTGGCGACGAGCCGATCGAGCATCGCCACCGCCTGCTCGCCGGCGAGGTGATCGTAGCAGACGCGCGCCACCCGCATGGCACCATCGCGCGGACCGGGGCGCACACGCTTTGGACCGACGGCTTCCGCGACGCCTGTGATGGCTTCGATCATGCCCGCCACCTGCGGTCCGGCGAGGCCGTAATAGCGATGCCGGCCCTGGCTCGCCACCGTGAGCAGCCCACCTTCCATCAGTTTGCCCAGGTGCGAGCTGGCGGTCGGCAGCGAAACGCCGGCCTCGAGCGCCAGTTCGCTCGCCGTCAGCGCCGTGCCGCCCATCAGGGCATTCAGCATGTTTGCCCGTGCCGGGTCGCCGACCAGGCTGGCGATGCGGGCGATGTCGGGTCCTTCACGCATAGTTCGTTCCTCATCGAAGCGTTCTTGTCAGATAATCACTATTCTCAGGTGAGATCAAGGAGACGACGATGGCCGAACGAACCGCTTTCCCCTCAGCCCCGCTCCCCAGCCGTCAATTCTTCCCGTTCGTCAGCTGGCTGCGTTCGCGGCTGCTGGCCCGCTGGTATGACCGCCATTTGCAGCGTCTGGACCTTGCCGAGATCGATGATCATCAGCTGCGCGATCTTGGGCTAACGCGGCAAGACGTGCGCCGCGAATGCGCGAAGTCCTTCTGGCAGCCCTAGCAGACCAGACGACACAATTTTTCGATGCCGCTCGAACTATCGACGCACCCCAAGGAGACCACAATGACCATCACCTGCTTCATCCGCTACGAGATCGACCCGTTCGGCAAGGCGGCCCCCGAGGAGTATGCGCGCAATTGGGGCCAGGCCATTCCACGCTGCGGCGCCGATCTGATCGGTTACTACGCGCCGCATGAGGGCTCGGCGACGACCGCCTATGCCGCCTACAACATCGAGAGCCTGGCCGCCTACGAAGCCTATCGCGCCCGGCTTGCCGCCGATCCCACCGGCAAGGCAAACTACGAATTCGCCAAGCGCGAGAGGTTCATCCTGAAGGAGGATCGCATGTTTCTGAAACTGGCCTCAGGCCCGCACGCGAAACTGGTGCTGCCGTGATTGCCGTCATCTTCGAGGTCGAGCCGGCGGAAGGCCGGCGCGACGCCTATCTGAGCATCGCCGCGGACCTGCGTCCACTGCTCGACGGCATCGACGGCTTTCTTTCCATCGAGCGTTTCCAGAGCCTGGCCGATCCGAACCGCATCCTGTCGCTGTCATTCTGGCGCGACGAGGAAGCCGTGAAGGCCTGGCGCAACACCGAGGAACACCGCCAGGCGCAGAAGGCCGGCCGGGGCGGTATCTTTGCCGGCTACCGTCTGCGCATCGCCCATGTGATGAGGGATTATGGACTGACGGAGAGAGACGAGGCGCCTAGGGATAGCCGGGCGGTGAATGGGTGAGTGGCAAGTTTCTTCCTTCTCCCCCTGTGGGAGAAGGTGTCGCCGCAGGCGACGGATGAGGGGTGTTCCAGGGAACGCCAACGTCTCACTCCGCTGGAACACCCCTCATCCGTCTCGGCGCTGCGCGCCGATCCACCTTCCCCCACAAGGGGGAAGGGAAAAAACTATGCATTCCCGATCAGCACGCCGGCCGCGAACACCAGGGCGCCGCCCAGCACCACCTGGAAGGCGGCGCGCAGGAAAGGCGTCTGCATGTAGCGGTTCTGGACAAAGGCGATCGCCCACAATTCGAAGAAAACCACCACCGCGGCAACCCCGGTGGCCGTCCAGAAATGCGGAATGACATAGGGGAGCGCGTGTCCGAGACCACCCAGCGTCGTCATAATACCGACGGTCAGACCGCGCTTGATCGGCGAGCCGCGGCCCGACAGCTTGCCGTCGTCGGAAGCGACTTCGGTGAAGCCCATCGAAATGCCGGCGCCGATCGAGGCGGCAAGCCCGACCAGCAGCGTCTGCCAGGTGTCGTGCGTGGCAAAGGCAGCGGCAAAGATCGGCGCCAGAGTGGACACCGACCCGTCCATCAGCCCGGCCAGCCCTGGTTGCACATAGGTGAGGATGAACTGGCGCTGCTCGGCGCTGGCCTCCTCGGCCTTGACGGCGCCCGGCACATGTTTCTGTTCCAGCCGCTGCGCCAGGGTCTCATGGCCCAGTTCGGCCACCGCCAGATCGTCGAGCAGTTTTCGCGTCGAAGCATCTGCCGTGCGCTTGGCCGCCTCGACATAGAAAAGGTAGGCTTGCCGCTCCATTGCCTCGGCATGGCTGCGCACGTGCTCGATGCCGAGCGGCCGGACCAGCCAGTCGGGCTTGCGCTCGTAATAACCCTTCACATGTTCGCGCCGGATCAGCGGTATGCGCTCGCCGAACCGCTTGCGGAAAAGCTCGATCAACGCATCGCGATGGCCATCCTCTTCCTCGGCCATCTCCTCGAACACTTTTGCCGATTGCGGGAAGTTTTCCGTCAGCCCGTCGGCATAGGCCCGGTAAATGCGACCGTCATCCTCCTCGGAGGAAATGGCCAGCGCCAGGATCTCCTGTTCGGAGAGCGATTCGAAGGGGCGGCGGCCGAAGCCGAAAACACGGGAAAGCATGAGGAATTCACCCTAGTTTAGAATAGTTCTAAACTAGGGTTTTGAACACCTTCGGTCAATTGCGCGCTTGGGTCGCGGTCAAGAATTGTTGAAGCCCCACGCCCGCGGTGACTCTTCATTATCAGTGAATGTTCACCTATATTGCTGGACTCAAGCCAAGAACAAGGAACCGGCAGATGACGGCAAAACAGCCTCCGCACCCCTATGATCCCAAGCCCGTTCTCGATCTCATCGCCAGCATCGAGGCCGACCTGCAGCGCCTGAAGGGCCTGGTCGAGCAGCAGGTCGAGAAATTCGACCCCGCCAACCCGCACAACAAGGCGCCGGACGGCAAACTGACGGAGGAGGGCGTCGAGTGCTGCTACCGCATGTTCGACGAGGGCAAGTCGCGCTACTCGGTCGCCCAGCAGATGAAGATATCCTTTGCCGCCGCCAGCCACCGTTTCAACAACTGGCGCAAGCTGGGTGGGGGCAAGAGGCAGAGGACTTTGCTTGGCTAGAATTGGGTGGCCAATTTGCCGATCTCGGCGCTGCCCCTCATTGCCCTGCCGGGCATTTCTCCCCGTAAACAGGGAGAAAGAAGCTGGCGGGAAGCGCCGCACCCCCTTGCAACGCTGAAGATTGGCGAAACCAAAGGCGACAGCGTCCTTCTCCCCGTTTACGGGGAGAAGGTGGCGGCAGCCAGATGAGGGGCGGCGCAAACGCCGATCATGACTCGCTAAACTTTGTAACGGTCACATTTTTCCCATGGTGCGCCACCTCCCTTTGCGGGCATCATGAAGGGCAACATCTTCCCACAGGACCCACCATGACCACCCTTCCCGGCATCGCCGACATCCACGCCGCCGCCGCGCGTCTCTCCGGCTTGATCATCGAAACCCCCTTGATCGAATCGCAGGAGCTGAACAGACGCTTCGGGGGCCGCATCCTGTTCAAGCCGGAGACGCTGCAGCGCACCGGCTCGTTCAAGTTCCGCGGCGCCTACAACAAGCTGTCGTCGCTCAGCGAGGCGGAACGCAGCCAAGGCGTCGTCGCTTTCTCATCGGGCAATCATGCGCAGGGCGTCGCCGCTTCGGCCGCGATGTTCGGCGTCAAGGCGGTGATCGCCATGCCTTCGGACGCGCCGGCGATGAAAATCGCCAACGTGCGCAAGATGGGCGCGGAGGTGGTCCCGTTCGACCGCTTTCGCGACGACCGCATGACCGTGATCCGTCCTTACATGGAAAGAGGCATGGTGCTGGTGCCGCCTTTCGACGATCCGGCCATCATTGCCGGCCAGGGCACGATCGGTCTCGAATTGATGCGCCAGGCAAAAGCGCTTGGCGTCAACCTCGACGCGGTGATCGTCCCCTGTGGAGGCGGCGGCTTGTCGAGTGGCATCTCCGTTGCCGTCAAGGATGCCTCGCCTGACACCGCGGTCTGGGCCGTGGAGCCCGAGCATTTCGACGACACCCGCCGTTCGCTCGCCGCCGGCGCCAGGGTTTCGAACGAGCCCGGCCATAGCTCCATCTGCGACGCGCTGCTGACCGCCGAGCCTGGCGTGATCACCTTCGAGATCAACCGCAGGAACCTCACCGGTGGCATCGCCGTCTCCGACAAGGCGGCGGCGCAGGCGATGCGCGACGCCATGGCCTATCTCAAGCTGGTGGTCGAGCCCGGCGGCTGCGTGGCGCTGGCAGCACTGTCATCGGGCGAGATCGAACTGTCGGGCAAATGCGTTGCCGTGGTGCTGTCGGGCGGCAATGTCGATTTCGGGACGTATGCCGGGATCATGGCGGCTGCTTGAGACGGCGATGTCCAAGGGTATCTGATATGGAGTATCTGGCGACAGGCTCCGCCTTGGATCACTCCTCGCCCGCCGCCAAATCGTCGCCGCGCTGAGCATGGTCATCTACCGCCCGCTCACGCGTTCCGAGCTGCCCGACGATACGGCATCCCTTGCCCGCACCCTCATCGGCAAGATCGTGGTGCGCGAACTGCCCGAAGGCATCGCCAGCGGCCGCATCGTCGAGACCGAGGCCTATGTGACCGGTGACGCCGCCGGACACGGTTACCGGGGGATGACCCCGCGCAACCGTTCGCTGTTTCTCGAACCCGGGCACGCCTATGTCTATCTCGCCTACGGCATCTCCTACATGCTCAACGTTTCGAGCGAGATGGCAGGGGTCGGAACCGGCGTGCTCATCAGGGCGCTCGAGCCGCTCGAAGGCATTGCGCTCATGCGGCTCAATCGCGGCATCGACCGCTTGCGCGACCTGGCGCGAGGACCGGGAAGGCTGGCCCAGGCATTGCGGATCGATCGTTCCCTCGACGGGCTCGATCTTTGCCGCAAAGGCCCGCTATGGCTGGCAACCGACGAGCATCAAGCCGGCGACATCGCCCAAGGCGTCCGGATCGGCATTACAAAGGATGCCGATCGCCCGCTGCGGTTTTACGTCAAGGGGAGCGCCTTCGTCAGCGGCCCGAAATCGCTCAACGGTTAGTGGCAGTTACAAACCATGGAGATTGGCGAAAGCATTTCTCCCTTCCGCAAAGGCTGGTGCCAAGACTGGAGGTCGTGCGGCATCTAATCCAGCGTCCGCCTGAACCGCACCAGCGCAACGCCGGCAAACAATGCCACGAACACCACCAGCCAGCCGATCTCCGTTGCCACCGCCGGCAGTTCGGCGCCCTTCAGCATCACCGCGCGGGTGATGCGCAGGAAATGCGTCAGCGGGAAGATCTCGCCGAAGATTTGCGCCCAGTCCGGCATGCCGCGATAGGGGAACATGAAACCCGACAGCATGATCGACGGCAGGAAGAAGAAGAAGGTGAGCTGAAGCGCCTGCATCTGCGTGCGGGCGATGGTCGAAATCGTGTAGCCGAGCAGCACCAGCGCCAGCACGAAGATCAGCACGGCGGTCAGGAGCAGCGACATCGATCCGGTGAAGGGGATGGCGAACAGCAGCTTCGCCGCCGCCAGCACCACCACCACCTGCACGCCGCCGACCGCCAGATAGGGCAGCACCTTGCCCATCATGATCTCGAGCGGGCTGGACGGCATCGCCAGCAGGTTCTCCATCGTGCCGCGCTCGGTCTCGCGGGTCAGCGCGATCGAGGTCATCATCACCATGGTCATCTGCAGGATGACGCCGAGCAGGCCGGGCACGATGTTGTATTGCGAGATGCCTTCGGGATTGTAGCGCCGGTGTACGACGACATCGAGCCGACCCTTGGCGGCCTCGGCGGCGGCTTCCTGCGTGCCTTGCGCCCTCAGCAGCGCCTGGCTGGCGACTGTGCCGAGCGTCGAGATGGCGCCACTGGCCACCGCCGGGTCGGTGGCGTCCGCCTCGATGAGTATCTGCGGGTTGCTGCCGCTCTCCACCCTCCTGGCGAAATCGGCGGGGATGGTGACGACGAAGGCGACGTCGCCGCGCGATATCAGGAACTCGGCCTCGGCGGCACTTTGCGCGACATGGTCGAAACGATAGTAGCCGGTGGTCTGCAGCGCCGCGACAATGGCACGCGTGTAGGGATCGTTGCTCGTCGCCACGAGTGCTGCCGGCAGGCTTTTCGGGTCGTTGTTGATGGCGTAGCCGAAAAGCACCAACTGTATCAGCGGCACGCCGAGCATCATGGCGAAGGTGATGCGGTCGCGCCGCATCTGGATGAATTCCTTGATCAGCAGCGCGCCAAGCCGGGCGAAGGAAAAGACGCTGTTCATGCCATGTTGTCCTTCGAGCCGGACATGAACTGGATGAAGACGTCCTCGAGGCTGGTTTCGCCGGGCGAAACTTTCACGCCCTTGTGCTCTTTCTCGACGTCGGCGAGTGCGGCTTCGAGCTTCTTTTTGTCGGAGCCGACGACATGCAGCGTCGCGCCGAAAGGCGCCACCTGGTCGACGCCGGAGCGGCCCTGGAGCGCTTCGGCGACCTGATCGAGCCGCGGGCCCTGCAGGACGAAGGTGGTGAGCCCGGCATTCCTGACCACCTCGGCGACGGTGCCGGTGGCCAGCATCTTGCCGTAGGAGATGTAGCTGATGCGGTGGCAGCGCTCGGCTTCGTCCATGTAGTGGGTGGAGACCAGTACGGTCAGCCCGCCGCTGGCCAGGCGATGGATCTCGTCCCAGAACTCGCGCCGCGCCTTCGGATCGACACCGGCCGTAGGCTCATCGAGCAGCAGCAATTTCGGCTTGTGCATGATGCAGGCGGCCAACGCCAGCCGCTGCTTCCAGCCGCCCGACAAGGTGCCGGCCAGCTGGTTGCGGCGCGACGTCAGGCCGAGGTCCTCCAACGTGCTCGCGACATGCTCTTCAACCGGCTTCAGCCGGTAGAGCCGCGCCACGAATTCGAGATTCTCGCCGATCGTCAGATCCTCGTAGAACGAGAATTTCTGCGTCATGTAGCCGACTTCGCGCTTGATGCGCAGGCTGTCGGTGCGGATGTTGAAGCCGAGTACCGTGCCTTCGCCTTCGTCCGGCGTCAGCAGGCCGCACATGATGCGGATGGTGGTGGTCTTGCCCGAACCGTTGGGGCCGAGAAAGCCGACGATCTCGCCCTCGGCGACCGACATCGTCACATGGTCGACGACGGTCTTGTCGCCAAATCGCTTGACCAGGCCGTGGACGTCGATGGCGTTCATCTTGCGCTGTCCGCGAGATCAACATCGACGATCTGGCCGGGCTGCAGCGGCCCGGCATCGCCCTCCGGCCGCGCCTCGACCAGGTAGACCAGCTTCTGCCGGTTCTCGAGCGAATAGATCACCGGCGGCGTGAATTCCGGATCCGGCGACACGTAGCTGACGCGCGCCTTCACATCCGGGCCGCAGCCGTCGCAATGGACGCCGAGCAAGGTGCCGACCTTGACCGAGGAGAAGGCGCTCTCCGGGATGTAGACGCTGAGCTTCACCGCGCCGTCGGGCAGGATCGAAATCACCGGCGCGGTCGGACCTGATGTGTCGCCCGGATTGCGGATGACATCGTTGACGCGGCCCGGCGAAGGCGCTGCCAGCACCCGCTTCGATAGCCGCCACTGCGCCTGCTCCAACGCGGCCTGCGCCTGCTTGACCTGATTGTCGGCGGCCTTGATCGTTTCGGCCCGTGCAGGCAGGCCGCCGACGGCGAGATTGGCATTGGCCTGGCCGACCTGCGCATTGGCCGTTTCCAGCGTGGCCGACGCGGTGTCGAAATCGGCTTGCGTGCCGGCGCCGCGCTTGAACAGATCGGCGGCGCGGTCGTATTTGCGCTTGGCGTCGGCGGCCTGGGCGCTGGCCATGTCGACCTCGGCCTTCAGCACGGCGATCTCTTCCGGCCGCTTGCCGATCTGCAGGTCGGCCAACTGCGCCTGCGCCTGGGCAAGGCCGGCCTGCGCCTGCGCAACCGCGATCTTGGCATCGGCACTTTCCAGCGTCACCACGGTCGTGCCAGGCACCACACGGTCGCCGCGCTTCACCGTGACGGTCTCGACCTGCGCCACCTCGATCGGCGCCAGAAGCACGTAGTCGCCTTCGACATAGCCGACGGCCAGCGGTGCTGCCGGGGCACAGGCCGAGAAGAGCTGCGCGGCGAGCGGCAGCGAACACAGAAAGCTCATGGTCTTTGCCCCTTCATGCTTTGCTCTTTTTGGAAGCCAATATGGCCTTGAGATTACCCGATGTGACCGCCACCACCTTGGCCGCCTCGGCGGCGCCGATGTCTTTCCAGCCCATGCGGCGCATCACCGCCTCGCGGCCGATGCGGAAATAGATGACCTGGCCAATCAGCGTGAACACGGTGAGCCTTGTGGCCTCGCTTTCGGCGGGCTCGCCGGTCGCCTGTTCCCAGAGCTGGCACAGCCGGCGATGCATCGGCTCGAAGACGCCGTCATAGATGCGGTCGAGGGCTGCCGTCGGATGCGAAAGCTCACGCAACACGAACTGCACGATCTCGCCGGCCTGCGGGCTGGCCACGACAAAGCCGACCATCCGCTCCAGCGCCGCGAAGAGTAGCGCTTGCGCCGCCTCCGGATTGGCTGGTCCCGGCGCAGGCGCCTGTACATTGCCGAGCGCCTGGCCGGCTACACCCTGGATGGTCTCGACGATAAAGTCGGCGGCAGCGGCGCGAAGACCCTCCTTGCCGCCGAAATGATAGGCGATCGAGCCTATATTGGCTCGCGCCTCGGCGGCGATCTCGCGCGTCGAGGTGCCATCGAAGCCCTGCCTTCCGAACAGCTTCAGCGCCGCTTGGACAAGGGCCGCGCGCGTCATCTCGGCGGGCTCGCGGCGAAGAATTTTGGGCTCAGGCAGTTTGACCATGAGCGCAGTTTAATCAATCGATTGATTAAAGTCAACTTCTGTTCGTCATTATCTTGCCATCGACGGCGGCAAACGCTTTAGTGCCCGGCCATGGGCAAGGAAGTCGAACGAAAATTCCTGGTCACCAGCACCGCATGGCGGGAACTGGCCGAGGCCAATATCCGCATTCTCCAGTTCTATCTCGCTGCCGGCCCCGGGCGCACGGTGCGCATCCGCATCAGCGATGGCGGTTCCGCCAAGCTGACACTCAAATTCGGCAGCAAGGCGCGCGAACGCGACGAATTCGAATACTCGATCCCGCTCTCGGAGGCGGTGGAGATGCTGGACTTCGCCATCGGACGTGTCATCGAGAAGACACGTCACCATGTTAGGCACCGTGGCTATCTCTACGAAATCGATGTCTTCGGCGGTCCGCTTGCGGGACTTGTGATCGCCGAACTTGAGACGCCGGAGGACGTGCCGGACGAAATGCTGCCTGATTGGCTCGGCCGCGAAGTCACCGGCGAGTCAAAATTCTACAACGCGTCGCTCGCCCTTGGGGGGATACCGGAGATCGCCGCATGAGCTTTCGTATCGATCCGCGCCTGCCGCTGACCGGCGAGGTCAGGCGTATCCTTGCCGAGGAAATCGGCAAGGCGCTGCATCACCTTGACGCCGCACGGAGCCGGCCGGAACAGGCGCTGCACAAGTGCCGCAAGCGGCTGAAGAGCGCCCGCGCCCTGCTGCGGCTTGTTCGTTCCGGCGACGAAACATTCTGCGAGACCGAGAACCAGTGCTATCGCAATGTAGCAGGCCTGCTTGCCGGTCCGCGCGAGGCGACAGCGCTGATCGAAACCATCGACCGGCTGGCGGCGAGCTTTCCCAAGGAGAGCGCCGACGATGGGCTTACTGCTGCGCGCGACAGGCTGATCGCGCGCCAGCATGAACTGCACGAAGGCAGCGGGCTCGAGGCGGCGATCGGCGCGGCGACCGCCGCTTGCGAGGATGGCCTCAAACGCGTCGAAGCGTTGGCCTTGCCCGACCAGCCGGAACAGGCGGCCGACGTGCTTGCCGAAGGTGCCCGCGTCACGCTGCGCCGTGCCAGGAAGGCGCTCGACAAGGCCAGATCGCGGGGCGCGGCCGATGATTTCCACGATCTGCGCAAGGCGGCCAAGACCCACGGCATGCATCTGTCGCTGCTCGGCAGGCTGTGGCCGACACCGATCAAGGCCCGGCGCAAGGCGGTCGACGAACTGGGCGAGCGGCTGGGCGACCTGCACGATGTGCTGGTGATGCGCGCGCTGCTCGAGGCCGACGACCAGCCGCTCGGGCCGCCCGAGGACACGAAGCTTCTGGGCAAGCTGCTGAAGCGGTCGGAGAAGCAGTTGAAGAAGAGGTGCCTGGCCGAGGCGGCCGAGTTGTTCGGCGACAGTCCCAAACGCTCGACACGCAAACTGGCCCGCAAGGCGCGCGACGATCTGGCTGCGCCGCCGGAAGAGGCCGCGGCATCGTAGGGCGCTCTTCCTCGCGCTCCGGACGGGGAGGAAGGCGTGCGCTAGCCCTCATTACCCGCCCATGCTAATCGGCATGGGGCATGACCGAGCCCGGCGACACGCTTCTGGATCGACTTGGCCGCTGGCTTGCCGGCCGGCTGCAGGAAGAATCGTCCGGCTACGAGCCCTACACTCCTTCCGATGCCGAGACGCTGCGCCGCACGCTTGAGCCGGGCGACATCCTGCTGATCGAGGGCAACCAGAAGATCTCGGCGGCGATCAAGTACCTGACCCAGTCGACCTGGTCGCATGCGGCCTTCTATATCGGCGATGCCTTGCCCGCGCCGGAAGACGGCTCGGAACGGCCGCGCCTGATCGAGGTCACGATCGGCGAAGGCTGCGTCGCCGTGCCATTGTCGCGCTACCGCACCTACAACACCCGCATCTGCCGGGCGAGCGGGCTGGCGCCGGAGGATCGCGACAAGGTCGTCGCCTTCATGATCGGCAGGCTCGGCCTGAAATACGACCTCAAGAACATTTTCGACATGCTGCGTTTTTTCTTGCCCACACCGCCGGTGCCGGTGCGCTGGCGCCGCCGCATGCTGGCCTTCGGCTCCGGCGATCCGACACGGGCGATCTGCTCGACGCTGATCGCCGAGGCCTATGGCCAGATCCGCTATCCGATCCTGCCCGAAATCACCCGTGCGCCCGGCCGAGCCTCCGCGCAGTCGAACTATTCGCGCAAGGAAATCCTGCACATCCGCCACCACTCGCTCTACACGCCGCGCGATTTCGACCTGTCGCCCTATTTCCGCATCGTCAAACCGACGCTGGAATATGGTTTCGACTACCGGCAGATGGTCTGGGACGACAAGGTTGCCGATCCCGGGGCAAAGGCCGCCGAATAGACGCGATCAAATGAGTCCAACAGCATGGACGGCACGGCACGGGAGCGCCGCCCGGCAGGCGGCGCTTTGGCGTCAGTGCTTGCAAGCCGCAGCGCGCACGTCCGAGGGAGTGGCATCATAACGGCGGCGGAACGCCCGGTTGAAATAGGAAAGATCGTTGAAGCCGGCCTCGTAGGCGATCGCGGTGATGCTGCGTCCGGCATGGCGCGGATCGCCAAGCATGCGATGGGCACGCGCCAGCCGCTGGTTCATCATGAAATCAATCAAGGATGTGCCATCGCTCTCGAACAGCTTGCGGACATAGCGGGCCGACAGTCCGTGGCGGGCGGCGACGTCCCGCGCCGACAGGTCGACATGGCCACCATGCGCGACGATATCGGCCTTGATGGCGCGCAAGCGGGCAACGCTGACGCCACGGCCGCGTGCGATCTGGGCCGCATCCCTGGTCGCGCCCATGGCGAGTGCGGCAAGGTCGAAGACATGCGTCGTCGCAAGGTGACAGGCCTCCGCAGTCAACTCGTCTCCGACCTCCTGGATCGAGTTGATATAGTCGAGCAACAGCCGCATCGCCCCGCTTTGGGTCGGCAAGGGCCGCATAAGGACCGCTGCCGGATCGCCGATCAGAGGCGAAAGCTGCTTGCGCGAAAAACTCAGATTGATGAAGCGGAACCCGCCGGCGCCGATCAGATTGAGGCCAACCTCTTCACCGCTCATCATCAGCGCCTGGCCGTTGCCGACCGCCTCCTCGCGGCCGCGGTGCTTCATCACGCTGCCCCCATCGAGGGCCGCCAGAAGAACGAAGTCGTCGTTGTCGATCAGCGACGATGTGCGATGCACCCGGAATTCCGATGAGTTGCCGGTGGCGATGCCGAGGCCCGGCAACGCGCGCACCCGCATGTCAATCTGCGCCGGCGCCAGCGGATCGAGGTCCACCCTCAGAACCGTGCGGCCGTAAACCTCGCGCGTAATCTCGACGCGATCCCGCTCCGGAAACATCTCCGTCGCCAGCCTGAACGAAGCTGATGGCCCCATCGTCGCAGTCATCGACACCCCCATGCCAAGAGCGCGGTCATATGCGCCGCGGCCTGCAAAACGTCAATACCGGGCCGTTTTGGCCGCTTTCAGTGCCGTTCTGTCCAAGCTGTCCCCCTTTGATGCCCCTAGTTTGCGGCGCGATTCCGAAACCGGAACCGTATTGGCGGCAATCCAAGGGGGCACGATGTTTCATTTGCAACTGTTCAAGGCGCTGTCGGCACTGGCCGCGGCGGGCTTCAATCCGCGTGCCTATCTGCTGTCGATCGCGTTGGGCAACACGGTGACCGATCACCGCGAGGTCAAGCTGCCGCCGCGCGCTGCCCGATGATGAGCAGCACCATGAAAAAAAGCTTTTTCGTGGCCCTGACCATTGCCCTGGCGGGCTGCCAAACGGGCCAGGCCGACAGCAACCCGGCATCGATCGCGAGCGCGGCCGGCAGCAACAAGGCCCGGAACGAACCATCGACGGAAACCGCCTGCGCCGAGGCCGCCAAGAAGGCGGCGAAGGCGCAGACCAATGCGGCTCTGCTCGGCGGTGTCCTGTCGATGGCGGGGGGTCTTGGCGGTCTGGCCGGCAATGGTGGGGTCATTGCCGGCCAGGCCGCCTCGATCGGCGGCTCGGTTCTGCAGTCCCAGGCGACGAGCAGTGCCCGGGCCGGCGTTGTGGAGGACTGTTATGGCTGAGCGGCGTTTCGCAGCCATGCGCCGGCTGGCCGGCGCGCTCGCACTTGCCGGCATGATGTTCGACAGCCCGCATGCCTTGGCGCTGACAGCGCGGGATGCGTCGGCGGTCGTCGGCCTGATCGAGGCCTTGCAGCCCGAATTCGGTCAGTTCGCCTATGACGAGGAGATCGCCGCCGACTGGTACGAGCGCGATGCCGCGGACAAGGGCTTGATCGGCACAGCCGGCTTCACCGCCGACAGCTGGAAGGTCGCGCTTGGCGAGACCATGCGCGGGTTCCTGGCGACGATGTCGGTCGCGGAACTCGATGCCATTTTCGCCAAGCTCAGGGGTGCCATATCCGGCATGAGGGAGCTGACCGACGCACAGAAGACGGAGACCATCGCGGCCATCGACGAAGAGGTCGAAGGGTTGATGGCTTTGCGGGCCGAGGGCGACCCCTTCGCCGATGTCGTCAGGCCGCTGACGCCAAAAATCCGCAGCCTCATCCTCGGCCCGGCGATGGGGCGATAGGATGTTGGGCAACAGCAAACGGGTGGCGGGAAAAGCAACTCCGAGCGGGAGCCTCGAGGCCGAACATCGCGGCATTTTCCCAGCCACGGCACGTGTCAGGCGGGGCAGCCCGATCGCAATGCTTATCTGCCTGCTGGCTTCCAGCTGCAGCCAGACGGCCGCCAGCCCGCCGATCACGCCAGACCAGCATGCGCAATTGGCGGAGCTGGCGGCCGGCCCGGACTCGCCGGAAGGTCTTGGCGAAGCCATGGCTGCAGTCGAGGCGACCAGGAAAATGCAGGATTGCCGGGCGCGCACGAACGAGACCGCCGGGCAGATGAAGATGATGGGCGCGGTCAATGGCGCCGTCGGCACCGCCAGGGCCGTGCGCGGCAAGCTCAGCCGCCAGATGCAATCATGCTGAGACGATTTCGCACTCCTCGAGATCGCGCAGATAGAGGAACATCGACGCCTCGCTCAGGGCCTGCGAGCGCATGATGCCTTCAGGCGTGAACTTTCCGGCAGATGCAGGCGTTTCACATGGCGGCTATATCACGCCGAAACCGCAACAGCACCCTGGTTTTCGGCTCTGTGTTCGACCCAGACATGGACCGGTTCATCCCGACCGCGGATGCTCACCGGCCCATGATCGCGCGCATTCAACTGTGTCGTGGGCGATTCCGCCTTCGCGGCTTCTATCAGTCGTGACCCAAAGCAAATGTTTGCCTGAAGTTCACGGCAAAGCGCCTGCAAACGGCTGGCGACGTTGACGGTGTCGCCCACCACCGCGAAGGAAAGATTGCGCTCGCTGCCGACCGCACCGATGACGACTGCGCCATATTGTGCACCGATCCGAACGTCCAGCGACGGGTATCCCCTGGACACCCGCTGCACATTCCAGTCTTCGAGAGCGGCGATCATCGCTTCAGCGCACTGGATGGCTCGGGTCGCGTCGTTATGGCTGGCTTGCGGAACCCCGAATGTGGCCATGATGCAATCGCCGATATAGTTGTCGACGGTGCCATGGTGGTCGAAAACGACCTGCTCCATGCGACGGTGGAACTGACGCAGAAGTTCGAACACTGCTTCGGCCGGATGATCCTCGGAATAGTGTGTGAAGCCGACGATGTCGGCGAACAGTACCGCGATATCCTGCCGGCGGACCGGGCCGAAGGGCTCGTCATCCGCGGCGAGTTGGTCGACGACATTTGGCGAAAAATGCCGGGCGAGATTGGCGCGGGCGCGCTCTGCCTTGACATAGTCTTCCGACAGATGTCGAGAACGAGAGACGACCAGCGCCATGATCGCGCCGATAATCAGCACAACCAACACGTTGGTCGCCTGCGCGAATGTGTCGACGAAATTGGGATTGAGATAGAGGTTCAGTCGCTCTGTCGTCGGCAGCGAATAGAGATTCGTCGCCGGAAGGACGGTTCCCGCATGAAGAATCACCCATCCCACCCCGATCGTCCACGTCAAGGCTGCGAGCGCTCCGAGATAGAGCGCCAATCGGGTCGAAAGGGTCAGCGCGCCAAGGCACACGAAAATCAACAGGAATTTGAAGCTGCCTTCGCGCAGTTGCATCGCGGCCGGCGCGACCTCCAGGGAAAACGGGTTGGGCGTTACCAGCAGAACGGTCAACAGAACGATGTCCAGCGTGCCTACGAGATAACCGATCCACCATGGCGCGTTGCGACGGCGCGCAAAGCGAAACTGGATCAGGCCGACGAGTTGGAACAACATGAGGCCCGCCAGCACGAAGAGCAGAGAGGCATCCCAGCGGCTGATTAATGAAAAGAAGCAGGAGATCACGGCGAGCGATGCCGTACGCGCCCAGAACTGCAATGCAGCACCTTGGCGTTCTGCGCGCTCTCGCAAATTTCTCAGCCGTGAATAGCGGCGAAGTTCAAGTGTTGGCGCGGTCGGCATAGGATCACTTCGATTTCGCGGGGACGTGTCACGCATTTGGCAAACCCGCCTTCTACGGTCTGGCAAATCACTGCGCGAACTCTATCATGAATGCGGTTTCATTTTTGAACCGCGGCTGGGAAGAGCAAAATGTCCGGACAAAGGACCACGGTGAAAGCTGAAGCAGGATAGGCGGAGGCTTCCCTGTTCAGGTCACGAAGATTGGTGGCATTCGACGCCGCCGCGAAGCGACTTTCCTTGCATCTGGGACTAAAGTGAGCCCGCTCGCCTAAAGCGTGCTCCCCGCTTGCTTGAGATCAAAAAGTTGACGTTCAAGCGACCGCCGGCCGGCAAATCCCGGCCCCTACCGCACCTCGATCTTGCCTTTCAGCTGCGCCCGCGCCTCCTCGATCGACGCGGCATAGGTCACCAGCGGGCGCTTCACGCCGTGGTTGATCAGCATGCGCCGGATCTGCGGCGCGGCGCCTGATATGATGAAGCGGACGCCGGCGCGCCTGGCCTTGTGGGCGGCGCCCTCGATGACGTTGGCCGCCGTCGAATCGAAGAACGGTACGGCCGAGCAGTCGAGGATGAAGTTCCTGCGCTGGTCGGCGATGCGGTCGAGTACGGTGCCGACGGTCGATGCCGCGCCGAAGAAGAAGGCGCCCGAGATGCGGTAGACCACGGTGTCGGCGTCGGTCGCCTCGCTGGCATCGTAGGCGTTGGCGCTGTCGGCGACATCCTCCTGCACCAGCGGCTGATCGGCCTCTACCGCAATCGACTTGGCCATGCGGTCGATGAACAGGATCGAGCCCAGCACGAAGCCGACGACGATGCCTTCGGTGAGATCGCGGAAGACGACGAGCAGGAAGGTCGCCATCAGCACCAGCGCATCGCCGCGCGAGGCGCGCAGCAAGGTGGCGAAGGCCTGTTTCTCGAACATGTTCCAGCACACGACGGCCAGTACACCGGCAAGGGCGGCGAGCGGGATGTAGCTGGCGAGCGGCGCCGCCACCAGCATCAAAGCGAGCAGGATGGCTGAGTGGACAATGCCGGAAACCGGTCCGTGGGCGCCGGCCCGCACATTGGTCGCGGTGCGGGCGATGGTGCCGGTGGCGCAGATGCCGCCGAACAGGGCGGACGCGATGTTGGCGAAGCCTTGCGCCACCAGTTCGCAGTTGGAACGATGCCGCCGGCCCGTCATCCCGTCGGCGACCACCGCCGACAGCAGCGATTCGATCGCGCCGAGCAGGGCAAAGGCAATGGCATCCGGCAGCACGTCAATCATCCTGCCCAGGCTGACCGGCGGCAAGGCAGGCATTTGCAGGCTACGCGGGATGCCGCCAAAGCGAGTGCCGATCGTCTCCGCCGGCAGCGAGAGAAGCGCCACGACCAGCGATGCCAGCCCGATGGCGATGAGCATGGCAGGCCATGTCGGCCGCCAGCGCTTCAGGCCGGCGATGGTGAAGATGGTCAACACCGCCACGAAGGTCGCCGCAAGATTGATGGTGCCGGCCGCCTCACCGACCGCGATCAACTTCGGCACCAGCGGTCCCGGCTCCCTGGCTGCAAGCTTCAGCCCGAACAGTTCGACGATTTGTCCCGAAAAGATGATGACGGCGATGCCGGCGGTGAAGCCGACTGTCACCGGATAGGGAATGAACTTGATGTAGGTGCCGAGGCGGAGATAGCCGATGGCGAGCAGGAAGACCCCTGCCATCATCGTTGCCAACAGCAGTCCATCGATGCCGACCCGGGCAACAGTCGCGGCCACCAGCACGATGAAGGCGCCGGCCGGACCACCGATCTGGAAGCGGCTGCCGCCGAGCGCCGAAATGATGAAGCCGCCGACGATCGAGGTGTAAAGGCCGCGCTCGGGCGTCACGCCCGAGGCGATGGCGATCGCCATCGACAAGGGCAGCGCGACGATGGCGACCGTCAGCCCGGCAATGGCGTCCGCCTTGAAGTCGGCGAACGTGTAGCCCTCGCGCCAGACCGTCACCAGCTTCGGCGTGAACAATTCGGAAAATGTCGGTTTTACCGGCCTATGGGCCGACCTGTGGGCCGGTTGATGCACTGCCCGCTGCGTCTGATCCATGGACTGCCTTTCGCACCCTGAAAGGCGGCGGGATCGTCGGCAGGGCTGTCGGCGGTCGCCGTCGCGACTTTATGCCGGCTCAGCCTTGGGATCCCGCGGCACGGCAGGCTTGAGGCGCACGCCCCGGCCGCCGCGCTCGCTGGTCTGGTTCTCGCCGATCAGCTCCACCCCGGCCTCGTCGAGAGCCTGGATGACCTTCATCAGCGTGTCGACCACGCCCCTGACCACGCCATCGCTCGCCTCCATGCGCTGGATGGTTGGAAGCGAAACGCCGGCGCGCTCGGCGAGCGTCTTCTGATCGATGCCGGCCAGCGCCCTTGCGGCGCGCATCTGCGCGGCAGTGATCATCGGCCGGAATCCCCGTCTGAGTCTGCAGGAATAAGGTATAATACCATCATTGTGATGTTACAAGCATTAGGATGAACGTCTGAGGCGTAAAGGGGCGGCTGACCGATCATTCAGATACTTCCCGGGATTGTGCCTAGGGTGTCCATCTAGGCAGGGGATAACGCGGTTGAATTCTTCAAGACCTTCATGACCTGGGCGGCCTTGCTGTCGGTGGGCTGCGGGCACGGGCTGATCGACCGGCTGATCTAGTCTCCAGTCTCGCTGTCGCCGTTCAGGCGCTGCCCGCGCCATCGCTGCCACGCCCGGGCAGCGAGCCAGCACAGCATCGCCCAGACGAAGCCGGCGCACCAGCCGGCAAGCACATCCGATGGCCAGTGGACGCCAAGATAGATGCGGCTGATGCCGACCAGCAGCGTCGTCAGCACCGCCAGCGACAGCACATAGATCTTCGTCGTTCGACCGGGCAGGAAGCGTGCCGCCAGCGCGCCGAGCGTCAGATAGGTCACGGCCGACAGCATGGCGTGGCCGCTCGGAAAAGACAGCGTCGTTTCGTTGACGAGATGCGAGACGAGTTCGGGGCGCGGCCGGTCGATGCCGGCTTTCAGCAGGCTCGACAGCACCTGACCGCCGGCCACCGCCACGAAGATGAAAAGGGCGGTCGCCGGCCTGCGGATAAGCAGGAGATAGACGATTACCGCCGTCACGATCAGCACCAACACGCTGCCGCTGCCAAGACTTGTGATGTCGCGCATCGCCCCTTGCAGCCACAGCGGGCCGATCGGGCTGTCAGGGCGCCCCGCCTGGCGGAAGGCGAGCAGGATCTCGGTGTCGAAGGCGTGCGGCGTGGTGGCGCGCGCAATCTCCATCAGCTCCTCGAATCCCCACAGGCCGGCGGCGATGACCAGGCCGGCCAGCAGCACCGGGAATTCGACCCGGTTGAGCAAAGCGTTCGCGGCGTTCTTCATCGGCAATTCGCCCGTTACAGCCGGCCTTGCAGATAGGGTCCCAGCGTGATCAGCGCCACCGCTGCGATCGCCAGCATGATGCCGGTCGCCTGCAGCGCATTGACGCGCTCGCCGAAGAAGACCAGCGCCACGACGTTCACGGAGACCAGCTGGATGACGGCGGAAAGGCTGAACGACACCGACATGCCGAATTCGCGGATCAGCCGCAGCATGATCAGATTGCCCAGCGAATAGAGCGCCAGCGTCAGCGCTATCTTGCCAAGGCTCGGCGCAAGGCCCCATTGCTTGGCGGCTGTCGCCGCCAGCAGGAAAATGACCGTCGAAAAGCCGAGCTGCAGCAATCCCGAAAAACTCAACGTTTCGTCCCCTCTCGAAGCGGCCGCCGCCGCGTGCGTCGCGGACGTTGTTTCCCAAGCGCGCCGGGACGTCAAGCGACCTCGACCAAACGAAGCCCTTGGCAATGGCAAGCCGGAAGCTCAAAGTACTAACATCGCCCAATCTGTCGGTTCGAAGGGCGGTCAGGGGCTCATGATTCGCAGTTTTCAAAACCTGATGCGGCGCTGGAGCGAGCTTTCCCTCGCCCTGCAATTCGTCGTTGCCGGCGGCTTTGGCCTGCTGGCCGTCATGTTGGTGGTGGGCACCTGGGTGACGGCGCAGATCCGGGACGGCGTCATCCGCAATTCGGCCGCCACGACGGCGCTCTATGTCGACAGCGTGATTGCGCCGCTGCTTCCCGACTTGCGCAAGGACCAGGAGCTCAGCGAGTCCGTCAAGCAGGCGCTGGACGAGACGCTTGGCCAGGGCGCGCTCGGCAAGCGCCTCCAATCGTTCGTGCTCTGGCGCCGCGACGGCACGGTTCTCTACGCTAAGGAGGCGTCCCTGATCGGCCGCCGCTTCGGTCCGAGCGACAATCTGCGTTCCGCCTTCGAAGGCAATGTCGTCGCTGAATTCAATACATTCGATGATGATGAACGCGAGGAGAAGGCTACCGGCTTGCCATTGCTGGAGATCTACAATCCCGTGCGCGAGCCCTGGTCGGGCGAGGTGGTGGCGGTCACCGAGTTTTATGAGATCGCCGACGATTTCCAGGCCACCCTGGCGTCCGCCCTGTGGTCGAGCTGGCTGATCGTGGCCGGCGCGACGCTCGCGGCATTCCTGCTCCTGTCGGGCATCGTCCTGCGCGGCAGCCGCACCATCGACGATCAGCGTGGGGCACTGCGCCGCCAGGTTTCGGAGCTGCAGGGTCTGGTGGCGCAAAACAGTGCTTTGCGACTGCGCGTGCAACGGGCCTCCCGCCGCGCCACCGCGCTGAACGAAAGATATCTGCGCCGGATCGGCGCCGACCTCCATGACGGCCCGGCCCAACTCGTGGCACTGGCGGCGCTGCGCATGGACAGCCCGATTTTTTCCAGCGACGGCCATTCGAGCGTAAGCCGTTCGACCGAGGTCGCAATGATCCGCAAGACACTGGAGGACGCGATGCGCGAAATACGCGGCATCTGCACCGGCCTTGTTTTGCCGCAGATCGAGACGGCTGCCGCAACCGACATTCTGCGGCTGGCGGTCAAGGAACATGAGCAGAGGACGGGAACGTCGGTGACGCTGACGCTGACCGGACACTTGCCGGAGCCCGGCGCCTCCGAGAAGATCAGCATCTATCGCTTCGTCCAGGAAGGGCTGAACAACGCCTATCGCCACGGGTTGGGCAAGGATCAGGCGGTGAGTGCGGGGATGAAAGGTGGCCGGCTTTTTGTCGAAGTGTCGGACGGCGGGCCCGGTTTCGATCCGGCGGCACGGGTCGAGGGTCTCGGCCTCGCCGGCCTCAGGGAGCGGGTCGAAAGCATTGGCGGACAGTTCGAAACCTTGACCGGGCCGCAAGGTACGCGTTTGGTGATCCGTCTATCGGTCGAGGAGCAAGCATGACTGGGACCATTCGCATCGCCATTGTCGACGATCACCCCCTCTTTCGCGAAGGTGTGACGCGCAGCCTCTCGGAGATCGGAGGCTTCGAGATGGTTGGCGAGGGCGCCACGGCGCAGGATGCCGAACGCCTCGCCACGACGGTGCGGCCCGACATCTTGCTGCTCGATATCTCCATGCCGGGCGGCGGGCTGACCGCCGTCGCAAGCATCCTCGCCAGCCATCCGGCCCAGAAGATCGTCATGCTGACCGTTTCGGAGGCCAACGCCGATGTGACAAAGGCGCTGAACGCAGGGGTGAATGGCTATGTCCTCAAAGGCGTCGGGTCGCGCGGGCTCGCCGACATCCTGCGCAATGTTGCAGCCGGCGAAAGCTATCTGTCGCCGACGCTGTCGGCCCGGCTGCTTTCGGATCTCCAGTCCCAGCAGCCGACCGACGGCATCGCGGAACGGCTGCGGCAGCTCACCGATCGGCAGACGGAAATCCTGCGGCTGGTGGCGGAGGGGCTGAGCAACAAGGAAGTCGCCTTGCGGCTTGAGCTGCAGGAGAAGACCGTCAAGCATCACATGACCGGGGTGCTGTCGAAGCTCAATGTGCGAAACCGAACCGAAGCGGCCTTGATGATGCGTGAGTTGCGCGACCGCGACAGGCCTTCTTAGAGCAACGAGAGCATGATGCCGAAAGGTGTGAAGCGGTTTTCGGAAGACATCATGCTCTATCTCTTTGATTTAGAGGCGGATTCAGTTTTCAGGCCGCTTCGACCTGAAATCATCCGGATTGCGCAAAACAATAATTGAACGGTTGCGTGCCTCCGCAAGGTGCGGACCGCGCAAAGCGCGTCGCGCCTCGGGACCGGGGCGGCACCGCCAAAAACGAGGTCACCTCCGCCGGGGGGCGGCGGAGGTGACGTGCAAAGCTGACCGTTGCCTGTTGGCCAGCTTCACAAGGCCTTGAGACGATCGGCATCGGCCGGCGTGGCCTGGCGGTCGATGATCGTGCGACCGAGCGCGTCCTTCATGCTGAAACGTCCGTTCTCGAGCTTTTCCGTTATGCCGTCGGGATGCCGGACCGTGATCTTGTTGCCGGTCACGTCGACCTTGTCACCGGTCTTTGCATTGACATGGCTTCCGCTCTTACCCTGATTGGATCCCGATTTGCCGCTGTTGCCGTTATTGCCGCTGTTGCCATTCCCGCTATTCCCGCCGCTGTTCCCTCCATTGCCGCCGCCGGAATTGCCGCCGTTGCCGCCGCCACCACCGCTGTTGCCGCCACCCTTGGCGTATGCGCCGGCGGTGTGGATGCCGGGAACGGAGCCGTCCAGGACAATTTGGTAGGGAGCAATCGTCAACGCCAGCGCCGCTGCCGATTTGAGCGCCAGCCGGCAACAACGGGTCGTGACCGATCTGTGCATTTTGATCTCCGACGACTGAGCCGGGCGCGCCCCACCCCAACGTTGCAGTGCAACAACATTGCCGAAAGACGCGGCGCCCGGAAGCGACCTCCGACCGTTGCGGTTGTCAACTAGGACCTTTGAAAGCGCAAGATTGGACTAAAGTCCCAAGCGTATGCTACATTAGCTTCGCATGAACGGCGCCGCGACCGCCATCGCTAAATGGGAGACTCGCTTTCCCTACGCTGACGACGGCAGACGCCGAACATCAAGTCACCTCCGCCGGGGGCGGCGGAGGTGACTTTGTCGAGCCGGCTTTGTCCGTTGATCCGTTTGCAAGACTGACGTCATGCGCCGTTGCAGGATGCGCGGCGAAACATGCCGCCGAAGGTCTCCTTCATCTCGAAAAGACGATTCCGGAGCAGTTCACGGCCTTCGGGAAGGCTGAGCCAGCGCTGCGCGTACTGCCTGTCGCGTCTGAAAGGTCTCCCGATGTCACGAAAATGTGACCCGGCGATTATAAGGGGGGTCAAACAGGTACCCCACGCTCCAGCCACCCAACAGCCAGAGGCAAGCCACCATGACTGACCTTCGCTCCCCCGACACCCGATTCCGCACCAGCCTGCTCGAGGAAAACGACGGCCCGGCCATCAACGCCTCCGACAACCGCACCATGGGCGAGATCATCGCCGCGCGGTTCTCGCGCCGCGGCTTCCTCAAGGGCTCGCTGGCCGTCTCGGCCATCGCCGCCACCGTCAGCCCGCTGGCGCTGATCAGCGCCGACGAGGCCCGGGCAGCGGAAGGCTCGGTCTTCGCGTTCGACGAACTCGAGGCCGGCATCGACGACAAGCACCATGTCGCGCCGGGGTACGATGCCGATGTCCTGCTGCGCTGGGGCGATCCGCTTTTTGCCGATTCGCCCGACTTCGACCCGACGAAACAGTCGGCCGAGGCCCAGGCGAAACAGTTCGGCTACAACAATGACTATGTCGGCTACATTCCGATCGACGGCTCGGCCGAACATGGCCTGCTGGTGGTCAACCACGAATACACCAATCCGCATCTGATGTTCCCGGGCATCGTGAAGATCGTCGAAAAGGACGGCAAGAAGTCGGCCGAAGTCGCACCCCTCTCGAAGGAGCAGGTCGATGTCGAGATGGCCGCCCATGGCGGCACCATCGTCGAGATCCGCAAGGACGGTGGCAAATGGCAGGTGGTGCGCGACGGCAAGCTCAATCGCCGCATCACCGCCAACACCGAAATGGCGCTGTCCGGCCCCGTCGCCGGCCATGACCGCGTCAAGACCAAAGCCGATCCGTCCGGCACCAAGGTTTTCGGCACCGTCAACAATTGCGCCGGCGGCGTCACGCCCTGGGGCACCTATGTGATGGCCGAGGAGAACATCCATGGCTATTTTTCCGGCGAGCTGCCGGAAGACCACAAGGAAGCCGCGAACTACAAGCGTCTCGGCATTCCCGAAGGCGCCTATGAATGGGCGGCGCATTACGAGCGTTTCGACCTCGCCAAGGAACCCAACGAAGCCAACCGCTTCGGCTGGATCGTCGAGGTCGATGTCAACGACCCGACCTCGACGCCGAGGAAGCGCACCGCCATGGGCCGCTTCAAGCATGAGGGCGCCGAATCGATCGTCGCCAAGGACGGCCGCGTCGTCTTCTATCTCGGTGACGACGAGCGCTTCGACTATGTCTACAAGTTCGTGACCAGGGCCGCGTTCAATCCGAACGACCGTGCCGCCAACAAGGACCTGCTCGACGATGGCACGCTGCATGTCGCCAGGTTCGCCGAAGACGGCACGGTCGAATGGCTGCCGATCGTGTTCGGCCAGGGGCCGCTGACGGCTGAAAACGGTTTCACTGGCCAGGCCGACGTGCTGATCGAGACGCGCCGCGCCGCCGACCTGCTCGGCGCCACCAAGATGGACCGCCCGGAAGACATTCAGCCCAATGGCGTCAACGGCAAGGTCTATGTCATGCTGACCAACAATTCGAAGCGCAAGGCCGACCAGGTCGACGCCGCCAACCCGCGCGCCGAAAACGCCTTCGGCCACATCATCGAGATCGCCGAGGACGGCGGTGATTTCACGGCCGCCAAGGGCAAGTGGGAAGTGCTGCTGAAATGCGGCGATCCCTCGGTTGCCGATGTCGGTGCCACCTTCTCGACGGCAACGACGGCCAATGGCTGGTTCGGCATGCCCGACAATTGCGCGGTCGATTCGGCCGGGCGTCTCTGGGTCGCGACCGACGGCCAGGGTCCGAAAGCCACCGGCCGCACCGATGGCTTATGGGCGGTGGACACGGAGGGGGCCGCGCGGGCGACCTCGAAACTGTTCTTCCGCGTGCCGATCGGCGCCGAAATGTGCGGTCCGCTGTTTGCGCCCGACGACCAGACCGCCTTCGTCGCCGTCCAGCATCCGGGCGACGGCGGAGAGGACTGGGAAGCGTTCGGGCGCCCGTCCTACTATGAGGACCTGTCGACGCGCTGGCCCGACTTCAAGCCCGACATGCCGGTGCGGCCGTCGGTCGTCGCCATCACCAAACAGGGCGGCGGCAAGATCGCGGTCTGATATCAGGTACTCGTTTGCAATCTCAAGGGAGGGACTTCGGCGACCCGAAGTCCCTCCCTTTTTTGCGTGAAATCCGTCAAGCCTCGGGAAAGATTGGCAATTTAAACATGGCGCTCTAGGTCTTTATCAGGAGATCGCCATGTCGAAGTCCGTCTATGACCGTGGCTTGCTCAAGCCAGCCGATATCGCCAAGCTGCAGCGCGTGTTCGACGAGGCCTGCCGGCGGCGCGAGGCACATCCCGATTCCGCCGACGCGCGGGAAATCGCGCTTAACCTGCTCGCCTTGCACAATGCCGGCATGGTGGAAGAGGACATGCTGATGGAAGCCGTCGGTTTCCGGCGGCTGGAACCGAAATCAGCGTGATGCGCTGGATTGGTGCGAGGCCGACCTTGCAATTCGTTTGGCGATCGCCTTGGCCAGGATGCCGGCATTGGCGAAGCAGCCGCGAATGCTTGGCCGCATGCCGGTGAACCACAGACCGGGCAATTTTGGATCGGCTTCGCCACCGTTGAAGAGCGGAACGCCCTTGGCGTCGAGCACGCCGAGCTTGCCGACCATGGGCTCCAGCCCCGTGCGGTAGCCTGTCGCGGCAATGACGATGTCGGGATGGATCAGGCTGCCATTGGCCAGGATCACGCCATCGCGGGTGAATTCCCGTATGCCCGGCACGACGGTGATCTTGCCGGCCTTGATGGCGCCGACGGCGCCGTCGTCGGCGGCGATCGCGGTGTAATCCGAGCTCAGGCGGCTGGCGCCGCCCGCAGGCGCGGGCGGCAGACCGAATTTGGTCAGGTCGCCGAAAACCAGCCGCTGCGTTGCCGCCATCACCGCATCGGCGAGCCGCAACGGCAAGCGCGCCATGATCGGCGAAAGCCGGTGCACGGCGATCTTGCAGATGCGCTTGGGCAGCAGGGCGGGACCGTTGCGGGCCGACAGCCAGATGGCGGCCGTGTCTATGCCGGCCAGATGATTGAGCGCATCGAAGCCCGAATTGCCGGCGCCGACGACCAGCACTTTTTGGCCCGCATAGGCTTGCGCGTCACCAAAATCCGCCGAATGGATGATGCGCCCGACGAAATCCTTCATGCCTTTCCATTCGGGCGTGAACGGCTGCCTGTCGCGGCCGGTAGCGATGACGACATTGCGGGCCAAGCGCGGTCCGGCGCTGGTGCGCAATGCCCAGTGATCGCCCTTGAAGGTGATCTCTTCGACCGCGACGCCAAACTGCACCGGCAGCCGGTTCTCCTTCTGGAAATCGTTCATGTGGCGGATGACGACCATTCTTTGCGGAAAGGCGGGCGTGCCAGGAGGAAAGGCGAGACCAGGCAGCGAAGAAAGATCGCGATGGGTGTTGAGATGCAATTGCTGGTGGCGCCGGTGCCAGGGCTCGGCCAGCCGGCTTTCCTTTTCCAGGATCGCCGTAGGCACGCCGGCGTTCATCAAGGCATGCGCGGCGGCCAGCCCGGCAGCACCGGCGCCGACAACGATTGCCGGCTCGACCGTGGCCGGCAGATCCGCAACCGATCTGATCGTCGTATCAGTCATTCACTCGAATCCCATTGGACGTCCCGCCGCAAGGCTCGCAGGACGCTGTAACCGTTTGATCGCGCGCAGGATCCCTGCAGCAAACCGCGGCCGAATTTCGAGCGACGCGATTTAGAGCCACACGCCGGGCCGCGGTTGCGCTCTATATGGCATATGCGCGATATCAACGGTAATCAGGTCGCGGCAATGTGATTGATTCGAGGCCTTGGGTGGCTGGCGGGTCTCGGTTATCCCCCACGCGCATGCCCGAAATCGAGTCCGATTTTCGAGTCATGCGCAGAATCAAAGTGTTACAGCACCTTGGCGCGTCCTGGACGGCCGGCGCTGTAGGCGGCACGCGGAATCTCGACCATGCCCTCCTTGCGGTTCTATTTCGACAAGATCCTTGAGGCCGCCGCGCCCGAGGTCGAGCGTCAGGCGCTGACCCATGTCGAACGCCTGGCACTGGTGCGCCGCTATGGCGACTTCTCGCTCGCCTATTCGACCGCCGTGCAAGGCAAGCTTTCCTATTTCGGCGATGCCGATGGCTACATCGCCTTCGGTACCAAGATGAAGCACCATTTCGCGCTCGGCGACCCGGTGGCGGCTCCGGCGCGTCGGGCCGATTACATCAAGCGCTTCGTCGAGACCGCCGGCAGCCCTTGGTTCGTGCAGGTCGGCGAGGACACCGCACGCGTGCTGGCCGGGCTTGGCTACAAGGTCAATCGCCTCGGCATCGACACCCGCCTCGCCCTGCCCGAGCATGATTTTTCCGGGAAGCGCAACGAGACCGTGCGCTACTCCGAACGCTGGCTGCTGAAGAAAGGCTTTTCGTTCGAAGAGGACAAGCGCACGATCTACCTCGACGAGATCGCCCGGCTTTCGGAAAACTGGCGCGGCGACCGCATCGTCAAGCGCTGGGAGATGGGTTTTCTCAACCGCCATTTCGCCGACCATCTCGGCACCGACATGCGCCGTTTCGTCCTGCACGGTCCCGATGGCGAACTGGTCGCTTTGCTCGACTTCGACCCGTTGTTTGCCGACGGCAAGGTCATCGGCTACACCACCGCCTTCAAGCGCAAGCATCTCGACGCCTCACCGCATGCCGAGATCGGCCTGACCAAATTCGCCGTCGACCGTTTTCGCGAAGAGGGCATCTCGGTGGTCACGCTCGGCCTGTCGCCGCTCGTCGATGTGGGCCCGAGCGGATTTGCCGAAAGCGATTTCTGGCGCAATGCCTTCCAGCGCGCCTATTCTTCGCCCTGGGTCAATCGCCGCAGGTTCAACCTGCAGGGCCAGGCGGCGTTCAAGCGCCGCTTCCACGGCGTCGAGGAGCCGGTCTACATCGCCTTCCGCCAGGGAACGTATGTCGAGATGCTGGGGCTGCTGCGGCTGATCAAGGCGATCTAGGTCTGGCGATATTCAGGTGAGGCCGGCCTGCAAATGGCGGCTTCCTGCGCTTCCCTAGTTCTACTGCCACGCAGTAGAACTGAGCTCACGTACAAAAAGTACGCTCCGCTCCGGTTCTCGGAATCCACCATTTTCGACTCGGCCTGACCTGAATCTCAACAGACCTAGCGGCGCTCAGGGCGCTTTCGCCGCTCAGTTCCTGAGCCGGTAGCCGGTCCTGAATATCCAGGCGACGATCGCTATGCAGATCAGCAGAAAGACGATCGTCATGCCGAGGCTGATACCGACCGAGACATCGGATTTGCCGTAGAAGCTCCAGCGGAAGCCGCTGATCAGATAGACGACCGGATTGAACAGCGTCACCGTGCGCCAGATCTCGGGCAGCATGTTGATCGAATAGAAGCTGCCGCCGAGGAAGGTCAGCGGCGTGATGATCAACAGCGGCACCAGCTGCAGCTGCTCGAAACTCTTCGCCCAGATGCCGATGATGAAGCCGAACAGGCTGAAGGTCACCGCCGTCAGCACCAGGAAGGCGAGCATCCAGAACGGATGCAGGATGGTCAGCGGCACGAACAGCGAGGCGGTGGCCAGGATGATCAGACCGAGAAGGATCGACTTGGTCGCGGCGCCGCCGACATAGGCGATGACGATCTCCAGATAGGAGACCGGCGCCGACAGAAGCTCGTAGATCGAGCCGACGAATTTCGGGAAGTAGATGGCAAAGGAGGCGTTGGAGATCGACTGCGTCAACAGCGACAGCATGATCAGACCCGGCACGATGAAGGCGCCGTAACTGATGCCGTCGATCTCGGTGATGCGCGAGCCGATGGCCGAGCCGAAGACGACGAAATACAGCGATGTCGAGATGACCGGCGAGACGATGCTCTGCAGCACGGTGCGGAAAGCACGCGCCATTTCCATCCGATAGATCGCCCATACGGCGCGAAGGTTCATGGCTCCCTCCTCACCAGATTGACGAAGATCTCCTCGAGCGAAGAGTTTTGCGTGTCGATATCGCGGAACTGGATGCCGCCGGCCTCGAGATCGCGCATCAACGAGGCGACGCCGGGCCTCTCGGCCTGATTGTCATAAGTGTAGGTCAGCTGCCCGCCATCGGGCGACAACTCCAACGCATAGCGCGAGAGCGCCTCGGGAATGGCCGTCAGCGGATTGCGCAGTTCCAGCACCAGCCGCTTGCGGCCGAGCTTGCGCATCAGTTCGGCCTTGTTCTCGACCAGGATGATCTCGCCGCGATTGATGACGCCGACGCGGTCGGCCATCGCCTCGGCTTCCTCGATATAATGCGTGGTGAGGATGATGGTGACGCCGTCCTCGCGCAGCCGGCGCACCATCGCCCACATGTCCTGGCGCAGCTCGACGTCGACGCCGGCGGTCGGCTCGTCGAGGAACAGGATGCGCGGCTCATGCGACAGCGCCTTGGCGATCATCAGCCGGCGCTTCATGCCGCCCGACAGGGTGATCGCCTTGGCGTCCTTCTTGTCCCACAGCGACAGGTCGCGCAGCACCTTCTCGACAAAGCCGGGGTTGGCCGGCTTGCCGAACAGGCCACGGCTGTAATTGACCGTCGCCCAGACGCTCTCGAAGGCGTCGATTGTCAGTTCCTGCGGCACCAGCCCGATCAGACCGCGCGCGGCGCGATAATCCTTGTTGATGTCGTGGCCGTCGACGGTGACGGTGCCCGACGAACGGTTGACGATGCCGCAGACGATCGAGATCAGCGTCGTCTTGCCGGCGCCATTGGGTCCAAGCAGCGCGAATATCTCGCCGCGCTGAATGTCGAGATTGACTTCCTTGAGCGCGGTGAAACCGGTGGCGTAGGTCTTGGAGACCCCGGAAATGGACAGGATGGAAGGCATGGATGAAAACGGCTGCTTGAAAGAGGTCCCCTGATATAGGCCGAATGTCGGTGCTTGCAACCGCAAGTCAATGCCCTGCTGACAGTTCTCGACAATCGTGCCGGCCGGCCGTTGCAGGTGCGGCGCACAGGCCCGGAGTTGCACGGCACGCAACCGGCAAAATTGTCCTGTGGCGTTCAGCCTCGCGGCAGGACGCCGCTTTGACCTGAACTCGCTTCGGGCCTATCCTTCGCGAGTATTAGCAGCAGCCGGAGCCCATCATGGACCCGCTCATACTTTCGCGTATCCAGTTCGGCGCGAATATTTCATTCCATATTCTATTTCCGACGATCACCATTGCGCTGGGTTGGGTGCTGCTGTTCTTCAAGCTGCGTTACAACGCGACCAACGATTCCGCCTGGATGCGCGCCTATTTCACCTGGGTGAAGGTGTTCGCGCTGTCCTTTGCCATGGGCGTGGTTTCGGGCGTCACCATGAGCTTCCAGTTCGGCACCAACTGGCCGGGCTACATGGAAAAGGTCGGAAACATCGCCGGGCCGCTGCTGGCCTACGAAATCCTCACCGCCTTCTTCCTCGAAGCGGCCTTTCTCGGCATCATGCTGTTCGGCTTCCGCCGCGTCTCCAACCGCATCCACACGCTGGCGACGGTGCTGGTCGCCGGCGGCACCACCGTCTCGGCATTCTGGATCATCGCGCTCAATTCCTGGATGCAGACGCCGGCCGGATTCGAGATGCGCGACGGCGTGGCGCATGCGGTCGACTGGTGGGCAATCATCTTCAACCCGTCGATGCCCTACAGGCTGACCCATATGCTGCTGGCGTCGGGGCTGACGGTGTCGTTCCTGATATCAGGCCTGTCGGCGCTGCGCTATCTCACCGGCGACCGCTCGGAATCGATGTGGAAGGCGCTGCGCACCGGCGTCTTCACCGCGGCGATCCTGATCCCGATCCAGATCTTCGCCGGCGACCAGCATGGGCTGAACACGCTGGAGCATCAGCCGCAGAAGATCGCCGCCATGGAGGCCAACTGGAACACCGGCCCCAACGTGCCGCTGGTGCTCTTCGCGCTGCCCGACGAGGCGGCGAAGGAAAACAAATTCGAGATCGCCATTCCCGATGGAGCCAGCCTGGTGCTGCGGCACTCGACCAGCGGCGTGGTGCCGGGACTGAACGACTATCCCGGCAATCATCCGCCGGTCTTTCCGGTGTTCTGGGGTTTCCGCATCATGGTCGGCACGGGCATGTTGATGCTGCTCGTCTCATGGTCGGCGGCCTTCTTCCTCAAGCGCCGGCTCAGCCTGCCGAAGCCGCTGGCGCTGCTGATGGTGCCGATGGCGCTGTCGGGCTGGCTGGCGACGCTGGCCGGCTGGTACACCACCGAAATCGGCCGCCAGCCCTGGCTGGTGACGGGCGTGCTGAAAACCGCCGACGCGGTCGGTCCGGTGGCCGGCAGTCATGTCGCGCTGACGCTCGCCATATACCTCGTTCTCTATGTGCTGTTGCTGATCGCCTATCTCGGCGTGCTGGTGCACCTGGCGCTGAAGGCGGCGAAGGACGGCGACAACTCGCCGTTGCCCGGCGTGCTCAACGCGCCGATGTCGCAGCCGGCTGCGGGGGAGTGATTTGATATGGCACTCCAGCCGGGCGCCGGCGCGGCCCCTCACCTGCCTGTCGGCATCCTCTCCCCGTATAGGGACGGGGAGAGGGGCGCTCGCATCGACGGTTTCGCCAATCACCAGCGTTGCAAGAAAAGCGCCGAGATTGCGGCCAGCCCCCTTCTCCCCGTCCCTATACGGGGAGAAGTGCCCGGCAGGGTGATGAGGGGCGGCGCCGACTTCGGCAATCGATCTGAAGCCTCGATAGAGCCCCATCCGATCACATCGCGATTAGCCGGCTCCGGTGAGTGAGGAGAAAAAGATGAGCTTCGACTGGCCAACCGCGCTTCCCCTCATCTTCGCCGGCCTGATGGGCCTCGCCATCCTGATCTACGTCATTCTCGACGGTTTCGATCTCGGCATCGGCATTCTGTTTGCCGCCGCTGAAGACGCCGAACAGGATACGATGATTGCCGCGATCGGCCCGTTCTGGGACGCCAACGAGACCTGGCTGGTGCTGGCCGTCGGCCTGCTGCTGGTCGCCTTCCCGCTGGCGCATGGCGTCATCCTGACGGCGCTCTACATTCCGGTCTTCGTGCTTTTGCTCGGGCTGATCCTGCGCGGCGTCGCCTTCGATTTCCGCGCCAAGGTGCCAGCTGGCCGCAAGCATCGCTGGAACCGTATTTTCTTCCTGGGTTCGCTCATCGCCTCGCTGGCGCAGGGCTATATGCTGGGCGTCTATGTGCTCGGGCTCGATGTCGGCCTCGGCGGCACGGCGTTCGGCGTGCTGGTGGCGTTCTGCCTTGCCGCCGCCTACGCGGCGATGGGCGCCGCCTGGGTGATCTACAAGACCGAAGGCGAATTGCAGAAGAAAGCGGTGCGCTGGCTGCGCACCGCGCTGGTGCTGACCGCGCTCGGCATGGCGGCGGTGTCGCTGGCGACGCCCTTCGCCAGCCCGCGCATCTTCGACAAATGGTTCGTCTGGCCGGAAATGCTTTATCTGTCGCCGCTGCCGATCCTGTCGGCGCTTTTGTTCCTTTGGCTGTGGCGGCAGACCTTCCATCTGCCGAAGCCCGACGACCGCCATTCGCTGATGCCGTTCCTGACGCTGGCCGCCATCTTCGCGCTCGGCTTTGCCGGTCTCGCCTGGTCGTTCTACCCGTTCGTGGTACCCGATCGCCTGACCATCTGGCAAGCGGCTTCCGCGCCGGAGAGCCTGGCCATCATCCTCGCCGGCACCGTGGTCGTGCTGCCGGTCATCATCTTCTATTCGTTCTATGCCTACCGGGTGTTCGGCGGCAAGGCGACGGATCTGACGTATGATTGAAGGGGATGGCGGGAGCTAATCTCCCCCCTCGAGGGGGAGATGTCGCCGAAGGCGACAGAGGGGGTCGCCACACGTAGAGCGCTAACCTCATTCTGTCGCAAGAGGCCGAGACCGGTCGAGCCGACCCCCTCTGGCCGCTTCGCGGCCATCTCCCCCTCAAGGAGGGAGATTAACAGCGCTCAGCTCAATTGCTCGCCGACAGCACCAGCACCGGCTTGTCGCTGTAGAGCGCCGGGAACAGCGCCTTCAAATTCGCCACCTTGGGCAGGTCGTTGTAGACGATGTAGGGATAGGTCGGGTTCAGCGTCAGGAAATCCTGATGATAATTCTCGGCCGGATAGAAGGTCTTGCCGGTTTCCAGCGTGGTGACGATCGGCTCCGGGAACACCTTGGCCTGGTCGAGCTGGGCGATGTAGCTTTGCGCGATCTTCTTCTGTGCATCGTTTTCGGCGAAGATCGTCGAGCGGTATTGCGTGCCGGAGTCCGGACCCTGGAAATTCAGCTGGGTCGGGTTGTGGGCGACCGAGAAATAGACCTGCAGCAGCTGGCCATAGGTGATTTTTGATGGATCGTAGGTGATCTCGACGGATTCGGCATGCCCGGTGCGGCCTGAGCCGACCGTCTCGTAGACGGCGGTGTCCTTGTCGCCGCCGGAGTAGCCGGAGACAGCCCTGGTGACCCCCTTGACGTGCTGGAAGACACCCTGCACGCCCCAGAAGCAGCCGCCGGCGAAGATTGCCTTTTCAGTGCCGGCGGCCGCCTTCTCGTCGATTGCCGGCGGCGGGATCTTCACCGCGTCCTCGGCCGAAACCGCCGGCGTCAGCCAGAAGGCGGCGCCAGCGGCGGCAAGTGCAAGCGCGGCGAGGGCGCCTTTGACAAAGCCGAGCGAACGGTTTGAAATCTTGATGTTGGTCATGGTTGCACTCCTCGTGGCTTCCATAGGGATCAGTCTATTGCATCAAATAGTGCGGCGCGACGCACATTCGCGTGCGCCGAATGCGGAATCTTACCGTCAGCGCTGCCCCTCACTGTCCTGCCGGACATCTCTCCCCGTAGAACGGGGAGAGAGCAGCTGGCCGCGACGCTGGCGTTTCTACCTGCAACACCGATGATTGGCGAAACCGTCGATGAGCGCCCCTCTCCCCGTCACTATACGGGGAGAGGATGCCGGTAGGCAGGTGAGGGGCAGCGCCAAGGGCCGCCCTTGTGAATGAACGGCTGAGACGCGGCAGAACTAGTTGGCCGGAGCCATCGCATCCGTTGCCGGTTTCATCGCATCCGTCGCCGGCTTCATGGCGTCGGCGGCCGGCTTCATGGAATTGGTTTCCATCGGATCGGCCGGCTTCATTGCATCGTTTGCAGGCTTCATCGCATCCGCGGCCGGTTTCATGGCATTTGCAGCCGGCTTCATCGCGTTGGTCGCGTCGTCGGCGCGGGCGATGCCGCCGGCAAACAGCGCCGTCGAGCACAGAGCGAGAGCGAGCGCCGGCAGCGTCAGGCGGGAAATGGTCATGATGATCTCCTTGGGTTGGTCGTGAAGGCGCGCCCTCTTGGCGGCCGTGCTATGCGGCGCCGCTCCATGCGGCGTTGCGCAATCTCTTGTTGAAGCGTGATCTAGTTTGTCGCGGCGGCCAGGATCGGTCCGCCACCGGGCGACTGCACGAGCACGGCCGTGCTCAGGCCGCCGGATGCGGCGGGCAGCGGATACGTCGCGGCCGCGCCGGTCCAGCTGCCGAGGTTTTCGAGCGCATGCACGACATTGGCGTGCGGCAAGGTGCGGCCGGTATTTTCGCCGCGCGCCACCGGCACCTCGACGACCCCCTTGGCATAGTGCACCAGCCAGACATCGGCGTGGCCGCCAGGTGCGGCGCCGGCGCCGATGCTGATCTTGCCGCCATCGAGCGATAATGCCGGGCCGCTCGTCCGGCCGCTCACCGAGATCAGCTTTTCGATCTCGCCGGGTGCGGCGCCGACGACATCGGCATGGCCGTTGACCACCACTTGCGGCGTGAACGGCCCGTCATGACCGAGCGCCGGCTCGTAACTGACTTGGCGCCGGGTGAATTCCTGTTTTCCGAAAATGTCCTTCCAGCCGAGATAGTCCCAGTAGGTGACGTTGAACGACAGCGCCAGCACGCCGGGCTGGTCCTTGACCCTGATCAGATTGGCGTTGGCCGGCGGGCAGGACGAGCAGCCCTGGCTGGTGAACAGCTCGACCACGCTGAGCGGCTGGGCGGCGGCCGCACCGAGCGACGCCGCCAGCGCAAGCGCCGAGAGGCTGGACACTGTGACGAACTTGCGGGACATCGGCTTGCTCCGTGGGCGGCGGCGCCTGGATGCACCGCTGATATCCCCACTTCGCCGCTGTCGGCGCCTTCGTTACAGCGCTCACAGGTTTGTGATCGCTAGCGTTCTTCCTTCTCCCACAAGGGAAGAAGGCAAGAAGAGCAGCTTCTACTGCGTCAGCCTCGTGTTGTTGGGCCGCTTGTTGAAGTCGCACTTGCCGGTGACGTTGTAGAAGAAGTCGGCGTTGCTGACGGGCGCCGGGACCTTGTTGCCGCCGTCTTCCCAGGCCTGGTAGGCTGTCGAGCCACAAGGAACGAGGCCAAAGATATCAACGATCTGGCCGGTCGCCATTTCGGCCGGGGGGATGTCCTTGCTTGTCGAGCTATAGAGCCGGTTGGACGTGGCCGGATCGTTCGAATAGAGGTTTTGCGGATTGCCAGATGGGACGTTCATCTGCAGATATAGGCCAGCCATCTGGCTGACGTCGATTGAGGCACCGGCGGTGTTGCCGGCAGCCATCGTGTCGACACAGTAATATTTCGTGCCAAACTGGTCTGTGTTGAGCGTCACCCCGTCAGGCGCCTTTTTGCCGACCTTGCAAACCTGCGTCTGGGCCACCGTGGCGACGCCCAGATTGTCGATCTTGCTGACGGTGGTGGTGCCGTACCCTTTGGGATCCGTGCCGCCGCCGTATTTGTAATCGATCGTCATCAGAGGCTTGCCCTCTTTCGCACCGAACGCCGTGCCGTAGAGCGTCATTGTCTTGTTCCAGTAACCCGACACCCCGCTGACCTTGAAGGTCGCCTCCACCAGAGCTGGCGCCTTGTTCACTGCCGACGTGACGCCGATCGCCACCGTAGGGATCCTGGCCATCTGCATGAACACGGTCTTCATGGCGAAACTCGCGGTGGCCTGCGCGGTGGCGGTGCCGTTGGCGCTGACGTCGAAGCTGTTCAGCGTCGCAGTGCCCTGTCCGCCGTTTTCTTTGTAGGTATCCTGCAGCACCAACTGACGCTGCGGTTTCGTCGAGGCCGTGTCCATCGTGGTGATCGACAGGATCGCGGCGTCGAGTGCCGCCTGCTCGGTCGACCTGGTCTGGACCGCGGAGGTGTAGTCGACGGAAAAGCCGACCGCGGTGATCAGCGGTATCATGGCGAGAACAAGTATCGGTGCGAACGAGCCGCTCCGCGACTCGATAAAACTGCCTGCAAGCCCCCGCATGCCTTCGTCCTTACATCAGATATTTCCCTCCGCTAACATGCCGATCACAAATTATGCTCTAACGCGTGTGGTTAAAATTTATCGATTTTTCGAGGAATCCGGAGGAAAAGGCGACAAGCGCCCGCACCGCTTGCCCCGGCAGCCGCCTGCTCTGCTTTCCCGGCAGCGGCCGTACGGCTTGCCGGGCAGCGGGCCGCGCTACATGTGCGGCGGCAGCCTGCCGCTTGCTCGGGCAAGCCACCCCTGCTAAACGCGCGCCATGAGCACGCCCCTCGACCACATCCGCAATTTCTCCATCGTCGCGCATATCGACCATGGCAAATCCACGCTTGCCGACCGGCTGATCCAGCTGACCGGCGGACTGGAGCTGCGCGACATGAAGGAGCAGGTGCTGGACTCGATGGACATCGAGCGCGAGCGCGGCATCACCATCAAGGCGCAGACGGTGCGGCTGAAGTACCGCGCCAACAATGGCGAGGACTATATCCTCAACCTGATCGACACGCCCGGACACGTCGACTTCGCCTATGAAGTGTCGCGTTCGCTGGCCGCCTGCGAAGGTTCGCTGCTGGTGGTCGATGCCTCCCAGGGCGTCGAGGCGCAGACGCTGGCCAATGTCTACCAGGCGATCGACAACAACCACGAGATCGTCGTGGTGCTGAACAAGGTCGACCTGCCGGCCGCCGAGCCCGAGCGCATCCGCGAGCAGGTCGAGGAGGTGATCGGCATCGACGCTTCCAACGCCGTGCTGATCTCGGCCAAGACCGGGCTGGGCATTCCCGACGTGCTGGAAGCCATCGTCCACCAATTGCCGCCGCCGCGCGAAGGCGACGCGGCCGCGCCCTTGAAGGCGATGCTGGTCGACAGCTGGTACGACGCCTATCTCGGCGTCATCGTGCTGGTGCGCGTCATCGACGGCGTGCTGAAAAAAGGCCAGACCATCCGCATGATGGGCACCGGCGCCAAGCATCTGGTCGAGCGCACCGGCGTGTTCACGCCGGCCCGCATCAATGTCGACGAGCTCGGCCCCGGCGAATTCGGCTTCTTCACCGGCTCGATCAAGGAAGTGGCCGACACCCGCGTCGGCGACACCATCACCGAGGACAAGCGCACCACGGCCAAGGCGCTGCCCGGCTTCAAGCCGGCGCAGCCGGTGGTGTTCTGCGGCCTGTTCCCGGTCGACGCCGCCGATTTCGAGGATCTGCGCGCCGCCGTCGGCAAATTGCGCCTCAACGACGCCAGCTTCTCCTTTGAAATGGAAACAAGTGCCGCGCTCGGCTTCGGCTATCGCTGCGGCTTCCTTGGCCTGCTGCACCTCGAAATCATCCAGGAGCGGCTGGAGCGCGAGTTCAACCTCGACCTGATCGCCACCGCACCGAGCGTCGTCTACCGGCTGGCGCTGACCGACGGCTCGATGAAGGAGCTGCACAACCCGGCCGACATGCCCGACGTGGTGAAAATCTCGGCCATCGAAGAACCGTGGATCCGCGCCACCATTTTGACGCCCGACGATTATCTCGGCGGTATTCTAAAGCTCTGCCAGGACCGGCGCGGCATCCAGGCCGACCTGTCCTATGTCGGCAAGCGCGCCATGCTGATCTACGATTTGCCGCTCAACGAAGTCGTCTTCGATTTCTACGACCGGTTGAAGTCGATCTCCAAGGGCTACGCCTCCTTCGACTACCACCTCACCGACTACAAGGAGGGCGACCTCGTCAAGATGTCGATCCTGGTCAATGAGGAGCCGGTGGACGCGCTTTCCATGCTGGTGCACCGCACGGCGGCGGAAAAGCGCGGCAGGCAGATGTGCGAGAAGCTAAAGGAACTGATCCCGAACCATCTGTTCAAGATCCCGATCCAGGCCGCGATCGGCGGCAAGGTCATCGCGCGGGAAACCATCTCAGCGCTGCGCAAGGACGTGACCGCCAAATGCTATGGCGGCGACGTCTCGCGCAAACGCAAGCTGCTGGACAAGCAGAAAGAGGGCAAGAAGCGGATGCGCCAGTTCGGCAAGGTGGATATCCCGCAGGAGGCGTTTATCCAGGCCTTGAAGATGGGCGATTGAGGGTAACCAAGGATACCCTCATGGTACGCCAACGTGCATCATCGCCACCTCATTCTTAGTAATGGTGGGTTGAAATCGTTGACTGAACCCCTTGATCTGGCTTTCGCACTTGCGAAAGCCCGTATTGTAGAATGATCTAAGTATAAATTGAATAAAGAGGAAAGGGGATAGCGGCGACGCGACAGGTATCCGGCAGTTCGTGTATTGCCCGATAGTAAGGTGTGACATTGGATGAATTTTGTCAACGCCCGCCGCCCTATCGAAGTCAAATCTAATAGGAGCGGGATAAATGCTGCGGGAAATGACGTCGGCATATAATTCATCGGTGTCGTAAATTTCAGCATTATTTTGAAATTCATCAAGATTCGGAGATGGCAAAAAGGCTAACCGATGCTTAACCAGCACTGAATCTTTGTAGAGATATTGAAGTTGTATAATTGCTCCATCAATCATGATTATGTTGTAAACATCATTCGTAACCAGCTCTTTATATAGGTCTGAATAAGCAATGTCCTTGAGAATAATCGACATATCCTGATATTTATCTGTTGTAATTTCGATTTTCCCTCCAGAGTGATTCCGCCTGATCGGAAAATTCTGTCTGCTCGACAGACCGGCCTCGATCAGGTCGCCGGTCAACGACTCTATCTGCCGTTTTACTAGTTCAGGTGATGGCATTTATTTTTTCGTCTTGCTAAGAAGCTGCCTGAGCGCCTCAACCTGTTCAAGCGGTAGGTCCTCTATCATAACGCTCCCGTTGTTGATGTCATCAACCAGGCTCTTTATATTGTTTGTAACGTCTCGGACGTTCTTCTTCTCTGACTCACTGAGGTCGCGATTGATTATGTTAATATACTTCCGTGTAGGCCCATCAGGCACAACAAAATCCAAACTGAATTGCTGATCGGCAACACGTTGGAATTCATGTGCTAATTGGAGCATTTGATCGCCCACCCCTAGCACCCGAACCCATGCCTTGCTCCTCGTTATTGCTGTAAAAAGTTGGTTCCGGACACGAGCTAGGCTCCCAAACGACCAGTAGCAATCCTGGGCGTTAATAATGTAAACCATCCCAGCTTCATTTCCCTTGGCTCTAAATATACCTGTAAAGGCTACCGACTCATTGTTGGCGTCAAAGAATACGTCGGGTGACGTGTCCACGCCAGAAAGATGAGTGTTTATATTTTTTTCAAAAAGAATTCGCCTTGACCGCCCAACGGCACTCTTAGTCGACATGGGATCTGGATTTATAACTATGATGTCATCATAGGAAAGCTCATCGACCTTAAGGTTTTTTTCGATTTCATTGGCGATCCAGATCGCTTGATCCTCGGGAGAATTGAAGATTACGAATTGTATTAGGTCTTGAATCGGTGAATGCTCCTCCAAGAAGTATGGGCTAGATTGGTTCGTGCGCGCGAGCCTAACGCGGTTGTTGTCGACAAGCGCTCCCTCAAGCACCCTGTACCCCACGTCTTCCCAAAGATGGTTGTTTTCGAACATCTGAATGAGACCAGTACCCGTTTTCGGGTCTGGAGTACGGTAGATGCCAAATCCTAGCGCGTGCGCGGTTGCCAGCACCGGTCTGGAATTTCGGTAGCACTTCTCTAGGATAATATCTTGCTGCGGCTGGCCTGGTTCTGGGTCTTTAAAAGCGACAAGTGGTTTCCCCTTTTTGTCCACGCCAAAAATTTGCTCGGGCGGAGGTAAGGAGCGGTCAGTGAGGGACTGTAATTCATCGTACGCGTAGACAAGTCTTTTGATATCGCCGAGCATATTGTAACACATTTGTAGAAACGAGACTTCAAAGTCCTGTGCTTCGTCGACCAATATTGCATCAAAGATTTTCACATTTTCTTTAGCGCCAGCAAGAGCGTTTTTGCAAACTCCGTCGAACTCGTGGCCTTGGCCGTATAGTCGTCTCGCATTTTGAAAGTCGACAAACGCGACGGAATGAGCTTGGCAAAAGGAGTAGTAAATGCCGTTTTTCTCTCTCCCGCCAGGTGCGCCCCACGCATTGATGATGGAAAGATTGTCCCAATTTGGCTCGTCGCCGGACTGCTCGATAACAAACGTGTTTATTAGGCGGCGAAACTGCTCTTTGAGCGACCTGGTATTAAAAGTTACCGCGATTTTCCAATCCGGATGTTGAGAATGTAAATAGGCAGCTTTCAGCGCAAGAATGATGGTTTTGCCCGATCCGGCGAGCCCACGAATCCGTTGAACGCCCTCTACCGTTTCAATGACCGCACGACCTTGAATCACATCGAGAGTTGCAATTGAGTCCTCAAGAAGTTTTAATTTCGCTCCGCGTGAATCCGGTTTGGCCAAAGACCTGTTTCGCTTTCCGCGCCGGATCGTCGAGATGGATTGAATAACCGAGATGACGGAACTGTACGTGCTGGAACTAGCCCATTGATATCCATTTAGAGCACTTAAGACGTCCGCAAAAGTGATGTCATTTGCGACGTTGTGGCTTACCAGGTTTTGATTGGTCGTATTAATGATCGGCGCATAAGTAATTACCGAAGGCACCGCCAGAAGCGTTCGTCCAAGCATCAAGGGTTTGTGCGAGCGCAGCTTGGTTTCTAGCCGATTGGCGCTCTCGTCCTGCCGACCTACATAGTCACCAAGGTCTTTTCCTTCAACCAAATCAAAGATCACGACGCCTCTGGTAGGGCTTATAAGTAAAGCATCGATAGAAAACGCGCCTTCTGGGGTTGCAATAACGGGGTATCCGATAAAGAGGTCCCCGTCGTCTTGAACATGCCCCTCAAATAGCGCCGCTAAACGCTGGCTGGAGGCCGGCTTCTTAGTGGTTCCCCAGATTATATTTACCATGCTATTCCAACTATTTCTGCGATTTAAATTGGCAACGCCGCCGCTCTTCCCGTAACAAACTAGCGCAGCTGGCGTGGAAGGTCTATGTCCCGCCTCACGGTCGACCGCTGGCACCCAACGACATGTCTAGAAAATTCCCCTTCTTTCAGCTTCAGTCGCCGCAAATGTACGTGACCGTTGAATCCTCAACGGCATCTCCGAAGGCTTTTCCGGGGCTTGGTCTGGGGCGGCCGGCGAGACGTTGCTGATGGCCGGCAATGCGGCGGGGCTGGAGGCCAGCGTGCCCTCCTATGTCGGCGGCATCACGCTTTGGGCGGCCGCGCTGGTCATGGTCAGCGTGCCGAAGCCTTCGCCCTGTGGATGCGGCTCACCGCGCTCGTGGCGGCCGTGCTGTTTGTCGTCTCGGCCTGCATGATCATCTGGGGCACGCCCCTGCTGCCGACCTCGGCGCCGCTGCCCGCCGCCGGTTATCCGTTCCTGGTTCTGACTTTTGTCGGCTGGATCTGGACGCTTCTCAGGCCCGCGCGGTGAGCTGGTCAGGACGCGCGCGTTGACAGGCGCTGTCGCCGGACCGCGCCTTTTCGATGACGCAACGGAACGGGTTCATACAGTCCGCCCCAACCCTGAGTTGGTTGATCGCGCGGACTCCGAGCGGTAGAAAACTCGGGCGGCGGACCTTAATCAGTTCGCCAGTGGCCGGCGCGGGCTCAGGCAACTGCCTCACCGGCATTCGCGCCGGCCATTTCGGCTTCATCTGCGAATGATCCAGGCGACGAGGCCTGAGTCGACATGCGCCTTGTCGGTGAGTTCGCGCACCAGGGCCTTGGCGTGTTCCGTCCATTGCGCCTCGGGGATGAGGCGTTCGGCAATGGATGTCTTGAAGGCCCTTCGCAACGCATGGAAAGTAGGCGCGAGCACCAGGCCCGTGGAATCTTCCATTGCATTGCTCCCAACGGGGGCGGGAGCACGCTGACACTCTCAAGCACCGGCGCCCATACAGTGGCCAGCGACAACGCAACCATGCGCCCTGTGGCGGCGACGGTCCACCGCCTGGCACCGCACGTTTTGCGCCGTACATGAAATATAGGGCCTGGCGATGCGAGGGGGCGGGAGATGTCGACGTCTCACGCGCTTTGGGGCAATCCCTTCTCCTACTGTGGAGAAGGTAAAGTCAACGTCAGTGCTGCCCCTCATCTGGCTGCCGCCATCTTCTCCCCGTAAACGGGGCGAAGGACGCTGTCATCGCCGCTTTCGCCAATCCCCAGCGTTGCAAGAAAGGCGCCGGCGTTGCGGCCAGCGTCTTTCTCCCCGTCACTATGCGGGGAGAAATGCCCGGCAGGGCAATGAGGGGCGGCGCTGACCTCGGCTTGAAGTCCCTTCAACGCGTCACGGGCGACGCTTCAAGACTCAATCCAAACCTTCTCAAAGTGCTGCTCCAGCGCCTGGTGCTGTTCGCAGCCTTCGACGCCTTTGCGATACGTCCGGTAGACCGAGCGCCAGTAGGGTTGGATGATGATGCCTGAGTCGCGCAAATTCTGCTCGATCTTGCCCATGATCTCCTTGCGCGCCTTGGCGTCCGGTGTCGCCAGCGCCTTGTCGAGCAGCGTGTCGAATTCGGGGTTGGCGTAGGCGCTTTCGTTCCAGGCGGCGCCGGATTTATACGCCAGCGCCAGCACCTGGACGCCGAGCGGGCGGCCCAGCCATTCGGTGCAGGAGAAGGGGTATTTGCTCCAGTCGTTCCAGAAGGTGGCTGCGGGCAGCACGGTGCGCTTGATCTTCAGGCCGGCCTCGCGCATCTGCGCGCCGATGGCGTCGCCGGTGCTCTTTTGCCATTCGACATCGACGGAGATGAGCTCGAATTCATGGTCGGCCTTGCCGGCCTCGGCAAGCAGCTTCTTCGACTGCTCGACGTCGCGCCTGGCCGGGCCGATATCGGCATATTCGGGGTGCATGGGGCCGACATGGTGGTTGTCGGCGGGCTTGCCGCGGCCGCCGAGGCCGAGCGCCAGCACGGCGGAATTGTCGACGGCGAGCTGCGCGGCGCGGCGCACCTTGACGTCGTCATAGGGCGCGTTGCCGACATTGAAACGGGCGACGATGGTGGAGCCGGTGGCGATCTCGGAATTCATCAGCCCCATCTGCTCGGTCTGCGAGACGGCGTCGGAAGCGGTTTCGTGGTCGGTGTCGATCTCGCCGGATTCGAAGGCCGACAGCATGGCATTGGGGTCGGAGCCGTAGTCGACCCATTTGATGCCGTCGAGATGGAATTCGCCCTTCCACCAGGGCTTATCCCTGCGCTTCACCTCGGCACCGGTCTCGGCATCCCAGCTGACCAGTTCGCAGGGGCCGGTGGTGATGGCCAGCGCCTTCAGCGGGTCGCCGTCGCCCTCATAGGAGCGGTGCATGATCAGTGCCGGGTAGTCGGCCATGCCGGCGATCAGCGAAATGTCGGGTTTCGGCAGGTTGAGCTTGATGGTGAAGTCGTCGACCTTGGCGATGCCGCCATCGACGACCTTCTTGGTGTCGGCATTGACCAGCGCGCCCATGCGCGCGGCGACCGAATTGCCCGGCACCGAGGCATCGCACCAGCGGGTGAGGTTGTGGATGACATCATCGGCGTTGAAGGCATCGCCGTTCGACCAGGAGATGCCCTTGCGCACATGCAGGGTCAGCGTCCTGGCGTCGTCGCTCGCCTCCCAGCTTTCGAGCAGCCAGGGCTCGAAGGAGAAGTCGGTGTTCCAGCGCACCAGATATTCGTTGCAGTGGCGGGCGACATTGGACATTTCGACGCCGTCGAAGGTGCGCGGGTCCTTGAAGCCCTTGACGTTCATGGCGACGCGCAGGACGCCGCCCTTCTTCGGTTCCGCCGCGCGGGCAGGGGTGGTGCTCAGCCCGCCCAGTGCCAGCGCGCCGGCGGCACTGACACCGAGGCCGGCCATCAGCGCCAGATATTCGCGGCGGTTGATGCCGCCGGTCCTGAAATCATCGGCGACGGGTTTGGCTTGCGGGTGGAGTTTGCGGTCGGTCAGCATGAATTTCATCGTCGTTCCCCTGTTGTTGATGCATGCCGCCCAAAAGTGCCCAGCGGTTTTGGGACAACGGCATGCACAGAAAAATCGCCCCGGCCGATCGACAGACGCGGGGGCGGACGCGACCGCCGGGGCGCCGTTGCCTGAGCGGGAATGATAGAGCGGGGTGACGCTAGGGAGTGTTCGGGAATCCGCAGTGATTGTGCGGGGTTCCGCAGGGGGAGTCGGCAGTGCGCTTATGCTTTGCAGCCGCGCTGCGAGGAGATGCGCCAACGGCGCGGTGTCCAGCCGATAGATGGGTAACAGTTTGAACCGGATAGATAGGTAACAGTTTTCCCCCTTATGATGGGTTCGCGGCAGCGCCAAACGGTTGGGTTGGCGCGGCGCTGCG
>NZ_JANIFL010000017.1:0-119421 GCF_024518695.1 Mesorhizobium sp. LMG17149
CGCAGCGCCGCGCCAACCCAACCGTTTGGCGCTGCCGCGAACCCATCATAAGGGGGAAAACTGTTACCTATCTATCCGGTTCAAACTGTTACCCATCTATCGGCTGGACAGCGATCCATCAATACTTCTCCGGCACGTAGAGTTCGCGCGGCAGTACCTGGCGTTCGTATTCGGGGTTGAAGACGCGCTCCGGCAGCGTGATCTCCTCGTGCGGCACTTCCTCGTAAGGCAGCTGCTTGAGCAGATGGTCGATGCAGTTCAGCCGCGCGCGCTTCTTGTCGTTGCCCTCGACGATGAACCAAGGCGCTTCCGGGATGTTGGTGCGGGCGAAGGTCTCTTCCTTGGCCTTGGTGTACTGCTCCCAGCGCACACGCGACTGCAGATCCATCGGCGACAGTTTCCACTGCTTCATTGGATCATGGATGCGCATCAGGAAGCGCATCTGCTGTTCCTCGTCGGTGATCGAGAACCAGTATTTGACCACGGTGATGCCCGAGCGGACCAGCATGCGCTCGAACTCCGGCACGTCGTGAAAGAATTCTTCGACCTGATCGGGCTGGGCAAAGCCCATCACCCGCTCGACGCCCGAGCGGTTGTACCATGAGCGGTCGAACAGCACGATCTCGCCGCCGGCCGGCAGATGCGGGACATAGCGCTGGAAATACCATTGCGACTTTTCGCGCTCGGTCGGCGCCGGCAGTGCCACGACGCGGCAGATGCGCGGATTGAGCCGCTGGGTGATGCGCTTGATGACACCGCCCTTGCCGGCCGAATCGCGTCCCTCGAAGATCACCACCAGCTTCTTCTTGTGGTAGGCGACCCAGGACTGCAGCTTGATCAATTCGGACTGCAGGGTGATCAGGTCGCGAAAATACTGCATGCGATCGATCGAAGGCGGATGCGAGTTCTTGTAGATCTTGGCGATCTCCATCGACAGCGCCGGCTCCGACATTTCGAGCTCATAGTCTTCGTCGAGCGTGTCGGCGAGCTCGGCTTCAAGCCAATCCCTGGCCGGAGAATTCTGTTTTAGCTCGGTCATTATCGGCTGCTCCACTTGCAAGCTCTGTCGATCCACGTCCGGCGCCCCAAACTCCGGCTTACAGCCCGGAACGGCAACGCCTGAGCCGACTTCAATATAGGCCTGCAATGACGGTTTTATTGCAGCCCGAGCGTGATCGCCGCCGCTGCCAATCCCGCCAGGCATGATCGATCCGGCGTCCTGGCATGGCGACAAGTCGCGCAAATTGTCCTACAAATAGCGGCCACATTCGGGCGCCCTCCCCAGCCCCTTCCCCAACGCAATCGCGAGGATCGACATGGAATACCGCACCCTCGGCCGTTCCGGCCTGAAAGTTTCGACGCTGACCATGGGGACCATGACGTTCGGCGGCGCCGGCGCATTTTCGGCGGTCGGCAAGACCGATCTCGACGAGGCGCGCCGGATGATCGATCTCTGCATCGACGCCGGCATCAATGTCATCGACACCGCCAACGTCTATTCGAATGGCATTTCCGAAGAAATCATCGGCGAAGCGCTCGGCGGCAAGCGCAAGGGCGACGTGCTGATCGCCTCCAAGGCACGGATGCGGATCGGCAAAGGCCCAAACGATGAAGGCTTGTCGCGCCATCACCTGATCCGCGAATGCGAGAAGAGCCTGAAGCGGCTCAGGACAGACGTCATCGACATCTATTTCCTGCACGAATGGGATGGCGTGACACCGCTGGAGGAAACCATCGGCGCGCTCGACACGCTGGTTGCCCAGGGCAAGATCCGCTATGTCGGCTGCTCCAACTATTCCGGCTGGCAGGTGATGAAGGCGCTCGGCATCAGCGACAGCCGCCACCAGCCGCGCTTCGTCACGCAGCAGATCCATTACACGCTGGAAGCGCGCGAGGCGGAGTACGAGTTGCTGCCGATTTCCGTCGACCAGGGGTTAGGCGTCCTGGTCTGGAGCCCGCTTGCCGGCGGATTGCTGTCCGGCAAATACCGCCGCGACAGCCCCACCGCCCGCCAACTCGCGGGCTGGTCCGAACCGCCGATCCGCGACGAGGACCGGCTGTGGCGGATCGTCGACGTGCTTGTCGAGATCGGCGCGCAGCGCGGCGTGTCGGCAGCGCAGGTGGCGCTGGCCTGGCTGCTTGGCCGGCCGGCCGTCAGTTCGCTGGTGATCGGCGGCAGGACGGAAACGCAGTTCCGGGACAACATCGCGGCGGCAAGCCTGGTGCTTTCCGGCGAGGAGCGCGAGCGCCTCGATGCGGTCAGCCGGCCGCCCTTGCTCTATCCCTACTGGCACCAGCAGCTGACGGCAAAGGACCGTTTTGGTGCTGCAGATCTGGTGATTGACCGAAGCGGCATCTGATCGGCAAATCGATGGCGATAGGTATTGGCCGCCGCAATGATGGACCTGGCCCCTTCATTGCGACGCGCATCTTGCAAGCCTGGCCATCATCGACGCACTATCGCTTCAGCTGTTGTGTTTGACGGCTAATGCTCCTAGGCAGGACCAGAGCCGCGAGGCAGTGAAAAGGAGCCAATATGGCGCGACCACCAAACTACGATCAGGAACGCAAGGAACGCGACCGCCAGAAGGCGGCCAAGAAGGCCGAGAAGCTGGCAGCAAAGGTTGCAGCGAGGGAACGTTCGAAGCCCGAAGACGAGACTGAAGCCGAAACCGAAACGGCAAAGTGACGGCAAACGGCCCGCAGATGCGGGCCGTGCCTCAATCCAGATTGCCGCCCCAAATGTCGGCTTGTGTCAGGCGGGCGCCTTGTCGCTGACGAACACGTCCACTTCGCGTGCTGCCGCGATGAAGGCACGCCTGGCGTTCATCGCCGGCTTGTCGCCGGCGAGTGCGTCATGGCAGGCCTGCAGGGCCGCGCGATGCTTGGGGCTGCGCTTGCCGGGCCAGCTGTTGAGGAGGTAGTCGGAAGCCTCACGCGCCGTGCGCAAGAGCTGAGTGCTTCCCGCCGCGACTGACTTCACAGTCACAGGTGTTTCAAATCGGTTGTTTTCCATGGCCGCTCCTTACGCCATCGGCGTCTGCGAAGCGAGGCGAAAGTGCGCATACGTCCAGACGCCGCTTTGCGCCCCTTCATCCACCTTTAAGCAGCAACGACGGCAAAGCCTCTGGCGCGAAGACCGCGCCGATCGTTGGCCAGCGACGTCACCAGCCGGTCGCGGCTGCCGACGATGTGGCCTGACAGCAGGCGCGCGGCTTCATCGGCGTCGCCAAGGCGTGCCGACGCCAGTATGGCGCGATGTTCGGCCCAGGCGCGGCTGAGGGCCGCTTCGTCGCGGACCTCCAGCCAACGCGCCCGCGACAGGCGCGTCATGGCATCGCGCACCGCCCGGAACAGGAATTCATTGCCCGACAGACGCGCCAGTTCGATGTGAAAATCCATGCCGACGCGATGCCATTCCTCGCGCGGCGTGTCGTTGTCGCAGGACTCGAGCATCGCCTCGATGACATCGACGGCGCTCCGGTCCGCCAGGCTGCATGTCAGGCGAAGCGCCGCAACCTCGACCGCTTCCCTGTAGACGGCGATCTGCTCGAGTTCAGCCAGATTGATCGGCGACACCGTCCAGCCACGTCCGTCCCTGCCGACCAGGCCCTCGGTCTCGAGCCGCAGAAGTGCTGCCCTGACCGGGGTTCGCGACGCGCCGAAGCGGCTCTCGATCCAGCGCTCCGTCAGCTTCTCGCCGGGACCGATCTCGAGGCCCAGGATCATTTGCCGAAGCTGTTTTTCGACGCTCTGCATCTGCGACATTGTCGTTTCCATTTTCTGATCGTTGCTGGCGATCGTCTTGCCGGCCGCCTTTTCCGATCACGTTTGAGACGGTCGCATTGACAGCGGTCAAGCTTGCGTCCATCAGGGGCACCATCTTGGTATCCCAAATTGGTATCCGCAGCAAGCATCGATAAGAGTTGCTGGGACAGGACATATGACATGCAGCAGCAGAACACGCCCCCGGCGACCGACAGCACCTACAACATCCACTGGCGGCGCAATCTGTTCGTGTGCGTTGCCGGATCGTTTTCGACGCTTGTCGCCATGACGCTGCTTTTGCCGTTCCTGCCGCTCTATATCGAGCAGCTCGGCGCCGAGGGCCACGCGGCGATCGTGCAATGGTCGGGGATAGCCTATGGCGCGACGTTCTTCGCGGCGGCGCTGGTGGCGCCGCTCTGGGGACGTCTCGGCGACCGCTACGGCCGCAAGGTGATGCTGGTTCGCGCCAGCTTCGGCATGGCCATATGCATGTCGCTGACCGGCATGGTGCAGACGGTCTGGCAACTGGTGCTGCTGCGGCTGCTGATCGGGTTTGCCGGTGGCTATTCCTCGGGATCGACCATCCTCGTTGCCATGCAGACGCCGAAGGAACGCTCCGGCTGGGCGCTGGGCCTGCTGTCGGCCGGCATCACGGGTGGGGCTCTGGTCGGCCCACTGGTGGGCGGCGCCCTGCCGCCGCTGATCGGCATCCGCGCCACCTTTCTCCTCTCCGGCGGCGTCATCTTCCTGGCGTTCCTGGCGACCACGTTTCTGATCAAGGAGAATCCCCGGCCGAAAACAGCAGACGCCGCGTCGAAGCAGAAGCAGAAAGGCGGCTGGGCACAAATCCCCGACAAGCGGCCTGTCGTCGCCATGCTGGCGACCGGCATGCTGTTGAGCTTCGCCACCATGTCGATCGAGCCGATCATCACCGTCTATGTGCAGCAGCTCATCGAGGACCAGAGCCGCGTCACGCTGATATCAGGCGTCGTCATGTCGGCGGCGGCCCTTGGCGCCATCCTGTCGGCTTCGCGCCTCGGCAAACTCGCCGACCGCGTCGGCCACTGGAACGTCATCATCGGCGCGCTTGCCGTCTCGGCACTGCTGCTGATCCCGCAGGCCTTCGTCACGCAAAGCTGGCAACTCATCGGCCTGCGTTTCCTGATGGGCCTGGCGCTGGGCGGGCTCTTGCCCTGCATCACCAGCGTGATCCGCCACAATGTTCCCGATGGGGTCGGCGGCAATGTGCTCGGCCTGTCGATTTCCGCCCAGTATGTCGGGCAGGTCGCCGGTCCCCTGCTCGGCGGCTTTGCCGGCGGCCATTTCGGCATGCGCTCGGTGTTTCTGGGCACATCCGTCTTGATGGCCGGGGGCGCGGTGTATAACTGGCTGGCACAGTCGCGCCGCGAGCAGGACATGCTCGCCAAAGCCGGCAAGTCCTGACGGGATTGGGCATCCCTCTGATATCACGGAGCCATGGACATGAGCACGGCCGAACGACCTTCCGACAACAGCGGCCGTATCCTCGTCCTGGCCGGCGGCCTGTGCGGCGCCGCCGGCGTGGCGCTGTCGGCCGCGGCGGCGCATCTGGGCGGCGCCTTCGTCGGCACCGCCGCATCCTTCCTGCTGATGCATGCGCCGGTCTTCCTCGCCGCCGGATTGCTTGGGGCGAACCGGATGCTGCGCATCGGCAGCCTGATCCTGCTGGTTGGGCTTCTGCTGTTCTGCGGCGATCTGCTGGCCCGCGATTTCATCGGGTCGCGGCTGTTCCCGCTGTCGGCGCCGATCGGCGGCACGCTACTCATTACCGGCTGGCTGGCGATCGCCGCCTCGGCGCTGGTGCGCATGCGTTCCTGACGCCTGCCCGCGCCAAATGTAAAAGCGTGGGCTGCTAGTCCTGCCGGCGCTCGGGCTTGATGAGCAATTCGCGATTGCGTCGCCGCAGCTTCGCCAACCAATGCCGTTCCGGCCTCTTGGAGGCCGGCGCGATGCCCCAATAGTTGCGGTAGATGTCTTCGAACAGATAGCTGACGGGATGCATGATGTGCGCTCCTTCTAGTCCTTGAATCGATCCAATCGACAGGCGCGAAAAACCGACCACGATCAGCTCCGCTTGCGCTCCACAAGGAACCGCAACTCGCGAACCCATGGGCTGGCTTTGCCACGGCGCTTCTGCGTCGTGGTGTTCGACGAGATGCTCCAGTCGTTGCGGTAGATATCTTCGAAGAGAAAATTGACGGGATGCATGGCACAACTCCCCTAAATATGTTGAATCGATCCAATTTAGAGAACCACCGTTCGCTTGGATCGATTCAAACATACGCCTTGCCGAGACTGTGATCAAGTCAAAATTTGAACCGATCCAACGAAAGTGTTAGGAGGGAGGAATTCAGGAGACGAAGATGGCGCCATTGACCTCTGCAAAGACAAGACCGGTCCGTCTGGCGGACATTGCCAAGGCGGCCGGCGTGTCGCACGGCACCGCGTCCAACGTGTTCGCCCGGCCGGAGATCGTGCGCGAGGAGGTCCGCGAGCGGGTCAAGGCGGCAGCCGAGGCCATGGGATATGGCGGACCGGATCCCAAGGGCCGGCTGCTGCGCGCCGGCAAGGTCAATGCCATCGGTGTCGCGACCGCGGAACCCCTCTCCTATTTCTTCGACGACCCCTTTGCCCGGGTGATGATGGCCAGCATCTCGCAGGCCTGCGACGCGACCGGTGCGGGGATTTCGCTGGTCTCCGCAGCCAACAACGAACAGCTTGCCTGGAACATCCAAAGTGCGCTGGTCGACGGTTTCATCGTCTTTTGCGTCGATGGCGGTTCAAGGCTGGTCGAACTGGCGCGTGAACGCAAACTCCCTTTTGTCGCGCTCGATCTCGATTCGGACGACGACGACGCCGTTGCAGCAATCGGCGTCGACAACATCGCCGGGGCTGGCCTGGCCGCCCGCCACCTGACCGAACTCGGACATCGCCGCTTTGCCGTGCTTACCCTGCCCTGTGCCGACGCAGGCTTCGGCCCTACCACAAGGGAGCAGGTGGAAATGGCCCTCTACTCGGCTACGCGCGACCGCTTGCGTGGCTATTTCGCCGAACTCTCCCGGGTCGGCGTCGACGTCTCGCGCGTGCCGATCTACGAAACCGTCAATGACGAGAAGAGCGTTTGGGCCGGCCTCGACCATATTTTCGCCGGTGCCGAGACGCCGACAGCCATTCTGGCGATGTCCGACAGGATGGCGCTCCATGCGCTGGACTGGCTGCGGCAGCACGACATTGCGGTGCCGGGCGATGTTTCGGTCGTCGGCTTCGACGGTGTTCCGGAGGGGGCGGTTTCCAAGCCGCCGCTGACCACGATCGTCCAGCCGATCGCCGAGATGGGCCGCCTTGCCGTCAAGGCGATCCTTGAAAATGACGGTTCGTTCAGCCGGCAATCGCTGCCGGTCCAACTCGTGGTGCGAGCCTCATCCGGCCCCTCGCCCGCCTGAGCTCAACGGCCCATTCTTGTCGCCATGGCCGGCATCGCGAAGGATGCAGCATGGACGGGCGGTGCGGCGTTGTGAGCCGGCCTGCTTTTGCCGGACCAGCCAAGGCCCGATAGCCATTCGAGATAGTAGGCGAGCGCGAACTGCATGACGATGCCGGCCGATATCAACAGGCTGTCATAGGCAAATCCGCCCGGATTGATCAGCTTCAGCACTTGCGCCGCCATTGCAAGCACCGTGCCGGCAATGAAAATCGGCAGCGATCGTTTGCCCAATATGGCAAGCGGATGATCGCGTCCGGTGCGAAACAGGTTCGAGACCGCCGGGAATGCCACGATCAGGTAGCTCACCGCCAATATATGCAGCAGCCTCGGCAGCGACAGGAACGTCTTGTCGAAGCCGGTCAGCACCGGAGGCAGGCCAAACCAGGAGATATGCCCCCAAAGCGGGCTGTGCACCCAGACCAGTGCCACAGCGGTGTAGGCCAAGGCCGCGCCAACCAGCCAGCGATTGACCGGGATGGTACCGCCGCGACGCACATGCAATGCACCTGCCAGGCCGATGTTGAAAAGGAACTGCCACGACAGCGGGTTGAGAAACCAGAAGCCGGGCTCGGGATAGTTGGGCGGAGCAATTTGATAAACCCCCGCGACCAGCCACAGGGCGCCGGAGGCGACCAGTGCCAAGACCGGCCGATAGCTGACAATGAGCAGGAACACCGGCGTCAGCAAGAGCAGCACCGCATAGACGGGCAGTATGTTGTTGTAGCCGAGTTGGTGGCCGAGCGTCACGATGCCGATCAGCACCTGCGGCGTATTCTTGATCAACGGCTCGATGTTGATCATCGTCAAAAGCTCCGGCCGCCTGGCAAACACCGCCGCAGCGCAGAACATGGCCATCACCACCATGGTGGTGACGATGTGGGTGGCATAAAGCACACCGGCGCGGCGCAACATCTTCAGGGTTGCCAGCAGCCGGTTTCCAGGTTGGAATTTCCTGCCATAGGCAAGTGCGACCGAGATGCCGGAGATCAGCACGAAGACTTCCGCCGCATCGGAAAAGCCGAAATTCTTGTAGGTCAGATACTCGAAGGCGGTACCTGGCACATGGTCGACATAGATGGTCAGCAAAGCGAGAGCACGGAGCACGTCTATGCGCGTGTCGCGCTCAGTGCGATCGGGGACACGCGCATCGCGGTCCGAGACACGCGAATCGCGGTCCGGGGAAATCTGGGTGGTCATCGACAAAAAGGCCTCAAAGCTGGTTGTTCATGCCGAGCAATGCGACCCCCGGCGCACCGCTTCGATTCCTCCCGAAGGAATGTTATCGGCGGAGAAACGGACTGTAATGCGCCCGGTTCAATCAACTTTCGCGGAGCTTGAAAATATTGCGTTTTGAAGCCGGCAAATTGAGCGAAACCTCATATAATCAAGAGGATGCGCGATGATCGAAGAGACCTCACAAGATGGTGCGCAGCGGCGTGATCTGGCCTTCAGCTACCGGCTTTACAGCCCGGCGGATTCAACCGGCGAATGTCTCTTCCTGCTGCATGGATCGGGTGTCGACGAGACGACATTGGTGCCGCTGGCACGAGAGATCGCACCGCGGGCCAAGCTGATCGCGGTGCGTGGCCGCATTGTCCAGGAGGATGGTTTCCGCTGGTTCGCGCGCATCACGCCGACGCGCTTCGAACAGCACAGCATCCGCACCGAGACCGATGCCTTTGCGGGCTTCGTCGCCGACGCGGCCACACGCCACCATCTCGATCTCTCACGCGCGACGTTCCTCGGCTATTCGAACGGCGCCAATCTGGTTTCAAGCCTGATGCTGCTGCATCCGGAGCTCGTCGAGCGCGCCGCGCTGCTGCGGCCGATGCCGGTGCTCGATCACGTGCCGGCGACGGATTTGTCAAAGGTGCGCGTCCTGATGATCGCCGGCGCCGCGGATCTCACCTATTCGCCCTTCGCCCCTGCTCTGGTGACATTGCTCAGCCAGCATGGCGCCGAGATCGACGCCCGGATTGTCCCATCAGGTCATGAATTCGGCAGCGCCGACGCCGCAATCGTCAGACAATGGCTGTCGGGATCCGCGGCGGTGGCGCAGGCAAGCTGACAGGCTCGCCGCCACGACCAGCCGGCCTACCCTCGTCCCATCCTGTTCCAGGCGTCCAGCCCTGCAATCTTGTAGGCTTCGGCGAGCGTCGGATAGGTTGAAGGTGTTGTTGACGAAGAAGTCGACGGTGCCGCCGAGATTGATCACCGCCTGGCCGATGTGGATGAGCTCGGTGGCGCCCTCGCCGATGATGTGCGCGCCGAGCAGACGGCGCGTTTCGACCGAGAACAACAGTTTCAGGAAGCCGGTGTTGACGCCCATGATATGGCCGCGCGAGGTCTCGCGAAAGCGCGCCACGCCGATCTCATAGGCCGCACCGCTTTCACGCACCTGTTCCTCGGACTGGCCGACCGTCGAGATTTCCGGCACCGCATAGATGCCATAGGGGAATGTTTCCGGTGGCGGCGGCAACGGCACGCCGAAGGCATGGCAGGCCGCCACCCTGCCCTGCTCCATCGAAGTCGAGGCCAGGCTCGGAAAGCCGATGACGTCGCCGGCGGCGTAGATGTTCGGCACGCTGGTCTGGAACGTATGCGGATCGACCTTGATGCGCCCTCTGGAGTCGGCGTCGATTCCCACGACATCGAGGCCCAGGTTGCCGACATTGCCGGTGCGGCCGGCGGCGTAGAGCACGACCTCTGAACGAATGGTGCGGCCATCGGCCAGTTCCACCTCGGCGGCATCAGGCTTGGAGCGGATTTCCTTCACCGCGCTGCCCAGCCGGATGGTCATGCCGCGATCGCGCATCTGGTGGATGAAATCGTCGACGATCTCGCGGTCGACGAAATCGAGGATGGAGTTGCGCGGCTCGACCAAGGTTACCGGCACGTCGAGCGCGGAAAAGATCGTTGCATATTCGACCCCGATGACGCCGGCGCCGATCACCGTCAGCGTGCGCGGCAAGCGGTCGAGTTCCAGCATCTCGTCGCTGTCGAAGATTCGGGTCTTGTCGAAAGGCACATCGCGCGGCCGGTGCGGCCTGGTGCCGACCGCGATCAGCGCATTAGCAAAACCGACCTCGCTGTAATCGCCGGTGTCGGTGGTCAGGCTGACCTTGTTGGGGCCAAGGAATTTCACCGCAGCCCGGGCGCTCTTGACCGTGTTGCGCATGAACTGGTGCTGCAGCACCTCGACCTCATGGTCGAGCGTCTTGTGCAGGCGCTCGACCAGATCGCCGACCGAGATATCCTGCTTGACCCGGTAGCCGCGCCCGTAGAAGCCGCGCTCACGCCAACCCGAAAGGTTGAGCACCGTTTCGCGCAGCGTTTTCGACGGGATGGTGCCGGTATGCACCGAGACACCGCCCAGACGCCGGCCGCGATCGACCACCAGCACCGATTTGCCGAGCTTGGCCGACTGCACCGCGGCCCGGCGACCGGAAGGGCCGCTGCCGATGACCAGCATGTCGTAGTCCATATTGCCCCGTCCCCTGCCATGTGCGCTTTTGCTGCGCCGCAGCAAGCTAATGCTATCCGCGCCGCAAATTCAACCGGTTCAGATTGCGCCTGGCGCCTTGAAGGCCGGCGCACCGCAAGAAGCCCGATCTTGATTCCGCCACAGGCCTTCACCATTTCATGGCTGAGCGGTCCGCACCCTATGTCGGACCTTGTTACGAGGAAATGACATGAACGCGCGCGTTCTCGACGGCGAAATCATCACCAGCAGGCTCGACGATGTCAGGGCCTATGACGGCGTGCGCACGAAGCGCATCCTGGCTTTCGTGATCGACTATGTCATCGTCGCGCTGCTTACCATTCCGTTTGCCATTCTGGTGTTCTTCCTCGGGCTTTTGACCCTCGGGCTTGGCTGGATGCTGTTCGGTATCCTGTTGCCGACTGTGGCCATCCTCTACATCTGGAACACGCTGGGCAGCACCGACCAGGCCACCACGGGCATGAAGATGATGGGCATCCGGCTCGACCGGCTCGACGGCAGGCCGATCGACGGCCTCACCGCGGTCGTCCATTCGGTGCTGTTCTGGGCCGGCAACGTCATCCTGTCGCCGCTCGTCCTGCTGGTGACGCTGTTTTCCGACCGCAAGCGCACCTTGCACGATCTTTTGCTTGGCACGGTCGTCAGCCGCACGGACCGCTGAAACGGCCCTCTGAAGAGCAGTCGCAACCGATTGAGCACAAATGTGAAGGCGTCGAGTCGACCACGCCCACATAATCCTGTTGAATTTTTCGCCGTCCGCGCCAAAGGTAGAGCGATTCGAAGGAGTGTTTCCAAGGCTCGATGACGCAGCATCCGACCCAGTCGCCGCAGTTCTTCCTGACCGCGCCGTCGCCGTGCCCCTATCTCGACGGCCAGTTCGAGCGCAAGGTGTTCACGCACCTGGTTGGCGACAAGGCGGCGGAGATGAACGACCTCTTGACCCAAGGCGGCTTCCGGCGCTCGCAGAACATCGCCTACAGGCCGGCCTGCGAGACCTGCCGCGCCTGCGTTTCGGTACGCATCCTCGCCCAGGAATTCGTCGCCAGCCGCAACATGAAGCGCGTGCTGCAGCACAATTCCGATCTCGTCGGCCACATGCACAATGCCGAGCCTTCGACCGAACAATATTCCCTGTTCCGCAGCTATCTCGATGCCCGCCACCGCCGTGGCGGCATGTCCGACATGACGGTGCTCGACTATGCGATGATGGTCGAGGATACCCATGTCGACACCAAGGTGATCGAGTATCGGCGGCGTGGACCAGACACGTTCATCACCGGCAAGGGACAGGGCGAGCTGATCGCGGTGGCGCTCACCGACAAGATGGCCGACGGCCTGTCGATGGTCTATTCCTACTTCAATCCCGATTTCGAGGAACGGTCGCTCGGCACGTTCATGATCCTCGACCACATCGCCCGCGCCAGGGCGATGGGCCTGCCCCATGTCTATCTCGGCTACTGGGTCAACGGCTCGCGCAAGATGAATTATAAGATGCGCTTCATGCCGCAGGAGCATCTCGGCCCGAAGGGCTGGGAGCGCTACACCAACGAAGCGGTCGCGCGCTGATTACTCTTTCCCAAGTCCGGGCTTAAACATTTTCAATCGAGACGATGCTGGTCTTTCCGCTGGTTGGCGGAGAGCGTGCGATTGCGCCGGTCCGCCATCCTCTCCCGAATTCATTGTGAAAGTCGCTGCATGTCGTCTCACGATACTCACACCAAAGGACTTCTGCTCACCGCATTTGGCGGGCTGACGCTGACCGTGGACATCCCGCTGATCCGGCTCGCCCACGGCGAGGCATGGACAATCCTACTGCTGCGCACCGGCTGCACCTTGGGCGCGGCACTGATCATGTGGACCATCTGGCGCTCGTTCAGCAAGAATGCGCCGCAGCTGATACCTGGCTGGTCGGGCCTGATCGTTGCCGCGATCTACGGGCTCGGCGCGATTGCATTCATCACAGGCGTCTATAACACCTCGACCGCCAACCTGGTGTTCATCCTGGCCTTCACAACCATGTTCGCCGCGCTGCTTTCATGGGTGTTCCTGAAGGAGCGGCCGCGGCCGCTGACCCTTGCGGCATTGGCCATGATGATTGTCGGCGTCGTCATCATCGTCGGCGATTCCGTTGGCACCGGACATCTGTTCGGCGACCTGATGGCGTTGTGTTCGGCCTTCCTGATCGCCTGCGCCATCACCATCTCGCGCGCCAGCGGCAAGGATATGGGCTTTACCTCACTGATCGGCGTCGTCATGCCCTTCGGGCTGGCGGCGTTCATGGTCTCCAACACCGGCTTTCAGGTGGAGGCGCCCTGGTGGATCATCCTCAACGGCGCCGTCGTCATGCCGATTGCGTTCTTCTGCCTTGCCGCCGGGCCGAAATACATTTCGGGCCCTGAAGTGGCGATGTTCTACCTGCTCGAAACCGTGCTGGCGCCGGTCTGGGTGTGGATGATCTTTGCCGAAACACCGACGCGCAACAGCCTGATCGGCGGCGCGATCCTGATCGTCACGCTGATCGCGCATTCGCTGTGGCAGCTTCACGAGGGACGCAAGCGGCGTGGCGACCTTGCGGTGCAACATCCGGTCTAAGGTGTGTTGAGATTCAAGTGACGCGGCCTGCGAACGGCAACATCCTGAACGAGATCACTGATGGATGATCGACGTGTGTCAATCGCTTGAAGGCTTAGCGACATGAACATACGATCCAGAAAGTGCTTCGTTCCCCTCGTTGTCCTTCACCACGTCGGCAAGGAACACTTGTTCGGCACCGAAGCTCCAAAACCACGTACCGACTCGTTCGAGTTCGAAAGTCACAGGGATAGTTGCAGCCAATTCCTCACCTGCTTTTGTTAACTTTATGGCCTTTGGATTTCGTTCGTTAGTGTCAGGGAATTGCACCAACAATCCCTTTCTACCCATTCGAAAGAATGCGAACTTCTGTTCGTTCGGTTTGACCGACCGACTGAGGCTTCCACCCCCAAATGTGACGAACCCTGCTTCCTCAAGCACCAACCATTGTCCATAAGCGATTGTGTCTCCGACGGCATCCTTCAGCACATACTCGCAGTTGACGCACCAAGGTAATGCCTCCTCAATCAACTTAGCGGTGGGCCCGTCAAGAACTGAGACGAAATGGAGCGTCGCTGGCGAAAAATGTCCTGGTTTTCTAATTTCGCCTGATAGCACTCTCGCAAAGAGATCTCTCATGTTTTCAGAGGTCGCGCGCGCCGCGTACCCCTCGAATAGATCTATCCAATCATCTGAAGGTCCGGGGCTTTGCTCTGGCGGCGGATCATCCGCGAGGTATTCGATTGCCTTCTTCGCAACGACCTCTCTGTTGACCTGCTCACGGTACGCCTTGCCAAGGAGATTGTTCAGGCCTCGATCAAGCAGCTCGGGGTCGGAAAACCCAAGCTCCGCTGATTTGGCAGCTAACTTTTCCATGACGATACTCTTTGCCTTCGTCTCGTCATGGATCGCTTGAGCTTTCTGCTTCAACCAAGCAGCGGGGATTTCGACACCGGCACCAATAAGGCGACTAATAGCTTTGCCCGCCGGCCCCGCTATGACCTGTGGCAATCCGCCCTCAAGGATAGACTGAAGCCAGCCCTGATTCTGCTGTTCTGTTGACATCTTCCCCCTCCCCGTTTGCGGTAATGACATCGAAAGTGGCGAAGGAGTCGAGTCCGTTTTTCCACGGCTCCCGATGGGGCTCGTGTGACCAACAGGGACTGCGAGATAGCTGATTGCGATCGAGCGGCCGAAGGCTCCGGATAAAGGCGTTCTTCGGCCCTTGCGATCCCGGGCTCGGCCACCGCCATCTTAGCTCAAGCCGACTTTCGAGATCAGGCGTTGGCCTTCTTCACCACGTCAGGTTCCGTCAGAACCTCGATTTGCGGGCCGGCTTCGATTTCGGCAGGCGAGCCCGGGACGATTTCATCGGCCATTTCCACCTCGCGCAGCCATTCGCGCCAGATCGCGACCAGCAGGGCCATCAGCACCGGGCCGATGAACAGACCGAGAAACCCCATGGTCTTGACGCCGCCGATCAGGCCGAAAAACGTCGGCAGGAAGGGCAGTTTTATCGGCCCGCCGACGAGCTTCGGGCGCAGTGTCTTGTCGACGATGAACAGTTCGACCGCACCCCAGAGGAACAGTGCCAGCCCGGCCATCGGCGAGCCGCTGGCGGCCAGATAGATCGAGACCAGCGTGAACGACAGTGGCGCACCGCCAGGGATCAGCGCCATGACGCCGGTCAAGGCGCCAAGCGTGACCGGCGACGGCACGCCGGCCAGCCAGTAGGCGATGCCCAGCACCAGGCCTTCGCCGATGGCGATCACGGTCATGCCGGTCACGGTCGACGAGATCGTCGCGGGCACGACGCGCGAAATCCGTTCCCATCTGGTCGGCAGGATGCGTTCGCCGAGACGGTCGACCTGGCCGGCAAAATGCTCGCCGTCGCGATAGGCGAAGAACAACGCGATCATCATGAACAACAATGTCAGGAGCAAGCCGAAAGCGCTGCCGCCGGCGGCCAGCACACCGCGATAGATGCTGCCGATGTTAGCGCCGCTGACCAGCTGGATCAGTTCACCAATGCCGCCGGGATGGCCGAAATTGGTCGTCCACTGCTGGTTCAGCCACTCGCCCACGACAGGCATGGTGGCGATCCAGTGCGGTGTCACCGCGCCATGACGGTTGGTCTCGATCGCCCAGGCGACCCATTCGCGGACCTCGTTGATCGCATAGGTGCCGGCGAGCGCGATCGGGATCACCAGGAAGGCGAGGATGAAGAGGATGGCTAAGGTCGCGGCGATGGTGCGGTTGCCACTGACCGCGACAAGCAGGCGGCGGTAAAGCGGCCAGCTTGCGAAAGCGATGACGAGCGCCGCCAGCACCGGAAACAGGAAGCCGTGGAAGAAATAAACGCCGGCGGCGACGATCAGCACCAGCAGCCAGCGCGCCGCCGACAGCGGCGGGATGACGGCGGACCTGAGCGGCGTCGACAGGCCGAACAGGCGTTGCTGCCGTTCCGGTTTCTGGATTTTTGCTTCCTTCAAACGCCTGGCTCTCCCAAACACCCCTCCTGTCTATGCACTGATATAGTGCAGCAATCGTGACGATAGTCCAAATCATTGGGGATCTCCCCCCTCGAGGGGGAGATGGCCGGCAGGCCAGAGGGGGTCGCCGCGCGTGAAGCGCTAACCTCCTCTGCCGGCGAAGGAAGTCGCGTCCAGTCGTGCCGACCCCCTCTGTCGCCTTTGGCGACATCTCCCCCTCAAGGGGGGAGATTAGCAGCGCTACCCAAATTTCCCCGTCCTCGGGAATCCCTTCGGCACCATCCGTCCGGCCGACGCGCGGGCACCGATCCACTCGGCCAGTTCCTCGCGCGACCTTGTGAAGGTGCGGTCGGCCGAATCCTGCCAGGAGAGGCCGGTCTCCAGCGTGAACGGCTTGAGATCGAGAAGGCCGCCATCCTTGTATTTCTGCAGCCGCACGCCCTTGCCGCGGCCCATCTCCGGAATCTCGGCGAGCGCGAACACCAGCATCTTGCGATTCTCGCCGACGATGGCGAGATGGTCGCCGGTGACCGGGATGCAGCGCTTGGCTTCGTCCGGCGCCTTGACGTTCATCACCTGCTTGCCCTTGCGGGTGTTGGCGACGACTTCCTCCTCCGGCACGATGAAACCGTTGGCGTCGTGCGAGGCCAGCAGCAGCTTGCGCTTCGGATCGTGAACGAAGGCGGTGACGATGTCCTGGTCATTGTCCATATCGACGATGATGCGGATCGGCTCGCCATGGCCGCGCCCGCCAGGCAGCCGGTCGGCGCCGATGGTGTAGAACTTGCCGCCGGTGGTGAAGACCAGAACCTTGTCGGTGGTCTGGGCATGGAAGGCGAGCTTGAGGCTGTCGCCCTCCTTGAAGGTCAGCGTCGAGAGATCGGCCAGATGCCCCTTCATCGCCCGCAGCCAGCCCTTTTCCGACACGACGACCGTGACCGGCTCGCGCTCGATCATGGCGTGTGCGATGTCGGTCAGATCATGCTCGGGCGCGTCGGCGAACTGGGTGCGGCGCTTGCCGAGTTCGGTCTCCGGACCGAACTTGTCGCGGATGTTGGTGACTTCCCATTTGATCGTCGCCCACTGCTTCTCGTTTGAAGCAAGCAGTGCCTCGATCTGCTTCTTCTCGGCGCTCAGGCCGTCGAATTCCTTGCGGATTTCGAATTCTTCAAGCTTGCGCAGCGCGCGCAGGCGCATGTTGAGGATGGCTTCGGCCTGGGTGTCGGTGAGCGACCAGCGGGCCATCATCACCTGCTTTGGCTCATCCTCCTCGCGGATGATCCTGATCACCTCGTCGATGTTGAGGTAGGCGATCAGGTAGCCGGCAAGTATCTCCAGCCGTCTTTCGATCTCGCCAAGCCGATGTTTCGAGCGGCGGATCAAAACCTCGCGGCGATGCTCGAGCCACTCCTGCAGTACGCCCTTCAGCGACAGCACGTTGGGCACCTTGCCGCGCGACAGGACGTTCATGTTGAGCGGGAAGCGGCTTTCGAGCTCGGTCAGCTTGAACAACGATTCCATCAAGATGCCGGGATCGACCGAACGGCTCTTCGGCACCAGCACGACGCGGACGTCCTCGGCGCTTTCGTCCCTGATGTCCTCGAGCAGCGGCAGCTTGCGTGCCATCAGTAGTTCGGCGATCTTCTCGATCAGCCGCGCCTTCTGCACGCCGTAGGGGATTTCGGTGACGACGATGCTCCAGGTGCCCCTGCCCTGGTCCTCCTGGAACCACTTCGAGCGCACGCGAAAGCCACCGCGGCCGGTTTCATAGGCTTCGAGGATCGAGGCGCGGCTGTCGACGATGATGCCGCCGGTCGGGAAATCCGGCCCCTGGACAAAGTCCATCAGCTTCGCCACCGGCGCGTCCCGGTCTTCGATCAGGTGAAGTGCGGCATCGCAAAGCTCGGCGGCGTTGTGGGGCGGGATCGATGTCGCCATGCCCACCGCGATGCCGGACGAGCCGTTGGCCAGCAGATTCGGAAAGGCGCCGGGCAAAACCACCGGCTCCTCGTCTTCTTCATTGTAGGTCGGCCGATAATCGACGGCATCCTCGGTGATGCCGGACAAGAGTTCGGTCGCCACATCGGTCATGCGCGCTTCGGTATAGCGCATGGCGGCGGCGTTATCACCGTCGATGTTGCCGAAATTGCCCTGCCCGTCGACCAAGGGATAGCGCATCGAAAAATCCTGCGCCAACCGCACCAGCGCGTCATAGATCGACTGGTCGCCATGCGGGTGGAACTTGCCCATCACCTCGCCGACGATGCGGGCGCATTTGGCAAAGCCCTGGTCGGGGTTAAGCCGCAGCAGACGCATGGCGTGCATGATGCGGCGATGGACCGGCTTCAGTCCGTCGCGCACATCGGGCAGTGCCCGGTGCATGATGGTCGACAGCGCATAGGCCAGATAGCGCTCTTCCAGCGCCTTCTTCAGATCGACCGGCTCGATATGATCGCCACCGCCATTTTCAGGCGGCAAAAGCCTTTTTCCCATGGGCTCGGACTAGCCGAGCGGGTGATTCGCGGCAAGAGCCCGACAGAGATACCGGCCCTTCTGCAACATGAAACCGCACCCCGGGGGATGTTGGCCAACATCAGCCTGTTACATGCGGGTTCTATGGCCAAGCGCGACGATATCCGGCTATCGGCTCTTCATGACAAATTCACCGGTTTGCGCAAAGACGGTGGGATCGGGTTTGCCTTTCACCGCGATTTTTGACCAATGTGCCGGGACACGCCTTTTTCCGGTCCAGTTCGTCACGGAATGGTGATGGCGCAAATAATTGAAAAAACAATTTCAGGACACTCTCAGGGACCTTGCGATGACAATCAAACGCTCAATTCTTAGGAAATTAGCCCTTTCGACCTTTTTGCTCACGCTGCCGCTGAATGCGGCCCTCGCACAGGATACGGCAGTGGCCGACCGGCTGAAGGCCGCGCTTGTCGCACAAGGTGTCGACATCACCTGGACTGGCGTGACCGGCGACAACACCAGCATGGTGCTGCAGGGCGTTGCCATCAAACCGGCGGCGGAGAAGGAAGCGCTTCCCATCGGCGACGTCAAACTCGAAGGTGTGACCGAGGCAAATGGCGGCTATGACATCGCCACCGTATCGACGGCTGCCTTCACACACAGCAAGGACGGCGTCACCCTCGACCTCAGCCCCTTCGTCATCCATGACATGACAGTTCCGGCCGACGGCGCCACCGGCCCGCTCGGCTCGCTGATGATGTACAAGTCAGCCGAACTCTCGAACATGACCGTCAAGGTCGCCGACAAGACCGCCTTCTCGATGGATGGACTTGCCATCGAGATCACGCCGCCGGCGGACGGCAAGGCGATGGAATTCACCGCCACCACGGAGAAATTCAACGCCGACCTGACGTTGGTGGACGATCCCAAGTCCAAGGAAGTCATCAACGCGCTCGGCTACCAGAACATCGCGGGCAATCTCGAAATGGCCGGCACCTGGCAGCCCACGGACGGCAAGATGGAACTGTCGAAATACGACATCTCGGTCGAGAATGCCGGCACGCTCGGCATGACCTTCAATCTCGGCGGCTACACGCTGGACTTTATCAAGTCGCTGCAGGAAATGCAGAAGAAGATGGCGGCACAGCCTGAAGGCGCCGACAATTCGGCGCAAGGCATGGCCATGCTCGGCCTGTTGCAGCAGCTTTCGTTCAACAGCGCCTCGATCCGCTTCGACGACGATTCGCTGACCAACAAGGTTCTGGACTATGTCGGCAAGCAGCAAGGCATGTCCGGCAAGGACATCGCCAACCAGGCCAAGGCGATCGTGCCGTTCGGCATGGCGCAGCTCAACAATCCGGAACTGACGGCGCAGGTTACGGCCGCGGTCAGCAAATTCCTCGATGATCCGAAGAGCCTCGAAATCTCGGCCGAGCCGCCGGCATCGGTGCCGTTCGCACTGATCATGGCGGGCGCCATGTCCAACCCGCTTGACCTGCCGAAGACGCTCGGCGTCACCGTCAAGGCCAACGAAGACTGATCGAAGGTAGCTCCCTTCTCCCCGTCACTATACGGGGAGAAGGTGCCGGCAGGCGGATGAGGGGCAGCGCCGACGCCTGCAAAATTGCAATTCGATGCCGAACCGATTGCCTGTCAGAAGGCGTTGGCTGCAACGGCCGTTCGCCAATCGCCCGCATCCGCGCTGCCCCTCATCCGCCTGCCGGACATTTCTCCCCGTATAGAGACGGGGAGAAAGGGCAGTTGCAACGCCGCCGTCAGTCCTTCTTGGGCACGGCAACGCGCAGCGCCAGGTCGCGAAGCTGCTGCGGGCTCGCTTCCGAAGGCGCGTTCATCAACAGATCGTAGGCCTGCTGGTTCATCGGGAACATGGTGATCTCACGCAGGTTCTTGGCGCCGAGCAGCAGCATGACGACGCGGTCGACACCGGCGGCCATGCCGCCATGCGGCGGCGCGCCATACTGGAAGGCGCGGTAGAGGCCGCCGAAGCGCTCCTCGACCGTGGCGCGATCCAGCCCGACCGTCTCGAATGCCTTGACCATGGTTTCGGGCAGATGGTTGCGGATACCGCCGCTGGCGATCTCGAACCCGTTGCAGACCATGTCGTACTGGAACGCCTTGATGCCGAGCAGGTCCTCGCCATTCAGCGCATCGATGCCACCTTGCGGCATCGAGAACGGGTTGTGGGCGAAGTCGATCTTCTTCTCTTCCTCGTTCCACTCGAAGAACGGGAAGTCGACGATCCAGCACAGTTCGAAACGCTCGCGGTCGACAAGGTTCAGCTCCTCGCCGGCACGGGTGCGCGCAGCCCCCGCGAAGGAGACGAACTTCTTCGGATCCCCGGCGACAAAAAAGGCCGCATCGCCGTCGGCAAGGCCGAGTTGAAGGCGGATCGCCTCTGTGCGCTCCTCGCCGATGTTCTTGGCGAGTGGGCCGGCGCCTTCGAGCTTGTCACCCTCCTTGCGCCAGAAGATATAACCCAGCCCCGGCTGGCCCTCGCCCTGCGCCCAGGAATTCATGCGGTCGCAGAAGGCGCGGCTGCCGCCGGTCTTTGCCGGAATGCCCCACACCTCGGCCTTCGGATCGTTGGCCAGGATGTTGGCGAACACCTTGAAGCCGGAATCGCGAAAATGGTCGGAAACGGCCTGCATTTCGATCGGGTTGCGCAGGTCCGGCTTGTCGGAACCGTATTTGCGCATGGCCACATCATAGGGGATGCGTTGGAAATTCTGCGTCACCGGCTTGCCGTTGGCGAAGGTCTCGAAGACCCCGCGCATGACAGGTTCCATGGTCGAAAGCACGTCGTCCTGCTCGACGAAGCTCATTTCAAGGTCGAGCTGGTAGAACTCACCAGGGAGACGATCGGCGCGCGGGTCCTCGTCGCGGAAGCAGGGCGCGATCTGGAAGTAGCGGTCGAAGCCCGACACCATGATCAGCTGCTTATACTGCTGCGGCGCCTGCGGCAGCGCGTAGAAGGTGCCGGGATGGATGCGCGACGGCACCAGGAAGTCGCGCGCGCCCTCGGGCGACGACGCGGTGAGGATCGGCGTCGAGAATTCGGTGAAGCCGACCTCGCCCATGCGCTTGCGCATTTCGGCGATGATTTTTGTACGCGCAATGATGTTCTTGTGCAGCGTCTCGCGGCGCAGATCGAGGAAGCGGTATCTCAGCCTTATATCCTCGGGATAGTCGGGCTCGCCGAACACCGGCAGCGGCAATTCCTTGGCCGCCGACAGCACCTCGATCTCGCGGGCGAAGATCTCGATCTCGCCGGTCGGCAGATTGGCGTTCGTGGTCTCGGGCAAACGCGCCTTGACCTCGCCGTCGACCCGAATGACCCACTCGCCGCGCACGGTTTCGGCGACCTTGAAGGCAGGAGAATCCGGATCAGCGACGATCTGGGTCAGGCCATAATTGTCGCGCAGGTCGATGAAGAGCAGACCGCCATGATCGCGCACGCGATGCACCCAGCCCGACAGGCGAACGGTCGAGCCGACGTCGCTCTTCCTCAACTGGGCACAAGTATGGCTGCGGTAACGGTGCATTGTCATTGGTAAAGTCCGGGGTGCTCTAGTTGCCGGCCAAGGCATCGCGGCCCGGCCCTGAAAATTTGCGCGAAAAGCGCATGGGAGGCCGGATTTGTCAAGGCAAGCGGACTTCCGTGTCCATGGTGTTCGCCGCCCGGTAGCCGGAGCGAGGCAGCGCGAGGATCAGCGCGGCGCTCAGCCTGTGAAGGAAACCGCCACAGGGCCACAACCGTCAGGCTTGCTCTTCAGCTTCATCGTTGCCTTCCAGTTTTTTCCGCAGCGCCGTCATGACCCTGTGCGTGGTGTTGATGTCCTCGACCAGCAGGCCATCCGCGAGGTTTTCGATCCAGGGCGCCTGCAAATGCATCGCGGCATCGAAAGTCTGTCTTCCCTTGTCAGTCAAAACGACAAGCTGCGCACGCTGATGATGCGGGTTGGCCTCGAAGGCGACGAGCCCTTCCCTATGCAGGTCGTTGACGATCCGTTGGACATTCTGGCGGCTGGCTCCCAGATCGCGCGCCAGCCACGCGACCGGCTGAGGGCGTTCGGCGGTCACGACAGCGCCGAGAACCTGCCAGCGGGCGCTCGTCAAACCGAGGTCGGCGACCAGCCTGTCACCCGATGTGAGCATTCGGCTGTTGAGCCTGAACAGGTCGAGAATGAGATCGGTCAAGGCATTGCCGGCAGGTGTTCGCTTGGCATCAGGCATATGACATCCTATATTGCTATTGACATTATGTTGTCAAATAGATATGTAATCAAGGTAACAGATTGGCACCATAACACCAATTAACGGAGCTTATCATGTCGCTCATGCGCCCACTGAACCCCGCTTTCCCGATCGACCGCCAGATCGCGATCGATGCTACCTCCGTCGTGCTGGTCAACGTCTTCACGCTCGACAAGGCCGACGAGCAGACCTTCCTCCATGCATGGCAGGATGATGCGGTCTTCATGAAGCAGCAGCCCGGCTTCATCTCGACCCAGCTTCACCGCGCAATCGGCGAAAGTCCGGCCTATTTCAATTATGCCATATGGGAAACGATGGCTGACTTCCGGGCCGCGTTCTCGCATCCCGAGTTCAGGGCGAAGCTCTCGGCCTATCCGTCCTCGGCCGTCGCCTCTCCGCATCTGTTCCAAAAGGTGGCGGTGTCGGGCATCTGCCTGGCTTAAACGGTTGCAAGAATGGTGGGAAAGCCATGATCAAGGTCATTCACCCAGTCGCCGGGACGGTCGCGATGCTGACGATCGCAAGCCTCTGGCTGTCGACGGTCCTCAGTGAGATGTTTGCCTCCCAGGTGGCGATAGCCGCCGTCAAGATGGCCATACCGTGGAGCTTCCTGTTGCTCGTTCCAGCGCTGGCGGCGGCGGGAGGTTCGGGCTTTGCGGCGGCCAAGGGCCGGCAGGCCGGGCTGATCGGCGCGAAGATCAAGCGCATGCCATGGATAGCCGCCAATGGTCTCCTGGTTCTCATCCCCTCCGCACTCTTCCTCGCATCCAAGGCGAGAGCCAGCGAGTTCGACACCAGCTTCTACGCCGTGCAGGCGCTCGAATTGGCCGCCGGCGCGACGAACATCACGCTACTCGGCCTCAACATGCGCGACGGGTTCAAAATGAAGGGCCGGCTCCGCCGTCGGCCCGCTCGGCCCGTCAAAGCATCACCTCTATGAGCCAAGCGCCGACAGCCGGAGGCGATGGGCAAGGTGATCGACGACCAGTAAAGCGTTGGCGGAAGAGGTCTCCGCCCGGTGAAGACGAATCTCCGCCCCGGGCAGCGGCGGCACATGGCGGCCTGGATGGACGCCGCGCAGGCCAGGCGCAAGCATGCTGCCTTTGACCACCGTGACCGCCAGGCCCTGTTCAACAATTGCCTCCGTGGCTGAGAGGCTCGGGCTGACATAGGCCAATCGCCATGGCCGGCCTGCCTTGTTGAGCGCCTCAATTGCCCAGGAACGAAACAGGCAATCGGGGCTCGACAGAGCGACGGGCAGCGGATCGAGTTCCTCGACGGCTCGCGTCGCCGCCGCTGCCCAAATCGCCCTTTCGCGGCATATCAAATCTCCCTCGGTCGTACCTTCCGGGTGCATGGCGATGACGGCGTCGAACGAGGACCCAAGCCGTTTCAGGAGCCGGGCGGTAAGACCAATCTCCATTTCGACCTGCACCAACGGAAATCGCTCGGCGATGCCCGAAAGGAGGCGCGGCAGGATCTTGGTGCCATAATCTTCCATGACCCCGATGCGAACCTGTCCGGCCACCTGCTGACCGGAAACACGCGCAATCGCCTGCTCATTGAGAGCAAGTATGCGGCGGGCATCGATCAGAAAGCCCTCCCCGGCGGCGGTGAGTTCAACGCGGGCTGTCGAGCGCCGGAACAAGATGGTCTCGATACGCTCCTCAAGGCGTTTCACCTGCAAGCTGACGGCCGCCTGCGTTCTATTGAGCTGCTCGGCGGCTCGCGTGAACGAGAGTCGCTCGGCAACGACGACAAAGGCCCGCAGAAGGTCCGGATCGAGATTCGGGATACTCATAGTGGAATGTTATCAAACTCATTGAGCTTATTCGATTCCTTATGGCCCGCCTTCTCGATATTCCCGGTTCCGAGCCAGCAAGGTCGGGAACCATGGAAATCACAGGAGTGCTCGCCGCGATTCTCTCCAGCGCTTTCGGGGGCACCGCCGTTGGCGCAACGCGATATCTCGCGGGCACGCTCGATCCTCTCGCTATCGGTGCGGTCCGGTTCGGCGGCGGCTTTCTGGTTTTGGCCGCCGTAGCTCTCTGGCGGCGAGACAGGTGGCCGCCGAAGAGCGACTGGCTCGGCACTGGTGCATTGGGTCTTCTGTTCTTCGGGCTGTTTCCGGTGCTCTTCAATGGAGCCCTTGTCTACACGACGGCCGCGCGAGGTGCGCTTGCGCTTTCGACACTGCCTCTGCTCACGATGCTTGCCGCGGCAGTTCTGAAGATCGAGCCGCCGACCATCCGCAAGATCGTCGGTGTCCTGATCGCAATGGCAGGAGTGGCCGTAGCGCTCGGCACGAGCCTGACGACTGCTCCGCCAGATGCCTGGCGTGGAGATCTCGTCATGGTCGCGGCGGCGTTCTGCATGGCGCTCTACAACGTCTGGTCGAGACCATTTCTATCCCGCACCGCGCCAATCCCGTTCGTGGCGTTTGGCATGGGCGTGGGCGCGGTCTGCCTATCGGTCCTGGTGGTTTCGAGCGGAGGCTTCGCGCGACTTGCCACTCTCAGCGCACCTCAGTGGATCGCGAGCGCTTATCTGGCCATAATTTGCGGCGCCTTCATTTTCTTCCTTTGGGCATTCGCGCTCGAGCGCGCGCCGCCGACACTGGTTGCCGTCTCCGTTGCGGTGAATCCGGTGACGGCATCGATCTTCGGTGTTGTCTTCTTGGGCGAACAAGTGAGCGCGAACCTGATTGTCGGGCTGATGGCAGTCCTCGCAGGAATAGGCGTCGCAACGGGAGCAGCCGAGCGGCTTGGCCTGTGGCCCGACGATCGGCAGTCACGTCGAAGGCAGCCCTGAGCGCTGACCAAGCAAAACGGGGGAAACGAATCCAGGCGAATACAGCGATCATCCCTGTTGGCGCAGGGAATTGCTGCTGGCGTTGGCCAGGGCGATGGTCCAAGAAGGGATCACCGACACGTGATCGCCTCTTCATGTCCTCCATCCGCCCGATGATCCCGCTTCTTCTCGCCGCCGGCATCCTGCTCGGCGGCAATGGGCTGCAGAGCACGCTGATCGCGCTGCGCGGCGCGCAGGAAGGGTTTTCGGCTTCCGACATCGGCCTGATGGGCACCTTCTACTTCGCCGGCTTCCTGCTCGGCTGCCTGGCCATCACCCGCATCATGAAGGCGGTCGGCCATATCAGGGCATTTTCGGCGCTGGCGGCAATCGCCTCGGTCGGCACCTTGCTCCTGGTGCTGGTCATCGATCCGGTGATGTGGTGCGCGGTGCGCCTTGCTGGCGGCTTCTGCTTCGCCGGGCTGTTCACCATCGTCGAAAGCTGGCTGAATTCCGGCGTCGGCAATCACGACCGGGCACGCGTGCTGGCGATCTACCGGATGGTCGACATCGGTTCGGTGACATCAGCCCAGTTCCTGATCCCGGTCTTCGGCGCCGGCGGTTTCGCCATCTTCGCCATCATGTCGATGATGATCACCTTGTCGCTGGTGCCGGTGTCGCTCGGCGACCGCTCCAACCCGGCACCACCCGAAGAGGTCAAGCTCGACCTGGCGCGCGTCTGGCGGATTTCGCCGCTGGGCTGCTTCGGCTGCATCGCCGTCGGCGTCACCAACAGCGCCTTTCGCACCTTGTCGCCGGTCTATGCCGAGCAGATCGGCATGTCGGTCGCCGATGTCGTCACCTTCGTCAGCGTCGGCATCTTTGGCGGCGCCATCATCCAGTATCCGCTTGGCTACCTCTCCGACCGCTGGGATCGGCGCCGCGTGCTCTTGATCACGACCTGCTGCGCGATGCTTTCGGCGCTGGCGCTGGTGTTCATCGCCGGCAGCAATCCGGCGCTCAACTTCATCCTCATCTTCATCTTCGGCTGTTTCGCCATGCCGCTCTATTCGCTGTCGGCGGCGCATTCGAACGATCGCGCCGACACGGGCGAGTTCGTGCTGATCAATGCGGCGCTGATGCTGTTCTATTCCTTCGGCGCCATTGGCGGCCCGTTCGCCGCCTCGACGGCGATGCAATATTTCGGACCGGGCGCCCTGTTTGTATTCAGCGCGGTGGTCTATGCGATCTTCATCGCCGTCATCCTTTACCGCATGCAGGCCCGGTCCGGTGTGCCGGCAGGCAGGCGCGGCCGCTTCACCGCGCTTCTGCGCACTTCGACGGTTTTCGCGCGGCTGGCCAGGAGAAACGACGATTCCGATGGTCCGGGAACCTGATGATGGCGGTGCCAAAGCTTGACGAAAGCCCCGGCGGCTGAAATCTAGGAAGACCTTACTCCTGTCAAAAGCGATTTGATGCACGTCATCACCACCCAGAAAGAACTCGAGACCGTTCTCGCCGCTTTCGAAAAGTCGGATTTCGTCACCGTCGACACCGAATTCATACGAGAAACGACGTTTTGGCCGATCCTGTGCCTCATACAGATGGCCGCACCCGGCGTGACGGCGTTGATCGATCCGCTGGCTCCCGATATCGACCTGAAGCCGTTCTTCAGGCTGATGGCCAACGAGGCGGTGGTCAAAGTCTTCCACGCCGCGCGGCAGGATATCGAAATCATCGTCCACCTCGGCGATCTGGTTCCGCATCCGGTGTTCGACACGCAAGTGGCGGCGATGGTCTGCGGCTTCGGCGACAGTGTTTCCTACGATCAGCTCGTGCAGCGCATCACCGGTGCGCGGCTCGACAAGTCATCGCGTTTCACCGACTGGCGCCACCGGCCGCTTTCCGACAAGCAGCTCGACTATGCGCTGGCCGACGTCACGCATCTCATCGAGGTCTACCAACACCTCAGCGCCGAACTGGAGCGGGAAAACCGCGCCCATTGGCTCAACGAGGAAATGGAGGTCCTGACCTCGCGCGAAACCTATGATCCGCACCCCGAGGACGCCTGGAAGCGGTTGAAGATGCGGCTGCGCAAACCGCAGGAACTGGCGATCGTGCAAGGCGTTGCGGCGTGGCGCGAGCGCGAGGCGCGCGAACGCGACGTGCCGCGCGGCCGCGTTCTGAAAGACGACGCGATCTACGAGGTGGCGCAGCAGGCGCCGCGCGACGCGGCAGCCCTCGGCAAGCTGCGCACGACGCCGAAGGGCTGGGAGCGCTCGTCGACGGCAACGGCGCTGCTTGGCGCGGTCAACACCGCGCTTGCTTTGCCCAAGGAAGAGATGCCGAAACTGCCAAAGAGTTTCCAGCCGCCCGAGGGCTCGAGCGCCGCGGCGGAACTGTTGAAGGTGCTGCTGCGGATCGTTGCCGAAAAGGAGGGCGTCGCTTCCAAGGTGCTGGCCTCCAGCGACGACATCGACCGTATCGCCGCCGAGGGCGAGGAAGCCGACGTACCGGCGCTGCAAGGCTGGCGGCGCGCGGTGTTCGGCGAGGCCGCGCTCAAGCTGGTACGCGGCGAGATCGGCATCAAGTTCGACAAGCGCAAGATCGCGGTGTTCGACCTTTAGGCGAACGGACTTCCCTTCTCCCCTGTGGGAGAAGGCAGAAGCGCTCTGCTCAGACCGCGCCGAGCAGGTGCAGCGCGAACCAGATCCATCCCAGCAGGAGAATCACCGCACTGACGAAGAATGACCGGCTGCGCAGCAGCAGATTGTTGCTGGTCAGGTGAATCCAGGCATGGAAATAGCGGGACGCGACGAAAACCCACATCAGCGACAAGGTCAGATAGTTGACGCCGTTGGTCAGGTGCAGCGTCAGGCACAGCACGTAAAACAGCACCGGCAGTTCGAACTGGTTGGTGAGATTGGCGGCAACGGTGACGCTGGAGGCCGGTTCGGCCGAACGCACCTTGAACTGACCGGCCTTCGCCTCGCCTGACCTTATTGCGCCGTATCTGCGACGACCCAGGACGCAGTAGACGATGTAGATCAGCAGCACATGCGCGAGAACGGGCCAGAAGATCGTGGTCTGGTTCATCGAGTGCCCCCTGCCCGGTTGGGCTTCGCGTGCGGCATCAGGCCTGGCGTTTCTGGCCCGCCAGCCAGAAGGCCGCGATGACGATCACCGGTATGGCGAAAAGCGCGAATTTGGTGACGGTGAGCGCCGAGGCGAAAGACAGCGAGTCCGGGTTGGCCGACAGGAAATCGGACAGAAGCCGCGCCACCGCAAAGTTCTGAACGTAATGTGCAAGCGTGTAGGGAAGCACCAGGACCAACGCGAAAATCGACTGCAGCTGCGCCGGCAGCACGCGGAAAGCCTTCAATCGCCGGCCGGTGGCCAGGATGAGGCTGACCAGCGTGACCGACAGCAGCGCCGGGAACAACAGATCGAAGGTCAGATAGTGCCAGACGAGAATGATCTCGCCGCCGCGCCGGCCGAGCGCTGTCAGCCAGGCCATGCCTTCGTCCGGCGTAAACCCTAAAATGCGCATGTCGAGTGACGGCAAGCCGCCGCTCAACTGGCGGAAATAGAAGAATTCCAGAGCCGTCATGGCGATGAAAACCACCGCCGACAGGAAACAGAGCGCGCCTGCGTGGCGCGACAGCCGCAGGATCGTTGCCGTCAGGTTCCGCCCGAGCCCGTACTGGTCAGGCTCCGCCGGGATAGTTCGGGCTTTCGCGGGTAATCGTGACGTCATGGGCGTGGCTTTCACGAAGTCCGGCATTGGATATGCGCACAAAAGTGGCGCGCTCGCGGAAATCGGCAAGGTCGCGGCCACCAACATAACCCATAGCGGCTTTCAAGCCGCCCGCAAGCTGGTGCAGCACGCCAGACACAGGTCCCTTGTAGGGAACCTGCCCTTCGATGCCTTCCGGAACCAGTTTCAGCGTGTCGCGCACCTCGGCCTGGAAGTAGCGATCGGCGGAGCCGCGGGCCATCGCGCCAACCGAGCCCATGCCGCGATACGCCTTGAAGGAGCGGCCCTGGTGCAGATAGACCTCGCCGGGGCTTTCGTCGGTCCCAGCCAGCAGCGAGCCGATCATGGCGGCACTTGCGCCGGCGGCGAGCGCCTTGGCGAGATCGCCGGAATATTTGATACCGCCATCGGCGATCACCGAGACGCCGGATTTGTGCGCCGTCTCGACCGCCGACATGATCGCCGAGAGCTGCGGCACGCCGACGCCGGCGACGATGCGGGTGGTGCAGATGGAGCCCGGACCGATGCCGACCTTGACGGCATCGGCACCGGCGTCGATCAGCGCCTGCGTGCCCGCGGCGGTGGCGACGTTGCCGGCCAGGATGCGAACCGAGTTGGAGAGTTTCTTGGCGCGCGTCACCGCGTCGAGCACGCGTTGCGAGTGGCCATGCGCGGTGTCGATCACCAGAAGGTCGACGCCGGCATCGATGAGACGTTCGGCGCGTTCATAGCCGTCATCGCCGACGCTGGTGGCCGCGGCGGCGCGCAAGCGGCCCTGTGCGTCCTTGCTGGCGTGCGGGTTGAGCTGCGACTTCTCGATGTCCTTGACGGTGATCAATCCGACGCAGTTGCCCTGCCTGTCGACGACAACCAGCTTTTCGATGCGGTGCTGATGCAGAAGCCGCTTGGCCTCGTCCTGGTCGACGTTCTCCTTGACCGTGATCAGGTTGTCACGGGTCATCAGCTCATGGACCTTCTGCGCCGGATCGGAGGCAAAGCGCACGTCGCGATTGGTCAGGATGCCGATCAGCCGCCCGACCTTGTGGCCGCCAGTGCCACCATTCTCGACCACCGGAATGCCCGAGATCGAATAGCTGCGCATCAGGCCCAGCGCGTCGGCGAGCGTCGCGTCGGGGCCGATGGTGACAGGATTGACCACCATGCCGGATTCGAATTTCTTGACCTGCCGCACCTGCTCGGCCTGTTCGGCCGGCGAGAAATTGCGGTGGATGACGCCAATGCCGCCGGCTTGGGCCATGGCGATGGCGAGCCTGGCCTCGGTGACGGTGTCCATCGCCGCCGAGAGGATCGGCACGTTGAGGTCGATGTCGCCGGCGATGCGGGTGCGGACATCGGTCTCGCCGGGCATGACCTCGGAATGGCCGGGCTGCAGCAGCACGTCGTCAAAGGTCAGCGCCAATGCGCCGGTGGACGTTTCGATGATTTTTGCCATGGCCAGTCCCTTGAATATAAAACGCGGTGGGGGAATACAAAAAAGCGCTGGACCGGAATGGACAGCGCCGACTCGTTTCTTCCCTTTCAGGATTGGCGCTGGCTGGTACCACGTCCAAGCGCCAATGAAAAGCCGATCGTCTCGGTGTTTCGCGTTCTATCCAGAAGACTCCCCCAAGAGAGCATTGAGCAGTGCGTGACGCGGCGATGCGAAAGGGCTGACGACAGTTACCCCACCCCATGTGAAGCCATCTTGCAGGTCTTCCGAAAGGAGCATCCGACAACCGGTTTGGGAAGCGGTGGACAGAATGACCGCGTCCCAAATGCTGAAGTGGTGGTCCGTAGCCAGATCAGCCGCCATCATCATTACGTCTTGCACTGTCGCGGCAACTGGAAACGCGTCGCGCCAACCCAGGAGGGCATCCCGGGCTTCCACAGGCGGTCTTCCGGCCTTGCGGACGAGAACGTTGTACAACTCGCCAAGGACCTGAACGGGAATAACTGCAGCCTCTTGCGGCAGGTTGCGCAGCAGTTCGAGAACGATATCGCGCTTCTCGGCACCGTTGACCCCTTCCGCGTAGGCAAGGACATTGGTGTCGAGCGCGACCTTCATCGCTCGTCCTCGTAGAGCTCGTCACGGGTCCAACGTCCGACATCCAAAACAGGCTGGCGTTCGAGGCGCGACAACAACGCTAATCGCGAGCGGGAAGCCACACCCTGCTGTCGATCGGCGGGCACGATCCGCGCGACGGGTCGCCCATGACTGGTCACAACATAGCTTTGTCCTTCGCGAACACCGCGCAGGATGAGAGAAAATCTACGGTTGGCATCGGCTGCCGAAACGGCTTCTTCCATGACAAAGTCCATATAGTAGTTATATACACTACAATAGCGTGGCGCATCTCCATTCGCAAGCTATTCTTTGCTGCTTGGCCAGCGCCTGGAGACGGAACGAGAAGACCTTGGCCGTCCCGGCAGTTCTGATTTAGGCACGGCGGCAGGCCAAGCGAACTGCCTGTCTCCCCGCAGTCGCACAAAAGTGACAGCAAATTAATGCGACATCAGAGCCAGCCCATGATAACCGCCCTGCATGTTGGCTTGCCTCCCGGTCAACCGTAAAAGAATCAAGTCGGACGCGTTTTGTGAACCGCACCATCCCGCTCATCCTGGCGGTCGCCCTTTTCATGGAAAACATGGATTCGACCGTCATTGCGACATCGCTGCCGGCGATCGCCGTCGACATCCACACCAGTCCGATCGCGCTCAAGCTGGCGCTGACCGCCTATCTCGTCTCGCTGGCGATCTTTATTCCGATCAGCGGCTGGATGGCAGACCGTTTCGGCGCCAAGAATATCTTTCGTGCCGCGATCGCGGTCTTCATCGTCGGCTCAATAGCCTGTGCGCTCTCCGGTTCGCTGCCAGCTTTTGTGGTCTCCCGCTTTCTGCAAGGCATTGGGGGCGCCATGATGACGCCGGTCGGGCGGCTGGTGCTGGTGCGCGCGACACCGAAAAGCGAACTCGTCGCGGCGATGTCCTGGCTGACCGTTCCGGCGCTGGTCGGGCCGCTGGTCGGACCGCCGGTCGGTGGCTTCATCACCACCTATTTCACCTGGCATTGGATTTTCCTGATCAATGTGCCGATCGGCGTGGTCGGCATCTGGCTGGCAACACGTTTCCTGCCGGAGACCGAACCCGCGCAGACCCCGCCACTTGATTTCATCGGCTTCGTGCTGAGCGGGTTGGCGGCATCCGGGGTGGTGTTTGGCCTGTCGGTGGTCAGCTTGCCCTATCTGCCGCCAATCGTCGGTGTCACCACCGTAACGGTCGGCCTCGTGTCGGGGGCGCTCTATCTGCTGCACGCGCGGCGCGCCAAAAACCCGCTGCTGGCGCTCGAACTGTTCCGCAACCAGGTGTTCCGCTCCTCAGTGCTTGGCGGCGGACTGTTTCGCATCGGCATCGGCGCGGTGCCGTTCCTCCTGCCGCTGATGTTCCAGATCGGCTTTGGGCTGACGCCATTCCAGTCCGGTATGATCACCTTCGTCTCTGCAATCGGCGCCATCGGCATGAAATTCGTCACCGCGCTGATCTTCCGCGTCGCCGGCTTCCGCCGCGTTCTGGTTGTCGGTTCGCTGGTCGCCGCCGCCTCGATCGCCATCAACGGCCTGTTCACACCCGACACACCTTATCTCTTGATGCTGGCCATGCTGCTTGTCGGCGGCTTCATCCGATCGATGTTCTTCACTGGCGTCAATGCGCTCGCCTATGCCGAGGTTTCGGCTGAAGACACCAGCAAGGCGACGCCGATTACAGCGGTGTTCCAGCAGTTGTCGGTCGCGCTCGGCGTGGCGCTGGCCGGCGGAATCCTGGAAGTATCGACGTCAATCCATGGCGGCCCGCTGTCGCTGGACGACTTCCACATTGCCTTCTTCATCGTTGCAGCGGTCTCGGCGGCGGCATCGCTATCCTTCGTCCGGCTGGCACCCGACGCCGGCAACGCCATCTCCGGTCACGGCCGGCTGACAACACCGAAGACGCTGGAGACGGTAAGCCCACCCGGCAACTGATGGCAGCTACGCTTCGGCCTCGCCTTCTGGACGGCCCGATTCGCCCGACGGCGGACCGGCGGTGCCCCGTCAGTCGTCGGCGTCCCCCGGCCCTTCGCTATGGCTCCGGGCGCTCGAGGCCTTCGGAACGTCCACTGGACGTTCCGATCCGCCTGACGGCGGACCGGCCTCTCGCCCTTTAAAATCTTTGGCCAGCAAATAGAGCTCGACCGATTCATCCCGCGACGCCGGCGGCTTGACGTGATGGACGGAACGGAAGTTCTTCTTGAGCATGGAGAGCAACTCGTTTTCGGCGCCGCCCTGGAAAGTCTTGGCGAGGAAATGCCCGCCCGGCTTTAGCACCGACAGCGCAAAATCGGCCGCCACCTCGCACAGATGCATGGTGCGGATGTGGTCGGTCCGCTTGTGCCCGGTGGTTGGCGCCGCCATGTCGGACAACACGATATCGGGATCGCCGCCCAGCGCCTCGGCCAGCTTTTGCGGTGCTGCCGGATCGAGGAAATCCATCAGCAGCACCGGGGCGCCTGGCACGGCGTCCATTTCCAGATAGTCGATGCCGATGACATGCGGCTTGTCGGCCGTCGATTTCGTCCGCGCGGCGGCGACCTGGCACCAGCCGCCGGGGGCGGCGCCGAGATCGATCACCTTCATGCCGGGTTTCAGGAGATGATGCTTGTCGTCGATCTCGATCAGCTTGTAGGCCGCGCGCGAGCGATAGCCGTCAGCCTTGGAGCGCTGGACATAGGGATCGTTAATGTGGCGCTGCAGCCAGCGGCGCGACGATTCCTTCAGGCCGCTCTTCTTCTTGATCCGCGTCTTCAGCACGCGAATGCTGGCGGATCCTGGTTTTTCCGGTTTCTTGGTCATTGCTTATTTCTTCGGTTCGGGCTCACGCTCTGCCACGCCCATCGTTGCGCCAGACGCCATCATCGGCCATCAGTTCGCTCAAAATACCTTCGCGCAGGCCACGATCGGCGACTCGCAGCCGCTCGGACGGCCACACGGCGCGGATCGCCTCGAGGATAGCACAGCCGGCCAGCACCAGATCGGCGCGATCGGCACCGATGCAAGGGTTGGCGCAGCGCTGCTGGAAATCCCAGCCAACCAGTCTTTCGACCATGCGATCGACGCTGTCGCGGTCCATCCACAGCCCATCGACACGGCGGCGATCGTAGCGCTCGAGCTCAAGGTGGACACCGGCCAGCGTCGTCACGGTTCCGGACGTGCCCAGCAGATGGAAATTCGGACTGGCCTTGAGATGGCTCAGCCGATCGCGACCGTCGAAGCTGGCCAGCCGGCCGGCAACGTCGTCGACCATGGCGGCGAAGATCTCGCGCGTCACCGTGCGGCCGCCAAAGCGCTCGGCCAGCGAGACGACGCCGACCGGCAGCGACGTCCACGACACGATATGATTGGCCAGCCTTGGCGAACGGCGGCCAGCGAGATCGATGAGCGCGATTTCCGACGAACCACCGCCAATATCGAACAGGACGACGCCTTGGGTGTCGCGCTCGACCAGCGAGCCGCAGCCGGACACCGCCAGCCGCGCCTCGGTCTGGCGGTCGATGATCTCAAGCTTCAGGCCGGCCTCGCGTTCGACGCGGTCGATGAACTCGACGCCGTTTTCGGCCGTGCGGCAGGCCTCGGTGGCGATCAGCCGGGCTTTTCTGATCTTGCGGTTGCGCAATTTGTCGCCGCAGATTTTCAGCGCCTCGACCGCGCGGTCCATCGCCGGCTGGCCGAGCCGGCCATTGGCGGTGAGCCCCTCGCCCAGCCGGACGATGCGCGAAAAGGCGTCGATGACGCGGAACTGGCCATGCCGCGTCGGCACGGCGACCAACAGCCGGCAATTGTTGGTGCCAAGGTCAAGCGCCGCAAACACCGGAAGCTCCTGGACCGGCGGCCGACGGGCGCTCTGTTCCGGCCGTGGCACTACAGCGGCGGGCGAGGCCACCGATTCCGACGGTCTGTGGGCCTCCGCCGCCGGGGCACCGGTTTTGCCTGGCGCCGGCGATCGATTCTCCGCGGGACGCACTTCGTCGCGCGCAAAAACCTTGCGCCCGCGCCTTCGCTTGCGCCGCTTCTTGGGCTTGCCTTTGTGGGGTGCGTCGCCCGCCTGCCCGTCCGCGGAGCGGAGCTCCGTCGGGCGGCGTTGCTGCCAGCTTGCATTCCCCGGGCCAGCCGACCGCCGGGAAGCGCTGGACACGCCCACCTCCGGCGCGCCGGCGCCGGTGTCGTGGTCTTCCACTGTCGTTCCTTCCGGCGCCGCGCGAACCTATGATGGACGCAGCAGGCGCTTCAGTGTTTTAAGTTGCCGCCAGACTAACAGCGCCGCGCCCGATCACCAAGAGCCGCATGCCGAATTTTGCCGGCAGGCCGCTGACCGCCGTTCCAGCGCGGCCGCGAGATGAATCCGCACGCCACAGTTGCCGGCGCAACGCCTGCCGACGTCTCTCCCGGCCGCTCACTGCGGCAAATCTAGCCGGCCGACGCTGCGACAAGGGTTCGCGGTTGAATAGCCGGCTTCGATGAGGCATTTCTGAAATGAGCGGAAGAATCCGGCAAAGCCGGCCTCCCACCAGCCACGAAAAGGAAGCGGACCCGCAACGCATGGCAGTCAGGCAATGAACTGGAGACGCTATTTCTGGCCGGTTGTGGGCATCGCCGCCGTGATCTTCTCGCTGCTGCTGCTCTGGCACGAACTGCGCGGCGTTTCGCTTGACGACGTCTGGGACGGTATCACCGCCATTCCGACCCGGGGCTGGATCCTTGCCGCGCTGAGTTCGATCATCGCCTATGCCTCGCTTGCCGGCTACGACCACATCGCGCTCCTGCATATCGGCAAGCGCGTGTCGTGGCTGTTCGTCACGCTGTGCTCCTTCACCACCTATGCGCTGTCGCACAACATTGGCGGCTCGGTGTTTTCCGGCGCCGTCATCCGCTACCGCGCCTATGGTACCAGGGGCCTGACCGGACAGGATGTCGGCGTGCTGGTGGCGGTCTGCTGGATCACCTTCGTGCTGTCGACGATTTTGGCCTCGGGCCTGGTTCTGGTGTTCGAGCCTGAGATACTCGACCGGTTTTCCGGCATCGCCCATCATGGCCTGTCGGAAGCGGCCGGCATCGCGATGCTGCTGCTCGTCGCCGCCTATGTCTTCGGCAGCTGGCTGCATCTGCGCCCGCTGAAGATCGCCAGCTTTCAGCTGCATTATCCGGCGCTGCCGATCGTCGCGCGGCAGTTGCTGATCGGCCCGATCGAGTTGCTGGCCGCCGCCGCGATCATCTTCTTTGCCCTGCCCGCAGCCCACAATCCCGGCTACTTCGTCATACTGGGCGTCTTCCTCGTCTCCTTCTCGATCGCGCAGATCTCGCACGCGCCGGGCGGGCTCGGCGTGTTCGAGGTGGTGTTTCTCGCCGGCCTGTCGGACATGGATCCGGTCGGCGTGCTGGCGGCGCTGCTGGTGTTCCGGCTGTTCTACCTGATCATCCCGCTGATTCTTGGCCTGGGTGTGGTGCTGTTCTTCGAACGCTCGCAGTTCAGCCGGACGGAGCCTTGAGGAGCGGGATTGGATCTGGAGGCCGCGCGCCGGCATCTGAAGTGCGGCGCCTGAAATCACCTGACGAAACGTGCCATTGAAGCACAGAGCAGGCTTGACTATTTTCCGCTGGCGGCTACAAGGCAGCGCTCAAGCGGCTCAGCCGCTCGGCCCGCGCGGTTCATGACCACGCCTGCTGGGGAATAGGTTAACGGTAGACCCACGGACTCTGACTCCGTTAGTCCTGGTTCGAATCCAGGTTCCCCAGCCAAATAGTTCAACAGATTAGACCCGGCAACCTCAGGCCAAATCTTTGCTGCGCATGTGCGAACAAACGCATAATCAGCCTAAATATCGGGCAGATTTCAGAAAAGACCTTTTTGAAAGGCATCCTCAGTATTTGTTGGGCCAATAATATTCTTTATTATATTCATAGTCCAACTGTCGATATTTTCTTTCGCCAAAATGTATTCCAAACTCAATACGACACCGGTTCCGGTAACTCCCTTTTTTTCATATCTAACCATCTCTTCACCATCAACAATAACTCTCGTGTTTTGAAGATCCCGCTCGATTACAAAGACGATCGCCAGATGGCTCTCTGATTTCGTCCCGTCTCTGATCCAAATGCAGTATGGGTCCATTTCCTCCGGATCAACATCTATACCAATCTCCTCTTTAACTTCGCGGTATAGGCACTGCTTCAGGACCTCCAAATTATTATTCTCTACCAAGAAATTCGAATCTTCCTCCCTTACGTGCCCCCCGAAATAACCCAGCGTTTTCTTTCTTTCAGGTGATTTTAGGGACACCGCCTTCTCAGCTTTCCTCCCCACCAGAATTCGAGGCTCTCCTTTTTGTTTAATAACAGCAATCGGGATAAGCTGTACCAAACGTGGATCATGCTCAACCTCCTCGCGGTCAGTAAATGCAAGGTCTGTTTCGACCGATGCCCGAATATCCGAATACTTGAATACTGCGCCTAAAGATGAATTGATCGACGACCTAGGTATATGACCAACCTTCTCATCCGCGATTCCCCGAAGTTTCTCCAACGTCAATTTAGTTATGTCGTAACTAACCTCGTCCTGCGTCTTGTCATCCGTATTCGACATCGTAATTTGGCGAAACATGTGCTCATACTTCTTCAGGGATTTTTTCACGATCTCTCGGTAGGACGACAATACATCTTTGCGCATGACGCTGCCCTCCTTTCTTGTCAGCAGGTTTCTATATTCGCGCTCAATTGACGTGGCCGGCGATGCATCAAAAGCCAACACCAGGTCAATAACCATCCGAAAACGTGGCGCCAAAAAGAAATTAACGAACCGGCCATAGTCGTCACGTCGCAACAGCCCGTTCACCCTCTGCCATTCAAACCAGCAGAGCGCGTCGAAAAATCCGCGATCCATAATTATCACGTCGACCTTCAGGGCGTTGTTGGCAATTGTATCCATCAACTGATTCAGCGCCGCACATCCGGTCCATACATTGAATATGGGGTCAAATTTGTTTGGTATCGGGCAGACACTCGCTCGCTCAGTAAGCACCCTCGTGCGAAACCCGTTACGCCGAAGAAATATGTCGAGTGAGTTCAATGCGGAAGTTTTGCCAGACTTTGGGGACCCTGAAAACTCGATAACAATAGGCCTTCGGGGCCTTACGCGGCGCTTGAGTTCAAGAATTTTGGCGGCGAGCCGCTCGAGCTCTTGAATTCTCCGAGCAGTTTCAGCGCTTACCATTGAAATCACCCGGCCGCGTTGCGAACTTCAGGCCTTCACTCTCAAAGTAAGTTATGATCCTACCCGATGAGAACCCAGAAAAAAATCCCATTATTATAAATAGATATTTTGACGATGGCTTGTCGGCTTGAAAACTGGCTTGAACTGCAAGATCTATGCTAAGTCGCCACAAACTATATAGAACTATCGCTATTATAATTGCGCTTGGTATCCGTAGTATGAAGTACGCAAAAGTAGAAATCCGACTGACTGACAACCCAGACGGAGAAAAATCGTAGCTCCCATTTATGCCAGCCTTATACAATTTTCTAGCATAGAAGATCGCCGCGCCGCATAGAGCCGAATAGGACAGAATCTTAATTACAGTCAACTCGGCTAGGGCGCCAGGCTCCATGTTTATTAAGAGGTACGCCAGGTCCGTGCCCGACCAAACCAATCCCACTAGGTAGATCAAAAAAAGGCAGACTATATCAAATCTATTTAGGGCCATTAGCGAGGCGTCGCGTCCACCCGAGTCTATTGGGTCGTTTTCCAGCTGCTGTCCTCCCCCAAAGGAATCGCGATTATCTCTGATAGAATAGAACAAACTTCCGCAGGTTGGAAATCGGCATTCTGGGGTGTGCCTGCTATCGCCTTGCCGATCAATCGCACCCCGCGCATCACTTTTGGGCTGCTTGAGGCGGGCGAGAATCCCGGCGCGAAAAAGATTGTTGGCCGCTGGTGCCTGCCACTGGCTAAGCTTCGTGGAAGATTCCTCCACGAGGCCGCGTCATGCTCACTGACAGCCAGTACATTCTCGAACGCATCAGCCAAGGCTGCGTGACGCTCTCCGACGGCGAGTTCGTCATCGACAGGCTGGTGAAATATTTCGGCAATGGGAGGATCCGCTGGCATGTCGAATTCCGTGGGCATCGCATCGAGCTGACGACAGGCCAGCTCAAGAAGCAGCGACCTTCCGCAGGAAGATACTCGAACAGGCTGGCGTGCTGCCGCCCCAGCGTGCCGGGACCGACTACAGACGATGGGCACTCGATCTGAGGAAGAATGCCATCGAGCTTCCGTGGCGGGACAGGCCGGTGGACGTCGGTTTCGCCATCGACAGGCTCACCAGCCATGGCGATGGGCGCTGGACGGTCGAATACCAGGGCAAGGCCATCAAATTCACGACGACCAAACTCCGCAGGCAGGTGAGTTTCCGCAAACGCATGCTGGCCAAGGCCAAGGTGCTGCCGCCCGAGTTGTCTCCGGCTGCCTATCGCAAATGGATGGACTGGCTCATTCAAAACGCCGCCGAGGCTGCTCCGCAGGCCGGCGATGCCCTGATGACGGAGAAAAGCTGGCTGGACGACCTGCCTGAGCTAGCCGGCTGGCAAGATGAAACACCGTCCCGAGAGACCAGCTAAGAGCGGCGACAGTATCCAAATGCAAGCAGCGATGGCACTCGTTGCGTTTGCCATGCCTGCCAGTTTCGGCACACATTGATGGCGAAGGAGTCTGACCAGAGCTGGCTCGCTGGCAATCAGAATTGAAATGAGACCACATGGACCGCTTCGACCTCGGCACCTACCGCCGCCCGATCTCCACTCGCTCCACGGAAACCCAGCGTTGGTTCGATATTGGCCTCAACTGGTGCTACGGCTTCAACCATGAGGAAGGCATCAAGTGTTTTCAGAAGGCGCTCGAAACAGATCCTGAATGTCCGATGGTGCATTGGGGCATCGCCTATGCCGCCGGACCTTTCTACAATCTGACCTGGAAGGAACATGGCGAGGCCGAGGCCGACAGCGCGACCAGGCGCTGCTTCGAGCATGTCCAGCTGGCGCGTGCCAATACGGCTGCCGCCAGTGTGGTCGAGAAGCGGCTGATCGAAGCGCTGGCCGCCCGCTTTCAGAAGCCACACCGGGTGAGCCCGGACGAATTCGAACGGTGGGATGACGCCTATGCCGCCGCGATGCGGCTTGTGTATCGGGACTTTCCCGACGACCATGATGTGATGGCACTGCTGGTCGAAGCGCTGATGATGCGCACGGTGCGGCGGCTGTGGAACCTCAAGACCGGCGCGCCGGCGCCGAATTCCGATGTCGTCGAGGCGCTCGACGTCTGCGAGCGGTCGATCCGGCTTGCCGATGCGGCCGGCGCAGCACAACATCCGGCGATCGTCCACCTGCACATCCATCTCCTGGAAATGTCCACCATGCCGGAGCGCGGCATCCGGTCGGCGGATCTGCTCGGCGAAATGTGCCCCGATGCCGGGCACATGAACCACATGCCGGGGCACATCTATGTGCTGTGCGGCGAGTATGAGAAAGCAAAACGTGCCAGCGAAAAGGCGGTACGCGCCAACGACCTCTATCTCGCCTATGCCGACGAGCCGACCTACTATTTGCTCGGCTGCTGCCACGATCTGCATCTGATGATGTTCACCTGCATGTTGTCGGGCCAATACCAGCCTGCACTGTGGGCCGCCGATCGAGTGCGCAGCCTGGTCGCGCGCGACGTGGTCGCCATCCCCGGCCGGCCCAAGCTCACGCAGACGGTCGAAGGCTACCATGCGATGAAATCGCATGTGCAAGTGCGCTTCGGCCGCTGGCAGGAGATCATCGACGAGCCTGAAACCGCGGAGCCGGGCCTCTATGTGCTGACGGCGGCCATGCAGCACTACGCCAAGGGTGTGGCGCATGCGACGCTCAGGCAATTTCCTGAAGCCGAGCGCGAGCGCGAAGCGTTCCATCGGCATCTGAAAGGCATTGCGCCCGAGCGGCGCTTCCTCAGCAACCCGGCGCAGGCTTCGCTGGCTGTCGGTGTCGCCCTGCTCGACGGTGAGCTGGCGTACCACCGGGGCGGGCATGAGGAGGCGTATGGCCATTTGCGGCAGGCGGTCGAGCTTGACGACAATTTGTCCTACACCGAGCCGTGGGCCTGGATGCACCCGCCGCGCCATGCGCTGGCGGCGCTGCTTCTCGACCAGGGCCACTCGCAGGAAGCCGAGCAGGTCTATCGCGACGATTTGGGCCTGAGCGGCACGGTGCAGCGCTGCGCCCAGCACCCGAACAATGTCTGGGCACTGCACGGGCTGGTGGAATGCATGAATCGGCGCGGCGAGACTGATGAATTGCCGATATTGCAGACAAGCCTTGCCGCGGCGCTGGCCAGGGCGGATGTGCCGATCACCTCGTCCTGCCTGTGCAGGACGAGCGCGCAGCAAGGCTGCTGTCACTGACGCGAAGTCAGCCTGCCGCCACTGTTGCTGCCGATCGGCTCGATAACAAATTGTCGGCCGATCATCGTTGGCGGTGGAACCCTCGCCGCCCGGTCGTGTCACCTGCCGATCAGCCCAGGCTCCACGCTTTGTCTCGTATCACGCCTCCCTCGATCAGCACCGAGCAGTCTATCTCATCGTGAAGTTGGGCGTTTGGGTCGGACGAAAGCCAGGAAGCATAGGACCGAAGCTGCTTGAGCCTGGCTGTTTTTTCAAGCCGGGCCTGGCGCTCATCCTCGGCTGCCGGTCTTCTGTCCTTCTGGGCAGGAAATTGCATGCTGGCTCTCCTCGGTCACCGAGCTGCGCTTCGACTTGAAGCCAACACATGCGCTGGCGAGAGTCGCCATCCATCTGGATGATGGCGGACCCTTATCAACAATGCACCCGCGCCACCGCCGGGCGCTCCCTGGTCCGGGTTCGCTGCGGCGCATCGGCACTCGGCAGTCGGACGCAGCCAGGGGAATGGAACCAGATCGGCCGTGCGACGTCATAGAAGCAGGTGCTCATACAGGAGTGTGACCTCCATGATCAGGCTCGTTCTTGCCGCTGCCGCAATGCTCGTCATGGCATGGGATGCAACGGCGGCGGCAAAACTGGACGCGGTCACCGTCAACAACGCCCAATTTGACGGCAGCGAAGCGAAAGGCGTCAGTGCGACCGTTCTGAAGGCGCAAATCCTCCTGGATCGTGCACGCTTCTCGCCAGGCCTGATCGACGGCCGCCAAGCGGAGAACTTCAGCCGGGCAGTCAGTGCGTTTCAAGCGGCCAACGGATTGCCTGCCGACGGCAAGCTTACCCGCGAGACATGGGACAAGCTGGTCGCGACCTCCTCGCGCCCGGCGCTTGAGACCTACGAGTTGACGCGCAAGGATGTGCGTGGACCGTTCACCAGGCGAATTCCGACGCGCATGGAGAGGATGGCCCGCCTGCCCCGGCTCGCCTATCACAATGCCCTGGAAAAGATGGCGGAGCGCTTCCACAGCAGCGAGGAACTGCTTGAACGGCTCAATCCCGGCATCGGCTTCAGGAAGGCGGGGCAAAAACTGTTGGTGCCAGCTGTAACCCGAGGTGATCCGCCGCAAGACATTGGGAACGTCGAGGTCGACAAGAGCGCTCGCCAGGTTCGCGTGCTCGACCCTTCCGGCAAAGTGCTTGCGACGTACCCCGCCTCGATCGGGAGCCAGGAGAAGCCCGCGCCGAGTGGCGAGGCAGAGGTCAAACGCGTGGTGCGCCACCCAACCTATCACTACGATCCCGAGTTTGCCTTCAAGGGGGTGAAGACCAAGCGCCCGTTCACGATCGCTGCCGGGCCGAACAATCCGGTGGGATCGGTCTGGATCGACTTGTCCATCGATAGTTATGGCATTCACGGGACTCCGGACCCAGGCAAGATCGGAAAGACCTTCTCGCATGGTTGCATCAGGCTGACCAACTGGGATGCCGAAGACCTCGCCTCCGAAGTGCAAAAAGGCACAAAGGTCGTCTTCAAGGAGGAAGCGGCAGGATCGGTCGAACAAGGATCGCAGTAGGTAGGCGCTACGGGCTAACTTTCGACCGTGTGACTGGCGTCACCGAAGGCGTAGGGCGGCGCCCCTACCCCAGCCACTTCTCGTAGTCGGACACCAGCAGATGGACCGGGGCAACGTCTTCGTCGATGTTGGAAAAACGGCCGATCGGTTCGCGAAACACATTGTCGGTGAGATCGTCGTTGACGGTCGAGACCTCGCCGATCAGCACGTCCTTGCCCTCGGCCCAGAAGGCATGCCAGACGCCGGGCAAGAGCGTGACGCTCTGGCCCGGGTCGAGCTTCAGGAGCCCGCCCGCAGGCAGTCTGTGGATGGTTCCGTCGACAGGCACAGAAACCTCCGCCTTGGGATCGATGCCGCCGTCGCGGTCATGCATGAACAGTTCCAGCACCAGCTTGCCGCCGCCACGGTTGATGATGTCCTCGGCCTTGATGTTGTGACGGTGCATCGGCGACAGCTGGTCCTTGCGCGAGATCATGATCTTCTCGGCATAGAGCATGCCCATGCCCTTCTTCATGTCCTCGTAGCGGCCGTTGCGAACGGTGAACAGGAACAGGCCGAGTTCCCTGAATTTCTCTTGCCCGTAATCGGTGATGTCCCAGCCGAGCCGCGAGGTGAATACGGCCGACGAGTCGACCTGACGCGCCTTCGCCTCCTGCGGCGACCAATAGGCGAAGGGCGGCATGATGTAGCCGAACGAGCGGATGAAAGCGTCGGCTTCGCGGATGATGTCGTTGATGGCGGAGCGCTTCATGATCATGATCCCTTCGTATCGATTTGTCTGGCAAATCGCATAGCCGAACGCCGATGCGGTGTCGATCCATCTCGCCATCCTGTCCGGCGTTGCGCTTCGACGCATGGACCACAGATCCGCTTGCCTGGCCGCGTGACATCACGGATTTTCAGGGCCATAAAACCCGCGGATTCCTCATGGGGTGAAAGATGATGCCGACCGTCCACGATCTCGATACGCCATCCATCCTGGTCGACGCCGCGCGCGCGGAAGCCAACATTGCCCGCGCCCAGACGCATGCCGACAAGAACGGGCTGAAGCTCAGGCCGCATATCAAGACGCACAAATTGCCCTACTGGGCGAAGAAGCAGGTAGCGGCCGGCGCCGTCGGCATCACCTGCCAGAAGATCGGCGAGGCCGAGGTGATGGCCGACGCCGGGCTGACCGATATTTTTCTTCCCTACAACATCCTTGGGCGCGCCAAGCTGGAACGCCTTCTGGCGCTGCACGGGCGCGTCACCCTGTCGGTGACAGCGGACAGCATGGAAACGCTCGAAGGGCTGGCAATCACCTTCACCGATGCCGGCCATCGACTGCCGGTGCTGGTCGAATGCGACACCGGCATGGGACGCTGCGGCGTGCAGTCGGCTGATGAAGCGGTTGCGCTGGCAAGACAGATCGACAGAGCCGGTGGCCTCGCCTTCGGCGGACTGATGACCTACCCGGCCGCCGGGCGGGCAGCGGAGGCCGAAGCCTGGCTCGCCGGGGCCAAGCAGGCACTTGCCGCGTCGGGCCTCGCCTGCGACCGCATCTCCAGCGGCGGCACGCCGGATATGTGGCGCTCCAGCGATACATCCGTTGTCACCGAGTATCGTCCAGGCACCTACATCTATCTCGACCGCTATCAAGTCGCCAAAGGCGTCGGCGGCCTCGACGACTGTGCGCTGACGGTGCTGTCGACGGTGGTCAGCCATCCCACAGCGACGCGCGCTATCCTCGATGCCGGGAGCAAGGCGCTGTCCAGCGACACGCTGGGTCTCGCCGATTTCGGCGAGTTGCTCGGCGTGTCGGGAGCGCGGGTGACGGGCCTGAGCGAGGAGCACGGCACCGTCACGCTTTCGGGCGACGGCAAGCTGCGCATCGGCGAGCGCGTGCGTGTCGTGCCCGACCATTGCTGCGTCGTCACCAATTTGTTCAACGAGGTCAATCTGGTCGACGGCGACAAGGTGCTGGAAACGCTCCCGGTGGCGGCGCGGGGAAGGATGGGGTGAGACCGACGCGCCCGAACTGAACGCCACTCAGCGTTGAAGAACTGGACCCAGCGCCGCTTTCAATGGATCGAGGGCGTCGCCGTAGAGTTTCCAGCGCTCGACTGAGGATGAATAGATCGGCTGGCGCACCTGCCAGCGGCTCGGCGTCCGCACCGTGCGCTCGGTTTCGTGGAAACGGAGGCAGGCATCGTCCCATTCGATCCCGAGGAACCCGATCAATCCACGCGCTCGGTTTTCGAAATCGGCCACCGTTTCTTCGTAGGGCATGTCGTGGATATCAAGCGGGACGACCTTGGCCCAATGGCGCATCAAGCGGTCATATTGCCGGTAATACTGCCCCAGCTTGTTCAGATCGGCATTGTAGCCATGCGCTTCGGAAAAATTATGCATGAAACAGGACGTGCAATTGTCCATCGGGTCGCGCCGGCAATGGATGATGCGGGCATTTGGCAAGATGAGGCTGATTAAGGCCAGCAGTTCGAAATTGTGCGGCATCTTGTCGACGACCAGCCGCGCCTTGCTGTTGCGCTTGTTGAGATCGTCAAGATATTTCGAGCCAAGCACTTTCGCCTTGGCCGGAGTGAGCGCCGCCATAGCCTTGGTGAAGACAGAAGGATCGAGTTTGTCGAACCCGAGTTCACCGGCCAACGAGCGAATGGTCGGCAGTTCGCCCGCGCCATAGATGTCGCGATGACTGGCGCATATCTGCTCGGTCAGCGTTGTTCCCGACCGTGGCATGCCGACGATGAAGACCGGGCGTCTCGACGGATTTCCCAATTTTGGCCGCGCCGCGAAGAAGTCGGCATCGAAAGTGTCGATGAAGCTGTCGTAAAGCTGGGTGTGCCGGTCAATGTCGAAATCATTGCCGGAAATTGCCTTGGCCTGCGCGAAATGGCGGATGGCCAGGCGATACTCGCGCTGATCGTTGAGCATCTTGCCGGCGGCGTGGTGCAGCACCACCCGCTCGCGATCGGTTGTCATGGGCAATTCCAGGCGAGCCCGTATTAAAGGCAACGCTGGATCGTCCTTGACCGCCCGGCGCGCTAGCGCCATTCCGGCCAGCGCCTCGACATGGCTCGGGTCGATGGCAAGCGCGCGGCCAAAACATTCGACCGCCTCGGCCTGCCGGCCGATGTCGGTGAGCAGATCGCCCATACCGGCAAGGGCCGTCAGCGACTGGCTGTCGACCGCCAGCGCCCGGCGATAGAAACCTTCGGCGACGTCGCCCTCGAGCTGGCTGCGGTAGGACCGGCCGAGATTGCACAAAGCTTCGATGAGCCGGCCGTCGAGCGCGATCGCCTTCTTTAGATGTTTGCGGGCGCGCTCGATGTCACCGGTGACATTATAGGCGTTGCCGAGATTGTTGCGGAAGATAGCGTTGCCCGGTTCGAGCTTGACCGCCCTTTCCATATAGGCAATGGCGGCGTCATGATGCTCGGCCTCGATGGCCAGAGTGCCCATGAGGTTCAGCGCCATGGCATTTTTCGGCTGCGTGCGAAGCACCGTCTGGTAGCAGAACTCGGCCTCGCGAAAACGCTTGCGCCGTTGCAGGTCGATGCCGCGCTGCAATGTCTTTTCCGCCGGTTCACCGGCGGTCGGAAGGGAGGCTGGCATTATTGCCGGCAGACCCAGAGGTTGCCGGCGGGGCAAAAGCGGCATCCGTCAAATCCAGGTCGCGGCTTGTGACAGGCCGGTCAAATCAGAACTTGTAGATAACGCCAAACTGCAGATTGTGGGAGTACAATTTGGCATCCTTGTAGGTATTGCTGCCGTCATTGTCGTCCAGATCGACGTTGGAGACGGCCTTGAAGCGATAGCCGAAATCGAGGTCGACATTCTGCGTCACCGCATAGGTGACACCGGTTCCCAACTGGCCGGCGAAACCCCAGCCGCCAGGCCCATATCCAAAGTCGTCACCGTCAAAATGGGTATCGGCGGTAACATAAGCTGCGCCGATACCGCCGCCGACATAGAGCTTGGCATCGCCAAAATGCGCAACGTCGGCCCAGACATTGGCGAGCAGATAGGTCGCTGACAAATTGCCGGCCGCATCGCCTGAGTTGAAGACAACACCGTCGTAACTGCCGCTAAAAGAACTTGCTTTGTAGCGCGCGTAGGACAATTCGCCTTCGACACGAAACACATCGTTGATGCGCCGACCGACAGCACCGCCGATCACGAAGCCAGTATTAAGATCGACTGAGTACCGAGAACCATCGTAGTCCGTCTTCACATCATTGGGGAAACTGGCGCCACCAAACAGTGTGACATACCAGAGATCCTCGGCCCTCGGGGCGTCGACGACAGCATCGGCGGCGTGCGCCGAACTCCAGCCAAGCCCCAATGCGAGTATCGATACCCCAGCCAGCAAACGCAGTTTCATCGTCGATTCCCCGCTCAATAACACTGAATGGCACTCAGCTCGGCTCAGGGGAAGATGTCAACGGACGGACGAAGTCGAGGCGACCTTTTGGGACACCTCGTTGCTATACAGCAACACAGCAGCATTGTTCAGGCGAAAGCAGGAGTAAGGTTGCTGCTGGTCGCAATTCGAGCGGCGAGAGGGGGAAACCTAATCGCGTCTCTCTGCCTGCCTAGCCGCGACCCGTCTCATGGCAATCACCCGGCGGCGGCGGATTTCGGTGCGCATCGCCATCAGGTGCAGCGCGAAGAACAGCACGGTGAAGCCGAGCGCCATCACCAGAAGCGGCCATAGCAGGCTGGAGTCGATGGTGGAGCCGCCCATGCGGAACACCGAGGCCGGCTGATGCAGCGTGTTCCACCAGTCGACCGAGAACTTGATGATCGGGATGTTGATGAAGCCGACCAGCGTGATGATGGCGGCGGCCCAGGCGGCGCGGCTGGCATCGTCGAGCGCGCGGGTCAGCGCGATGATGCCGAGATACATCAGGAACAGCACGAACACCGAGGTCAGCCGAGCATCCCAGACCCACCAGGTGCCCCACATCGGCTTACCCCAGATCGAACCGGTGATCAGCGCCAGCGCGGTGAAGACGGCGCCGATGGGTGCGGCTGATTTCAGCGCGACATCGGCCAGCGGATGCCGCCAGACGAGCGTGCCGAGCGCCGAGATCGCCATCAGCGTGTAGCACATCATGGCCAGCCAGGCGAAAGGCACGTGGATGTACATGATGCGGACGGTTATGCCTTGCTGGAAATCCTCAGGCGCGGCGAAGCTCATATAGAGCCCCACGGCGAGGATCAGTGTGGCGATCGTGGCCAGCCACCGCACGACCTTGTCCGCCAGCCCGACGAAGCGCGTCGGGTTGGCGAGATCCATCCAGCCGGTCAGGCGTGAAGTCGTGTCTCTCATGCGGTTCTACATAAACCGCCGCGGCGTTCGGGGCAATCGAGCGGTGGTGTCGCAGGCGCAATTGGGGCGGCCGTGCCTGTACTCTCACCCGGACCTATGGTCCGACCTCCCACAAGAGGAGGTCGGAGAAAGAAGCTCAGGCGGCTGCTTCCTGCTGTTGCTGTACGGTGCGGCTGAGGCGGCGAACCTCCTCGTCGTTGAGCAGGCCGCCGGCGCGCAGCAGGCTGGCGAAGCGGCCATTGCGCAGCGACAGCTCGGTGAAGCCGCCCATCTCGACCACCCTGCCCTTGTCCATGAACACGACCAGATCGGCGTCGCGAACGGTGGTCAGGCGGTGGGCGATGATGAAGGTCGTGCGGTCGCGGCGCAGCTCGTCGATCGCTTCCTTGACGCGGTCCTCGGTCTCGACGTCGAGCGCGCTGGTCGCCTCGTCGAGCACCAGGATCGGTGCGTCCTTCAGCACGGCGCGGGCAATGGCGATGCGCTGACGTTCGCCGCCCGAGAGCTGCCCGCCACGTTCGCCAACCACCGTGTCGTAACCATTGCTCTTGGACAGGATGAAGTCCTGTGCGGCAGCCGCATTGGCGGCGGCATGGATCTCGTCATTGCTTGCATCGGCGCGGCCAACACGGATGTTGTCCTCGATCGAGCGGTTGAGCAGGCCGGCATCCTGGAACACGGTGGCGATCGAATGGCGCACCGATTTGCGGGTCACGGTGCGGGTGTCGATACCGTCGATCAGGATACGGCCATGGGACGGCGAGAAGACACGCTGCAGCAGGTTGATGAGCGTGGTCTTGCCGGCGCCCGTCGGGCCCACGATGGCGACGGTCTGGCCGGCCTGCACCTCGAAGGACACGTCGTCGATGCCTTGGCCGGAATTGGCGAATTCGAAGCCGACATTCTCGAAGCGGACATGGCCGGTGACGTTGGCAAGATCGCGCAAGCCGTCCGGCTCGGCGGCATCAGCCGCGGAGTCCTCGAGATGGTAGAAATCCTCGAGCTTGGCACGGGCCTCGGAAATCTGGTTGGCGAAAGCCGACATCTGGTCGAGGCGAGCGATCAACATCGTGGCAAAACCGGTGAAGGCAATGACGTCGCCGACACCCAGCTGACCACGAGTGACGAGATAGGAGCCGATCGACAACACGATCAGCATCGAGATTGCCGATGACAGACGGTGCAAGGCATTGGCCAGCGCCCACCAGTCGAGAACAGGGTTCTGCGCGTCGAGCAGGTTCTTGACGTAGCGGCGCAGCGTATCGGCCTCGTGGCCGAGGCGATTGTAGCTCTGCAGCACCGCAACGTTGCTGACCGAGTCGGTCACATGCGCGAACACCTTGTGGTAGTGGCGCTCGACCGCGGCCTGGCCCGCCTTGGTGCGGCGCATGACCATCCGGCCGATGCCGACATAGAGCAGCCCGAGGCCAAGCAGCACCAGCGACATGCGCAGGTCCATGCTGATCGCGGTCGGGACCAGCAGTACGAGGGCGACAGCCGTGGACAAATGCTGGCGCATGAATTCGAGCCAAAGGCTGAACAGGGTTTCGACGGCGCGCAGCATCGTATGCAGCGCATTGGAGGTGCCGTGCTGATGGTGCCAGGCGAGCGGCATGGTGATCACGCGCTCGAAGGACTCGCAAAGCACTTCGCTGCGCCGGGCATGGGCAAAGCGGTCAGCGCCGCGCGCCACCATGACGAAGGCAACGATGTTGAAGGCGCCGAGACCGGCCCACATAACCAGCGTGGTGAAGACAGAGCCACGCTCGGAGATGGCCCCGATGACGCGACCGAACATAATCGGCTCGAGAAGCGCTACGATGGCGAGAGCCACGTTGGCCGAACAGATCAACGCAACGCGTTTCCTGTCCGCAGCCAGATAACCGAGAGCTCGCCAGTAGATTTGCAGAAGGGTCACCCCAGTTACTCCGCCACGCTGTTTATTGTGCACTGCATCATTTTATTCGTACCGGTTGATACGTCGCAAAACAATGGCCGTGTACCCCTTCAGTTCCCTTAGAGCGAACAAAAGATGGCGACGTTCCGAAATCTGCCGTGATCACCTAACGGTTTGAGAAGACAGGTAAAATGTCAGGCATGCGGCGAAATCATGGCAGTTGGCACGTGCTGCCACAATTTTAGTCAGCAACAATGTCGGACGGATGACTAAGGCCGAAATCGCCTTCAGTGAAGTATAGAACGAAACAAAGCTGCATGACGCCCCTCCAGGCGAAGGAAGGGCCAACTCTCACTGCTCGTGGCGCCCCCTATCGGACGCCTCAAGCCTTTGATTTCATGCACTCCTCGGTGGCATGTCCTTCAATCGGCAGGCGGCAACGCCAGGCGGGACGGTGCCTCTCATCCCGCCGCGGCGGCAAAAGTCGCGCCCCGGATCCCAGGCCCGAGCGCATAGTTTTTGAGCACATGCATCAAGCCGGGATCCGGATGACCACCTCGGCAACTTCGCCGTCCTTCAGTTCGACTGCCGAACCCTTGGCCTTTGTCCCATTCACCTCCAGCGACACGGCCTTGGCCTTATTGTCGCGGATGACGCGAACCTTGAGTTCCGCCCCCAGCATTTTGAGATTTGCCGAGTAGCCGTCCCAGTGGCTCGGCAGCTTCGGCTTGAACTGGACACGCTTGCCGCGCCGCTCGATGCCCAGGATGCCTTCGACAGCAGCCCTGTAGAGCCAGCCGGCAGAGCCGGTGTACCAGGTCCAGCCGCCACGGCCGCCCTTGCCGTTGCCGGCAGTGTCGTCCCCGGCATAGATATCGGCCGCCACGACATAGGGCTCGACACGATAGTGCTCGGCCGTGGCCTCGTCGGTCGCATGGTTGACGGGGTTCAGCATCGAGAAACAGCGATAGGCCTCGTCGACCTGCCCCATCTCGGCGAGCGCGATGACGAACCATGTGGCGGCATGGGTGTACTGGCCGCCATTCTCGCGCACACCGGGCGGATAGCTCTTGATGTAACCCGGGTCCTTCTCCGTCTTCGAGAAGGGCGGCGTGAAAAGTTTGACGATCTTCAGCTTGTCGTCCACAAGCAGCTTCGTTGCTTGCTCCATCGCGGTCGTCGACCGTGCCGGATCGCCCTCTCCCGAAAGCACGCTCCAGGACTGGGCGATCGAGTCGATCTTGCACTCCTGCGAGTTGCGAGACCCCAAAGGGGTGCCGTCGTCGAAACTGCCGCGCCGGTACCATTCGCCGTCCCATGCGGTGCTCTCAAGCGCCCGCTTCAGCACATCGGCATGCTTTGCCCAGGCCTGTGCTCGCTTGGCATCGCCCTCGGCCTTGGCGACGGGGGCGAAATCGCCCAGCGTCTTCAGCAGGAACCAGCCGAGCCAGACGCTCTCGCCCTTGCCGTGCTCGCCAACGCGGTTCATGCCGTCGTTCCAGTCGCCGCCGAGGATCAGCGGCAGGCCCGCGGGGCTGCTGCGCTTGATGGCGAGATCGAGCGCACGCGCGCAATGGTCGTAGAGCGACGCCGTCTTCTTCGAGATTTCCGGGGTGAAGAAGGCATCGTGTTCGCCCTCGCCCAGCGGCTGTCCATCGATGAACGCCAATTGCTCCTTGAGGATGGTGGCATCGCCGGTGACCAGCAAATAGCGCGCCGTGGCGTGGGCAAGCCAGACCACGTCATCGGAGATCAGCGTGCGTACGCCAGCACCCGTGCGCGGCAGCCACCAGTGCTGCACGTCGCCTTCGGGGAACTGCCGCCGTGCCGCATTGAGGATCTGGTCGCGCGCCAGTTGCGGGTCATGCGCCAGCAGCGCCAGCGTATCCTGCAACTGGTCGCGGAAGCCGAAGGCACCGCTGGCCTGATAGAAGGCGGAGCGGGCACGGATGCGGCAGGCCAGGCTCTGATAGGGCAGCCAGTGATTGACCATGGCGTCGAGCGCCTTGTCAGGCGTCTCGACCTGGATGGTGTCGAGGAAGCCGCGCCATTCGCGCTCATTGTCGGCCAACCGCTGGTCGAAGTCCTTGACCTTATGCGCCTGCACCAGCGCGCTCGCCTCCTCGGCGGACTCGGCGTCACCGAGCAGCCAGAGCAGCGTCACGTCGCCGCCAGCCGGGATCTCGACGTCGCGGGCAATCGCCGCGCATGGATCGTCGCCGGCCTCGACACGGCCAGACAGCGCTGCGCCACTCAGCACCGCCTGCGGCAGCTCGCTGGAGCCATGCCGGCCCAGGAACTCCGTCCGGTCTGTCGTCACCGAATGAACGCCGCCGTCAGCCGCGAGGAATGCAACGCGCTCGCCGAAATCCAGCCCGTAGGGGTTTTGTGCCAGCAGCGCCCCGCTGGCGGCATCCCGCGACGGGACGATGGTTGCCGCAGTGCGCGACCGGTGCCCGCCGAGCACCCATTCGGCATAGGCATAGACACGCAGCCGCGCCGGCACCGAGCCGGAATTCTGGATGCGCAGCCGCGAGATCTTCAGCGGATCGACCGGATCGACGACATGGGTGAGATCCATCGACAATGGTCCGCGCTTCGAGCGGAAGGTCGAGAAACCCTGGCCGTGCCAAGCCTCGTAGGTCATCGTGGGATCGCGCACCACGGCAGCGAGCGGCGAGAAGGCCTTGCCGCTGGCCTGATCGTAGATATAGAGGCCCTCGCCCGGCCGGTTCGAGACCGGATCATTCGACCACGGCGTCAACTGGTAGTCGCGGCTGTTTCGGCTCCAGGTGAAGGCAGCGCCCTCGGCGGAGGTATGGAAGCCGAACGAGGCGTTGGAGACGACGTTGATCCACGGCTGCGGCGTCGTGCGCCGGCCGGCCAGGCGCACGACATAATGCCGCCCGTCGCCGTCGAAACCGCCAAAGCCGTTCCACTGGCTGAGACCGCTTCCATCGGCGCTGACATTGGCCACTGCCTGCGAGGCAGGAGTATGCGTCGTGGGTGTCGGCGACGGCAATTCACGCGGAATTGGCAATGCTGCCAGAGCGTCGCGCGCCTGCAGAGCCGCGGCCTCGGCGCGCTCGATCTGGTCGAAGATGGTGCCGTTGCGCGTGTGCAGGACCACCCGGGCGACAGCGAGCAGCGTCTTGTAGGTGGTTTCGTCCATGAGATCGCGGCGCACCGCGAATATGTGCTGGCGAGGTCCGAGCTCCTTGCCGCGCAGGCGGCTGTTTTCGCACAGCGTCTCGACCGCCCGCTGCAGGTCCTGGACATAGGAGGACGCCTGCTCGTTGACGACGACGAAGTCGATCATCATGCCGCGGGTGCGCATATATTCCTGGAAACGCAGCGCCTGGGCAACGATTTCGAGATCGGCGACGTCGCCGATCCTGACCAGGAAGATCGGGAAATCGCCGGAAATGCTCGTCGGCCACAGGCTCGACTGCTTGCCCAGCCCCGTGGCGATGGATTCAGCGGGAAGACGCAGGAACGGATCCGGATAGATCAGATATCGCGCCAGCTTCTGCACATTGGCGGCATCGGTCAGGCTGAGGCCCATATGGCGGGTCTGCACCTGGCTGCGCGTCCAGGCAAGCATGGCCTGGCGGGCAAAGCTCTCCGGATGGTCGAGGCGGGCAATGGCTTCGTCCAGTTCGGCACGGCCAGCGCCGACAACCGTCCAGAAGGTCAGCGATATCTTCTTGTTGGCCGGCACGCGCACCTGGCGGCGCAGCGAGGCGACGGGATCGAGCGTAAAGCCTGAATGGCCGCCCAGCCTGGCGCCCGGGTCGAAAGCGGCTGCGTCGACGATGGTACGGCCACGGCCGATAAAGGCGCGCCTGTCGGTCTCGGCCTCGGCATCGCGCGCCGATCCGGACGGATCGGTGACGAAATGCACCATGGCGATATCGGGCTCGCTGGTCTCGCGCTTGCGCCGCGTGGCGAAGATCGCCGCGTTGTTGGCAGAGATTTCGGTTTCCACGAACATCTTCGAGAAGGCCGGATGCGCGTTGTCGGACGCCTCCAGGCCGAGCACCAGTTCGGCAAAGGAGGTCACTTCGATGTGACGGTCGGACGGACCGTCATTGTAGAGCGTGACCCGACGGCCCTCGCCATTGCCTTCCGAGATGACAATGCATTCGACCTCGGAGCGCAACGTGCCCACGGATTTGACGAAGCTCGCCTTGTCGTCGGAGAACAAGGTCTGCGCCTTTTCCTCGGCGGCGCGCTTCGGCTCGGCCGTAGCCGACCACCAGTCGCCGGAACCGGCGTCACGCAGGAAGATGTAGGAGCCGAGCCGGTCCTCGGTCGGATCCGGCTGCCAGCGTGTGACGGAGAGATCGCCCCAGCGGCTGTAGCCCGAGCCGGTCGCGGTGACCATCACCGAATAGCGGCCGTTCGACATGACGTTGGTCGACCGCAGCGACTGCAGCGGATTGAGCACGATGCGGGTGTCGGGGCTGTCGACTTCGGTCTCGTCCTTGGAGCGTTCGTCGGCCTCGGTCCTGACGGTCGCGGTCGGGATGTCGCGCGGCGCCCTCTCCTGCAGCAAGAGTTCGGCCGATTCGATGACCGGATCGCTGTGGAAGCGGTCGCGCATGCGACCTTCGAAGATGGCGTCGGCAACCGCCGCGATCGACATGCCCGAATGGTGGGCCATGTAGTTCTGGACGACGACATGATCCGTGCCTTCCGGCACGCGCTGCGGCGTGAAGTCGACGGCGTCGTAGTAGCCGTGGCGGCCGAGCGCCCCGATCTCCCGCAATCGGGCGAGATTCAGCACGGCTTCACGCGGATTGAACTGGGCCGCCAGTATGGTGGCGTAAGGCGCGATCACCGTGTTCTGGCCAAGGCCGCGCTTCAGCCCGAGGCCTGGAACGCCGAAATTTGTGTATTGGTAGGTCAGTTCTCGGTCGCGCGCATTGTAGGCGGCCTCCGAAATGCCCCACGGCACGTTCTTCTGGCGGCCATACTGGATCTGGCGTTTGATGATCAGCTTGCTGGTCTGGTTGAGGATCGAGCCCTGCGGCTCCTTCATCACCAGCGGCGGCATCAGATATTCGAACATCGAGCCGGACCAGGACATCAGGGCGCCCTGGAAACCGATTTCGACGATCGGCCGGCCAAGCCGGAACCAGTGCTCGGTCGGCAGGTCGCCCTTGGCGATGGCGAACAGGCTGGTCAGCCGCGCTTCGGAAGCCAGAAGGTCGTAGCAGCTCTCGTCGAGTTGGTGTTCCTCGACCCGGTAGCCGATCGACAACAGCTTGCGCTCCGGCCGCATCAGGAAAGAGAAATCCATCTCGAAGGCGTAACGGCGCGTGCGCTCGCGCAAGGTGAGCAGCTTGGCACGCAGCGCCTCGACGGCATTGTCGTCGCTGTGCGCGTCATGGACGTGCGCTTCGCAGGTGGCTTCCAGCCTTGCCGCCCAGTCGACGATGACGTCGCTCTGGGGCGACACCGCCTCGGTATGGATGGCGGTGGCCAATTTGCGGATCTCGCCGGCCAGCACAGCCAGGTTGATGGTGCGGATCGACGCCATTTCGGGCTGCGCCTTGATCGTGTCGACAGCGCGCCGCATGCCGTCGAGGCGGTCGGCGAGACGCTGACGCAGCGGGCGCAACTGACGGCGGTCGTCGGGCAGATCATCGAGGCTTTCGCTGAGGATGGTGACCGTGTCGAGAATGCCTTCGAAATCGCCCTGGAGATGGACGGAAGGTGCTTCGGCCCATTCGGCGCAGGCCGCAGCCACCGCCACCAGATGGCCAGCGAGATTGCCGCTGTCGACAGCCGAGATGTAGAGCGGATAGAGCGGCTTCAGTGTCGTCGTGTCGTACCAGTTGAAGAGGTGACCGCGCTCACGCGGCATGCCCTCGATCGTCGCCATGGTGGCGTCGATGCGGGTGATGGCGTCGGACAGGCTGATCCAGCCGAAGTCGCGGGCGGAAACGACGGACAGCAGGTAGACGCCGATGTTGGTTGGCGAGGTGCGCGGCGCCACCACCGGCGCCGGGCTTTCCTGGAAATTGTCCGGCGGCAGATGGTGATGCTCTGCCGTTACGAAGCTTTCGAAATAGTGCCATGTGCGCCGCGCCACCGTGCGCAACGTATGGATGTCGGCCTGCGATATGCGCAGCCGATCCTCGGTTTCAGCCGAACGGCTGATCCAGCTGGCGATGGCGGGCGAGCCAATCCAGAACAGGGCGAAGAAGAAAGCCACGAAGGCGCCGGTCGAATCGGCCAGCACCGGAATGGCAAGGCCGACGAAGCCAATGATCACGGCGCCATACATCATGCCGTAATACGACCCGACATCGTTGTCGCCTGCCTTGTGCGCCTGCGAGGCGGTGCGCCATTCCAAAAGGTTCTGGCGGCTGACGAACAGCCGGTAGAGCGTACGCACGATGGCATCGCCCATCATCCAGGCATTGTGCGCCATCAGCACGATCTTCAGCGCCACCATGGCGGTGCCGAAGGCGACGTCGCGCGCCAGAGCCGAGAAATGGCCGCGTGGCGTCTGGTCGCCGCTCTTGGGCAGGATGGCGTTGACGATATCGAATGTCGGCGCCATGAACAGGCTGAGGATCAGCAGGGCCTGCCATTGCGCGGCCTGCGTGAAGGGCAGCAGCGTCCAGCCGGCGATCGCCGCCATCACCCAGAAGATCGGCGTCAGCGAGCGGCGCAGATTGTCGATCATCTTCCAGCGCGACAGCGCCGGCACGCCGGAGCGCGGATCGAGCATGAAGCCAAGCAACTGCCAGTCGCCGCGCGCCCAGCGATGGTGGCGCGAGGCGTCGACCGAGTAGCGGGTCGGATAGTCCTCAACCAGTTCGACGTCGGTGACCAGCGCCGCGCGCGCCAGCGCGCCTTCCAGCAGATCATGGCTGAGGATGGTGTTTTCCTCGATGCGGCCCTGCAGGGCCGCCTCGAAGGCGTCGACGTGATAGAGGCCCTTGCCGGTGAAGGACCCGTCGCCGAAGACGTCCTGATAGAGATCGGACACGGCAAAGACATAAGGGTCGAGGCCGCGATTGGCCGAAAACACCCGCTGGAAGAACGACGCATCGTCGCCTGATGTCAGCGACGCGGTGATGCGCGGCTGCAGGATCGCGTAGCCGGCGGTGACGACGCGCTTGCTGGCATCGAAATGCGGCCGGTTGAGCGGGTGGCAGAGCTTGCCTACGAGGGTGGCGACCGCGTCACGGGTGGTGCGCGTGTCGGCATCGAGCGTCATCACATGGACGACGTTCTCCGGCAGCGGCACGTCGAGCGGCAGGAACGTGGTGTCGCTGTCGCCGCGCAGCAGAAGGTCGAGCTCGTGCAGCTTGCCGCGCTTGCGCTCCCAGCCCATCCAGGCCCCTTGCGCCGCGTTGAAGAGCCGGCGCCGGTGCAGGATGTAGAAACGGGGCGCGCCTTCGGAGGGATAGCGGGCGTTGAGACGGGCGATCTCGGCACGGGCGAATTCGAGGATTTCGGTGTCCGCCGCATCGATCTCGGTCTTCGAGTCTGGCCAGTCCGACAGCAGCGCGAAATGGATTTCATCGGCCGTGTTGGCGAGATGATGCACCTCGATATTGCGGATGTTTTCCTCGACGTCGTCGCGCGAGCCGATCAGCGACGGCACCACCACCAGCGTGCGCGCCTCGGGCGGAACGCCGTGTCGGTAATCGTAGCCGACGAGACGCGTCGGTTTCAGGAACAGCGATACGACCGTGTTGAAGAAGGCGAGCGCGCCCTCGCTGGCTGGCACGGCAAAAAGCGCCAGCATCAGGACGATCGAGGGCACCGACAGGCCGAGATTGGCAAGCGCGTTGCCTGAGAGAACGAGAAGCAGCGCCGTCAGCGCAAACACCGGTACGACGATGCCGAGCCACCCGGTCTTGCGGAAGGCACGCTTGACTGTCTGGCTGATGGTGGGTCGATAGCCGATCGCCTTCTCCAGCTCGAGCCGGCGTGGGCCGACGAGAAAGAAGCCGACATCGGTGTGGGCGGACCCGGTTAAAACGGCGTCGCCGTCGCCATCGCTGGCGGCGTGGCCGGCCAATTCGATGGCCTTCTCGGCAACGCGATATTCCGAAAGGTTCGAGCGGCGCGCCAATTCCTCGATCGCGGTCCGGTACTGATCGCGCGAGAAGAAGTCGAGCGCGGCGAAATCGGTGCGCTCGCGCAGCACGGTGTCGATGCGGCTGACGCCTTCGAACCACACCGTCCAGTCGACGTCGTTGATGAGGCGCAGGCCGCGGATGATGTTGCCCGTCGTCACATTGCCGCTGGACAGCGTGTGATGTTCGGAAATGATGATTTCCTCGGCATCGGAGCCGGTCTTTTCGAGCTCGCCTTCCAGCCATTCCAGAGCCTTGCCGGCATTCTGCGATCCATCACGCAGGCGGTAGAGCAGTTGGGTGGCGAAGGTGGTGTCCTGCGCATGCGCGCTGAAATTGGACAGGATCGACTGCCGGTCGGCGCTGTCGTCGGTCGCCAGGACCTTGTCGGCCACATCGTTGGCGATCTGGCGCATCTGGCGGGTGCGATTGACCCTGACGGCCAGCCGGCGGAGATTTTCGATCAGGACGAAGCGCAACAGCGAAGGCAGCGCCCAGAGTTCGCCGATCTTCAGCGGCTCGACCGACTGGAAACCCTGGACGATGGACTTGAACATCATCGCCGAAACGGAACTGTCCGAATGCGCCACATAGGTCCAGGCCAGCGCCAGCGCGCGCGGCACGCTGCCGCCGTCAGGCAGTTTCAAGGTCGGCAACTGGCGATAGAAGCGGCGCGGCAGGTCGCGCTTGACCTGGAAAATGGTCTCTTCGACCAGGTAATTGTTGTCGAGCAGCCATTGTGCCGCCGGCGTGATCGTCTCGCCCCTCGCCTGCGCCGCATTGGTCGACCGATAGACTTCCAGGATCTTCTTGGCGCTGTCCCGGATACGGGCCTGAAAATCAAAGGGCGTCAGGCCGAACAGATCCGTGAGGTCGCCTTTTGCCAGGCTTTCGCCAAGCACACGAAGACGCTCTTCGGGCAGAAAGTTGGATCGAATCGGCTCTTCCGTGATGGCCGGGAAGCTCGCGCTTGTCTTCTCGATTTGGGCAGGATTCGTCTGAATATTCATTGAAAATTCCGTAAGCGGGCACTGAGCGGCGTCACCGCCACGGCAATGGCCCTAAAACCGGTTCAAATGCAATTGGTTGCATAAACCCCACTTGCCGAAAGTTTGTTTCCGCACCACGACAGGGCGTCGTCTCTCAGCAAAACTCAAAGACAAGCACCCCACTTCCCGCCAGGCCAGATCGGCGGAGAGGATTCAGGCTTTTTCGTGATGCCGCCAGCAGCTTACGCTATATTTCGCCGGTGCCGCGATCATGTTTGGAAACAAGCGTTAATCGTTGCCGGCGACAGAGCCTATCCGGATCACGAACAGCGTTGCCTCATGGGCGGGTTGGACGAGCAGGCCGGTGCTGACCGGACCGGACAGCAGCGTGTCGAGCGGCCCGAGGCGAACCGGTTCAGCGGCGGGCACGCTGACGTCGCCGTCCAAGCACAGGATGAGCGTTGTGCCGGCTTCAGTCCGGATTTCCACGGGGGCGGAAATCACCAGGCGTTCGACCAAATGCGTCACCCGGCTTCGGCGGGTCATGACATTGAGATCGGTGATCGGCCCGCCGATCAGCGCAGCCGAGGTCTGCACGTCGGCAGGGAAAGAAAACAGGTCGGTCGTCCTGTTTATGGATGTCGGCGGGTGGCCGGCAATCTCAAGGACGATGCCCTCGCCTTCGAGCACGGCAAGGGTGCGATCGATCCCGGGAAATTGCGAGAAAGGACCGCTCAGTTCGACGCGCGCCATCGAGACGCGCCAGTCGAAGTCGTCGAGACCGGCACCCGAGGGCGAAACGGCGATTTCCGTCGTCACGCCGCCGCCGTTCTTCCACGGCATCGACCGGTATTCGGCTGCCCCGCAGGATGCGCATCGGCTCAGCCAATCAGCCGAGAATGCCGGGCAGATTGAGCTGGTGCTCCTTGGCGCATTCGACGGCGATTTCGTAGCCGGCATCGGCGTGGCGCATGACACCGGTCGCCGGATCGTTCCACAACACCCGCTCCAGGCGCCTGGCGGCGTCCCGCGTACCGTCGGCGACGATGACCATGCCGGCGTGCTGCGAGAAACCCATGCCGACGCCGCCGCCATGGTGCAGCGACACCCAGGTGGCGCCGGACGCCGTGTTGAGCAACGCGTTGAGCAGCGGCCAATCGGACACAGCGTCCGAGCCGTCCTTCATGGATTCCGTTTCGCGGTTCGGCGAGGCGACCGAGCCGGAATCGAGGTGATCGCGGCCGATGACGACAGGCGCCTTCAGCTCGCCCTTGGCCACCATTTCGTTGAAGGCGAGGCCGAGCCTGTGGCGGTCGCCAAGGCCGACCCAGCAGATGCGCGCCGGCAACCCTTGAAAGGCGATGCGCTCGCGCGCCATGTCGAGCCAGTTGTGCAGATGGGTGTTGCCGGGCGTCAGTTCGCGCACCTTGGCGTCGGTCTTGTATATATCCTCGGGATCGCCGGAAAGGGCTGCCCAGCGGAACGGCCCGATGCCGCGGCAGAACAGCGGACGGATATAGGCCGGCACGAAGCCGGGGAAGGCAAAGGCGTTCTCGAACCCCTCCTCCTTGGCCACCTGGCGGATGTTGTTGCCGTAGTCGAGCGTCGGCACGCCGGCGTTCCAGAACGCCACCATCGCCTCGACATGTTCGCGCATGGAAGCGCGTGACGCCTTCTCGACCAGCTTGGGGTCGCTGACGCGCTTCTCGCGCCACTCGGCCATCGTCCAGCCCTTCGGCAGGTAGCCGTTGATGGGATCATGCGCCGAGGTCTGGTCGGTGACCATATCGGGGCGAATGCCACGCCGGAACATTTCCGGGACGATCTCGGCCGTATTGCCAAGCAGGCCGACCGATTTCGCCTCGCCGGCCTTGGTCCAGCGTTCGATCTTTTCCAGCGCCTCGTCGAGCGTGTCGGCGCGCTCGTCGACGTAGCGGGTGCGCAGGCGGAAATCGATCGAGTCCGGGTTGCATTCGATCGCCAGGCAGCAGGCGCCGGCCATGACGGCGGCGAGCGGCTGGGCGCCACCCATGCCGCCGAGACCGCCGGTCAGTATCCATTTTCCCTTGAGATTGCCGCCATAGTGCTGGCGGCCGGCCTCGACGAAGGTCTCGTAGGTGCCTTGCACGATGCCTTGCGTGCCGATGTAGATCCACGAGCCGGCCGTCATCTGGCCGTACATCATCAGGCCCTTCTTATCGAGCTCGTTGAACTTTTCCCAATTCGCCCAGTGCGGCACCAAATTGGAGTTGGCGATCAGCACGCGCGGGGCATCCGGGTGGGTCCGGAACACGCCAACCGGCTTGCCGGACTGGACCAGCAAAGTCTCGTCATCGGCCAGCGTCCTCAAGGAGGCGACGATGCGGTCAAAGTCGTTCCAGGTGCGCGCCGCCCGGCCGATGCCGCCATAGACGACCAGCTCGTTGGGATTTTCAGCAACATCCGGGTCGAGATTGTTCATCAGCATGCGCAGCGGCGCTTCCGTCAGCCAGGAGCGCGCGCTGATTTCGGTGCCGCGCGGGCTGCGGACTTCGCGGATGTTGTGGCGAGGATTGTTCATGGCGTCACTCCATAAAAGGCCTGATGTCAGACGCGCGCCCAGGACGTCGCGGTCTCGAGGATTTTCCGCAGCGTGGCGCGGATCGGTGCTGCGAACTCGGCGTCATAGGGCACCGGCCAATTGTCCGGCGTACCCTTGCCATCTGGCTCGCGCATATAGCCGCGGTTGGAGAGTTCCATCTGCAGCGCATGCACGCCTTGTTGCGGCTGGCCGAAATGGCGTGTGATCCAGCCGCCCTTGAAGCGGCCGTTGATGACAAAGGTTTCACCGGTTTCGGCCATGATCTGGCCGACCATCGCCTGCAGCGTCGGATCGGCGCTCCTACCGTCATTGGTGCCGAGGTTGAAAACCGGCAGCGTACCTTCAAACAGGCGCGGCAGCACTGAACGGATCGAGTGGCAGTCATAGAGGACGATCTTTTCGTGCAAGCCACGCAACCGGTCGATTTCGACCTGCAAGGCGGCATGGTAGGGCACGAAGAATTTCTCGCGACGCTCGTCGATCTCCGACGGCCCCGGTTCTTCGCCCTCGCGATAGAGCGGATCGCCATCGAAAGTCTCGGTCGGGCAAAGGCCGGTCGTCGCCTGGCCGGGGTAAAGCGAGGCGCCGGAGGGATCGCGGTTGACGTCGATGACGGTGCGCGAGATCGCGGTGTGCACCACCGTCGCCCCGAGGCCGGCAGCAAAGTCATAGAGATTGTCGATCCACCAATCGCAGTCGCGGCGGCCGAGCCAGGGCGAGACCAGCCGATTCTCAAGGCCGGCGAGGTCGATGCCGGTGTGCGGTATCGACACCAGCAACGGCGCTGTGCCGGGCATGACCGTCAGCCAGGGCGCGTTTGCCATCACATCGCTCCGGAAACCGACGGCAGAGCCACGCCGCCGGCGGCCTCGATGGCCGCACCGCTGCGCACCATGGCGATGGCTTTTTCCATATCGGGGTGGAAATGGCGATCATTGTCGAGATGCGGCACTTCGGCCCGGACCAGCTTGCGCACTGCCTCCAGGGCGTCGCTCGAGGCCAGCGGCGCATGGAAATCGCAGCCTTGGGCCGCGGCCAGCAATTCGATGCCGATCACGGCGGTGGCGTTCTCGACCATCCCGATCAGCCGGCGCGCACCGTGCGCCGCCATCGAAACATGGTCTTCCTGGTTTGCCGAGGTGGGGATCGAATCGACGCTGGCCGGATAGGCTTTCTGCTTGTTCTCCGAAACGAGGGCCGCCGCCGTCACCTGCGGGATCATGAAGCCGGAGTTCAGACCGGGCTTCGGCGTCAGGAAGGCCGGCATGCCGGACAGCGCCGGATCGACAAGCATGGCGATGCGGCGTTCCGACAGCGAACCGATTTCGCAGATGGCGAGCGCGATCATGTCTGCGGCGAAGGCCACCGGCTCGGCGTGGAAATTGCCGCCGGAAAGCGCGGTGTCATCCTCGGCGAAGATCAGCGGATTGTCGGTGACGCCATTGGCTTCGGTGCCCAGCGTGTCGGCCGCCTGGCGCAGCACGGTGAGTGCAGCGCCCATCACCTGCGGCTGGCAGCGCAGGCAATAAGGGTCCTGCACACGTTCGTCGCCAACCCGATGCGATTCACGGATGGCGCTGCCGGCCATCAGATTGCGCAGGGCGTCGGCCGTCTCGATCTGGCCGGGATGCTTTCTCAGCACATGGATGCGCGGGTCGAAGGGGGCGTCGGAGCCTTTTGCCGCGTCGGTCGACAGGGCACCGGCGACCAGCGCCGATTGGTAGAGCACTTCGGCCTCGAACAAGGCGGCCAGCGCATAGGCGGTCGAAAACTGGGTGCCGTTGAGCAGCGCCAAGCCCTCCTTGGCGCCCAGTGTCACCGGTTCCAGGCCATGCGAGACGAAGGCGACCTTGGCCGGGAAACGGCCATGTGGGGTAAAACACTCGCCGACGCCGATCATCACCGCCGTCATGTGCGACAGCGGAGCGAGGTCGCCGGAGGCGCCGACGGAACCTTGCGCCGGCACCACCGGGATGACGTCGTTGGCCAGCATCGCTTCGAGCAGCTCGATGGTCTGCGGCCGCACACCCGACGCGCCCTGCGCCAGGCTGGCGAGCTTCAGCGCCATCATCAGCCTGCAGACAGCAACCGGCATCGGCTCGCCGACGCCGGCGGCGTGCGACAGGACGATGTTGCGCTGCAAGGTCTCGAGATCCTCGGCCGGGATGCGGACGCTGGCCAGTTTGCCGAAGCCGGTGTTGATGCCATAGACCGGCTCGCCCTTGGCAACGATCCTGGCGACGGCCTCGGCGCTCGCCTTGATTTTCGGCCGGCAGGCATCGTCCAGCTTGGGCACGGCGCCACGATAGATGACGCGCCAGTCGGCCAGCGTCGCATTGCCGGGCTTCAGGGTCAGTTCGGTCATTGTCCTCTCCAGATGCGGGCATGCAGCGGGTTGAAGCCCATGCGGTAGACGAGTTCGGCGGGGCGCTCGATGTTCCAGATCGCCAGGTCGGCGGATTTTCCGACCTCAAGCGTGCCGGTTTCTCCCAGCAAACCAAGCGCGCGGGCGGCCTCCCGGGTGACGCCGGCAAGGCATTCATCGACGGTCAGGCCAAACAGGGTCGCGGCCATGTTCATGGTCAGAAGCAGTGAGGTCAGCGGCGAAGTGCCGGGATTGTTGTCGGTGGCGACAGCCATCTTGACGCCGTGCTGGCGAAACAGGCCGATCGGCGGCTTCTTGGTTTCGCGGATGAAATAGTAGGCGCCGGGCAGGATCGTCGCCACGGTTCCGGCCTTGGCCATCGCCGCTGCACCGGCATCATCGGTGTATTCGAGATGGTCGGCCGACAGCGCACCGTAACGGGCGGCGAGTTCGGCGCCATGCAGGTTGGACAGCTGGTCGGCATGGAGCTTGACCGGCAGGCCTGCTGCCTTGGCCGCATCGAAGACGCGCGCCATCTGTTCCGGCGAAAAGGCGATGCCCTCGCAAAACCCGTCGACCGCATCGGCCAGCCCCTCGGCGGCAATCTTTGGAAGAATCTCATTGGCGACCAGATCGATAAAGGCGTCCTTGTCGCCCTTGGCTTCCGGCGGCAGCGCGTGAGCGCCGAGGAAGGTGGTGCGGATTGTCACCGGCCGCTGGTTGCCCAACTGCCGTGCGGCACGCAGCGACTTCTTCTCGTTTTCGAGATCGAGGCCATAGCCGGACTTGATCTCGACGGTGGTCACGCCTTCGGCGATCAGCGCATCGAGGCGCGGCAGCGATTGAGTGACCAGTTCATCTTCGCTGGCGGCGCGCAAGGATTTGACCGACGAAACAATGCCGCCGCCGGCCCGGGCGACCTCTTCATAGGTGGCGCCGGCCAGCCGCATCTCGAATTCGTTGGCGCGGTTGCCGGCATGGACCAGATGGGTGTGGCAGTCGATCAGGCCAGGCGTGATCCAGCGGCCCTCGCAATCGACCGTCTCGGCGCCCTGGGCAAGTGTTGGGGGCAGCTCCGACTCGAGGCCGGCATAGACAATGCGGCCGTCACGCGCAGCGACCGCGCCATGTTCGACGACGCCAAGTCCGGCAGACCCGTCGGCCATTGTCGCCAGCCGCGCATTGCGCCACAGACGAAGATCCCCTGCCCGGCTTTTGCTATGTCCAGCCATCATCTTTTCCGTTTCAATCGATGACGATTATGTATATACATATTGAAACGCACTGCAAGTGCCATCATCGCATGAGAGACAGAGAACCGGAGAGAAAAGTGGCAGCGATCTTTGCGGAACAGGCGCTCCTTCCCGATGGCTGGCGCGATAATGTGCGGCTCACCCTGGCCGAGGGACGCATTACAGCCGTTCAGCCTGGCGCCGCAGCGGCAGCCGGCGACGAACGCCACGCGATCCTGTTGCCCGGCATGCCTAACCTTCACAGCCACGCCTTCCAGCGCGGCATGGCCGGCCTTGCCGAGCTTCGCGGCCCCTCCGCCGACAGTTTCTGGAGCTGGCGCGAGGTGATGTACCGCTTTGCCCTGTCGATGACGCCCGATCAGGTCGAGGCGGTTGCAGCACAACTCTATGTCGAGATGCTGGAGGCCGGGTTTTCCCGCGTCGGCGAGTTTCACTATCTGCATCACGACCGCGATGGAAAATCCTACGCCAATCTTGCCGAGATGGCCGAGCGCATCGCGGCGGCGGCCGGCGAAACAGGTATCGGCCTGACGCTTTTGCCGGTGTTTTATGCGCACTCGTCTTTCGGCGGCGCCGCGCCAAACGAAGGCCAGCGGCGATTCATCAACGATGTGAATCGGTTCTCGCGGCTTGTTGAGAAATGCCGCGAATTGGTTCGCGCGTTGAATCAGGCTGTCGTCGGCGTCGCTCCGCACAGTTTGCGTGCCGCGACGCCGCAGGAGCTAGCCGAAGTCGCCGCGCTGGCGCCGGAGGGGCCGATTCACATCCATATCGCCGAGCAAGTGAAAGAGGTCGAGGACTGTCTTGCCTGGTCCGGCGCGAGGCCCGTGGAGTTTTTGCTCGCCAATGCCAAGGTGGACAAGCGCTGGTGCCTGATCCACGCCACGCACATGACCGATGCTGAAACCGTTGCCATGGCCAGGAGCGGCGCCATCGCCGGTCTCTGCCCGATCACCGAAGCCAATCTCGGTGACGGCACTTTTGCCGCGCCGCTGTTCAGGGAACATGGCGGCCGCTATGGCGTCGGCTCCGATTCCAACGTGCTCATCGGCCTGCCCGACGAATTGCGCCAGCTCGAATATTCACAGCGCCTCGCCCACCGCGCCCGCAATGTGCTGGCGGTCGCGGGCGGCTCGACCGGCCGGGCGCTGTTCGACGCCGCGCTGGACGGGGGCAGCCTCGCCCTTGGCGCCGGCATCTCGCAGATCGCCGCCGGCGCATCCGCCGATCTCGTCTCGCTCGATCCCAAAAATCCCTCGCTGGCCGGCAAGAGCGGCGACGCGATCCTGGACGCCTGGATCTTCGCCAATGGCGGCAAGGTCGACTGCGTCTGGGTGCATGGGTTCAAGCAGGTCAGCGGCGGCAGGCATGTGAAGCGAGAGGCTATCGCCGAGCGGTTTCGCAGCGTGATGACGGCGCTTTCGGCATGAGCATGGCCGGCACAGTGGTAGCGGACGGTGGCGGCTCGCTGCACCAGCGCATCCTGACCGACATTAGCGAGAAGATCACGTCCGGTGCCTGGGCGCCCGGCCATCGCATCCCGTTCGAGCACGAACTGAGCGTGCAATACAATTGCTCGCGCATGACGGTGAACAAGGCGCTATCACAGCTTGCCAAGGCCGGGCTGATCGAACGTCGCCGCCGCTCAGGCAGCTTTGTGCGCCGGCCGCAGTCGCAAGCGGCGGTGCTGGAAATCCACGATATCCGCATCGAGGTCGAAGCGCTCGGCCTGCCTTACCGCTACGAGCGCGTCGCTCGGCACAAAAGGCGCAGCAGCGCCGAGGATCGCGCCCTGCTGGAATTGGGCTTGGCCGGACCGGTTCTGGCGCTGGAATGCGGGCATTTCGCCGGCGAGCGGCCGTTCGCGCATGAACAGCGGCTGATCAACCTCACCGCCGTACCCGAGGCAGCGGACGAGGAATTCGTGGCCATCGCACCAGGACCATGGCTGATCGGCCGCGTGCCGTGGAGCGAAGCCGAGCACCGGATTCGCGCTGTCGCCGCCGACAGACATATAGCGGCCGCACTCGACATCGAAGCCGGCGCGCCGTGCCTGGTGGTCGAGCGACGGACATGGAGCGCCGAACATCCGGTCACCCATGTGCGCTTTACCTACGCGGCCGAGAGCCACACGCTGGTGGCAAGGTTCAGGCCGCAGGGGTGAGGCGTGTCCAGCCGCAGGCTGGCGAAAAGCCAACGATTTGGCTTTTCGAACGCCGAACGCCCGGAGCCATAGCGGAGGGCAGCGGCGCCGACCCCCACCCGGACCCTCAGTCCGACCTCCCCACAAGGGGGAGGTAAAAGGCCGCCGATCAAATCGCAGCGGTAATAATGATCTCGACCAGATAGTCCGGGGTGGCGAGCTTTGCTTCGCCGGTGGCACGGGCTGGCGTGTTGCCCTGCGGCACCCACTTGTCCCATTCCGCGTTCATCTCGGCAAAGGTGCTCATGTCGGCCAGCCAGATGATCGCCTGCAGGATCTTGGTCTTGTCGGAGCCAGCCTTGGCCAGCAGTTCGTCGACAGCCGCCAGAATGTCCCTGGTCTGCGAAGCGACGTTGCCGGTTGGCTGGCCGACCTGACCAGCCAGATAGACGGTATTGCCATGGATGACGATCTGGCTCATGCGCGGGCCGACATCGATGCGACGAATGCTCATTGGATGGTTCCTTCCTGTGACGGTTGCGCTTCTTTAGAGTCGCGGCCGGCTTGGGGCAAGGTCGCCAGGTCGAATCCCCTTGGGCCAACGGCATATGGCATGCACACACGGCAAGTTGACCCTGCGGCCGCAATTCCGCCGGATTGGCTTGTTGACTAATGTAATAACATCACATATCCAATCGGCCGCTGCCAGCAGCCGGATTTCGCCGCCTACGGATCGCAGAATGACAAATACCTGCCTGACATTCCGCGACCTGACGCTTGGCTACGGCAGCCATCCGGCGATCCATCATCTCGACGGCACCATCCGCAAGGGCTCGCTGACCGCTGTGGTCGGCGCCAACGGCTCCGGCAAATCGACGCTGATGAAAGGCATTGTCGGCGTCCTGAAGCCAATGGCCGGCGAGGTTATCCGCGCGCCCGGTGTACGTGCCGCCTATCTGCCGCAGCAATCGGAGCTCGACCGCTCTTTTCCAGCGCGCGTGGTCGATCTGGTTTCGCTCGGCCTGTGGCCACGACGCGGCCTGCTTGGCCGCTACACCAAGGAAGATCGCGATGACGTCAGCAAGGCGCTGATGGCGGTCGGCCTCGGCGGCTTTGAAAAGCGCCCGATCGACACGCTGTCAGGCGGCCAGTTGCAGCGCACGCTGTTTGCGCGCGTCCTGCTGCAGGACGCCGACCTCATCCTGCTCGACGAACCCTTCAACGCTGTCGACGCCAAGACGGTCGGCGACCTCATTGCCCTGATCAAGCACTGGCACGGCGAGGAACGCACCATCATGGTTGTCGTCCACGATCTGGACCTGGTGCGGCAGAATTTCCCCGAAACGCTGCTTCTCGCCCGCCAGCCGATCGCCTGGGGCGAAACCAGGGAAACGCTGAAACCTGACAACCTGTTGCGCGCCCGCCGCTTCCACGAAGCCTGGGAAGAAAATGCACCCTGGTGCGAGCCGGGCGAGGACGCTCATGGTGACGATCACCATGGCCACGATCACCATGACCATCGACACGGCGTCGGACCGAGGGCTGCCTGATGGACATGCTTTACGGTCTTGTCATCGCGCCCTTCGCCGATTTCGGCTTCATGCAGCGGGCTTTGATCGGTTCGCTGATGCTGTCGCTCGGCGCCTGCCCTATCGGCGTCTTCCTGATGCTGCGGCGCATGAGCCTGTCGGGCGACGCGATGGCGCATGCCATCCTGCCCGGCGCGGCCGCCGGCTTCCTGTTCTATGGGCTGGAGATCCTGCCGATGACCATCGGCGGCCTGATCGCCGGCGTCATCGTCGCGCTCGGCGCCGGCGCCGTCTCGCGCTTCACCATACAGCGCGAGGACGCCTCGATGGCGGCGTTCTATCTGATTTCGCTCGCCATCGGCGTGCTGATGGTGTCGATCCGCGGTTCCAGCGTCGATCTCATGCATGTGCTGTTCGGCACCGTGCTGGCGCTCAACGATGAGGCCCTGACGCTGATCGGCGGCATCGTCGCGGTGACGCTGGTCAGCCTCGCCATCTTCTGGCGGGCGCTGGTCGCCGAATGCCTCGACCCGCTGTTCCTGCGCTCGGTCAGCCGGCTCGGCAGTCCGGTGCATTTCATCTTCCTCGGCCTTGTCGTGCTCAACCTTGTCGGCGGCTTCCAGGCACTCGGCACGCTTCTGTCGGTTGGGCTGATGATGCTGCCGGCCGCAGCCGCCCGCTTCTGGACAGTTCGCGTCGAGCCGATGTGCGTGCTGGCGGTGCTGATCGGCTTTGCGTCCTGCGTCGCCGGGCTGCTTTTGTCCTATCACGCGTCGCTGCCATCCGGCCCGGCCATCATCCTGTCGGCCGGCGTCGTCTATTTCGCCTCGATCCTGTTTGGCACGCGCGGCATTCTGCGCGCGCGCATCATCCATCACCGTCACAGAACGGCCTGATCCCCGCCCCTAGAAGGAGACCCGTCTATGCTGAAATCGATCCATGCCGCCCTGGCGATGAGCGTTATAACATTAACCGCTTTTGGCGCATCGTCGGCCTTGGCCGCACCGCTGAAAGTGGTCGCCAGCTTCACCGTCATTGCCGATTTCGCCAAAAATGTCGGCGGCGACCGCATCGACGTCACCACCATTGTCGGGCCGGATGGCGACGCCCATGTCTACGAGCCGAGCCCGGCCGATGCGGTGGCCATGGCCAAGGCCGACATCGTGCTGGTCAACGGCCTGCATTTCGAAGGTTTCCTGCAGCGGCTGGTCGATGCCAGCGCCACCAAGGCGTCTATCATCACCTTGACCAAGGGCGTGACGCCGATCGATTTCAAACCTGAATTCGCCGATGCCGACGCGGCCGAAGGTGCCGGCACCGGCGGCGGCAAGACGGTCACCGACCCGCACGCCTTCCAGTCGATCGCCAATGCCAGGATCTATGTGAAGAACATCGCCGAGGCTTTCTGCGCGGCGGATGCGGAAGGCTGCGTCAGCTACCAGACCAATGCCGCCGCCTACACGAAGAAGCTCGACGCGGTCGAAGGCGAAGTGAAAACGGCGATCGCCTCGATCCCGGAGAGCAAGCGCGTCGTCATCACATCGCACGACGCGTTCGGCTATTTCGAACACGCATACGGCCTGACCTTCATCGCCCCGCAAGGCGTCTCGACCGACTCCGAACCGTCGGCGGCCGATGTCGCCAAGCTGGTCAAGCAGGTGAAGCAGGACAAGGCGGCTGCGATCTTCGTCGAGAACATCACCAACCCGCGCCTGATCGAGCAGATCGCCAGCGAAACCGGCATCAAGGTCGGCGGCACGCTCTATTCGGATGCGCTGTCGCAGCCCGACGGCCCGGCCGCGACCTATATCGACATGATGCACAACAACATCCGTCAGATCAAAGGCGCCATTCTCGGCAGCTGAGTTTGAAGGATCGTCCAGCCGGGCCGCATCGGCCCGGTTGGATTTTCCGCCACGCAATGTCTATTTGGCAGAGAATTCCTTCGGTACGGATTGCCGCCCATGTCGGGGAGTGGCAAGACTGCCGCCTGACCAGTTTGCGAGGATGCTGCCATGGAATACCGCGAAATCAGCGAGGACTATTCGGTTTCGGGCCAGATCCAGCCTGAGGACGTCGCCGCCATCAAGGAAGCCGGCTTCAAGAGTGTCATCTGCAACCGGCCCGATGACGAACAGCCCGGCCAGCCTTCTGCCGACACCGTCAAGGCGGCGGTGGAAGCCGCAGGGCTCGCTTTCCGCTATATTCCGGTGATCAGCGGCCAGATCACCGCCGAGAATGTCGAGGATCAGGCCGAAGCGCTCAACGAACTCGACGGCCCGGTCTTCGCCTATTGCCGCTCCGGCGCCCGCTGCACCAATCTCTATGGGCTGATCCAACAGTCGAAGGGTTGATCCGCCGAAGATTTAGATTGGCAGCGCGCCGGTTTCCTTGAGTGTCTCAAGCACGATCGCCGTCTTCACATGCTGCACGGATTCGTGCGGCAGGAGCACGCCGTTGACGAATTCAGACAGCGATTTCAGGTCGGGCGTCACCACTTTCAGGATGTAATCCATCTCGCCGGTCAGCGCGTGCGCTTCCTGCACCTCAGGCAGCCGCGCCACCAGTTCACCGAAGCGCCGCGCATTGTCGCGGTTGTGCGTGGCGAGCGTGACCGAAATGACGTTGACCAGGGAAAAACCGAGCTTGTCGCGGTCGAGAACGGCGCGATAGCCCTTGATAAAGCCGTCCTCCTCCAGCCGCTGGCGGCGGCGCGAGCATTGCGACGCCGACAGGTTCACCCGCTCCGAAAGATCGTTGTTGGTCAGCCGCGCATCACCCTGCAACAGCGCCATTATCTTGCGGTCGAACTGATCAATGCGCGTCTCATCCATGGTTTTTTCTCACATCATGCACGCTTCACGCGCGACATCATCATTTCAAGCGTTTGAATGCAAGCACCGTGCGCCTCCTCCGCGTTATGATCGTGCAAGATGAGCCTTTTCAGGCCAGGCCAGCTTTCGGAGGAATATCATGGGTCCCTTCCCGCACGACGCCCCGCCCGCCACGATCAGCAAGGACAACCCCGCCGGCACCGACGGTTTCGAGTTTGTCGAATTCGCGCATCCGGAACCGGAAAAACTGGCTCAACTGTTCACCCGTATGGGCTATGTCGCGGTGGCCAAGCACCGCACAAAAGACATCACCATCTGGCGCCAAGGCGACATCAACTATGTCGTCAATGCCGAGCCCGGCTCGCATGCGATGAAGTTCGCCGACAAGCACGGCCCCTGTGCTGCGTCTATGGCCTGGCGGGTGGTGGATGCCAAACACGCTTTCGATCATGCGGTTGCCAAGGGCGCCACGCCTTACGAAGGCGCCGACAAAGCGCTCGACGTGCCAGCAATCATCGGCATTGGCGGCTCGCTGCTCTACTTCATCGAGACCTACGGCAAGAAGGGTTCGGCCTATGATGCCGAGTTCGAATGGCTGGGCGCTCGCGACCCACGGCCGGAAGGCGTCGGCTTCTACTATCTCGATCACCTGACCCACAATGTCTATCGCGGCCAGATGGACAAATGGTGGGATTTCTACCGCAATCTGTTCGGCTTCAAGCAGATCCATTTCTTCGACATCGACGGCAAGATCACCGGCCTGGTGAGCCGCGCCATCACCTCGCCCTGCGGCAAGATCCGCATTCCGCTCAACGAGTCTAAGGACGAGACCAGCCAGATCGCCGAGTATCTGAAGAAATACAATGGCGAGGGCATCCAGCACATCGCTGTCGGCACCGACGAGATCTATGCCGCCACCGACAGGCTGGCCGAGAACGGGCTGAAATTCATGCCCGGTCCGCCGGCGACCTACTACGACATGTCGTACGACCGCGTGAACGGCCATGACGAACCGATCGAGCGCATGAAGAAGCACGGCATCCTGATCGATGGAGAAGGCGTCGTCGATGGCGGCACGACCAAGATCCTGCTGCAGATCTTTTCGAAAACCGTGATCGGGCCGATCTTTTTCGAGTTCATCCAGAGGAAGGGCGACGAAGGTTTTGGCGAAGGCAATTTCCGCGCGCTGTTCGAATCGATCGAGCAGGACCAGATCAAGCGCGGGGTGATCAAGGTGGACGGCAAAGCGGCGTAAGGTTACTCTCGCTGCGGCCCGGCTTTGGCTTAAGGTTGGGCCTAGCGAGGTCGAGCCGTGCACGTCTCTATTACGGAAGCCAGAGCCAAACTGTCGGAACTCGTCAGGCGTGCAAATGCCGGCGAGGAGATCGTAATCACCCGGCGCGGCAGGGTCGTAGCGCGTCTCTTGCCGCCCCCCGGCAAGGAAAGACCTATCGGCGCCACCGCTGCTCTGAAAGGGCCGAGCGGCTTGACGATTAATTAGAGCCCCAACCGCTCGACCTCTCTCTCCCTCAGCTTCAAATCATAATCGAGCAAGAACTCATCCAGTTGCGGCGGCTTGACCGACGTCCCCGAAAGCATGGCGTGCACCTGGCCGCGATGATGGATGTCGTGCAGGAAGACATGGGCGAGGATGTCGCCGATGCGCTCGGGGATCATGCCGTCCTCGCGCCGGTCGGTGATAACCTGCCGATCGAGGTCGTCGGCCGACAGTCTATCGCAAAAGGCGATCAGCCGCCGGTCGGCTGCGACCTGCGCCGCAAACAACGCCCCCGGCTCGTCGAGGGGCACGAAGTCGTCATGGGCGGCAGCACCGAGACCACCCTCTTCGAGAAAATCGAGATAGAGAAGATCGACCGCAAGGATGTGGTTGAGCGTCGCCTTGATCGATGGAAAGAAGCTGGTGCGTTCGGCCTCGAACTCACCTGGCTGGAGCGACAGCACCGCGCGGTAGAGCCGGTCGTTCGACCACAGATTGTTGCCGGCCATACGGCGCAGATGGTCGAGCAGGTTCACGAGATCATCCCCCTGCCCGCATCAGATGCAAGCCTGCCCCCATGATCGCGAATCCGGCAAGAACGATCAGCAGAAGCCGGTTCATGCGCCGCCGCATGGCTTGCGTTTCCTCGTCGCGCGCGACGTTCATGTTGGTGATGGTGTGGAACATCATCGCCTTGCGCGGAAAGCCGCTGCGGTTGGTCAGGCCGGGCGATCGCGCCTCAATGCGGTAGCTCAGCCGGATCGCCTGGATGAAGGCCGCCAGTATGGCGAGTGCCCAGACACCGGCCAGAAGATAGTCCCCCGTCATGCCCTTACCTCTCGTATTTCTCGACCTTCTGCTCAATGGCGCCGAAGATAGAATGCCCGGTTTTGTCCTTCATCTCGATGCGCACCGTGTCGCCGAAGCGCAGGAACGGCGTTTTGGGTTCGCCTGACACAATGGTCTCGATCATGCGCAGTTCGGCGATGCAGGAATAGCCAGCGCCACCGGCCGAAACAGGCTTGCCCGGCCCGCCGTCGAGCTTGTTGGAGACGGTCCCCGAGCCGATGATCGTGCCGGCCGCCAATGGCCGTGTCCTTGCTGCGTGAACGATCAGCGCCGGAAAATCGAAGGTCATGTCGATACCGGTATTGGCGCGGCCGAACGGCTTGCCGTTGAGATCGGCGAGCAGCGGCAGGCTGACCTTGCCGCCGTCCCAGGCGTCACCCAGTTCGTCCGGCGTGACCGCGACAGGCGAAAACGCCGAGGACGGTTTTGACTGGAAAAACCCGAAACCTTTGGCCAGTTCCGGTCCGGTGAGAGCGCGCAGCGTGACGTCATTGACCAGCATGACCAGCCGGATCGCCGCGCGCGCCTCATCGACACTGGCGCCCATCGGCACGTCGTCGACAATGACGGCGACTTCGCCTTCCATGTCGATGCCGAAGGCTTCGTCAGCCATGCGGATCGGATCGCGTGGCGGAATGAAAGAATCTGAGCCGCCCTGGTAGATCAGCGGGTCGGTCCAGAAGCTCGCAGGCATCTCGGCGCCGCGCGCTTTGCGCACCAGTTCGACATGATTCACATAAGCCGAGCCGTCGGCCCATTGATAGGCGCGCGGCAGCGGCGAGTGGGCGTCATGCTCGTGGAAGCGCTCCGCCGGCATCGCATTGTTCTCAAGCGATTCCGCTATTGTCGCGAGATGCGGGGCGATGCGGCGCCAGTCGTCGAGCGCCGCCTGTAGCGTGCGCACCAGGAACGAGGCGTCTGTGAAGCGTGTCAGGTCGCGCGAGACGACGACGAGTTTTCCATCGCGCGTCCCGTCCTTCAATGTGGCAAGCTTCATGCGGTTTCCTCTCCTGCTGCAGCTTTGGCGCTGCTTAAGCCCACAACAAGACCGTCGCGGGCGATCGTCAAGTCGCCGGCCCATGTTTTCCTGACAGCGGCAGTCCAATCGGCCTCGCCGATCCCGGGATCGTCGGCCGGAATGAGATGATTGAGCACCAGTCTCTTGACGCCGGCATCGCTGGCGATGCTGCCGGCCTCTTCGGCAAAGCTGTGGCTGGCGAGCAGGTGGTCTTTCAGCCGCGCGCCATTGCCGGTCCTGGCCACCAGCCGCTCGATGCCTTCCTCCAGCATGGCTTCATGGACGAGGATATCCGCACTCCGGGCGAACTCCGCGAGCGGCGGATAAAAGACCGTGTCAGCGGAGAACACCACGCTTTTCCCGCCGTGTTCGAAGCGCAGGGCAAAACAGTCGGTCACCGGCGGATGCTCGACGCGCAGCGCCGAAACCGTCAAGCCGCCCTGCTCGAGTACCTGGCCTTCCCCGAATTCGACGATCGAAACCAGGCCTCGAATATCCGGCCGGCCCTCGTCGACGATGCGGATTTCGATATCGAACTCCATCGCCTGGCAAAAGCGCCGCCAGTAGTGGCCAGTGCCGGGCGGACCGAAGACGCCGACGGGCGTGGCCAGACCCGCCGTCCAGGCGGTGTGGATCAACGGCCCCAGTTCCAGGACATGGTCGGAGTGCAGATGCGTGATGAAGATCAGGTCGAGCGCCTTCAGGCCGATGCCCGCGTCGACCAGACCGCGCGTCACGCCAAGCCCGCAGTCGACGACGATGCTGCGGCCTCCGATCTGCAGCAGCGACGAACTCGGCCACGGACCGCCTGGCCGCAGCGCAGGGCCGCCCTTCGAGCCCAAAAGCACCAGCCGATCCGGCATTGGCTCGGTGCTCAAGACCAGTCGCCCTCGGGCGTGCCGTTGAAACGCTTCTTCAGATCCGCCCAGCAGTCGATGTAATTGTCCTGCCGGGTTTCGAGTTCGGCGCCGTAGCGGGTCAGCATCTGCGGAAATCGGGTCTCGAACATGAACGCCATGGTGTTGTCGAGCTTGACCGGTTTCAGGTCCGCGCGCGAGGCCTTTTCGAAGCCAGGCGCATCCGGTCCATGGGCCAGCATCAGATTGTGCAGACTGATGCCGCCGGGCACAAAGCCTTCTTCCTTGGCGTCGTACTGGCCATGGATCAGGCCCATGAACTCGCTCATGATGTTGCGGTGGTACCAGGGCGGCCGGAAGGTATCTTCGGCCACCAGCCAGCGTGGCGGGAAGATGACGAAGTCGATATTGGCCGTGCCCTCCTCGCCGCTGGGTGCCGTCAGCACAGTGAAGATGGACGGGTCGGGATGGTCGAACAGCAGCGCGCCGACAGGCGAAAAGGTAGCCAGATCATATTTGTAGGGGGCGTAATTGCCGTGCCAGGCAACGACGTCCAGCGGCGAATGGCCGATCTCGGTGACATGGAAATTGCCGCACCATTTCACCGTCAGCCGGCACGGCGTTTCCTTCTCCTCGAACCAGGCGCAAGGCGTCTTGAAATCGCGCGGATTGGCCAGGCAGTTGGCGCCGATCGGGCCGCGGTCGGGCAGCGTCAACTTGGCGCCGTAGTTCTCGCAGACGTAGCCGCGCACTTCCTTGTCGACCAGCTCGACCTTGAAGACCAGACCGCGTGGCAGCACCGCGATCTCGCCGGGCCGCAGCTCAATGACGCCCATCTCGGTGACGAAGCGCAATGCGCCGACCTGCGGCACGACCAGCAATTCACCGTCGGAGTTGAAGAAATGGTCGTCGACCATCGAGCGGTTGGCGACATAGACATGTGCCGCCATGCCGGTCTGGCCGAGCACGTCGCCTGATGTGGTGATGCTGCGCATGCCCTGAATGAAATCGGTCGGCTCCTTCGGCATCGGCACCGGATTCCAGCGGTATTGCCCAAGCGCCAACTCATGGTCGCCGACATTGGGCGCGCTCTTCCACAAGGGATAATTCGCCGGCTTGAAGCGGCCAGTGTGCTTGACGCTCGGTCGGATGCGGTACAGCCAGGAGCGCTCATTGGTGCCGCGCGGCGCGGTGAAGGGAGAGCCGGAAAGCTGTTCGGCGTAAAGACCGTAGGCCGGCCGCTGCGGCGAATTCCGTCCCTGCGGCAGCGAGCCGGGCAGCGTCTCGGTTTCGAAGTCGTTGCCGAAGCCCGGCATGTAGGAAAAGGCCATCGCTTCCTCCCCGGAATGGATCTCAATTGACCAAACTGGTTTCATTTGTAACCATTGAAAATGTAACCATCAATGGCGGCTTTGAAAAATGGCGATCAAGAGCGAAGCGTCCGACGCGCCTGAAATTCTCAATCTGGAAAATTTCCTGCCCTACCGGCTCTACCGGCTTGCCGACGCCGTCAGCCGCGAATTTTCGCGGATTTACAAGGATAGCCACGGCCTGACGCGGCCGGAATGGCGCACCCTTTCGGGGCTGGGGCAGCATGGAACGATGACGGCGTCTGCAATCGGTGAGCAATCGGCCATGCACAAGACAAAGGTTTCGCGCGCTGTCGCCGAGCTCGAACGGCGTCGCTGGCTGACGCGAAAGCCGGACGAAAAAGACCGCCGTATCGAACATCTGACGCTGACCGGAACGGGGCTTGCCGCCTATCGCGAGATGGTGCCGCTGGCCAAGGCGTTCGAACGGGATTTGCTGGCAAGGCTCAGCGCTGAAGAGCGCAAGGCGATCACCAGCGGACTGGCTGCATTGGAGACCAGTCTGGTCCCGAGCAAGGGTTAGTCCAAGATCAAGCCAATCACTCTGAACGACGGAGTTCGAGCGAGACTGCGTGGGAGCTCCCACCGCAGCCAAAGCATAGCATTGCCTTCGATTTGTTCGTGATTTGCGTTGTCAAGCCGCGTATAATGCCCATTACACCGACGGGAGGACTACGATGAGCATTCGCGCATTAAGTGTCCTGGTGACGCTACTTGTAGGCACCTGCACATTTGCGCAGGCCCAGCAGACAAAGCCGATGTCGATCGAAGTGTTCCCTTTCGAATTGGAGGACAAGAGCGCCGGGGCGGGAATAATTCCCCCGGATGAATATGACAGGCGCTATCTGTCGGAATCGGCACAAGTTGCAAAGGACATGCTCTCCCAGTCTGGGCGCTTTACAGTAATTGATGTGCCGGCGAGGGATACACAGGCTGCTGCGCCGCACGGATTGCGCAACTGCGCTGGTTGTGAAGGACCGACTGCCAAGGAGCACGGCGCGTCGCTTGCCTTGCTTGGCGTCGTAACGCGCGTCAACCGAACGGAACATACTATGTTCATTCGCATCCTTGACGCCGAAACCGGGAGACATGTTTCGGAGGGGTTTACCGATCTTCGCATGGGTGCGAACCACGCATGGCCCCGCTCCGTGAAATGGCTGATGAAAAACAGAATCCTGCGCTAGGCGGCATCTACCAGTCCATCACCACCTTGCCGGAACTGCCGCTGCGCATCGCATCGAAGCCGGCCTGAAAATCGTCGATGCCGATGCGGTGGGTGATCAGGCCGGAGACATCCAGCGGGCCCTGCACAAGCGCGATCATCTTGTACCAGGTTTCGAACATCTCGCGGCCGTAGATGCCCTTGAGATGCAGCATCTTGAAGATGACCTTGTTCCAGTCGATCTCGAAGCCGGTCGGCGCGATGCCCAGAATGGCGATCTTGCCGCCATTGTTCATGGTGTCGATCATGTCGCGGAAAGCGGGGGCGGCGCCCGACATTTCGAGGCCGACGTCGAATCCCTCGGTCATGCCGAGCACCGGCATGACGTCGCGCAGCTTTTCCTTCGAGGCGTCGACGACATGCTGGACGCCGAGTTTCTTGGCCAGCGCCAGCCGCACCGGGTTGATGTCGGTGATGACCACTTTGCGCGCGCCGACGCATTGCGCGACGAGCGCGCCCATGATGCCGATCGGCCCGGCGCCGGTCACCAGCACATCTTCGCCAACCAGATCGAAGGAGAGTGCGGTGTGGACGGCATTGCCCAGCGGGTCGAAGATCGCGGCGATCTCGTCGGGCACATCATCGGGGATCGGCACGACATTGTGCTGCGGGATCGCCAGATACTCGCCGAAGGCGCCAGGACGGTTGACGCCGACGCCGAGCGTGTTGCGGCACAGATGCCCTCGCCCGGCGCGACAGTTGCGGCAATGGCCGCAGACGATGTGGCCTTCGCCCGACACGCGCTGGCCGACCTTGTATTCGGTGACCGCGGCGCCGAAATCTGCGACCGTGCCGACGAATTCATGGCCGGTCACCATCGGCACCGGCACCGTCTTCTGCGCCCACTGGTCCCAATTGTAGATGTGCACGTCGGTGCCGCAGATCGCCGTCTTCTTGATCTTGATCAGCACGTCGTTGGGGCCGATCTCCGGCACCGGCACCTCTTCCATCCAGATGCCTGGTTCGGCCTTGGCCTTCACCAGCGCCTTCATCATGTTCGACATGCTTTTGTCCCTTGAATCTCTTGATCCGGAATCGCTTTTCGATTCCAGCCTTTCAGGAAATGACCCCGAGTTCGCGCCCGACGGCGGCAAACGCCTCGACCGCCCTGTCAATATCCGCACTGGAATGCGCCGCCGACATCTGCGTGCGGATGCGGGCCTGCCCTTTCGGCACCACCGGGAAGGAGAAGCCGATAACGTAAATGCCGCGCTTCAGCATGCGCGCGGCCATCTCCTGCGCCAGGCTGGCATCACCCAGCATCACCGGTATGATCGGATGATCGGCTCCGGCCAGCGTGAAGCCGAGCTTGCCCATCTGCGACCGGAAGCGCGCCGCATTGTCGTAGAGTTTGCTGCGCAGCCCATCGCCGTCCTTGATCAGTTCGAACACCTTGATCGAAGCGCCGGCGATCGCCGGCATGAGCGTGTTGGAGAAGAGATACGGCCGTGAGCGCTGGCGCAGCCAGTCGACCACCTGGCCTTTGCCCGAGGTGTAGCCACCGGAGGCCCCGCCAAGCGCCTTGCCGAGCGTGCCGGTGATGATGTCGACCCTGCCCTCGACGCCGCAATGTTCGGCCGAGCCGCGGCCGTTCCGGCCGACGAGGCCGACGGCATGGCTGTCGTCGACCATCACCATGGCGTCGTATTTCTCGGCGAGGTCGCAGACACCCCTGAGATTGGCGATGATGCCATCCATCGAAAACACGCCGTCGGTGGCGATCAACCGGAAGCGGCAGTCCCGGGCTTCCTTCAGTCGCGCCTCGAGATCGGCCATGTCGTTGTTGGCGTAGCGGAAACGTTTGGCCTTCGACAGCCGCACGCCATCGATGATCGAGGCATGATTCAAGGCATCCGAGATAATGGCGTCTTCCTCGCCCAGCAGCGTCTCGAACAGGCCGCCATTGGCATCGAAACAGGAGCCGTAGAGGATGGTGTCTTCCATGCCGAGGAAAGAGGAAATCGTGGATTCGAGCTGCTTGTGCTCTTCCTGGGTGCCGCAGATAAAGCGCACCGATGCCATGCCGTAGCCATAGCGGTCGAGCGCCTGCTTGGCAGCATTGCGCAAATCGGCGCTATCGGCGAGGCCGAGATAGTTGTTGGCACAGAAATTCAGCACCTTGTCGCCGCCGACCTCGATCTCGGCCGACTGCGTCGAAGTGATCACCCGCTCCGACTTGTAGAGGCCTGCCGATTTGAGCCCCGCGAGCTCGCTGTCGATGTGGGAGAGGAATGCTGCGGTCATGGTCGGCCTCGTTTGATGTGGGCTGACTGTCGTCTCGTCCGCGTGAAAAATCCATCGCAAAAACGACCGGATCGGTGGCAAGCAGCACGATGCCGCCCCGATGTCGATCATCATGCGGCGGCGGAAACGACGCCGCGACAAGGGTTCTGGCCGATGACCGCTCAAATGCCGGTACGGCGCTAAACGAGCCGATAACCATTTCGCGATCTTTCGACAGCCGCCCCTCGCCGGGCAGCCGTCGATTTCCGGTCCTGTTAACGTTTGCAGTTCAATGGTGCTCATACAAGAATCTTTAGGCAAGAATCCGTAGGCGAGAGGGCCGCCCCCGAAAATGTCGCAGCAGCCGGTGCAAACCGTTTCAGGCAAGCTCATACTGCTGATCAAGGCCGGCTATTGGCTGGCCCTGCTGATCATTGCGGCCATGGTGATCGCCTCCTTCATCCTGCTGCAGCAGATGATGGCCACCCAACAGCACAATCACACCTTGCTCGACATCGTCAGCACACAAAAGACGCTGTCGCAGCGCATCGTCTTCCTTGCCGGTGCAACGGGCGCCGGCTCACGCGACAAGCAACCGGCGCTGGTCAGCGCGCTCAAGCAGGCAACGGCGGAGTTCGAGACGAACTACGACCTGCTGCTCGATCAGACGGGAGCCGATCCGCAATCGCCGGCCAAGCTTGACCCGAAGTCGATCGAAAGCGTCCTTTTCGCCAAGCCCTTCCACCTCGACTATTTCTCGGTCGGGCTGATCGCCAATGGCGACCGCCTGATCTCGGCCTATGAATCGCAATTCAGCGGCAATGGCGGTTACAAAGGCGGTGACGAACGCGTCAATCTCGACGCCTCCGTCGCCAATGCGACCTTGTCGGGCTACGCCGCGCTTGGCCAGCGCATCACTGCCGACGCCGACGACCGCTCCGAGAAGCTGCTCGCTCTCCATCGCACTCTGTTCTACGCCACAATCGGCGTCATCATACTGGTGGCGCTCTTCATCTTCAGGCCGATGTCGAACGCCATCCTGCGCAAGACGCATGAATTGATCGACGCGCGCAATTCCATGGCCTTCATCGCGGTGCATGACGGCCTTACCGGCCTGCACAACCGCACGTTCCTGACCGATCATTTCGACACGCTGATCAAGGGCACGCACCGGCGTCGCGAACGCCTTGCCGTCGTCCAGCTCGATCTCGACCGATTCAAGCAGATCAACGATACGCTCGGCCACGCCGCCGGCGACTATGTGCTGGTCGTGACGGCACAGCGCATGCGCGATTCCTGCCGGGCGTCGGATCTGTGCGTGCGCCTGGGCGGCGACGAGTTCGTCATGATCCTCGGCGGCGCCGGCGGCACCGAAGACATCAATATGCTGGCGCGACGCATCCTGGCACATATCAACGAGCCGATCGTCTTCCAGGGCACGACCATTCTCCCAGGCGCCAGCGCCGGCATCGCGGTCTATCCGATCGACGCCGACAATGCCGGGGATTTGCTGGTCCACGCCGATCTGGCGCTTTACTCCGCCAAGAAGCTTGGCGGCGGCAACTTCTCCTTCTTCTCCGAGGAGCTGCGCCGCGAACTCGACTATCGCAAGCAGCTCGAGCACGACATCAAGGTCGCCATCGCCGAGCGGGCGTTCCAGGTCTATTTCCAGCCGCAGGTCTCACTGACCCACGGCACGATCAGCGGCATCGAGGCGCTGGTGCGCTGGAACCATGCGGAGCGCGGCATGATCCCGCCCGGCGAGTTCATTCCGGTCGCCGAGAAATGCGGCTTCATGCCCGAGATCGGCCGCATCGTCATCACCAAGGCGATCAACGAGGCGGCCGAATGGAATCGCGCCGGCATTGCCTTCGGACGGCTTGCAGTCAATGTTTCCGGCACCGAGCTGCGCGAGCACGATTTCGATGCGTTCTTGTTCGAGACGCTGGAAAAGGCCGGGCTGCCGCCGCAGAAATTGTCGCTGGAAATCGTCGAATCCGTCATCCTCGATGACGAAAAGACGGGCATCGCGGCCAAGCTGCGGCACATCCGGGCAGCCGGCGTCCATCTCGAACTCGATGATTTCGGCACCGGCTATGCTTCGCTCAGCCATGTCAACCCGAACGAGATCGACCGGCTGAAGATCGATCGCCGCTTCGTCCAGAACATCCATGAGAATGGCGACAACTCGAAGATCGTCCGCGCCATCACCGAGCTGGCGCGTGGCCTTGGCATCTCGATCGTCGCAGAGGGCGCCGAAACCGAGGCCGAGCTCGATTCGCTGATGGCGATCGGCTGCGACCAGGTGCAGGGCTACTCCATCGCCTTCCCGATGCCGCACGACAAGGCGCTGGAATGGCTGACCGCCCGCATGCCCAAGAAGGCCAAGCTGACGGTGCTGCAAGGAAGCCTGGGATAGGTTGCTTTTTTGTTCGTGCATATCGTTGTCCCAAAACCGCTGCGCACTTTGGGCGACATGCACCGGCTCGCCTTGACAACCGCGTGTGAAGATGGCGGCCTTGTCGTGATCGCAACCGGATATCGGGGCTGATGACACCGTTTCGGTTTGTGCTGGCGGCGCTTTTGATTTTTGCGGTTCCCGCCCAAGGGGCCGATCGCATAATCTATCTTACCTTCGACGATGGGCCGCTGAACGGCACAAGCAACATCCTCGATGTGCTGGAAGCCGAGCAGGTTCCTGCAACCCTATTCATGGTCGGCATGCACGCACAGGCGAGCGCCGCCAACAGAGCGCTCGTCCAGCGCGCCAGGCAGCTTCCTCTGGTGACGCTCGGCAACCACAGCTACAGCCATGCCTACAATCACTACCGGCATTTCTACGGCGACACCGAAGGTGTCGTCGCCGACATGGTAAGGGCAAACGCGGTGCTCGGGTTGAAGCCCGTGGTGCATGCAAGGCTACCGGGGCGCGACGTGTTCAGGCTGCCCTCCATGTCGAAGAACGACACCTCGCTTGGGCTCGCCCAGGAGGGGCGTGAAGAGCCCGACTACGAGTTTGTCGCGGCCTCAGGCTTCTATCTCTACGGCTGGGACCATGAATGGGTGCACAAGGACAACGGCGAGCCGGTGCAGAGCGTCGATCATCTGGTCAGCGAGATCGATCACCTGTTCGGCTATGGCCGCTTCGTCAAGCCCGGCAAGCTGATCCTGCTGATGCATGACGAAATGTTCCAGGACGGTTTCGACGGCAAGACGAAGCTGACCAATTTGATCACCGCGCTGAAGCTGCGCCGTTACAGCTTTGGGGCAATCCAGGGCTATGACGACTGAGCCGGCAAGGACGGCCACTTCTCAGCGGATTGCGCATCGCGGGACCAGCAAGGTGTCAAAGCACCTCGACTGATTCGCCGCGTAACTTGTGGCGACGCAATTTGATGTATGTGCGTAAATTTGGCGTAATCTGAAAGCCAATCAGCTTCGTCTCCTGGAGGGGAGCAGCCCACGCCATCGTCTCGTAGCGGGCACCGTAACCTTCGATGGTGACGGCAAGATTTTCGCGGCCCAGATACCTCGCCAGAGTGGCACAGGCAGCAACCCTCGATCGTATGGACTGACCGTATTTGGGCGCAAACGCCAATCCTCCGTCCGCCAGGTCATCCACCTCATGGGCAAGCACTAGGAACAAGATGTCCTCGTCGCCGGCCGGCACACCGGCATCCACAAGGCGCTCGGGGTCTCCGGTATCGAATTTCAGTCCGACCAGGCGGGCGACAAGACCTTCAACCCGGGGACCGATTATTTGCTCCAGCCATCTGCGGTGTGCATCGGTGCGCCTGCTGGACTTTCCGTCCGGATAGTGGCCGCTGTCGTAGGCAGCGTGAAACATCGCGGCCAGGACAAGATCGACGCTTTTATCGAAATGCGCGGCCGATGACGCAGCTCCCACCGCATGGCAGATGAACGGCCGTCCTGTCTTGCGGTAGCGGCCGTTGAACATCGCGCAACACACACGATACGCCTTTTGCACCCGGGCGATATCGGCAACCGGATATCCAGCCTCGTATAGCTGCATGTAGAGCGCCGTATTGGTCTGGCGCGGAACGAACAGATCTTCTGTGGTCAACTTGTCCCCCCGGACTTTCTTAGGTTTTCGTCAACTTTTCTCGGCAGAAGACGCACTGCTTCGCGATTTCCCTGCAGACTTGCAGTAGAATGAAACTGATCCCAAGCGTTTGGATCACCCTAGATCGTTACAAGTACGACAGGGAAAGTCCAGTCTAAGGGCTCTTGCAGGAAGCTTCGGCCGCGCGCTACCGATCCTGGCGATAGCTAATTTCAGATCCGCAAGCCGAACCTGATGCCGTCATAGATGGCGGCATGAATGTTGCGCGAGGCGACCGCGTCGCCAATGCGGAACAGAACAAAGCCGCCTTCTGGATTGCGCTTGGGAAAGATGTCGCCACCGCTCACCAGACGCTCGTAGTCGACCGCGCCGCCATTCTTCGACAGCGGCTTCAGCAAGAGGTATAGATCGTCGAGCGGTAGCGTACCGTGCTCGACCACCACCTGGTCGACCCTGCGCTCGCCGCGCCAGCCATCGGCGAAATCCGAAGCCAGCTCTGCGATCAGCTGGTTGCCCTCACGCCGCACCGAACGCAGCCGCGTGTTGATGGTGATGGTGACGCCCTTTTCCTGGAAGGCCCTGATATAGGGCACATGGTTCATGCCGCCCATTTCCGGGGCAAAGAAACGCTCCGGCGATACAAGCTCGAGTTTCGAGCCGGCATTGGCGATCAGTTCGGCGGCGCCCATGCCCTGATGGCCGCCATTGTCGTCATAGAGCAGCACATTTTCGGCCGGCTTGACGCTGCCGGCCATGATGTCCCAACTCGAGGTGACAAGGTTGTCGCCTGATGTCAGCGGCGGGTTCTGCGGCAGGCCGCCGGTGGCGACCACCACCACATCGGGCGACAGCGCCAGGACATCGTCTTTTTCCGCCCAGGTGTCGTAGCGGATCTCGACGCCGAGCCGGTCGAGTTCGGCCAGCCGCCAGTCGATGATGCCGATCAGCTCCTTGCGGCGCGGGTTCTGCGTCGCCAATCGCACCTGGCCGCCGGCTTGGCTCGATGCTTCAAGCACCATCACCTTGTGGCCACGCTCGGCTGCGACCCGCGCAACCTCCAGCCCGCCGGCGCCGGCCCCGACGACCACGATTTTCTGCTTCGGTCCTTCGGTCTTGACGATGATATGCGGGATTTCGGCCTCGCGGCCGGTCGCGGCATTGTGGACGCAAAGCGCTTCGCCGCCCTCATAAATGCGGTCGAGACAATAGGTGGCGCCCACGCACGGGCGGATCTCATGCTCGCGCCCCTCCATCACTTTTTTGATGATGTGCGGATCGGCGATATGGGCGCGGGTCATGCCGACCATGTCGAGCTTGCCGGTGGCGATGGCGTGGCGTGCGGTGGCCACGTCGGATATGCGCGCCGCGTGGAAGGTCGGGAATTTCGTCGCCGCCCTCACCTCTCCGGCGAAATCGAGATGCGGCGAAGAGCGCATGCCGGTCACCGGGATGACCTTGGTCAGCGCCGCATCGCTCTCGATCGAGCCCCGAATGATGTTGAGGAAATCGACCTTGCCGGAGCCCGCCAGCCGCCTGGCGATTTCGATCCCCTCCGCCTTCGACAGGCCTTTTTCGAAATCTTCGTCGGCGACCATGCGGATGCCGACGACGAATTTGTCGCCGACGGCTGCCCGCACGGCATCGAGCACCATGTTGGTAAAGCGCAGGCGATTGTCCAGCGAGCCGCCGAATTCGTCGTCGCGATGATTGGTGGCTGGCGACCAGAAGCCGTCCATCAGATGGCCGTAGGATTCGAACTCGATGCCGTCGAGGCCGGCGGCCTCGCAGCGCTGGGCGGCCGAAGCATAGTCGGCGACGATGCGCTCAATGTCCCAGTCCTCGATCGTCTTCGGGAATGCGCGATGCGCCGGCTCACGTACCGGCGAGGCCGAGAGCACCGGCAGCCAGTCGGCCTTGTTCCAGCCGGTACGGCGGCCGAGATGGGTGATCTGGATCATCACCTTGCAGTCGTGCTCGTGGCAGGCGTCAGCGAGCTCGGCCAGCCATGGCACGATCCTGTCGTCATAGACGTGCAGATTGCCGAAAGCGGCCGGGCTGTCGCGCGAGACGATCGCCGAGCCGGCGGTCATGGTCAGCGCCATGCCGCCCTTGGCCTTCTCGGCATGGTAGAGCCGGTATCGCTGTTTCGGCATGCCGTCCTCGGAATAGGCCGGCTCATGGCTGGTCGACATGACCCGGTTCTTCAGCGTCAGGTGTTTGAGCTGGTAGGGCTGGAGAAGCGGATCGTTGCTGGTCATCGTCTTCCTGCGGTTTCAAATTGTGCTAATGAGCGGCAAAATTCGTTTTCAAGCATGTCGTCCCGCACGCACTCCGGGCGCATGCGACAAGGATAGCGCCCATGATCGACACCAAAACCCTCACCCAACTCGGCGCGCACGTCGAGACGCCACAAAGCCCCGAAGCAGCGGTCCTGGAGACCGTACCGTTTTCGCGCGGCGACGGCCCGCCGGCGATCGTGCGCTTCACCTGCCCGGAATTCACCTCGCTGTGCCCAGTCACCGGCCAGCCGGACTTCGCCCATATCGTCATCGACTATGCACCCGACGCGGCTCTGGTGGAATCGAAGTCGCTCAAGCTGTTCATGACCTCGTTCCGCAACCATGGCGCCTTCCATGAAGACTGCACCGTCATGATCGGCCGCCGCATCGTGGCGGCAACCAAGCCGCTGTGGTTGCGCATAGGCGGCTATTGGTATCCACGCGGCGGCATTCCGATCGATGTGTTCTGGCAAACCGGCGCTCCGCCCGAAGGCGCATGGCTGCCGGACACCGGGGTAGCGCCTTATCGCGGGCGGGGTTGAGCGAACGTCAACCATGGATGGCACCCGTCCGGCAGAGCTTTGTTGCAAGAAAGGAAAAGATAGCATCGCTGTAGCGCAGTTGGTCGTAGCGCAGCAGATCGACATGGCCTGCGCCTCCAAACCAGACGAGTTGTGAACCAACGGCAGCATTCTGCAGCGCCAGCACCTGTCCATGATCGATGAAAGGGTCGTTGCTGCCTGCAAGCAGCATCAGCGGCTTGCCGATAGCAGCAAGATGGTCGACCGGCTTGACATCATCGGCGCTCAACCCGAGACGAAGCGGCATCTGTGCCAAAAGGACATCGGCTTGGAAACCGCGCCAGAAGTGGAAAGGCATTCGCCACGCTGTGGTTTCGCGCAAGGTTGCGTAGAGCTGCTCCAGCACATAGGCATCGGCAGGCGCTTGCGGCGCGGCAAAGACAAGTGCGGCGGCGCCAAGCGACGAGCCGATGGCGCCAAGCTTCTGGCCTGGAAAGCGTTGCCGAGCAAAGGTAATAATACGGGCGGCGTCCGGGCCTTCCGAATACCCGAAGCCCTGAACGGCGCCACCGCTCTCTCCATGACCGGAGAGGTCGAACAAGACAACGGAATAGCCAGCGTCGAACAAGAGCTTCGCCCTTTGAACCAAGGCCAGCCTGTTGGCGCCGCGCCCATGTAGCAGCACAATCGCACCGCAACTGCCCTTTCGATCGGCTACCCAGCCGACAAGCTCGGGCGCATCGGCCTGGTCGAGTACGACGCGCTCGACGGAGAAGTCGCCAGGCGCTGCCAGAGCTTGCCGCGGCTGGCGAGCGACCAGTATCGTGCCGATGTGCCAGTCGAACACGCCCCCGGCAACGCCGAGTCCGACCAGCACGATGGCTAGCGAAAAGCAAAGCTTCATCGCCGGTTCATTCGCACTGATACTGGCTGAGTGCCCATTCGCCGGTCACCGACAATAGGTCCGATATCTTCCAGTCGCCGTCGACCCTCTTGAATTTCCATTCCAGCCGGTGCGGGTTGCCCGATATGACGAAGGCGACGATGACCTTGGCCTGGTCGCCGTTGATCGCCTCGAGCGTCTTCAGGCTCTTGTCGATCTCGGCCTTGTCGTAATCGGCATTGTCGAGCGCCATGTTGGGGTCGAGGCACTCGCCCTGCCCGGATTTGCGCAACGCGTCGCTCTTGTCGAGCACGGTTTTGGCCGGGTCGATGAAATGGCTTCGCTCGGCCGGATCGATCTCCAGTCCGACCTGATCGTAAAACGGCCGCACCACGGCGGTCGGCGAGCCCGGCTGGATCGGTGCGGCGGGCGCGGCTTCGGCTGGCGACCATCCCACCGGCGGCGTGGCCGGTTCCGCCGCTCCGCCCGGCGCATTCGCGGGCGGTGCCCCGCTGTCGCCCGGCTGGGTGCCGGCCGGGGCGTCTGCCGGCGGCGCACCCAACAGGCCTTGCGCGGCGGCGCCGCTCAGAGCCGCCAGCAGGCACACACCCGACAGCGCCAGGAACCGGCGATGGGCCATCGCTTCACTCCGGCGTCTGGCCGGCCATGCATTCCAGCGCGCTGAGCGTCCAGTCGCTGGTCTTGGAAGCGATGTCCGATATCTTCCACTTGCCGTCGATCTTCTTGAGCGACCAGAGCATTTCACGTTTGGAATCATCGCCTTCCGAAAACAAGCTGAAGGATGCCGTGACCTGTGCGTTATCGCCATCCAGCTTCTCAGACAGTTTCAGCGTTTTCGAGACGGTTTTCTGATCGAAATCCTGGGCGTCGAGACCAGGATCGAAATCGATGCAGGCGACCTGATCCGGGTTCGTCTTCGTTGCCTGGTCGTTCAGCTCGAACAGTTTCGTGACCGGTTCGGTGAACCGGTCCCGATATTGTTCGTCGGCCTCGAACTTGACCGCCGGGACATAGAAGAACTTCACCGCGTCGGACGCCGGTCCGGCGACGGCGACGGCCGGCAGGGCTATCGAAAGGGCGGCAACGAGCACTGTCAGTCTCATGCAGAATCTCCGGCTTTTGATGGCTTGAGCCTATCAATACCACGCATCCTGCATATCGGCTTTTTTGCGGCTCATGAAGTCCTGCCGCGCCTTGTTTCAGCCGTCCAGCCAGACGTTCTGAAGGTCCATCTCGAATGTCTGGTGGACACCGTAGTTCTTCACCTTCTTGTTCTGGTGGCTGTAGAGCTTCTGCCAGAACGGCTGAATAATGACGCCCGAATCCTGCAGGATCTGCTCGACATCCTTCATGACCTCGCGTCGTTTCTCCACGTCGATGAGCGATAGCGCCTGCTTGAGCTTGGCGTCGAAATCGGGGTTGGAATATGCCGATTCATTCCAGGCCTCGCCGGTGCGATAGCCGAGCGCCAGCACCTGGACGCCAAGCGGGCGCATGTACCAGATCGTCATCGAATAGGGATATTTCGTCCAGTCGTTCCAGAAGGTCGAACCTGGCAGTACCGTGCGCTTCACCTTGATCCCGGCATCGCGCAGCTGGCCGGCAATGGCGTCGCCGGTATTCTTCTGCCAATCGTCCTCGATGGTGATCAGCTCATGCTCGAAGTCAGCCTGTCCGGCTTCCGCCATCAGCTTCTTGGCGCCGGCGGCGTCGCGTGTCTTCTTGGGCAGCGGATAGTATTCCGGATGGATCGGGGCAACGTGGTGGTTTTCGCCAGGGGTGCCTCGCCCGGCATAGCCGAGTTGGAGGACCGCATTGTTGTCGACGGCCATTTGCAGGGCGTTGCGCACCCGCTTGTCGTCATAAGGCTTGTGGGTGATGTTGGTGCGGGCAACCAGCGTCGTCGCCGTCGCCACCTCCGATTTCACCAGGTCCATCTTGTCGAGAATGTCGATGAAGTCGGCGGGCGACTCGAAATTGAGGTCGATCTCACCGGATTCGAACGCGTTCACGGTGGCGTTGAAATCGGTGCCGTAGTCGATGAACTCGACGCTGTCGAGCGGCGCTTCACCACCCCACCATTTGCCATTCTCGCGACGCTTGACGACCGCCTTCTGGCCGACATCGTAGGAGACCAGTTCGAACGGTCCCGTGCCGATCGGCTTCTTGATCGGATCGGCACCGTCGGCATCGAAGTTGCGATGCACGACGAGCGCCGGATAGTCGGTGAAATTCGGGATCAGTGAAATGTCTGGTTCGCTTAGCTTCAGCTTGACCGTGTTGTCGTCGACCTTGGTGATCGCGCCATCCCTGGCCTTGCCGGTCTTTGCGTCGATCAGCGCGCCGACACGGGCGGCCATGGAATTGCCGGCGACATTCTTCTCGCACCAGCGCGTCAGATTGTGAGCGACGTCATCGGCGTTGAAGGCATCGCCATTGTTCCATGTGATGCCCTTGCGCACATGCAGCACGTATTCGGTGGCGTCGTCATTGATATCCCAACTTTCGAGCAGAACCGGCTCGAAGGTGAACTGCCTAGTATAGCGGACAAGCGGCTCCAGCCAGCAGCGCGAAATGTTCGCCAGCTCAACCCAGTCGTAGGTGCGCGGATCCTTCTGCCCCTTCACCGACATCGAGACGCGCAGCGTTCCGCCTTTCTTCGGCTCTTCGGCCAAGGCCCGATCCGGCACGGCAAGGCCGATCATGGCGTAGGCAAGCGCCGTCGATGCGCCGAAGGCGCTTGCCAGCGCCAGGAACTCGCGCCGATCGACACGACCCGCGCGTGCTTCGACCGCCATTGCCTCGATAGCGCTCGGCACGCGATCGCCACTGCTTCTGAAGAATGCCATTTTTTCCTCCCGTCTGGTTCCCTTTGATCTTGGTTCTTCGCGTCAACTGACGCTGTCCGGCAGCCTCTCCTCGCGCCGCGCGATGAAATCCATCAGGCCATCGGCGATGCCTTCGTCGAGCTTCGGCTCCTCGTAATCCGCCAGCATGTTGCGCGCCTTCTCGCGACCGCGCGTGTCGTGGTCCTTCGCCCCTTCTGCCTTCCACTGTTCGTACGAATTGAAGTCCATGATCGAGGGTATGAAGAAGGCCGACTCGAAATGTTCGAGCGTGTGTTTGGTGCCGAGAAAATGGCCCTGCGGCCCGACTTCGCGAACCGCTGCCATCGCTTCCTTGAAATCGTCGAACGGAAGGCCGCCTGCATATTTGTACCAGCCAACCAGCTGTTCGCAGTCCGTAGCGAACTTCGAATAGCCGCAGCTCAGGCCGGCCTCCAGCCACCCGGCGGAGTGCCAGATGTAGTTGGCGCCGGCGAGGATGGCGGCATGCATCAGCATGTTGGCCTCGTAGCCCGCCTGGGCGTCGTTGAGCTTCGATCCGACATGGAAGCCCGAGGTGCGCCACGGCAGTTTGTATTTCCGCGCCAGCGCGCCCATCAGGTACATCATCTGGGCCGCCTCCGGCGTGCCGCCCATCGGAGCGCCGGTCTTCATGTCCACGGTGACCATGAACTGTCCGTAGATCTGTGGCGACCCTGGGCGCAGCAGTTGCGTGAAGGCGACGCCCGCCAGCGCTTCCGCATTGACCTGCGCGACTGCCCCGACGGCCGACGCCGAAGTCGAGGCGCCGCACAGTGCGAAGGGTGCGAGGATCAGCGGCTGGTTGCTTCGGGCATAGACCTTCATCGCGTCCAGCATGGTGGCGTCCCACACCAGCGGCGAATTGCAGTTGGTGATCGACACCAGGACCGGGTTGTCGCGGACGTAATCCTCGCCGAACACGATGCCTGCCATCGCCATCGTGTCTTCCGCCCGCTCCTTGGACGTGACGATGCCCATGAACGGCTTGTCGGAATGCTTAAGCGCGGAATGGATGATGTGGAGGTGACGCTTCGGTACCGCGATTTCCATCGGCTCGCAAATGACCGAACTCGATGAATGCAGCGCCGGCGCCATGTAGGCGAGCTTGTGGAAATTGTTGAGGTCGGCGAGCGTGCCGTAGCGCCTGTTGTTGTCGAGGTCACGCACATAGGGCGCGCCATACATCGGCACGAAGATGGTATTGTTGCCGCCCACCCGCACCGTACGCTGCGGATTCCTCGCATTGAGCGTGAACTCCGACGGGACCTTCGATACCAGTTCCATCAGCAGGGCCCGGTCGATCCGCACACGAGTTTCCGAGACATCCGCGCCCGCCGCCTTCCACAGTGCGATAGCCTCGTCGTCGCGGAATTCGCATCCCACCTCTTCGAGGATCAAGAGCGACTCCTCGTGGATCAGCTCGACCGCCTCATCGGGGACCATCTGGTAGACGGGGATCTGGCGGACCAGGGTCGGAAACGACGTTACCGGAGCTCCGCGCAGGGCCTTGCGTCCCAGGCGGCCGCCACTGCGGCGGTTGGCATGTTCGGTCACTTCAGGGGCCGGTGCGTTCATGGCAACTCCATTCCACTCATGAAGGAGCCTAACGCGACAAAATGGTGATGTGACGCTGGAAAATCCTGATCTCTTGTATAAGCTCAGCTTATGCGAAGCCTGCGCCACCTCCTGCCCTCGGCCGGCAGCCTGATCGTCTTCGAGGCGGCCGGGCGGCTGTCGAGCTTCACCGCCGCCGGGCGCGAGCTCGGCATGACGCAGGCCGCCGTCTCCTATGCCGTGCGCGGGCTGGAAGAACGGCTTGGCGCCAAGCTGTTCCAGCGCCGCCACCGCCAGGTTCTCCTGACCGAGGCCGGCGAGCGCTTCCATGCCGATGTCTCGCTCGGCCTTTCGCATATTCGCAAATCGGCGGAGGATCTGCGCCTGCAGGCAACCGGCGGTCATGTCACGCTGGCTGCCTCGACCGCGTTCGGCTCGTTCTGGATGATGCCTCGCCTGCAGCAGTTCCGCGACGAACTGCCGGGCATCGACCTGCGTATCCAGACCGCCGACCGTGACCTCGACATCATCGCGGAAGGCATTCCGCTCGGCGTGCGCGGCGGCGCGCCGCTGGACTGGCCGGACTATCACTCGTTGCCGCTGGCCGACGAGGAGATATTTCCCGTCGCCGGCACCAGTTATGCGGCAAAGTTCGGCCTGCCCCAATCCGCTGCCGAACTGGCCACGCACCGCCTCATCCATCTGGAGGAGCCGTATCGCGAGGCGGCCAGCTGGGACGAATGGTTCCAGTCGGCGGGCGCCAATCTCAGCGATACCGCGCGCGGCCTGCGCATCAACGACTACGGCCTGGTGATCCAGGGCGTCATGGAAGGCCAGGGCATCGCGCTCGGCTGGCGGCACCTCGCCGAGCGGCTGCTGGCGTCGGGCTTGCTGGTGCCGGTGACGGATCATGTGCTGAAGACCGGCAAGGCGTTCTATGTCGTCTGGCCGAAGAACCGGGAACTCAGCGACAACGCCCGCAAGGTGCGAGACTGGCTGGCGGAGCAAGCGTGAGGGGCAGCGCCTCCCAGTCCCTTGGAAGTCGGCGGGACAGCACCTCCCTGCGGCCTGCCAGAGGGAGGTGCTGTCTCGCCAGCCTATCCACTGTTCCGCAACACCGAATCCTTCCGCATCCGTCTCGAATCCGCCTATAGTGCTGCCATGCCCATCCGCCAGCTTTCCGAAACGATGATCAACCAGATCGCCGCCGGCGAAGTCATCGAGCGTCCGGCGAGCGTCGTCAAGGAACTGGTTGAGAATGCGCTCGATGCCGGCGCTTCGCGCGTCGAGATCGTCACAGCCGGCGGCGGGCTGAACCTCATCCGCGTCACCGATGACGGCTCCGGCATTCCCGAACGGGAGCTGGCGCTGGCGATCGCACGTCACTGCACCTCCAAGCTCACCGAGGATATCAACGACATCCGCTCGCTGGGCTTCCGCGGCGAAGCGCTGCCGTCGATCGGCTCGGTGTCGCGACTGTCGATCCGCTCGCGCACGGCAGCAAGTGACAGCGCCGCCGAGATCGGCATCGAGGGTGGCCGCGTCCTGCCTGTCAGGCCGGCGGCGGCCAATCGCGGCACCACGGTCGAGGTGCGCGACCTGTTCTTCGCAACGCCGGCCCGATTGAAGTTCATGAAGGGCGAGCGCGCCGAAAGCTCGGCCACCAGCGATGTGGTCAAGCGCATCGCCATCGCCTTCCCCGCCGTGCGCTTCACGCTGGCCGGCTCGGACCGCTCTACGCTGGAATTGCCGGCGACGGATGACAGTGCGGAAGGCAGCCTGCGCCGTGTCGCCCAGGTGATGGGCGCCGACTTTCCCGACAATTCGATTGCCATCGATGCGATGCGCGAAGGCGTGCATCTGACCGGCCACGTGTCGATCCCCTCCTTCACCCGCGCCAACGCGCTGCAGCAATATGCGTATGTGAACGGCCGCCCGGTGCGCGACAAGCTGATCGCCGGCGCCATACGCGGTGCCTATGCCGACGTCCTGCCGCGTGACCGCCATGCGGTGACGGTGCTGTTCCTGACGCTCGACCCGGCCATCGTCGACGTCAATGTCCATCCAGCCAAGGCCGATGTGCGCTTCCGCGATCCCGGCCTTGTGCGCGGATTGATCGTCGGTGCAATTCGACAGGCACTGGCCGATGCCGGCGTCCGCGCCGCCACCACGGGTGCCGCCGGCATGATGGCGGCGTTCCGGCCAGGGGCCGCATCCTACGGCCACGGCGGACCGGCAAACGGCCACCGCAGCTACGACGCGGCCTACTGCGCGTCGGGCCCGTCCGGCTTCGACGCCGCCCGGTCGCCGCAGCGGCCACTCGACATGGGTTTCGAGGGCGCGGGATTCGATCAGCGCGGCTTGCGTGATAACGAGCAGGCGGCGTTCGATGCCGGCGCCAGTGCCGATGCGCGCGCAGGGCAGGATGAAGCGGCCGAGACACTGCTCGGCGCGGTGCTGGGCGCGGCGCGCGCCCAGGTGCATGAGAACTACATCGTCGCCCAGACCAGGGATTCGCTCATCATCGTCGACCAGCATGCGGCGCATGAACGGCTGGTCTACGAGGCGCTGAAGAATGCGCTGCACTCGCGCCCGGTGCCCTCGCAGATGCTGCTTTTGCCCGAAATCATCGACCTGCCGGAAGAGGATGCCGAGCGGCTTGCGCTGCATTCGGAAACGCTGGCCCGCTTCGGTCTCGGCATCGAGCGCTTCGGCCCCGGCGCCGTCGCGGTGCGCGAGACGCCGTCGATGCTGGGCGAGACCAATGTCGGGCAATTGGTGCGCGACCTCGCCGACGAGATCGCCGACAACGACACGGTCGACACGCTGAAGGAGCGGCTGGACAAAATAGCCGCGACCATGGCCTGCCACGGCTCTGTGCGCTCCGGCCGCCTGCTCAAGGCCGAGGAGATGAACGCGCTGCTGCGGCAGATGGAGGCGACGCCCGGTTCGGGCACCTGCAACCACGGCCGCCCAACCTATATCGAACTCAAGCTGGCGGACATCGAACGGCTTTTCGGGCGGCGGTAGCTGCGGACGGATTGCGGGCCATCGCTTCACCGCTCGTAGGTGCCGGTGTTGACCAGCAATGCCGAGACCACCGTTCGCCCGTGGGCGAATGCCGCGCCGGCTCCACGCACCGCTGTTGCCAGAAGCGCGGCGGTCAGCAATAGCGCGCCGCCGCCAGCAGGAGCGGAGGCACGTCATCGAGACCGAGCTTGATCGCCGCCCAGGTCAGACCCCAGATCAGCGACATCACCGCGAAGAAGGCGAGATTGCGAACCACCAGATTCGCCGTTCAGCGCAGTCCCTGGCGATCGACGAATATCCGGTGGATGTCGATCCGCTCCGGCAGTTCGATCAGGAACTCGGCATCGCGGTCCAGATGATGGACTTTGGTCGGTTCGCCTTTGGTAAAGGCGGTCATCGCCTGCATGTCGGCCCGATACGAGATGGTTGTGAACCACGTCTCGGCATCGCGGTCCGCGCGCAGCAATTGGACGCCAAGCGCTGTCTTCTCGAGGGGCGGAATACCCTCGGCACGCAGGTATGGCTCATAGGCGTCGGCGACATCGCGGCGGGTGCGGCCGCGCCAGATGCGCGCGATGGTCGGTTTGGTCGGCATGAGGTTCTCCTTCAGTCAGGCGGACAGCAAACTGAGCATGGCGGACGCCGGCTGTGATCAGCCGTGAACACGAGCCAGGAAATCGCGGACCAGCGGCAGCGCGTCGTCGAAATGTGTCTCCAGCAGCCAGTGACCCGCCCCCTCGATCAGATGCAGTTCCGCATCGGGCAGATCGCGATGATAGGCCCGTGCCGACGCCGCGGGCATATAGCCGTCCTCTGGCCCCCAAACGATCAGCGTGGGCGGATGGTGTTCACGCAAATAAGCCTGGTAGCGCGGAAACCAGGTGAGATTGGCTTCCAGCTTCTCCATCAGACCGACGGCGATCTGCCGACGAACCGGCGTGTTCATCAGTGGCCAGTGAAGGCTCCAGAGATCGGGCGCCACGCGCGTGGCGATGTCGTCAGCCACTTCTCCGATGAATTCGGCCCGGAACCCGTCCTCACTTACCGCGGCCTCGAGCGGACGGTGCTTGTCGGGCGTCTTGTCGGCCCACCAAGCCTTGATCGTGGCGTATTTCGGACCAAGCACGTCCTCGTAGATGTCGCCGTTCTGGATGATCAGGGCACTGATCCGCTCGGGGTGCGAGATCGAATGCCGGAGTCCTATCTGCGAGCCGTAATCATGCAGCCACAAGGCGTAGCGTTCGAGACCGACTTCATCGGCAAGTTTGGAAAGCACGTCGCAATAGGCGTCGAAATCATAGCCAAAGGCGGCCGGATCTGGTGTGCCACTGTATCCGAAGCCCGGCCAGTCGAATGCAATCGTTCGCCAGCGGTCGGCGAGCGCCGGCATCAGTCGGCGGAATTGGAACGAAGAGCAGGGATAGCCGTGCGGCAACAGCAAGACAGGTGCTTCTGGCGGCCCTGCCTCGCGATAGAAAATGGATAGATCACCCAGTTGCATGCGTCGGTGCGTCGTTGCACCCGGCATTCGGACCTCCGTCGAATAAACACCGGCTAAACGCGTTTGACCGAGGCATCGTTCCCGAATGAGGGAAGCGGACGGCCGGCAATATTCATCTCTTCAAATTCACCACGATGACACCGCCCAGCGCCAGCGCGCCGCCGATTATGCCGAGCAGCGTCGGAACTTCGCCCAGCCAGAAGAAGCCGATCAGCGCGGACATCGGCGAGACCAGATAGAGGAAGTTGGAGGCACGTGCGGCGGGCAGACGCGACAGCGCGGTCGCCCAGGCGGCATAGGCGATCAGGCTGGGCACGATGCCAAGAAAGATGACGGCGCCGAGGCCTGCTGCGTCGGCAATCGCCGCCTGCGAAAAGGCCGACGGCAGGAAGGGCGCCAGGCATAGTGCGCCGAGCACCATGTTCGAAGCGGAGATGGTCAACGGATGATGGCGGGCAAACAGCGGCTTCTGGACGATGGTGTTGACGGCCGAGCACAAGGCCGAACCAAGCACCAGAAGAGCACCGGTGTTAAAAGACAGTCCATTGCCGTCGGCCATGGCGATGACGCCAATGCCGGCGAAGGAAATCACCGTGCCGGCCCAGGCCATACCCGAAAAGCGCTCGCCCAGCAGGACCATCGCCATGATGGCGGTGAAGATCGGGCTGACATTGATGATGAAGCCGGCGGCACCGGCAGAGACGGTCAGTTCGCCGAAATTGAGCATGACGGTGTAGAGCGCGACGAAGATGGCGCCGCCAAAGACCAGGCGCCACACTTCGTCGAGCCTTGGCAGCGCCGGGCGCTTGATGGCCAGGAAGATCGCCGCCGGCACCGCGGCGATGGCAAAGCGCAACGCGCCGAGTTCCAGCGGTCCGAAGGCAGCGAGACCGGCGCGGATCGCCGGAAAGGCGGAGGCCCAGCCAACCACCGTCAGCGCGACAGCAATGGCTGCCGTGGTGTCCATCCGCTGTGTCGAATTCAACGTGCCCGTCATCGCGCTCATCTCACTGCCCTCGCATTCTTCGGTCCTGAAAGGCAGAAAACGCCATTCCAGGCCAGTTGACAAACGACCAAATCGAGGATCAGCTGTGACTATGGATCACAGCTCGGACACAATGGTACCGCTCGAAACACTGCGCGCCTTCGATGCGGCGGCGCGGACAGGCAGCTTTTCGGCGGCCGCCGAAAAGCTCAACATCACCCATGGCGCCGTCAGCCGGCAGATCGCCAAGCTCGAGGACTGGCTGGGATTGAAAGTCTTCGACCGTGGGGCGCGCGGCGTCTCGCTGACGATCGAGGGCAACCGGCTGCATCTGCGCACGGCGGAAGCCTTTGCGCTGATATCGACCCATTCCGACCGCTGGGTCGAGCCGCGTGGCACGGCGGTGGTGCGGCTGACCTCGATCCCCTCGGTCAGCGGGCTGTGGCTGATGCCGCGCATGGCGGCTCTGGAGAACAATCCCTCGAAGCTGCGCATCGTGCTCGATGTCGATATCCGCCAGGCCGACCTTGCCGATGAGGGCATCGATCTCTCCATCCGCTGTGGACGCGGCGGCATTCCGGGCCGCGTCTCGGTGCAGCTTTTCGAGGAACATGTCTTCCCCGTCGCGTCACCCGAGCTTGCCTGCGAGATCGGCCGCGGCGACCCTGCCCGGCTGCTCAAATATCCGCTGATCAACGATTCCGACGCGTCTGCCTGGCGCGCCTGGTTTGCCGCGCAAGGCATGGATTATCGCCCGCGCCCGCAGGACCGTCGCTTCGAGGACTACAATCTGGTGCTCGACGCCGCCGCCTATGGGCTCGGCATCGCGCTGGCACGCCCACCCCTGACCGGGCATCAATTGCAATCGGGCCGCATCACGCCCGTCGATGAGCGCACCGCGCTCAATCCGGTGTCCTACTGGCTCGACCGGCCGATCGGGCGGCCGCGTACCGCAGCCGCCGACCTCGCCCGCCGCATCGCGGCGGAGGCCGGGCTGGCGCCGGAAAAGATCGAGGCGTTCATCGAAGCCGAGCGGTAGGCCTTCCGCCGGGCATATATCGAGAACCAGCCGATTCGAAGCTCAGCGAAGCAACAACAGAACGAACCCAAGGATCACGGTTCCCAGCAAACCGGCCACTATCGAAACAAAGCCGACCTTCACCAGCAAGTGCTCAGGGTTCGGCGCCGCACCATGGGATTGATTGGCCGGCCTGTGCCTGCCCGCCAATGCACCCAAAGCGGCAGCGTTGCGCGGGACTGGAGCCTGCGGCGGGATAAGCGACAGCAATGACAGCCCCGCAACCCTGGCAGGAGCATTATCATTGGCCGTTGTCGAAGGCGGCAAGAAGGCTCGCGGCGTTTCGGCTTCGGGTTTTGCCTTTCTCGCCGCGATCGTTGCCAACGCCGCCTCTTCGCCCGTCTCAAGTTGGGCAAGATAGGCATCGACGATGCCAGCCGATGCGATCTGCTGCGATTTGACGGCCATTGGCGCGGCCGGCAAAGTCAACAGCGCTGGCGCTGTCTGTTGTGCGAGCAGAGACGGCGCCGGCGGTTGGACCAGCGCCTTGACCAGTGCCGTCATGACTGGATCAGCCTGCCCCGAGGGCACGGCCTGCGGCGTCATCACTTCCCTGAGCAAGGCGGGAAGACGAGTGGAGGAAATGTCCATTGCGGCCCACCAACACCATTTTTCCGCCTCACAATAAGCGTTCAGCATTGTCTCAGGCTTGTCGCATGCTTGACCTCGCCGGGAATTTATGGCGATGAAATCCTCATGAACCCTGGCGTCCCCGCATGATGAACCGTTTCGAAGGCCCCGGCGGCAAGGAAGCCCGCATCCGCTATCTGGATGGCGACTTCCAGGTTACCAGTCCCGGCGCGTTCGTGCGTTGCGCGGTGACAGGCGAAACCATTCCGCTCGACGAGTTGAAATACTGGAGCGTCGCCAGGCAGGAGCCCTACATCAGCGCCACCGCCTCGCTGCGCCGCGAAATCGAGATGCATCCGGAGCTGCGCAAGCGCGGTTAACCCTTCAGCTTGCGCTGGCGCCAGGCATCGAGCGTCTCGTCGATGATGCGCTCGGGAACGTGATCGAGTTCGAAGACCGTGTCGATCTCCAGCACCTCGAGCCGGTCGAGAAAGTCCTGTGAGGCGCCGTGGCGCAGCCGGGCGGCGTCCTTGGCGGTGGTGATGAGCACCAGCCCCTCAGTGCGTGCGGTCGCCGCCAACTCGGCAAGTTCGTCCTCGGCATAGAAATGGTGGTCCGGAAACGGCCGCGTCAACACCAGCTCGCCGCCGGCTTGGCGCACCGTGTCGAAGAATTTCTCGGGATGGCCGATACCGGCGAAGGCGAGGAACCGCTTGCCGGCAAGCCCTGCCTTGCCGCTTGGCTCTGTATGGGCCTCGAAGATCGGCCGGCCGGCGCGTGCCGCCTGGCGGACCACGCTGTCGGCGGCAGTGCCCTCGCCCATTTTCAACAGCCCGCTGGTGAAAACCAGCTGGTCGACGATTTTGGCCCTGAGCGGCCCGCCCGGAATGACGCGGCCATTGCCGATCCCATAGCGCGCGTCGACGACGACCAGCGCGTAGTCGATGTGGATGCGGGCGCTCTGGAAGCCATCATCCATGATCAGGAAATCGCAGCCATGCCGTTCCAGCAGCAGCCGGGCGCCGGCGGCGCGGTTCGGCGTCACCGCCACCGGCGCGTGTTCGGCGAGCAGCAGCGGTTCGTCACCGACATGCCTGGCACTGTCATGGTCGATATCGACCACGTGAGGCTCGGCGAACGAGCCGCCATGGCCGCGCGACAGGAAGCCTGGTTTCAGATGCATTCGCTTCGCCTGCTCGGCGAGCGCGATGGCCACCGGTGTCTTGCCGGTGCCGCCAACCGTGAAATTGCCGATGCACAGAACGGGTGCTTCGATCTTCTCGCGCTTGGCCCGCCGCATGCCGCGGCCGGCGGCGGCCGCATAGATGGCCGATAGCGGCGACAGTGCCAGGACCCGCCAGTCCGGCTCTTCCCACCAGAATGGTGGCGCTTCAGAGGCCACGCTAGCGACCGTTCGCGCCCTTCAGGCGCGACTTGACGACCAGCGGCTGGATATAGGGCTCAAGCGATTTCAGCGTGCGCGCCAGCGCGCCACGCATCTCGTCGACGGTCGCCACACCCGCCGCCATCATCTCGTGGCGCGCCACTTCGTTGGTCAGGAGGAAATTGACGGCGCCGGCCAGCATGTCGCGATCGCGCACCAGCTTGGCGCCGCCGCTGTCGAGGAGACGCTGGTAGGCCTCGCGAAAATTCTGAACATTGCGCCCGGCGAGAACCGCGGTGTCGAGCATGGCCGGTTCCAGCGGGTTCTGGCCACCCTCGGAGGTCAGCGAGCGGCCGACGAAGGCGATTTCGGTCAGCCGGAGATAGAGCCCCATCTCGCCGATCGTGTCGCCGAGCAATATATCCGTGTCGGCGGCTATCCTGTCGCCCTTGCTGCGCCGCGCGACCTTCAGGCCCATGCCGGAAATTTGTGCCGCAAGCGCCTCGCCGCGATCGGGATGACGCGGAACGACGATCGTCAGGAGACCATGGTGGCGCTTGTGCAGCGTCGCGTGGACTTCAGCCGCGACCACTTCCTCGCCGTCATGGGTCGAGATCGCCGCCCAGGTCGGGCGCGTGCCGATCTGCCGCCGCAGCGTCGCCAGCGCCCGTTCGTCGACGGGCGGCGGCGAGGTATCGACCTTGAGATTGCCCGACACGGTGACCGGCCGGGCGCCGAGCGCCAGAAACCGCTCGCCATCGACATCCGACTGCGCCACGACGTGAGCCAGGTTCTCGAACAACGCCTCGGCGATGTTGGCCCGTTTCTTCCACGACTTGAATGAGCGGTCGGACAGCCTGCCATTGACCAGCACCTGCGGCACGCGGCGCGCGCCAAGCTCGAGGATGGTCATCGGCCAGATCTCGGATTCGGCGATGATCGCCAGATCCGGCTGCCAGTGATCGAGAAACCGGCTAACCGCCGGCTTGAGATCGAGCGGTACGTATTGGTGGATGATCCGGTCACCGAGACGCTCATCGGCGACCTGCGCCGAGGTGACCGTGCCGGTCGTCAGCACGATGTTGACGCCATAGTCGAGGATGCTTTCGACCAACGGCACGACGGCTATGGTCTCACCGACGCTCGCGGCATGGATCCAGATCACCGGCCCGTCGGGGCGCGCGCGGCCGGCGACGCCATAGCGCTCGCGGCGGCGGTAGCGGTCTTCCTTGCCGCGTGAGGTGCGCCAGGCCACATAGGGCCCGACCAGCGGATAGGCGGCCGCACCCGCGAAACGGTATGCCGACAGCATGGCTCGCGCCCAGCGGCCGCTCATCGCGGGGCATCCACGAGACGGTAGGCCTCGGCGGTCGCGGCATTGAGCGCGGTCGTCACTTCCTGGCGCTTGCGCTCCATTTCGGCCTCATCGGCGCCGGCCGCCACGAAGATCGGCTGGCCGATGACGATCGACGAACGGCCGAACGGCAGGTTGATGGTGGTCTTGTCCCAGCTCTTCTCCAGCACCTTGCGACGGCTGGTGGTGATGGCGACGGGCACTAGCGGCCGACCCGAGAGGCGAGCCAGGAGAACGATACCAAGCCCTGCGTCTCGCGGCGTGCCGTGCGGAATATCTGCGATCATGGCGACGTTCTTGCCGACGGCGAGCGACTTTTTCAGGGCGATAAGCGCTTTTGCCCCGCCCTTGTCGAGATGCCTGGCATTTTCCCGCCCGCCGGAGCCGCGCACTGCCTCGATGCCGAATTTCTCCAGCATCAAAGCGTTGAGCTCGGCATCGGCACTGCGCGAAACCATGGCGACCAGCGGCTTGCGCTTGGGGTAATAGGCCGGCGTCAGCAGATGCTGGCCGTGCCACAAGGCGATGATGCCAGGCTCGAACTCGGTATAGGCACCGCCCGAAAACCGTGCCGATCCTTCGACGACGCGATTGGTGAGGCGCACGAAGCGCACGAACTGGGCGAACAGGCTGGCGATGGCGTTCTTGACGAATCGCGACTGCGCCAGCGGTTGGCGTATCTTGCGCCAGAAGGCCTTGGTCGTGCGGCTGCGTCCCCTGCCCGTGGGCGCGGCATCGCTTGCTGGCCCTTTCGCCAGGTCATGCTCCATCGAAGTCAACCGGCAGCCTTGTTGTCGGGGTCCAGCAGCCGGTGCAGATGAACGACGAAGTAACGCATGTGGGCGTTGTCCACGCTGGCTTGCGCCTTGGCTTTCCACGCCGTGTGCGCGGATTGATAGTCGGGATAGATGCCGACGATATCGAGGCCCTCGAGATCGCGGAATTCGGTGCCGCCAAGCTTCTTGAGTTCGCCACCGAACACCAGATGCAAAAGCTGTTTCTTTCCGTCTTCCGCGGCCATGTCGGTCCTTCACATATCGTGAGTTTGTCACAGGTCTAGACCAAAGCCGCCAACTTTGGAACCTTTAGGGCGAGATGAATTCATCTCGCCGGGGAAAACGCCTTCACGCGTCCAGGCCGGCGATGACGCCGGCGAGCACGGCCAGCAATTCACCGCTGCCGGCAGCAAGGGCGCCGTGACGGGTCACCTCGCCGGCATAGAGCGGAGCGCGGCCGTGCTGGTCGAGCAGCTGGCCGCCGGCCTCGCGCAGGATGAGGTCGGCCGCCGCAATATCCCAGTCATGCGCATTCGGCTTGACGAAAGTGGCATCCAGCGCGCCATTGGCGATCATCGCCAGCCGATAAGCCAGCGAAGGGCTGTAGGGCGCTCGCTTCAGCCGCGCCTGCCATTCGGCCGGCATCAGGTCGGTCAACTGCTTCAGCCCGGAAATCTCGGCTGTTTCCGCCAGCTTGCGAACCGCAATGCGCTTGCCGTTGCGGAAGGCGCCCTGGCCGGGCAGCGCCCAATAGGTCTCCTCCATCGCCGGGCATTCCAGCACGCCGGCCAGCGTGCGGCCATGCTCGACGACGGCAACGCTGACACACCAGGTGCGCTGGCCTTCCAGAAAACCGCGCGTTCCGTCGATCGGGTCGACGACGAAGGTGCGGCGTGCCGAAAGCCGGACCGGATCGTCGACGGTCTCTTCCGACAGCCAGCCATAATCCGGTCGCGCCGCCAGCAGCGTTTCGCGCAGGTAGGCGTCGGCGGCATGGTCGGCCTCGCTGACCGGCGATGTGCCGCCCTTCATCCAGACTTGCGGGCTGTTGCCGAAGTAGCGCATGGCGATGAGCCCCGCCTCGCGGGCGGCATCGCGCAGCAGCGGCAAATCTTCGGTGGCCCCGGCAGTGGTCAGGTCATGCTCCGGCAAGGGTCATGCCTTCGATCAGGAGCGTTGGGGCGGCGGTGCCGAAATTGCGGTCGAGGTCATCGGCCGGCACCATGTTGAGGAACATCGTCTTCAGGTTCGAGGCGATGGTGACCTCGGCGACCGGATAGGCCAGTTCACCGTTCTCGATCCAGAAACCCGAGGCGCCACGGCTGTATTCGCCGGTGACCATGTCGACGCCCTGGCCGAACACTTCGGTGACGTAGAAGCCGGTCCTGAGCGATTTGATCAGCTCTTCCGGCGACCGCTCGCCCGGTTCGATGGCGAGATTGGTGGAGGATGGCGTCACGGAGGAGCCGCCGCGCGCGCCGCGGCCGTTGGTGACGAGGCCCAGTTCCCTTGCAGCCGAGGTCGACAGGAACCAGTGGTTGAGCACGCCCTTCTCGACCATCAACAGCTTTTCGCCTTCGACGCCTTCGCCATCGAACGGACGCGAGGCCTGGCCACGCCGCCTAAGCGGCTCGTCGGTGACGGTGATGGCGGAGGCGGCCACCTGCTTGCCCATCATGTCACGCAGGAACGAGGTCTTGCGCGCGACCGAGGCGCCGTTAATGGCGCCGGCCAGATGGCCGGCAATGCCGCGCGCGACGCGTGGGTCCAACACCACGTCGACCGGCCCGGTCGCTGCCTTGCGCGCGCCGATGCGGCGCACCGCGCGTTCTCCGGCCTTGCGGCCGATGTCCTCGGGCGCATCGAGATCGGCAAAGTGCTGGCGCGATGAGAATTCATAGTCGCGCTCCATGCCGGTGCCCTCGCCGGCGATGACGCTGGCCGAGCGCGAGAACCGCGAGCCGACATAGTGGCCGAGGAAGCCGTGCGAGGTGGCCAGCACCAGGCCGCCGAGGCCGGCACCGGCGCTGGCGCCGGCCGAATTGGTCACGCCCTTGACGCCAAGCGCTGCCGCCTCCGCCGCCAATGCGGCTTCCTTCAACTGGTCGGCGGACACCTCGGTGGCGTCGAACAGATCGAGATCGCGTGTCTGTTTGGCCAGCAATGCCGGGTCGGCCAACCCCTGATAGGGATCCTCAGGCGAGACTCTCGCCATGGAAACAGCGCGTTCGGCCAGCGTTTTCGGGTCGGACGCCGCTGTCGCCGAGACACTCGCCACGCGGCCGCCGACGAAAACACGCAGCGCCACATCCTCGCTCTCGGAGGCTTCCGTAGCCTCGACCTTGCCGAGACGCACCGACACGCCGGTCGAGCGGCCGCGCACGGCCACCGCGTCGGCGGCATCGGCGCCGGCCTTTTTGGCAGCCTCGACCAGAGCCGCGACGCGGTCGGTCAATTTTGCTGCGTCTGATATATCGGTCATGCCTGAAATCCTGCTGGTGCGGCCGGTGTGCGGCCGTTGCCCACCCATCTATTGTTCCGGTCCGGCTTGTGCAATGGCATAGGCTTCAATCAAAATGCAGGGTGGGCGGTTCAAATCGCGAACCCTGTCACGCAAAATCGGTTCGCAGCCTGCACGGAGCATTTCGATGACGCCTTTCCATCTCGCCTTCCCGGTCCGTGATCTCGATGAAACCCGCGTTTTCTATGGCGAGGTGCTGGGCTGTGCGATCGGCCGTTCATCCGCGACCTGGGTCGATTTCGACCTCTACGGCCACCAGATGTCGGCGCATCTGCGTCCGCAGGCCGCACAGGCCCCCAGTGACGGCAGGGTCGACGGCATTGTCGTGCCGATTCCGCATTTCGGCGCGGTGCTGCTGATGGACGACTGGCAGCGCCTGGCGACGCGGCTGGAGGCGCGCGACGACATCGACTGGCTGGAACGGCCGATGGTGCGTTTCAAGGGCGAACCCGGCGAACAGGCAACGCTGTTCATCCGCGACCCCTCGGGCAATGCCCTGGAATTCAAGGGTTTTCGCTCGCTGGAGCAGGTTTTCGCGCACTAACTCAGATCGAGGGCATCGGTCGATCAACGGCCGAAACGGCCCGCCGCGAAAGGTGCGAGCCGAGCCGGATCGCCGCGTCCGCCGATCAAGTCGGCGACCAGCCGCGCGGTGATCGGAGCCAGCGTCAGGCCGAGATGGCCGTGCCCGAAAGCATGAATTACGCGGGAGCTGCCGTGCGAAGCGCCGATGACCGGCCTGGAATCCGGCAGGGACGGCCGGAAGCCGAGCCAATGCGAGGCAGGCGAGCCGAGCCTGGGAAAAATTTGCCTGGCGCCACGGTCAAGCAGCGCCAGCCGGCGCGGATTTGGCGGCGCGACCAGGCCGCCGAGTTCGACGGTGCCGGCGACCCGCAAGCGGCCAGCCATCGGCGTCAGGTAGAAACCAAGATCGACGGGACAGACAGGTCGGTTGAGCAGCGGCGCGTCGGTCTGGAATTCCAGATGGTAGCCGCGCTCGGTCTCGAGCGGAATCCTGTCGCCGGCCTGCGCGGCCAGTGCGCGCGACCGTGCACCGGCGGCGATCACCACCGTGCCAGCCTTGATGCGAACGCCGGGTCCGCTGAGCTGGACACCGTCAGCCTCGACCTGCAGTCCGGTGATCTCAGCCTGCTTCACCGATGCACCACGGGCACTCACCGCGCCCAGCAACCGCCGCATCACCATTGCCGGATCGGTGACATTGATCGAGTCGGGAAAATACACGCCATGCGCTGCTGTCGCCGGCAGGCCCGGCTCAAGCGCCGCCACCTCTTCGGGAGTCAGCACCTCTTGGCGGATGCCAAACCCAGCGCGCATTGCCCGGCCGCTGGCGCCAGCGGCAAAATCGCTCTCGCGGCGATAGAGGTAAAGACAGCCATTGCGGCGCAGCTGGTCCTCCAGGCCGGCCTCCCCGGCCATGTCTTCCCAGGCCGGGAGGGCGTCGGCCAGCAGTCCGGCGAGCGCCAGCGCATTGGCCCGGGTGGCCGCCGGCAGCGATTGCCGCATGAACCGAACGAGCCATGGCGCCAGCTGCAGCAGCGCCGGCCAGCGCAGCGAAAACGGGCTGTCGGGATCAAGCAGCAGCTTTGGCAACGCCCGCAGCACCGCAGGAGTGCCGACCGGCATGCAGGCATATTCGGCGATCGTTCCGGCATTGCCTGATGACGCGCCGGAGCCCGGCTCGTTCGGATCGATGAGCAGGACTTCGCGGCCGTCCGCGACAAGGCGAAGTGCCGTCGCCAGCCCGACAACTCCGGCGCCGACAATGGCGATTTCGACCGTTTCAGAAGCAGCCACTGTAGAACTTCCCGATTGACCTTGAAATCCAGTACCGATCATGTGGTCTCTTGGTTCGGGATCACGGTCCAGTCTTGATCCCTGGAATCGAATAGGCCAGATCTTTCCGCGCCTCAGGCAACAGGCGTCCAGATCACGTCCTCGATTTTTTGCGCGCCTGTCGCCAGCATAACGAGCCGGTCGAAGCCGAGCGCGATGCCGCTGGCCGGCGGCATGATGGCAAGGGCGGCGAGGAAATCCTCGTCCAGCGGATAGCGCTCGCCATAGATGCGCTGCTTCTCGTCCATCTCGATGACGAAGCGCCGGCGCTGCTCGTCGGCGTCGGTCAGTTCGCCAAAGCCGTTGGCGAGTTCGACGCCGCAGCAATAGAGCTCGAAACGCTCCGCCACGCGCGGGTCGCGTGGGCTCGGCCGTGCCAGTGCCGCCTCGGCCACCGGATATTCGCACAGGATGGTCGTTCGTCCCTGCCCGAGGAATGGCTCGATTTTTTCCACCATCACCCGACTGAACAGGTCGGCCCAGCTGTCGTCGGGCGCGGTACGCATGCCGGCCCGGATCAAGGCGGCGTATAGCGCGTCGCGATCGGTGCTTCCGTCGGCGGCGACCGTGGCCAGCAGGTCGATGCCGGAATAGTGGGTGAAGGCGTCCGCCACGCTCAGCCGTTCCGGCTCGGCGAACGGATCGCAGTCGCGGCCACGAAACGAGAAGAGAGTAGCCCCTGCCCTTGTCGCGGAGAGCGCCAGGAACGCGGCGCAATCCAGCATCAGGCTCTCATAGGCTTCGCCGACCCGATACCATTCGAGCATGGTGAATTCGGGATGGTGCAAGGGGCCGCGCTCGCGGTTGCGATAGACCGGACCGAAGCTGAATATCCTGACCTCACCGGCGGCGAGCAGCTTCTTGCAGGCGAATTCCGGCGAGGTGTGGAGATAGAGTGGCGACTGGGCACCATCCGGCCCCACCGCCTCCGTGGCGAAAGCCGCCAGATGCGCCTCATTGCCGGGCGAGACCTGCAGGGCGGCTGTCTCAACCTCGACGAAATCATGGGCGGCGAACCAGTCGCGCAGGCTGGCGGCGATGCCGTTGCGCAGCATCAGCCGCGGGCGGCGGTCGGCATGAACGTCAGGCGTCCACCAGGGCGAAGCTTCGGTCATGCGGCTCGGTTCATGGCGCAAGGGGGCTGGCGGCGGCGGCCAAGATGCGCTAGGCCCCCATCCAGCGCCGCACTAGCCGGCAAATGCCAGTCAACTCTTCTTGCAGGATTTAAAACCGTGGTGAAAGTCATCGCCAGTTCGCTCCGCAAAGGCAATGTCGTCGACAAGGACGGCAAGCTTTATGTGATCCTCTTTGCCGAAAACATCCACCCCGGCAAGGGCACGCCTGTAACGCAGCTCGACATGCGCCGCATCGGCGACGGGGTGAAAGTTTCGGAGCGCTACCGCACCACCGAGCAGGTGGAGCGCGCCTATGTGGAAGAGCGCGAGCACACCTTCCTGTACCGTGATGGCGAAGGCTTTCATTTCATGAACCCGGAAAGCTACGACCAGGTCGCGGTGTCGGAAGCCGTGGTCGGCGACATGGCGCCTTACCTGCTGGAAGGCATGGCCGTGCAGGTGTCGCAGTTCAACGGCATTGCCATTTCCCTGGTGCTGCCGCAGCGCGCCACCTTCGAAGTGGTGGAAACCGAGCCGACGACCAAGGGCCAGACGGCCTCGTCGTCCTACAAGCCAGCCGTGCTGTCCAACGGCGTGCGTACGCTGGTGCCGCCGCACATCGCACCGGGCACCCGCGTGGTGGTGATGACGGCCGATGGGGCTTATGTGGAGCGGGCGAAGGACTGAGTTACCGTGATGTCCGGGTGACGACGGCCTGGGAGAGTGATTGCCTGCTGTTGTGATGGCTGTGCCTCTGGTGCAGCTGACGGTGGCATGAAGATGCGTCACTAGTCGGCACGGCACGAGCAAATAACTCGTCAACTTTTAGTAGTTTTAAAATTGTTCACGCGGTAGCTTCCTTGGCATTGTCGTCGGCTTCGCATGCCCACTTGCGCAATTCAGCTGGGCCGGAGTTCTTGCCCTAACCCGCCTAACAACGACCACTCTCCAGCCAATGACGAGACGGGACGAATTTACCGCACCGACCAAAGCGCTTCTCGCGAAGCGTGTGGGATACCAATGCTCGTTTCGAGGCTGTACGCGCCCAACAATTGGCCCTGCGCGGGGCGAAGAAAAAGCCGTAAGCATTGGTGAAGCAGCACATATAACAGCGGCGGCGCCCGATGGTCCACGATACGATAGATTCCTAACGACGGAGGAGAGGCGTAGTTATGCCAACGGCATTTGGATGTGCGCTATCCATGCCAAGCAGGTGGATTCAGATGAAAAGAACTTCACCATCCCACTTCTGCGACAGTGGAAGGAGAGCGCCGAGAATGAAGCTTACCAAGCCCTAACCTATGGCCGCGTGGCTCCTGCTCCAATCGTGAAGCTGGATGTCGATCCTGAGTTGCTAAGGCAACTTGGATGGTCGCCCGGCGACGATCTGGAGGACTTGATCGCCCGTCTTCACAAAGCAGCAATCTCAGACCTCTCTGGGTTCAAGGCAGGGACGAGTTGGCCGCGACATGCCATATCTCTCAATTTGCAGATAGTCGGCGGAGATGGACCGGGATTCGACGTGGCCGCATGTGCGGCAGGTGTCGATGCGAGCGGCGAGCTCTCCATCGTCGCACCACCGGGAACGGGCAAGTCAACGACCTTGGTGCAATTCGCTAGTGCAGTGCTTTCTTCTGAAAGAAAGGTCGCGGTTTTCGTGCCCCTCAACGAATGGTCGGGGCAAAGTGACGGCATCCTGCAGTCACTTACGCACCGCGCCTCCTTTCGCGCTGTACGCGAGCAAGATTTCATGCTGCTCGCACTGCATGGAAGGCTCGTGCTCGTCTTGGACGGTTGGAACGAGCTAGACCTTGCGTCCAGGAAGCGCGCCATCGCGGATATTGAGCGTCTGCGCCGGGACTTTCCGCTCTTGGATTTGGCAGTAAGCACGCGCCGACAGGCGCTGGACGTGCCTATTGCGGGCCCAAGGATCGAACTTCAATCACTCTCTGATGAGCAGCAGTTAGAGATTGCAAGGGCGGTAGCGGGGACGAAGGGAGAAGCGCTGCTTGATCACGCGTGGCGCATCTCTGGGTTGCGCGATCTTGTTTCGATCCCTCTTTACCTGAACGCGCTGCTCACACAGGTGCCAGGCGGTGCGATGCCGACGACGAAGGAAGAAGTCCTTCGGCTGTTTGTGACAGAATATGAACGAGCGCACACCGAAGTTCTTTACGCGGATCTGCATGACTTCCAAGACCAGTTGCTAGTCGGGCTGGCGGTGGAAGCCACGACGACCTCCAATACCGCAATCTCTGACACGCGAGCGCGTACCGTCGTTAGCATGGTCGGAAATCACTTGAAGAACGAAGGACAGTGGACCACTCCGCCCCAACCTAGCCTGGCACTGGATACCCTCGTGAACCATCACGTACTCACTCGGCCAGGCGGCAAGGGCGGGGTGTCTTTCCAGCATCAGCAGATTCAGGAGTGGTATGCTTCATTTGAAGCGGAAAGGCTCATGCGCTCTGTGGCGGCAAACGACCAGGGCGCCGCAAGAACATTAGCGGAAACGATCATCAACTTACCGTCGTGGGGAGAGGCGATATTGTTCGCTTGCGAACGGGCATCGCGTGCTGACCCCACCGGTGAAACCGCGATTGCCACTGCCGTACTTAGTGCGTTGACGATTGATCCGATGCTTGCGGCAGAAATGATCCATCGGTCATCAGCAGCTACATGGAAGCAGATCAGGGACCACGTCATCGACTTCGCGATGCGGTGGCATAAAGAAGGCACCGTCGATCGCGCAGCGCGCTTCATGATCGTAACCGGAAAGGAAGAGTTCGCACAGCAGATATGGCGGTTGATCGAGAATACCGACGATCAGGTGTATTTGCAGGCTCTCAGCCTCGCCGACCTGTTCATGCCGAGCGCGCTTGGCAGCGACGCTGCGAAACGGCTATCTCGGCTGGCAGATGTGCCTCGTCAGCATGTACTTAGCGAGATAGCGTCAAACAGCGGCATGGAGGGTATGGAACTCGCCGCGACAGTAGCAAGCTCCGATCCCAACCCCCAAGTCCAAGTCGGTGTCATCCAGGCTTTGCAATTCAGGCGTGGCGACCGGCTGGTTAGCAAGATGCTAGATACTGCGCCGCCGGAAGTATGGTCGGAACTTGCTGCGAAGGGTTACGCTGACGAGGTTTCGAACCCTGAAGCAGTGGCACGACTGCGACGTGAAGAGCACGCAATCGCAGAGCGCGATCTTAATCCCCGTCGTCGCCTTGAGTATCTATCACGCACGGGAAACGGCAAGACGGACAAGGCGATTTCTGCGCTCATCGCATCGGATGCATTTTCCACGAACATACCAGAGATTGGTTGGGCTCTTGCCGAAGCCAGTAAACACCATCCAAATGCTGTGGTGCTGGGACTGTTAGCGCGCCTGGAGAAGGGACTCACCATTCCAGACGGCAGCGATGAACTGCTAACAGAGGTCGCTCTTGTCGATGCGGGTCCGATCGCCGCCTATGTAACCAATCTGGGCAATCCTGAAAGCGTGTCCCGCGATTCAGCAGGGATCGTCGGTCCAAGGTCGCTAGCTATTCTTATTGAACAGTTGCTGGAGTTACGCCGCGATGTGCATGGATCTCGTGGCAGGTGGTTGGAAAGCCAGGTGGATAAGGATCGCCGGATACGCGACTTGCTTCAGCGTTCGCGTCAGGATGCATTCGTTGAAGCATGGCTTGCACAATCTGACACTGACGACCCGACTGCAATAGCGGCTCTTAGCGATTTGATCGCCCGTCACGGGCGTGGCACAGATATGGAAGGTCCGCCTTTCAAAAAATCATCACAACGAAATGTGGCTGTCGCTTTGAGGCGGCACGCAGATATCTTATTGGCAGAGTCGGAGATCAACCGCAGCAATCTTGCAGAGCTCGCGCGGGCTATAGGACGCATAAGAAGCGCCGAATTGATTGACGTTCTCAAGAAATTGGTGGCGAAAGATTTGACGCAGTGGCGCGCGGCGCAGGACGAATTTGCGCGCAGCCACGGAGACCGCAGCGATGCAGCGATGGACTACTCGCGACAGTATTGTAGTGCCTTCGCTGCAATCGGAGACGACCATGCTGTCAATTCGCTAATAGAGTTCCTTCGTGATCCACTCTTTGGGCATCAAGCGGCAGTTGCTCTTCTGCAGATCTGGCTTGATCGAGAGGGTGTGATTCCCCTTGCACGATCTATGGGCGGGCGGACTTTCTCTGAGGTAAAGACCAGACGCAATGAGAAGTCGAACGCTTCGGAATCGACTTCGCCGTTTGGTGAGGCCATTTTCGCGGTCATTCAGGAGCTCGTTCAACCGGGATGTTCAGAAAGAGAGCAAAGGCAAGCCTTGAAACTCGCCCTAGTAGCGACAGCGATGCCGTATGCGGACAAATCAGACCTCATAGCGTCACTAGTTGATCTAACACTTCCCGTTCTCTCGAAACGAGAGCTTCTCAAGAGCCTGATACTTGCTGGAGAGATGGTCAGTGCCGACCTTGTATTGAGAGGTATTCGAGCCTACTTTGACGAGGCAAAAGAAAAACGGTGGATGCTCAATGAGAACAACCAATGGGAACTGAACCATTGGCTCGAGCTGTTGCCTTTTACCAACAAGCCTGCAACCGTGATTGAGGCATTAGAGGTCTTTCCCTCGGAATTTCGCCAACCCTGGCAACTCCGCAGTCTAATATCGGCGCTAGCAGAGGCTCCGGATACCGAAGCCGAACGAGTCTTGGGCGATTTGGCGCGACGTGACCCCAGGTTTCTATCTAAGCACGAATGGGTGAGCGCGTTGCTTGGCAAAGAGACGGAAACCGCCCACCTACTTCTTCTGGATTTATTGTGTGATCCGCAGGTGGGTGGAAAGGAGAACAAAGTCGACAGCTGGACGGTGTCCAACAAGGTGGCGGGATACCTTAGCTCTCATCCATCCTTTCGAGTGGAACTTATCCGTCGCTATCAAGATCCGATATTCGCACCCTGCCATAACCTGATTGAGGATATTCTATCGAAGAGCCCGAATGAGAACGCGTTGTTGGCAATGATCCACAACTACGCTCAAACAGGAAAACCTCTTGATCGGCGCTTGCGTGAAGCAGTTGAAGAAATAGCGCTCGAACGACGTCCTGTCTCGAACTGGTCTGGGGCTTATGAACTGCACGGAGTCGCAGTGCCGGGACTGCGCAAGCGGCTCTTTGACATGACCAGTGCGAATGACCATGAAGGGCATCTGGCAGCCGCCTGTCTTGTAGTAATCGACGAGCTGCGCGATGAGCGCGGGAAAATCGACTCCGAACCTCGGCACCCCGATATCCAATCTGGCCGGCCTTGGCCTCCGATCCCACTTATATTCTCAGCTTAGGCTATTCCCCTGGGATTGCCTTGCTAGCGACCCGCAGCAACCCCAAACCGCCCTCACCTAGCCACTCTCTTCCCACGTTTGCTCTTCCCCGCGCCACCCCTCGCCTCCACCACCCTCTCCACCTGCCGCTTCAGCTCGTCCTTGATATCCACCGTCTCGTTCATCAAGGCGTCGATCTTCAGGAAATCGAGCACGCGGTATCTCGAGACTGCCGGGCGGACCAGGATGTCGGGGCGGCATTGCTTCAGCTTGTTGGCGGTGATCGACTGCATCATCAGTTGCGTGGCGCCGAACATCAGGTCGACGGAGGTCGGCTGTTTGCGGTCGGCCTCTTCCGGCGCGCCGACGACATCGACGCCGATGATGATGTCGGCGTCGTTTTCGATCAGGTCGAACGGCACGGGGTTGTAGATGCCGCCGTCGATCAGCAGCCTGCCGTCGCGCGTCACCGGGCGGAACACGGCGGGGATGGCCGCCGAGGCCGCCAGCGCCGAGTGCAGGTCGCCGTCTTCGAAGACAGCCAGCTTGTGGCCGAAATAGTCGGTCGCCGTCACCTTGAGCGGGATTTTCAGCTCGCCGAAGGTTTCGGGAATGGCCTCGGGCAGAAAGGCTTTCAGGATGCGCTCGACGTTGAACTGGCTGACGCGGATGCCGCCCTGCATGGCTTCGGCGATGGTGCCCGGCCGCGCCCGCCACATGCGGCTCGCCACTTGGGCGCGGCGGCCGAGGATCGAGCGGGCATAGTCGTGGATGTCCTTGCCGGTCATGCCCGATGCCATGCCGGCGCCCATGATGGCGCCGATCGACGAGCCGGCAATCGCCACCGGCTTGATGCCCAGTTCGTCCAGCGCCTCGATGACATGAATATGCGCCAACCCGCGCGCGCCGCCGCCGCCGAAGGCGATGCCGAAGCTAGGCGCCATTTTGCGTGACTCCAGCCTCGTTTCTGGCCGGCGACGGAGACCGCCAATTGTTGAAATTGGCGCCGCCCCTCACCTGCCTGCCGGCATCCTCTCCCCGTATAGTGACGGGGAGAAGGGTGCTGCCATCGCCGATTTCGCCAATCACCAAGGTTGCCAGGTGGGGGCCGAGGTTGCGGCCAACCCCCTTCTCTCCGTTACTATACGGGGAGAAGTGCCCGGCAGGGCGATGAGGGGCGGCGCCGGCGTCCGGAAAAGAGAAATGCGTGCCCGCTCTCATCCCTTGCCGGCTCCTGCCAGTTTCGGGCCGATGACCATGATGGTCGGCTCGGCAGTCAGCAGCTTCTTCGCCGCCGCCTTGACCTGATCTAGCGTCACCGCGTTGATGTAGCCGGCGCGGCGCTGCATGTAGTCGATGCCGAGATCGTCGAGCTGCAACTCGACCAGCGTCGAGGCGATGGCGCTGGACGAGTCCAGATTGTTGATGGCGTAGGCGCCGATCATGTATTTCTTGGTGGCCGCCAGTTCCGATTCGGTCGGGCCTTCTTCGGCCAGTCGCTTGACCACGTCGCGGATGATGCCCAGCGTTTCGGAAGCACGGTCGGAGCGGGTGCCGGTGCTGACGATCAGCGCGCTGGCGTGGTCCTGGTTGATGAGCGAGGAGTTGACGCTGTAGACCAGCCCGCGCTTCTCGCGCACCTCCTGGAACAGGCGCGAGGTGAAGGTGCCGCCGCCAAGAATCTCGTTCATCAGCACGGCGGGGAAGAAATCCGCCGCCTTGCGTTTCACGCCGGGAAAGGCGAGCTGCAGGGAGGTCTGCGGCAGGTCGTAGTCGACCTCGATATGCTGCGCCAGCTTCGGGTCGATATCGGCCACCGGCCTCAGCGCCTGGTTTTGCGGCAGGTCGCCGAACACCATGTCGAGCTTCTTCTTCAGCGTCTCCGCGTCGATGGCGCCGACAACGGCGACACGCAGCCCGCCGCGCGCGAACACCGCTTTGTGCAAGGCATTGAGATCATCGCGCGTGATGGTGGCGATGCTTTCCTTGGTGCCCTGGTCGGAGCGGGAATAGGGATGATCGCCATAAAGCGCTCGCGCCCATTTGTTCTGCGCCACCGTGTCGGGATCGTTTTCGCCGGCGACGATGCTGGACAGGATTTGGGCGCGGATGCGGTCGATCGGCAGCTGGTCGAAGCGCGGCTCGTTGACCGCCAGCCGCAACAGGTCGAAGGCCTGGTCGCGCTGCTCGGCCAGCATGCGCATCGAGCCGTAGATGCCGTCGCGGCTCTCGTCGAAGCTCATCTCGGCGCCGGCATCGTCGAGCTTGATCTGGAAGTCTTCGCTGTCGAGCGGGCCGGCGCCTTCGTCGAACAGGCCGGTCATCAGATTGGCCAGCCCTTCCTTGCCGACAGGATCCTGCGTCGAGCCGCCGCCGAAGACGAAGCGGATGGCGACAACCGGCACGGAATAGTCCTCGACCAGCCAGGCGGTGATGCCCTTTGGCGAGGTGACGGACTGGATGTCCATGGCCCGCGCGGTGAGTGCCGGCAGGATGAGGAAGAGGATGGAGAGAAGTAAAGTGATCAGCGGGGCGATGGCGCGGCTCGGGGTGGTCGTTCCAAACGAACAATTGTCGAAGTCGGCGCCGCCCCTCATCGCCCTGCCGGGCACTTCTCCCCGTATAGTGACGGGGAGAAGGAGGCTGGCCGCAACCTCGGCTTCCGTCTTGCAACCATGGTGACTGGCGAAACCGGCGATGACGGCGCCCCTCTCCCCGTCACTGTACGGGGAGAGGATGCCGGCAGGCAGGTGAGGGGCAGCGCCAACGCTCGATCTCTTCATCAAATCAATTCCCCGCCTGTTGCTGCGGCAGCAAATAACCGGTGGTCGACCGGGCGAGCACGAGATAGCGCGCGGCGACGGCCTTGACCTCGTCTGCCGTGACCTTGCGGATGCGGTCCGTCCACTGCTGGACGTCCTGAACATTGCCGCCGGTGGCAAGCGTCGAGCCATAGATGTTGGCCATGGAATCCTGCTTGTCGCGGGCAAAGGTCATCGACCTGACATAGCGGTCCTTGGCCTTCTCCAGCTCCGATGGCGTGACGCCATCCTTGACGATGCGCACCACTTCGGCATCGACCGCCGCTTCGACGTCGGAGATTTTGGCATCCCCGCGCGGCGCGCCATAGACGGTGAAGTTGGTGTCGTCGAGCATGGTGCCCTGGAAAAAGGCGCCGGCGCTGGATGCGATACCTTGCTGGACGACGAGCGCCTGGTAGAGCCGGCTGCGATTGCCGCCGCCGAGGATCTCCGCCAAGAGGTCGAGCGCTTCCGCCTCGCCCGGCTTGCCTGTGTGATAGGACGGCACCACCCATTGGGTGGAAAAGCTCGGCACGCTGACGCGGGCATCGGCGAGCGTCACCGTGCGCTTGGTGTTCTGCTCCGGCTCGACCGGGCGTATGCGCGGCGGCAGATCGGGGCCGCGCGCCACCTTGCCATAGGTCTTTTCGGCCAGCGCCCGCACCGTGTCCGGTTCGACATCGCCGGCAACGATCAGCACCGCGTTGTTGGGCCGGTAATATTTGTCATAGAAGGCGACAGCGTCGGCGCGGTTCAGCTGCTGCATCTCCTGCATCCAGCCGATGACCGGGATGCGGTAGGGCTGGTTCTGCCACAGCGTCGCATCGACCTCCTCGTCCAGCACGGCCTCGGGGCTGTTGTCGATGCGCGAGCGGCGCTCCTCGAGGATGACATCGCGCTCGGTCTTGATGACATCGTCGGTGAGTATGAGATTGCGCATGCGATCGGCCTCGAAGCTCATCATCAGCTCGAGCGCCGACGGCGCCACCGTCTCGTGGAAGGCGGTGTAGTCGTAGGAGGTGAAGGCGTTGTTGGAGCCGCCGATATCGGAGATGGCGCGGTCGAACTCGCCCGCCGCATGGTTGGTCGTCGCCTTGAACATCAGATGTTCGAAGAAATGGGCAATGCCGGATTTGCCGGGCGGCTCGTCGGCGCTGCCGATCTTGTACCAGACCATGTGGGTGACGATCGGCGCACGGTGGTCGGGAATGACGACCACCTCCATGCCGTTGTCGAGCAGGAAATCCGTGACCTTGAACTCGGCCGGAACCGTGTTGGGCAAGACGGGGCTCTCGGCCGCCACCGGGCTGGTCATGACAAAAGCCAAAGAGGACGCCAACAGCGTTCCGCGCAGCCATTCAATCCTGGATGTCATCAACGGCTCCGGTTCTGTCTGCAGACGATAGGCAAGGTACTGGCGACAAGCAAAGTTAATTGTTGGTCATTTTAGAGGCGGAGCTCGGTTCCTCGCCCCCGTGAAGCGGGGGAGAGGAACCGCCAATTGTCCGAACCGGATAGATAGGTAACAGAATGGACCGATAGCATGGGTGACAGTTTTCTTGTCCGCCGGGAGGACCGGCGATGGTTTGGCGAGAGACTGGCATCATGGAT
>NZ_JANIFL010000018.1:0-100894 GCF_024518695.1 Mesorhizobium sp. LMG17149
CGGCCATTGTCGGGGCAATACAGCGGCGCGGTCAGATCGTGGATGAAGGTGAAATCGATCACACGGTCGATCTTGCGCAAAAGGTGATCGGCAGGAACCAACTGATCCAGCGTCACCATCTCGAGCGCGGTCTGTTCAGGGGCGGGTCGCTTCAACATGACCCAGTGAATCAAAAACCCCCAGCAAATGCCAGGGGTTTGTCAGCAGTCTGAGGCCCCGGCCAGAAGGCCGGGGCCTTCTTTCGCGGCCGGCCGCTTCATCCACTCAAGCCGAAGCGATGCCGAAACCGCATCGCCTGATGCTGATCAGCCACCCTCCGTCAGTGCTGTTGTTTCTATAAAATGCAGGTTTTCACTCTGGTGAAGAGGAGGGCAAGCGATGATCGAGCCATTTGATGACACCGCGCCGACCGGTGAAGAACTCACCGAGTACGATCGGGAACACGTTAAACTTTATGCTCGCCTGTTGGACGCCGCCGACGACGGCGCCGACTGGCGCGAGGTGGTCGAAATTGTCTTCGGCATTGATCTGACGAGGGAGCCACAACGCGCCCGGCGCATCCATGACAGCCATCTGGCGCGAGCGCGCTGGATGGCGCGAGCTGGCTACCGTCATCTTTTGCGTCAACCCGGCAACTAGCCCCAGCCGCTGTCGTCCCGGGTGATGCCGAAGCGGCATCACGCGATGCCCGGCGAGGGTCTTCCGCCGATCGGTGCAACCCGGAATTGTTTTGAAGCGGGGGCTACGCGTTTCTTGCGAGGAGCTCTTCGATGAGGCCGGATACGTCACATTGGCGAGACAATGCCAGCTATGATTATTTCGATGCATTGCCCATCGAAGGGCTCGCCTGGGAGTGTCTGCGGCGTCACGAACCCTATCAACGGCACTATCAAGCACTTCTGACCGCAAGAGCCGAAAAAGCCCCCTTCCACCCTGAGGCACAGCGGCAGTGGGGGTTGCGATTTCCCAGCGACGCCGGATTTGTCCGCCTTGGCGCAAGACGTTTTCTGGTCGCCTGACGTCGATCCAGCTGTGGTTTCTCTCGTGCCGGCGCCGGAATTCCTGTCTTCCTTGCGATCGGCGCCGTTGACCGGCGTGGGCGCGAGCCGCGACAGCGTTGAAGGACGCCACACCGTCCATAATGCAGGTGTCGCCACTCAACTTCTCCTTCTGCCCGGTAGCGAGCCGCACGGCCCTTTGGCGGCGTTGATTCCCTTGGATGCAGAAACGTTGGGACGGATCGAAGCCCTTACCCGTTTCTGGCGTGCCTGGCAGGGGCGCCCAGCACCTTCGGACACGCGGATGACCCCGCAGCAACGCCGCCGCTTCCGGCTGATGATACAGGCCGCTGACGGCCGCTCGAATAGCGCGAGCTATCGCGACATTGCCGTGGCTCTTTACGGGTATAAGCGCGTCGCCGCTGATCCTTGGAAAACCTCCGCGCTGCGCGACGCGGTGATCGGTCTCGTCGAAGGCGCCACCGGCATGATTGGTGGCGGTTATTTGCAAATCCTGCGTCATCGCCGTCGATCCTAGCGGGTCTGCCTGCGCAAAGAGGGGTGGCGTTTTAGCCCCCCTCAACTTCCCCATCCCCGGCGAAGCCTACTCTCCGCCACCGTGGTCTCCGTTCCCCGCTGAACGCCAGCGGCCGTCCAAAACCCCACGGAGGCCCGATCCATGCGACCCGATATCACCGTCTTGCCGCCACGCTTCCTGCGCACCAAGGAAGCCGCGGATTTCCTCAGCCTGTCCGCCCGCACGCTCGAAAAGCACCGTACCTATGGCACTGGTCCTGGCTACCGAAAGCTCGGCGGCCGTGTCGTCTATGCCGTCGATGATCTTCAGGCCTGGGCCGAACGCGGCGCCGTCACCTCTACATCCGATCCGCGTGGCTCGGTCCTGCCGGCCAAGCGTCACACAACGACGCCGCCGGCGCATGGCGGACGATACGCACGCTGACCGCGCGCGGATTTCCAAATGGTGGCGCGAAACCAATCCCTTTCGGAGCGCGGACAGCTCGACCTTTTCCGGGCGCTGCCTGGCGACTTCGCCGCTCGAGACGCGCAGGATCTCATGGCCTATCCGTTCTTCTCCCTTTCCAAGACGCATCGCACCACCCCGATCGATTTTGCCGCCGGCAACGTCTCGATCCGGGTCGAAGCCGTACCCGATCATGGCATGGCGACCATCTGGGACGCCGACATCCTGATCTGGGCCGCGAGCCAGATCGTCGAGGCGCGCGACAACGGGCTTCGTACCTCGCGCCTGATGGCCGCCACGCCCTATGAGGTTCTCACCTTCGTTGGCCGCGGCAAGAGCCTGCGCGACTATCAACGCCTGAAGGCGGGGCTTGATCGGCTGCAGTCGACCACTGTCTCGACGACTATCCGTCAGCCCGCCGAAGGTCGGCGTCACCGCTTCTCATGGATCAATGAGTGGCAAGAGCGCATCGATCGTCATGGCAGACCCGCGGGGATTGAATTGATCGTCCCCGACTGGTTCTACCAGGCAGTCCTTGATGACGCGCTGGTGCTGACGATCGATCGCGCCTATTTCGACCTGACTGGCGGTCTCGAGCGCTGGCTCTATAGGCTGGTGCGCAAGCATGGTGGGCGCCAGCGCGACGGCTGGCGTTTCGACTTCCGTCACCTTCACCAGAAATCCGGCAGCCTGTCGCCCCACAAGCGCTTTGCCTTCGAGCTGCGCGACATCATCCGCCGCCAGCCGCTGCCCGGCTACACCCTTGCGCTGGAAGTGGAGATTGGCGGCCGGGCGGTGCTCGCCTTCGAGCGGATCGGCTCCTGTGGAAGGCCTGTGGACGGCCTCGTGCCATCAGGGACCGGAACTATCGTGCCATCGGGAACCGCGGGCTCGTGCTATCAGGAACCCAGACAGGCTCTAACCTGCAGAAAGCAAAACCGAAATCACGCGTCTAACTTAGACTCTAACCCAGATTCTAACCTTAAAGCGCGCGCGCGTGGTGTGCAAAAGCTCATCCGACGAGCCAGCGGCACACGCAGCATAGACACCGACAAGACCCCGAATACGCCATCGGTTTCTGATGGCAGCAACACGGCAACCAGCGTCTCCGAAGCCCCGAATCCGGCTCAACATCCGCCCTCCGGAGGCATCCGATGATCGCCATGCTCCTCAATCAGAAGAGCTGTTTCGGCAAGGCGACTTGGACGTTGCATCTCGTCGGCGAATTGGCCTGCAAGGGAAATCGGCTCGCCCTGCTCGCCGCCCTCGTGCTGCTCAAGTGCAACCTTCGCCTTTCATGGATCGGCGTTGGCCGAGCTTCTGGCTCGTCTCCGCGAGGCGCGCATCTGCCAGCCGGAGCGGCGTTTTTCGTCCTGGATGGCAATCGCACGGCAACGCGAAAGAGCGTCGCACCCATGCGCGAGATCGAGGATCGCGCCATGAGCGAGTGGTCCCGAAAGCACTGCCTTGCATCGCGGCCGTCAGGTCCGGATACGCTGATCAGGTCCGCCTCGGACGGTCAATCGGTCTGCCTTCGTCGTGCGCCCGACCACCGAGGTGATGCCGCAGTTGCGCGACAGCATCGCCGCTTTCCAGCGCGATGTCATCATCGCCGACACGCTGCGCGAGCTGCTCGCGCGAATTCCCGCAACATCAGGAGAACTCTCATGACTGGCATCGCGGCTCCTCGTATGCGTGCCGCGTTCCCGGCCACGCACCACGCTCCCGACGATCTCGTTCATGTCGAACTGACGTGGATCGAGAAGAGACAAGAGAACTGGATACGGTTCGGTACCCACGCTCTGGAACAAATCGTTGATCGTCGCCGACGCATCTTGTCCTATCGCCCCGGCGCGGTTTTCGCGTTCGTTCGCTGGGCCGCGAACGACTTCGGAACGATCATCTCACGCATCGATATCGTGCGTGCTGTCGCACGTGGCGAAGCCTATCAGACACTGCCCTTCGTGCGCCCCGGCGGCGACATCCTTCTGAAGGTCGAGAGCTGGCCCAAGGTCGAACGCGTGCTGCAGGCGATCGACGCCATCCAGCGCCTCGACGTCGAGCCTGAGTTGGTGTCGCACGATCATTGGCGGCACATCCAAAACCGGATAACCGCCGGGCACGCGCCGCGCAGCTACACACTCGATCAACACCGCGCCTTCCTGCTGCGCAAGAGGACCGAACCGTGACGCGCGCCGGGATATTTCTCGCTAGCGTTCTCGCAACCATGGGCGTCGGCTATCCCGGCCTCGCTTCGATGCCCACGAAGCTCATCTGGAATGCGTCAGCCAGCGCGCCGATCGGTTTCTACACCATCGAGTTCCACGGACCCTTCGAGGTCACCGATCTTGTGGCCGTCGATGCGCCCGAGCCACTCGCCGCGTTCCTCGCTAATCGCGGCTATCTGCCGGCGGGCGTGCCACTCTTGAAGCACATCCTTGGCGTTTCCGGGCAAATTGTCTGTCGCTCGAACCTCACCATCACCGTCGATGGCGTCAAGGCGGGGGTGGCGCTCGAACGTGATCGGGCCGGCCGTGACCTGCCGGTCTGGCAGGGCTGCCGCCGCATCTCGACGGGGGAAGTCTTCCTGATGAACTGGCAGGTCCGCGACAGCCTCGACGGACGTTACTTCGGCCTCATCTCCACCAGCCGGATCATCGGCCGCGCCGTCCCACTTTGGACGGACGAGGGCGGCAACGGCCGCTTCGAATGGCGCGCGCCAACGCGGTGAGCGCGCGACCGGCGGCGCGTCGTGCCGCCAGCCATCATCACCGCACCACTGATAACAGGAGCCTGACATGCAACAGATCGGGGAATTCACGCGCCAGAAGACTGGCTATAGCGGGCGCATCCACACGCTCAGCCTCAACCTGGATATCGCTATCGTAACGGCAGAGGCGAGCGAAACGGAGAATGCGCCTGACTACCGCGTTCACACCGGAAGCGAGGACGGCCCCGAGATCGGCGCCGGCTGGAAACGCTCCAGCGAAAAGGCCGGCGACTATGTCTCGATCCCGATCGACGACCCGACGTTCGCGCAGCCGATCCGCGCGAACCTCTTTCGCAATGGCGACGACAAGACGTCCTGGTCGCTGCACTGGGCGCGCCCGCGCGACCGCAGCGAGAAGGAGTGAATGATGCGCGCTCGCCGTCCGTCGACGAGCCATCGCGGTGCGCCCGGGCCGCTTCGCGCTGCCCGGCGCATGGCTCTGCTCCTCCTTTGCGGTCTGTCCGTCGCGACCGTCATGCCGGCGGCGACAGTGGCGCAGGACTTGGCCATCGCGCGATCGTCGCCACGCGACCCCTTTGGTGCGCACATCAGCGAAGCCTCGCAGCGCTTCGGCGTTCCGATCGCGTGGATACGCGCCGTCATGCGCAAGGAGAGTGCTGGCGATGCGCGCGCCGTCTCCAGCGCCGGCGCCCGCGGCTTGATGCAGATCATGCCCGGCACATGGGATGATCTGCGCGCCCGCTGGTCGCTTGGCCGCGATCCGTTCGATCCCCGCGATAACATCCTGGCAGGAACGGCGTATCTGCGCGAACTGCACGATCGCTACGGCTCGCCGGGGTTTCTGGCCGCCTACAACGCGGGTCCTGCGCGCTACGAAGCCTACCTCACTGGGCGTCCTTTACCGGCCGAGACCCGCGCCTATGTCGAGACGCTCGCCCCCCTTGTCGGTGGAAGCGAGGGTATACGCCCTTTCGCAGTCACATCTGTCGAGGCCATTCCCTGGAAGCACGGCGCGCTCTTCGTAGGTCATCAGGATCGCATCCAAGCTGCCGCCTCCGTACCGGCCGAGCGACCGCCAAATGACGCGAGCTCTGCACCCACCGTGCGCGATGTCTCCGCCATCGTGCCGCTGTCCGAAGGCCTCTTCGTGGCGCGAGCGGGCAAAGGGATCCAGCCATGAGCGCGTATGGACGTTTTCGCGCAACCGCGAGTTCCAGCGCACCGTGGCGTGGATGGAGGCGGAAGGTGTGCAGAACAACCGGAAGATGGCGAGATAAAAGGCCGCGAGGTGCGGCGTCGGTCGGTTGTGTTGTTTCAATAGGTTATGCAGGACTTCCGCGAGGTGCTAGCAAGCGGCGCACCGCGTCAGAACATCGATTTTCCCGTGATTTCCGTGGCTTGGCACGATGTGCGGGATCTCTAAGATGACTGGCGAGGACGATCTTCGAATTCGCCCAGGCCGCATCCGCTCGCCCAGTGCCCAGCGCGCCAGGCCCTTCATTGCGCAGGCGCTTGCCGCCGCCCAGAAGGCCGGCGCCCGGATCTCTCGCACCGGCCGGATCAATTCGTGCAATCGCTCGACCTTCGGGCGTGGCCGCACGGCGAGCGTGCGTGCCAATCGCCTCCTCACCGGCCGCTCGCGCACCGTGATCATCAAGACACGGCTGGTGCGCCATCACGCGCGCGCAGCGCCGCTTGCTGCCCATCTCACCTATCTGCGCCGCGAAGGCGTTACCCGTGACGGGGAGAAGACAAGGCTGTTCGGGCCGGAAATCGATGCGATGGATGGCGGTGCTTTTGCCGCGCGTTGTGGCGATGATCGGCACCACTTCCGCTTTATCGTCTCACCCGAAGATGCCGTCGACATGGCCGACCTCAAAGCCTTCGCCCGCGACCTGATGGGCCAGATGGAAAAGGACCTCGGCACGAAGCTCGATTGGACCGGCGTCGATCACTGGAACACCGACAACCCGCACCTTCACATCATCTTGCGCGGCCAAACCGATGACGGCCAGGATCTCGTAATCTCACGCGATTACATCAAGGAGGGGATGCGCGCCCGCGCGGCCGATCTTGTCACCCATGAGCTGGGCCCCCGCACCGATCTCGACATCCGGCGCAATCTTGAGCGCCAGGTCGAAGCCGAAGGCTGGACCCAGCTTGACCGGCAGCTTGTTCGCGACGGGCGCGACACAGGCGTCATCGACCTGGCCGCCCCCGCGAACGTCCAGCCCGACGCGTATCACGTGCTGAAGGTCGGGCGGATGCGCAAGCTCGAAACCCTTGGCCTTGCCGAACAGGTCGGCCCTGGCCAGTGGATGATCGACGACAAGGCCGAGGCGACGCTGCGCGAGCTTGGCGAGCGCGGCGACATCATCAAGCGGATGCACCGCGCGCTGACAGAACAGGGTATCAAGCGCGGCGCGGCGAACTATGTGCTGGCGGCGGAGCGCCTCGACACGCCGATCGTCGGCCGGCTGGTCGACCGCGGCCTCGATGATGAGCTGAAGGGCAGCGCCTACGCCGTGGTTGATGGCACCGACGGCCGCACACATCACATCAGGCTGTCCGATCTCGACGCCGCGGGCGACGGCGCTCCCGGTTCGATCGTCGAGTTGCGCAGGTTCCATGATGTGCAGGGGCATGGGCGCGCAGCACTCGCTGTCCGATCCGACCTCGATATTGAGCGGCAGGTTACCGCCGCCGGCGCGACCTGGCTTGACCGCCAGAATATCGCCCGCGAGCCGATTGCGTTGTCGGAAGGCGGCTTCGGCGCCGAGGTGCGGCTGGCCATGCAGCGCCGCGCCGACCATCTCGTCGAACAGGGCCTCGGCGAGCGGCATGGCCAACGCACAACCTTCACCCGCAACCTGATCGACACGCTGCGTCGCCGCGAGTTGGAGGCGCTCGGCGAAAAGCTCTCGGCCGACACCGGCCAGCCCTTCAACCGCGCCCGCAGCGGCGATTACGTCACCGGTTCCTACCGGCAACGCTTCACGCTCGCCTCCGGCCGCTTCGCCATGATCGATGACGGCCTCGGGTTCCAACTGGTGCCCTGGACGCCGTCCCTGGAAAAGCACCTTGGCCGCCACGTCTCTGGCGTGGCTCGCGATGAAGGCGGCATCGACTGGAGCTTCGGCCGCAACCGTGGGCTCGGCATCTAACCTCATGTTGAAGAAAGGACTGCTTCTATGTCCGCCACCAAGATTCTCTGGGGCCAGGTCTTCGCCGTCCTGGCGATCGTGCTGATCACGACCTGGGGCGCCACGGAATGGGTGGCCTGGCGCCTGGCATTCCAGCCCGAGCTCGGCAGGCCATTGTTCCATGTCCTGGGCTTTCCGATTTACCTTCCGCCGTCCTTCTTCTGGTGGTGGTATGGCTTTGATGCCTACGCGCCGTCGATCTTCGTGGAGGGTGCCTTTATTGCGGCTTCCGGTGGTTTCGCCTGCGTCGCCGTCGCCATAGGCATGTCGGTCTGGCGGGCTCGCGAGGCCAAGAAGGTCGAGACCTACGGCTCCGCCCGCTGGGCCGATAAGCAGGAGGTCAAGGCAACTGGCCTTCTCGGCTCCGATGGCGTGGTGCTTGGTCGATATGACGGCGCCTATCTGCGCCACGACGGACCGGAGCACGTGCTGTGCTTTGCGCCGACGCGTTCGGGCAAGGGTGTCGGCCTCGTCGTCCCGTCGCTGCTGACCTGGCCGAGCTCAGCCGTCGTGCATGACATCAAGGGCGAGAACTGGCAGCTCACCGCGGGCTTCCGCGCCAGGCATGGCCGGGTCCTGCTGTTCGATCCGACCAATCCGAAATCCTCCTCCTACAACCCGCTGCTCGAGGTGCGCCGCGGCGAATGGGAAGTCCGCGACGTGCAAAACATCGCCGACATCCTGGTCGATCCCGAAGGCTCGCTCGAGAGGCGAAACCATTGGGAGAAAACCAGCCATGCCCTTCTGGTCGGCGCGATCCTGCATGTTCTCTACGCCGAGTCGGACAAGACGCTTGCCGGCGTTGCCGGCTTCCTCTCCGATCCAAAGCGTCCGATCGAATGGACGCTGTCGGCGATGATGAAAACGGCGCATCTGGGTGAGGCCGGTGCGCACCCGGTCATCGCCAGCGCCGCGCGAGAGCTCTTGAACAAATCTGATAACGAGCGCTCCGGCGTGCTGTCCACCGCCATGTCTTTCCTTGGCCTCTACCGCGATCCTGTCGTGGCCGAGGTCACGCGCCGCTGCGATTGGCGCATCACGGATCTTGTCGACGACAAGCATCCAACGACGCTCTACCTCGTCGTTCCGCCGTCCGACATCAACCGGACCAAGCCGCTCATTCGCCTGATCCTCAATCAGATCGGCCGCCGCTTGACGGAAGATCTGCAGGTGAGGGCGCGAGGGCACCGGCTGCTGTTGATGCTCGACGAGTTCCCGGCGCTTGGCCGCCTCGACTTTTTCGAGTCGGCGCTCGCCTTCATGGCCGGCTACGGGCTGAAAAGTTTCCTGATCGCTCAATCCCTCAACCAGATCGAGAGGGCGTACGGCGCCAACAACTCAATCCTCGACAACTGTCATGTCCGGGTAAGCTTTGCCACCAACGATGAGCGCACCGCCAAACGCGTGTCCGATGCACTCGGAACAGCGACCGAGATGAGGGCTATGAAGAACTATGCCGGCCACCGGCTGTCGCCGTGGCTCGGCCATCTGATGGTCTCCCGTTCGGAGACGGCTCGCCCGCTGCTCACGCCGGGTGAAGTGATGCAATTGCCGGCCACCGACGAAATTGTCATGGTCTCGGGTGCGCCGCCGATCCGCGCCAAGAAGGCGCGCTATCATGAGGATGCTCGCTTCCGGGAGCGTATCCTGCCGCCGCCGGTGCTGACGGCGGAGGCGGAGGGGAAACCGGACGACTGGACGAAGCTGCCTCTGCCTTTCCGTCCCCAAATTGCCGAAGCGACGTCGATGCCGCCGGAGTCATCCGCCGGGAATGAGGATCCGACTGATTCCGAGCGTCGTCGGCAACCCGAGCTCAGCCGCGTCGAGCTGCTCGTGAAGTCTTCGCCCGAGAACGAGTTCGAGATCGATCACCTCGACGACGTAGATGACAATGTCGCCCGCAACCGTCGACTGACGCGCCTGATGCAAGGCATTGCGCGGCAGGCATCGCTCGACCCCGGTGACGGCGTGGACATGTGAGGCTCCGATGGCAAAGGTTCCGCGCAAACAACGTCTTTCGGTCTATCTCGATCCGAGGGTGATGAGCAGGCTGGCTGAGCATGCGGCACGCCGTGATTTTTCACGGTCTCTCGTCGCCGAGGCGGCCATCGAATCGTTCCTTTCACCCGATGCCGCCGAGCGCCAGGAGGCGGCGATCACCAAGCGACTCGACCAGCTCGATCGCCGAATGACGCGCCATGAGCGCGATCTCGCAATTGCCGTTGAGACGCTCGCCGTTTTCGTCCGCTTCTGGCTGGCGACAACTCCGGCTTTGCCCGAGCCCGCGGCGCGGGCTGCTCACGCCAAGGCTGGCGAGCGCTACGATGCCTTCGTCACGGCGCTTGGCCGGCGCCTGGCGAAAGGACCGAAGCTGAGGCAAGAAATCAGCGAGGACATCGACGCCGGTTTCGACACACTCAGGACCGGCGTGCCGGGGCAATGATTAGACGGTCGGATCGCCGTCGCCGCAGATCGGCAGCTCGTCGGCGGCGCGGCCGGTGCTCAGGCCTCGGCGATCAGCGCAAGGTTTTGCAGGTGAGTGTCTATCGCGTCGGCGACGGCGCGCGCCGCCGGAAGCGTCTTCTTCGCCTCGGGCCACTCGTCGCGGAAGCGGGTGACGGTTTCGCGCGCCGTGTCGACGACCAGCTTCTCGGGCAGATGCGCCTTCGCCGCCAGGTAACGGAGCTCGTCGAGCGAGAGCTCGCGCATGCGCTTGGTGCGGGCATATTTGATGGCGGCGAACTCGTCCGGCATGTAGGCAATTGTCGATACGAAATCGTAGGCTGGAGCGAGCGCCGCTGTCCGCCGATCGGGATAGATCATCGACCAGTTCTTGAGGTGCATGTCGGCATTGCCGATCAGCGTGTTGAAGACGAGCCGGCGGATGAACTCGGAGGCGCCACTGTCTCCGGCCTCAATGCCAAGCACCGTCGCGATGTTGCGTGCGCTTGCCCGCTTGTATTTGTCGTCCGGCCACACGCCGAACACCTGGGCGAAATCCTCGATATGCACCGGACCGTCGCCGGTGCGGTCGAAGCGCCGGATGGCCAGTGCCTGGCCCTTCATGCTGCGCATGCCCTCGGGAAGGCCGTCGATCGCATCGACGTCGAGGAGTTGGACCTCTGGCACGTCCATGCCGAGCCTGGCCGCGAGACTCATCATCGAGAATTCATTCTCGGGGACGCCCTCATAGAGCTGTGAGGGCAGTTTGACGATCCAAGAACCGCCGACGCCGTCGGCGGGGATCGTAAGCCCGCCGCCCTTTCCGCTGTTCCTCACCGCCGAGAACTTCAACTGCACGCCGGCGAGTGAAAATCGCAGGGCATTGCTCCGACGCGCACGGCGTGCTTCTGCGTCGCCCTCGTCCCTCAGGTCTGGCCAGGCTTCTGCGTCCGCCGGCACGATGGTAAGCGCACCAGGAAGATCGCGGCCGAGAACCCAGAGCAGGAAGAATTCGCGCTTTTCGCTCACGCCCGCGCGCTCGGCAAGGTAGGCCCGCAGTGGCCCTTCCGGCAGGAGGTTCGCAAAGAACGGAGGAACCCTGACATTGAACGGTCGGAATTCGGTCAGGAGCTGCCCGTACTGGTCCTTGAACGACAGGCTAAGCGTGGGCCGCTCGGGATCGTCGATATAGGCCTTGTCGAAGGCAAACAGCGTACGATCGCCCGGAATGAGCGTGAGTGTTGCGATCTTCTCGCCATAGAGGCGAACGTCGAGGACGGAAACGTCAGGCATCCTCGCTCTCATCGTCGAGTTGGTATGCAGGGCGGGGCATGTCGGGGAGCGCGTGGGCGATCCTGTTGCGCAGTGCTCCAAGCTGCTTGGAGGCGCGCTCGACGGCAGCGGTCGCGCCCGCACCGACCGGCAGCTTCATCAGCTTTTCGGTGATGGCGCGCAACGTATCGAGATCGGTCTTGCCCAACCGAAAGTTTGCAAGCTCGCGCAGCGTTTGGTCGAGACGCTTGAATTCGCCAGCGTCGGGATGGTCGCGGTTCAGCCGTGCAAGGGCAGCCTGGGCGCGATTGAACACCACGGAGCGCTGGCGGTCTTCGCCGTCAAGCGTTGTGTAAGCATTGCTGACGACGGCTTCGACCGCTGCCAAGGCCTTGCGCGGAACCAGGACCAGTTCGTGGTCGAGCGCTCGTGCGAACTCAACCAAGCTCGAAAGCCTGAGGTCGGTCCCGCCATTTTCAATCTTTGAAATATGGCTTTGCGGAAGGCCAATGCGAGCGCTGAGGTCGCGCTGGCTCAACCCGCTTTGCTCGCGCGCGTTGCGGAGCGTCTGGAGAATTTCGTCCGTCGAATAGACCATTGATATGCCTCTACATATCGTTTTTCAAAATTTATATGCGTAAATATATCATTTGGCGAGGATTTTGCAAACGAGGATATGTAAAAACATATCGAAGTGCCACGGTGATATGTTATCATAGATAAGTTCTCCCCAGCCTGTCGAGCCTGGCAGGAGAGACTCTGGAGGGGGTCGCGTTGCCAACACGGCACCGACGTTGAGTCGATGCCGCGGCTCCACCGGGACCAAGTCTGGCGCGAATCCGCAATCCGGGCTGCCGGTCCGAACCGCCGACCGCCTGTATTTGCACGCTAGGCTACGACGCCTCGACAAAGTTGTTGAATCCACTCGAGATGCGGCTCTCTTAATCATCCCCGTTCTGGGGCGTTCATCTTGCCCCGGATCGAAACGGGGACAGCATGGCGACTTCGCAGCACAGTTCAGAAGGCCTCGCGCGCGGCGCACGCATGCTGCGCACAGCGCTCGGACCTGCGATCGCAAGTTATCTCGACGACCCAGGCATCGTCGAAGTGATGCTCAATCCCGATGGGCGTTTGTGGATCGACCGCTTGTTGCAGGGGCTCTCCGACACGGGAGAGCGCCTGTCGGCAGCTGATGGCGAGCGCATCGTTCGCCTTGTCGCTCATCATGTCGGTGCCGAGGTCCATGCCGGCGCGCCACGCGTCTCGGCCGAGCTGCCCGAGACGGGGGAGCGGTTCGAGGGGCTTCTTCCTCCCGTCGTCGCGGCGCCCGCCTTCGCGATCCGCAAGCCCGCGGTCGTGGTCTTTACCCTTGACGACTATGTCGCGGCCGGGACCATGTCGGCGCACCAGGCGGACGCGCTGCGCCAGGGAGTTGCCACCCGCGCCAACATTCTCGTTGCAGGCGGCACATCCACGGGCAAGACCACGCTGGTCAACGCGCTGTTGGCCGAAGTGGCTAAAACCGCCGATCGCGTGGTCATCATCGAGGATACGCGCGAGCTGCAATGCGCCGCGCCGAATCTCGTTGCGATGCGAACGAAGGACGGCGTCGCGTCGCTCTCCGATCTCGTTCGTTCGTCGCTGCGCCTGCGCCCCGACCGCATTCCGGTCGGCGAAGTGCGCGGAGCCGAGGCGCTCGAACTGCTCAAGGCCTGGGGCACCGGCCACCCCGGCGGGCTCGGCACGATCCACGCCGGCAGCGCCATTGGCGCGCTGCGACGGATGGAACAGCTTATCCAGGAAGCCGTCGTCACCGTCCCGCGCGCGCTGATCGCCGAGACGATCGACCTGGTTGCCATTCTTTCCGGCCGCGGCACCGCCCGCCGATTGTCCGAACTCATCCGGGTCGATGGCCTGCGCCCAGACGGCGATTACCGGATCGCGCCAGCGGTCCTCGAGGGCGGCGACAGCCCGACCTTGCTCATCCAAAGCCCCAAAGGAGAAAATCCGTGATCCAACGCCTGCGCCTCGCGCGCCATCGTCTTGCCATGACCGTTTCCGTTCCCACCCTCATCCTGGTGATGGCCGCGCCCGCTTATGCCTCCGGCTCGTCGATGCCGTGGGAACAACCGCTGCAACAGATACTCCAGTCGATCGAAGGCCCAGTCGCGAAGATCATGGCGGTGATCATCATCATCGTTACCGGCCTGACGCTCGCCTTCGGCGACACGTCGGGCGGCTTCCGCCGGCTCATCCAGATCGTGTTCGGCCTGTCCATCGCTTTCGCGGCGTCGAGCTTCTTCCTGTCGTTCTTCTCGTTCGGCGGCGGGGCGCTGGTCTGATGGCGGGCGCTGTCGAACAGGGCGGGCCAATGCCCGATTATGCAGTGCCGGGCTATACGGTCCTCGTGCACCGGGCGCTGACCGAGCCGATCCTGCTCGGCGGCGCCCCGCGCGCCATTGCCATCATGAACGGGACGCTCGCCGGCGCCGTGGGGCTTGGGCTGCGTCTGTGGCTCGTCGGCATCGCCATCTGGGCGATCGGCCATGTTGCCGCCGTCTGGGCCGCCAAGCGCGATCCGCTGTTCGCCGACGTCGTTCGCCGGCATCTGCGCATCCCTGCGCACCTCACTGTCTGAGTGAGGTTGCGCCGATGATGAACCTTGCCGAATACCGCAACCGTAGCAGCCGGCTCTCCGACTTCCTGCCCTGGGTGGCCTTGGTCGGCGCCGGCATCGTCCTCAACAAGGACGGCAGCTTCCAGCGGACCGCGCGCTTTCGCGGTCCTGATCTTGACAGCGCCGTTCCGGCCGAACTGGTTGCCGTCACCGGCCGGCTCAACAATGCCTTTCGCCGTCTCGGCTCCGGCTGGGCGATCTTCGTGGAGGCGCAGCGCCATGCCTCGACCCGCTATCCCGTCAGCATCTTTCCGGATGCGGCCTCCGCTCTGGTCGATGCCGAGCGAAAGGCGGGCTTCGAGGAGGCCGGCGCGCATTTCGAGTCCAGCTACTTCCTCACACTCACCTATCTCGCGCCCGCCGAAGACAGCGCGCGAGCGGAAAGCTGGCTCTACGAAGGGCGCGAGAAGAGGGGCCTCGACCCCAATGCGGTGCTGACGGGCTTCGCAGACCGCAGCGACCGCGTCCTGCGCCTTGTCGAAGCCTTCATGCCGGAGTGCCGCTGGCTCGATGACGGCGAGACGCTGAGTTATCTGCATGGCTGCGTCTCGACCAATCGCCAGCGCGTCCGCGTTCCCGAAACGCCGATGTATCTCGATGCCATGCTGGCCGACCAGCCGCTGACCGGCGGGCTCGAGCCGCGGCTAGGCGCGTCGCATCTGCGCATTCTGACCGTCACGGGGTTCCCGACCGCGACCACGCCGGGTCTGCTCGACGAACTGAACCGGCTGGCCTTCCCGTATCGCTGGTCGACACGGGCGATCCTGCTCGACAAGACCGATGCGACCAGACTGCTGACAAAGATCCGGCGTCAATGGTTCGCCAAGCGCAAATCGGTCGCCGCGATCCTCAAGGAAGTGATGACCAACGAGGCGTCGGTCCTCGTGGACACCGACGCCGCAAACAAGGCCGCCGACGCCGACATGGCGCTGCAGGAGCTCGGTGCCGACTATGCCGGCATGGCCTATGTCACCGCGACGGTGACGGTGTGGGACGACGATCCCGGCATCGCCGACGAAAAACTGCGCCGGGTCGAAAAGGTCATCCAGGGCCGCGATTTCACGGCGATCATCGAAACCATCAACGCCGTCGACGCCTGGCTAGGCAGCCTGCCGGGTCATGTTTACGCCAACGTCCGTCAACCTCCCATCTCCACGCTTAATCTCGCCCACATCATCCCGCTTTCCGCGGTGTGGGCGGGCGAGGTGCGGGACGAGCATTTGGCAGCGCCCCCTCTGCTGTTCGGCAAGACCGAAGGCTCGACCCCGTTCCGGCTTTCGCTTCACGTCGGCGATGTCGGCCATACGCTGATCGTCGGCCCGACCGGCGCCGGCAAGTCCGTGCTTTTGGCACTGATGGCGCTGCAGTTCCGCCGCTACGCCGGGTCACAGGTATTCGCCTTCGATTTCGGCGGCTCTATCCGCGCGGCCGCACTCGCCATGGGCGGCGACTGGCACGATCTCGGCGGCGATCTCAGCGATGGGGCGATCGACAGCATCAGCCTTCAGCCGTTCGCCCGCATCCATGATGTCCCCGAGCGCGCCTGGGCCGCCGATTGGATCGTGGCCATCCTGACGCGCGAGAACGTGACGATCACCCCTGAAGTCAAGGAGCATATCTGGACGGCGTTGAGTTCGCTGGCGTCCGCCCCCGTCGAGGAGCGCACCATCACCGGTCTGGTCGTGCTGCTGCAATCAAATGATCTCAAGCAGGCATTACGCCCCTATTGCGTCGGCGGTCCCTACGGCCGGTTGCTCGATGCCGAGCGCGAACATCTCGGATCGGCGTCGGTCCAGGCATTCGAAACCGAAGGGCTGATCGGAACGGGTGCCGCGCCCGCAGTCCTGTCCTACCTCTTCCATCGCATCGAGGACCGGCTCGATGGCGCGCCAACCCTTCTCATCATCGACGAAGGCTGGCTTGCGCTTGACGATGACGGTTTTGCCGGCCAGCTCCGCGAATGGCTGAAGACGCTGCGCAAGAAGAACGCCAGCGTCATCTTCGCCACGCAGTCGCTCAGCGACATCGATGGTTCGGCAATCGCGCCGGCGATCATCGAGAGCTGCCAGACCCGGCTTCTGCTGCCGAACGAGCGCGCCATCGAGCCGCAGGTCACGGCAATCTATCGCCGCTTCGGCCTCAACGACCGGCAGATCGAGATCATCGCCCGGGCGATGCCGAAGCGCGACTATTACTGCCAGTCCCGTCGTGGCAACCGGCTGTTCGAGCTTGGCTTATCGGATGTGGCACTCGCGCTTTGCGCTGTATCCGCCAAGACCGACCAGGCCGCGATCGCCCGCATCGTCGCTGAGCACGGCAGCGATGGTTTCCTCACTGCCTGGCTCAACCACCGTGGCGTCGGCTGGGCCGCTGAACTCATTCCCGCCCTAACCAGCCCCGTCCTCACCAACAAGGAGAAATCCCCATGAAACTGCGCCGTTCCCTTGGCATGCGGCTCGCGGCCGCGCTGCTTGTCGCTCCCGCCGCGCTCTCGCCGATGCTGGCGACGCCGGCACACGCCTTCATCGTCTTCGATCCCTCGAACTATTCGCAAAACGTCCTGACGGCAGCGCGCTCGCTCGAGCAGATCACCAACCAGATCACCTCGCTTCAGAACCAAGCGCAGATGCTCATCAACCAGGCTCGCAATCTCGCCAGCCTGCCGTTTTCCTCGCAGCAACAGCTCCAGCAGTCCGTGCAACGCACGCAGCAATTGCTCGGCCAGGCGCAGAACGTTGCCTATGACGTCCAGCAGATCGATCAGGCTTTCCAGCAGAAATACGGCAACGTCTCGCTGTCGGCTTCGGATCAGCAACTCGTCGCCGAGGCGCGCTCGCGCTGGGGCAACACGGTTGGTGGCCTTCAGGACGCCATGCGTGTGCAGGCGGGCGTCGTCGACAACATCGACACCAACCGCAGCCAGATGTCGGCGCTGGTCGGGCAGAGCCAGGGTGCGACCGGAGCGCTTCAGGCAACACAGGCCGGCAACCAGCTGCTCGCGCTTCAGGCGCAGCAGCTCGCCGATCTCACCGCGGTCGTCGCCGCGAACGGTCGGGCGCAGGCGTTGCAATCGGCCGAACAGGCCACCGCCGCCGACCAGGGCCGGGAGCAGCGCCGCCGCTTCCTGACGCGGGGCTCGGGCTACCAGCCCGGCGGTGCGCAGATGTTCTATGGCAAGAACTGAGGCCGGCGCGATGCAAGGCAAGATCTTCGCTCGTGCCATTGCAATCGTCTTCATCGCGGTCGCTTTGACGGTGACCGCGATCGAGATGAGCAGCAGGGACGATGGGCCTGACGCCCCGGCGACGCGGGACCGTTCCATCGCGTCACAAGACCCACTCGCGGCCGAATTGCGCCGCTGTTCCGGGATCGGCGAAGCCGGTCCTCGCGATCCCGGATGCCTGAAAGCGTGGGTAGAGAGCCGGCGCCGGTTTCTCGGTCAACGTGACTCGGCAACCGCGCCTGCTGCGGTTGCCCCGACGACGCTATTCCCTGACTTGCCCGCGTCCGCGGACCCAATCCGGAAAGAAGGAGGGCGGGCGGATGTGACCGCTCCCGCGATGCAGGTCGAGCCGCCCCGGCCGGAGGCTCGCTGACATGGGCGGCATGGGCGTTATCGATCATTTCCTTGAAGTCTTCACGCGCTACATCGACGGCGGCTTCGGCCTGCTCGGCGGCGAGGTCGGCTTCATCGCCACGACCCTGATTGTCATAGACGTCACGTTGGCGGCGCTCTTCTGGTCCTGGGGGGCCGACGACGACATCATGGCGCGCCTCGTCAAGAAGACGCTGTTCGTCGGCGTCTTCGCCTATCTCATCTCCAACTGGAACAATCTCGCCCGCATCGTCTTCGAAAGCTTCGCCGGGCTTGGCCTGAAGGCCTCGGGTACGGGTTTTGCCGTGAACGATCTCATGCGCCCGGGCAAGGTGGCGCAGACCGGGCTCGATGCCGGCCGGCCCTTGCTGGACTCGATCTCGAACCTGATGGGCTACTGGTCCTTCTTCGAGAACTTCATCCAGATCGCCTGCATGTTCTTCGCCTGGGCGCTGGTGCTGCTCGCCTTCTTCATCCTGGCAATCCAGCTCTTCGTCACGCTGATCGAGTTCAAGCTGACGACGCTCGCCGGTTTCGTGCTGATTCCCTTCGGTCTGTTCGGCAAATCGGCCTTCATGGCCGAGCGGGTGCTCGGCAACGTCATCTCGTCCGGCATCAAGGTGCTGGTGCTCGCCGTCGTCATCGGCATCGGCTCGACCCTCTTCTCCGAGTTCACCTCGGGATTCGGCGGGACCACGCCGTCGATCGACGACGCCATGGCGATCGTACTGGCCGCCCTGTCGCTGCTCGGCCTTGGCATCTTCGGACCGGGCATTGCCAACGGTCTGGTCTCCGGCGGCCCGCAGCTCGGCGCGGGTGCGGCGGTCGGCACCGGGCTTGCCGCCGGCGGCATGGTCGTGGCGGGCGCCGCGGCCGGCGGCGCCGTGGTGTCCGGCGGCGCGGCTATCAGCGGCGGTGCTGCAGCGGCGGCTCGTGGCGGGGCCGCTACCGCAGGCAGGGCATCCACAGCCTACGGCCTCGGCGCAGCCGGACAGTCAGGCTTTTCCAGCGTTGCACCCGGGCTCGGCGGTGTCATCAGCGCCGGCGCCCAGGGCGCCATCTCACCGCTCAAGCGCGCCGCCAGCCATGCGGCAGGCAGCGTGAAGGACAGCTATCAATCCGGCGCTCGCGCTGCCTTCGAGACGACGGGCGGATCATCCACCGCCGGCACGATCGGCGCGAACACTGGCAAAGCCGGCTCCGCTCCCGTCGCTTCTTCGGCAACCGAAAGTCAGCCCGCCTGGGCGAAGCGCATGAAGCGCTCGCAACAGATGACCCATGGCGTCCAGGCCGCCGCTCACGCCGTTCGCAGCGGTGACAGCCATGGCGGCGGCTCCTCCATCAACCTCTCTGAAAGAGACTGAGCATGTTCAAACGACCGTCCACGCACTACGGCAGATCTCCACAACCCGAGACGCCCTACCAACGCGCTACCCAGGTCTGGGATGAGCGCATCGGTTCCGCCCGCGTGCAGGCGCGCAACTGGCGTTACATGGCCTTCGGTTGCCTGGCACTCGCCGCCGGCTTCTCCGCCGCACTCGTCTGGCAATCCGCCAATGGCTCGGTCGTGCCCTGGGTGGTGCAGGTCGATCGTCTCGGCCAGGCGCAGGCTGTCGCGCCGGCGGTCGGCGACTATCAGCCGAACGATCCGCAGATCGCTTTCTACCTGGCGCACTTCATCGAACAGGTGAGGTCGATCCCCGCCGATCCGATCGTCGTGCGGCAGAACTGGCTGCGCGCCTACGACTTCACGACGCAGGGCGGGGCGCAGGCTCTCAACGACTATGCGCGCGCCAATGACCCGTTCACCAAGGTCGGTAAGCAGCAGGTCGCCGTCGACGTGTCGTCAGTCATCCGCGCATCCCCGGTGAGTTTTCGCATCGCCTGGGTCGAACGCCGCTATCAGGACGGCTCCCTCGCTTCCACGGAGCGCTGGTCCGCCATTCTCACCATTGTCGTGCAGCCCCCGCGCGACGCCGACACGCTGAGAAAGAACCCGCTCGGCATCTACATCAACGCCATCAACTGGTCGAAGGAGCTTGGACAATGAAGCCTGCATTCAAAGCCGCCCCCTGGAGTGCAGGGTGTCCGGCTTTCCTCATCCACGCATTGCCGGCTTTCCGCAAAATCGCCATTCCAGCGCTGCTGCTTTGCACGTCGGCGCTTGCGGGCTGTGCCACCAGGCAGAAGCCGCCGGAGATTTCCTATGACGATCCGATTCCGGCCGTGCAGGCCGTCGATCCGTCCCCGCCGATCAAAGTGGTAGAGATGTCAAAGCCGCTGCCGCTTCCCGGGCAGTTGAAGCCGGTCGGCAAGGAGCCAAAGCCCGAGGCGGAACCGACCGATCCGGCCGCGCGCGTGAACCTGGCCAACGCCGCAGCCCGCGTCCAGCCTGTCCGCAACGGGTTCATCAATTCGATGCAGGTCTATCCCTTCGTCGATGGCGCGCTCTATCAGGTCTATGCCTCGCCGGGGCAGATCAGCGACATCGCGCTTCAGCCCGGCGAGCAACTCGTCGGCTCGGGTCCCGTCGCCGCCGGCGACACCGTGCGCTGGATCATCGGCGATACCGAGAGCGGTACGGGCGGGGCAAAGCAAGTCCACATCCTCGTCAAGCCGACCCGGGCCGATCTCATCACCAATCTCGTCATCAATACAGATCGGCGCACCTATCACCTGGAACTGCGATCGACGCCGTCGACCTATATGGCATCGGTTACCTGGCAGTACCCGCAGGACCAGCTCATTGCCTTGCGCCGTCAGAGCCAAGAGGCCGAAGCGGCACAGCCGGTCTCGACGGGCATCGATCTTTCTCGCGTCAATTTCCGCTACGAGGTGACGGGCGATCGCGAACCGTGGCGGCCGTTGCGTGCTTTCGACGATGGCAAACAGGTGTTCATCGAGTTCCCGCGAGGCATCGGCCAGGGCGAGATGCCGCCGCTGTTCGTGGTCGGCCCGGAAGGCGACACGTCGGAGCTGGTGAACTATCGCGTGCGCGGCAACTACATGATCGTAGATCGGCTGTTTGCCGCCGCCGAGTTGCGCTTCGGCGCCGGCAAGAACCAGAAGCGCGTCCGCGTCTCCCGCACCGATGGGGTAAGGAGCAGTCGATTTTCATGGATGCGTGGCCCTGGTGAGACCCCGCCAGCGACGTACCCCCGAACAGACAGGGGAGGGTCGTCATCATGAGCGACAAAATGGGTCCCGGGAAGGAAGAAGGCCCGGGGCCGGCGAATGACGCCTGGCCGGAGGCACCGGTCGAGGATGACGCCCGGCCGTTGACAGGCGAGCCAATCGCGGCCATGCGGCTTCGCGCCGAGCCGCCGCGCGTGACGCGTCTTTCCCGAAAGGCGCTAACCGGCTTGGGGCTCGCCGCAAGCCTCGCTGTCGGCAGTGCGTTGCTCTACGCGCTGCAGAACCGTCAACAAGGCCAAGGGCAGGAGCTGTATTCAACCGACAATCGTTCGACGCCCGATGGGCTCGCCGGCCTGCCAAAGGACTATGCAGGCGTTCCGAAGCTTGGCCCACCGCTTCCCGGTGATCTCGGCCGCCCGATCCTCAACGCGCAAAATGGCGGCCCCGCGCCATCGACCGGCCCCGTTGCACCGGACCCCGAGCAGCAGCGCCGGGAGCAGGAACTGGAAGCGGCGAGGACCGCGCGTCTGTTTGCGTCCACGCAAACGCGGCCCGCAAATGACGCGACGGTCGCTCAAGCCACGACAGAGACTACGCCACGGCCCGATCTCGCCAGCCTTGGCCTCGTGCCGCAGCCAGCGACGCCCGCGGCGCAGGACCGCCAACTCGCGTTCCTCAATCAGCCGCCTGACAAGCGTACCGTGTCGTCGGATCGTATTGCGGCGCCGGCGTCAAAGAACGTCCTGCAGGCGGGTGCGGTGATCGCAGCCGCCCTCATCACCGGCATTCGTTCCGACCTGCCGGGTCAGATTACCGCGCAGGTGACGGAGAATGTCTATGACAGCCCCACCGGCCACATCCTGCTTATTCCGCAGGGGACGCGCCTCGTCGGCCAGTATGACAATGGTGTCGGCTTCGGCCAGCGTCGCGTGTTGCTGGTCTGGACCAGGCTGATTTTTCCAGACGGCCGCTCCATCGTGCTGGAACGTGAGCCCGGGGCGGATGCCGAGGGCTATGCTGGTCTTGAGGATGGCGTCGACTATCATTGGGGCGAGCTGTTCAAGGCTGCAGCACTTTCCACGGTTCTGAGCATCGGCGCGCAGGCAGGCTCATCAGGCCAGGAGAGCGACATCGTGCGCGCCCTGCGCCAAGGGGCTTCCGACAGCATCAGCCAGGCAGGCCAGCAGATCGTCCAGCGGCAGCTCAACATAGCGCCGACGCTCACCATCCGACCGGGATTCCCGGTACGCGTCATCGTCACGCACGACCTCGTGCTCGAACCTTATGGAGGCTGAAATGACCAAGCTGAAACTGGGGCCAATCGCCGACGACAAACCTGTCAAGGTCATGGTGGAACTCCCAGCGGCATTGCATCGTGACTTGACAGCCTATGCCGAGATCCTCGGCCGCGAGGCGGGGCAACGACCCGCCGATGCGCCGCGCCTCATCGTCGCGATGCTGGAGCGGTTCATGGCGACGGATCGGGGCTTCTCCAGGGCAAAGCGTTCTGAGGGTGGTTAAGGCCGGCCGACTGAATTCGAATGGGGTCAGTCCATCCATGGAGGGATTTTAGAAATCGCACTGGAGGTTTCCTATTTTCGCATTGACTTGGGTGGGCCTAGCTCGTCGCAGTCACCATGTTGCTTGCAGTTCCAACCAGCCTCAGGAGCGCACGCTTCGGATTCGATTCCAGCCACACTGCCTTGATCGAACTGGTGCTGCTCTGTCCACTGATGGGCTTCCACACCGTGGCGTCTATGGCGACTGTCCCGGCAAATCCTTCGCCCGCCAAAGTCACACCTTGACCGAGTTGGACCCTGAGGATGACAGTTGCATCGCTAGCGCGACATATTTGAATGGTGGGGCCACCATCCGAGGCGATCTTTTCGAGCAAAACCGGATCCTGCGGCGATCCGACTGGTATCAGCAGACACGTATCTGCAAGATCCGCCCATGTGACTGCCGGCCTTTCGGCGAGCGGATGGCCAACGGGTAGGAGAACGAACAAGCGCTCGTGCGCAACGATTTCGCTGCGGCATAAGCTGGCGTTCTCAAGCCCGTGCGTGAAGACGATGTCGACGCGCCGGCGGCGTATTGCCGCCAGGCACTGTTCGTGTGGAATGTCCTCAATGGCCACGCTCACGTCCGGATGCAAGCTTCGAAAACGATCTATGAGGCGCACAACGAATGCACGACCCATTTGGGCACAAAATCCTATCCTGACCGTTTTGGCATCCTGGTGGCCTCGACCGCCGCCGGCCAGGGCATCATGCAAGCCTTCGTAATGAGCCCGGACAAGGTCAATCCAGGCCCGGCCCGCTTCGGTCAGCCGAACGCCATGGACGTCGCGGTCAAACAACTGCATGTCCAGCAATTGCTCGAGAGCAACGATGTTGCGGCTGACACAGGATTCTCTCACTCTGAGAACTCTTGCCGCCTGCCTGAGGCTGCCATGGTCGACAGCTGCGAAGACATGGTCCAGACGGCGCAATGTGTTGTTGGCCTGTCTCAAAGGCTTAAGAGCCTCGCGCATGCAGTTCCGTGTGGTGCCGTGCAGCGGGGCCGACGCGAACGCCACGCCGGGCGGTCATGTTCGTCAGCGCCGGAGAGGCCCGTGCCATGGCAAAGCTGCGAAGCACGGTTTCCAGATGGATGGCGCCCGGTATCAAGCATGACCGATGCATGGAAACCTCCACATGGGTTCGCGAGTGTCCCGTCACGTCGGATCGCCGGGACGGCTGCTCATCACTCTTGGGCGGGCTGCGACGACTAGTCGGCAGGGTTGCGAGACACGCTGGTTTCGTAGACGTATTCGTGCGGAATGGCTGGAGCGGCCATCTGGGAAAGGTAGCGGTTCAGGTTCTCTTCGCTATTGCTCGCCGCAAGGCTGGAGAAATTTCCGCTATTCCACGTCAAGGAGCAGTAGCTGAAATGCGCGTGTATTGCGTCAGCCATCTGCGCCAAAGTCACCTCATTGCCGAACATCGTGTTCAGGACGAGGGTTTGCTTCTTCTCGATTTCGTCTGGGGGAAAATAGCGCGCCTTGAAGCCGAAATCCTTCTGGTATTCGCGACGCCTGTAATCCGGCTCCTCGGCTGCCCGGAACTTCTCGACGAAGACGAAAATTCCGTCCTGCTTGAGATGCTGGGTCACGAACTCGATCTGTCTCGCTCTGCTTGGCGAGTACATCTGAAAGGTCGTGTCTTCCAAAATGATATCGAATCCGTGAGCGAAATTTGCCAGTCGCGGATCCGAGCTCAGGACGTCCTTGGTCAACTTGTGGAATGGGCCAATGAAGAAGTCGGCGTGCGGTGGTTCGCCATAGGCCATGAAGCTTGTGTAATTCTCTGCGTTCGGGCTGCACGACAGTGTGCGTATCCGCCCCTCGGACAGTTCGGACAACGTTCTCGCCATCGTGCCTTCCGCTGTTCCGAGGCTGTATAGCGAAAGGGGAGCGCGACGATCCCGGGAATATTTTAGCACTGCATGGGCCATCCGGCACTCCTCTTCCAATCTATAGGGAATGCTGCCGTGATAGTGCTGGTCAAAAAAGCCTTGGCGGGTCGCGTGCAGCGCAACCAGATCGCGTAGGAGTTCATCGCTCGGCAGTAGGCGGGCGTCCGCCACAGGCTTCCGGATTGGCATCCCGCTCTTGCCAGCGGCGGTCGCCGCGAAAAAGCCGGCGAGTCCGTTGAGGCGTGGGCCATGGTCGCACTCAGCCAGAAAGTCGTCGAGTCCACGCATCGCAGTATGCCTCCGACACCGTTCGATTGGTGAGATGCCGATACGTCGATGGGGGAAAATCCACTAAGATAAGCGGTTTCTAATATTCCACCGAGCTCAAGTATTGGCTGAGCCAACTGGTAGGCCTGCGTGTTGAAGGGGTCTTTCACTTGATTGTCATTTTTTCGCTGAAGTCACATCTTCTACCAATCCAGAGTTATTTTCGTGTTGTTCAGCAACCCATGGTTCTCCACATCACGCAACTGGCTCCTCGCCAGTAAGGAGGCTGTGGATACGTGAATACTCTAGCCCTCGACCCGACCGAGAATCGTCGTTCACGGCACCAATCGCTTGCCCACAAGTATGAGAGTTGGGGGAGCGTGCGGGCGGACGTAATCAAAAGAACTGGGCTTGAGCGTCAGGAGACAAGAATCCTCCAGCCAAACCATGTGTTCTTGATGAACCTGAAGGGCACAGCGTGCCGTGGAGAAGACATTGTGGATGGGCGCCGGATTGCCTTTTTGCCGCGCCGGGCCGGTTCGATCATTTTCATGCCCGCCGGCAGTGATTGGAATGGGTGGGATGAGGGTGACGCGACCGCTTCCTACCTCCTGGTCTCAATTGAAAAAGGGTTCGCCGAAGAGGTGTTTGCGGGCATGGCTCGCCATCGCCCGGCGGTGCTGCCGCCTTCGATCGGATTTCGGGACAGCACTGTAGAGTTGGCGTTGCAGAGGATTGCCTTGGAGCTAAAGCAGCCTGACCCAATCAGCGCAACGATGGTGGAGAGCCAGGCCACGCAATTGCTCGTGCAGATGTTCAGGTTGAACGGCGTCCATCAGGAGCCGGCAAAAGGCGGTTTGTCGTCGTTCGACCTCAAGCGCGCCGTGGGCATGATCGAGGCCATGTCGGACGGCAGACCTACGCTCGCCGATTTGGCAAAAGAGGTTGGGATTAGCCGGTTCCATTTCTGGAGGGCCTTCAAGCAGTCGACAGGCATGACGCCGCACGCATTCATAGCGCAGCGCCGATTGGAGCAATCGGCGGATATGCTGCGATCGACCAATTTGTCGGCCACGGAAATCGCGTTGGAATGCGGTTTCGGCAGTTCGAGCCATTTCGCCACTGCCTTTAAGCGGAGCTTCGGCGCGAGCCCCACGGAATTTCGTCGTAAGAGCAGAATCTAGGTCGACGCTTGTGGGTTATTAGCAAGTATCGGAAAACCCTCACGTCACAGTAAAGCAGGCTTGGCGGAAGAAAGTATCAACGGCGATCAGCCGGATACGCCGCTCATGTCAAACCTGGTTCGTACTCATCATCGCAAAGGACGGGTCTACCGGCCCAATCCCTGCTTCGGATTCCTGGCCAGCACGCTATCGGCGGCCGTTGCCCGAAGCGGCTACTATATCGCATCTGCCTGGATTCTCGTCGAGCGAGGATACGGAACTGCCGGTTTGGCGACGTTCCTTGCGATCGTTAGCATTGTCGAATTTATCGCGAGCCCTCTGGCCGGCGTAGCGGCGGATCGATTTGACAGACGACGCCTGAACGTTGCGGCAGACCTCAGCCGCTTCGTCGTGATGCTGGCCACCGCTTGCGCGCTTCTCTACATGGACGTTTTCCTGGTCATCTGTCTGTCAGCGGTCCTGTGTTCGTTTTGCGACCGTGTCGCGCTGACGAGCTCTCAATCAATGATCCCCGTCATAGCTGACGGCCGCGATCTTGTAGCATCGAATTCCGCCGTCTTCTTCGTCATGCAGTTCGGCAGTCTTGGGGCAGCTCTGCTCGCAGGGCCGTTGCTGCATGAGCAGTCGCCAGCCCTGCCATTCACCGTTCTTGCTGCCTTCTTTCTGTTTTCAGCAGGTTGCTTGGCCTTGATGCGGCTGGAACCGGTTTCGCGCGATGTCCGCATCGCCAAAATCTCGGCAGCACGATTTGATCTGAGCCTGCGTCGTCTCATCGTCGTCTACGCGCTTCTCTATACAAGCGCGGTGCTTGTCAGCGTAATGGGATCTAGCTTCGTCTTCCAGGAGCAGAAGGGTACTGCCGTGGATTTCGGCTACCTTGAGGCTGCATGGTCGGCGGGCTCACTGATCGGCGCGATCTCGCTGTTCGGCATTGAAAGAGCAATGAGTAGCCAAGCGCGGCATCTGATTCTTTTGGGCTCTACGGCGCTGGTACTCATGGCGCTGGCATATCTGCACATGCCCTGGACAGTGATCCTTTTTGCCGCGCTCGGATTTCTATACAATCTTGGACGCGTTAGCGTTGAAGTCACATTGCAGTCGCGTGTACCCGTTTATCTGTTGGGCCGGGCAAAAGGCATTATGCATTGTGTGGCCGTGGTGCTCGGTTTACTCGTCTTCGGCATCGCCGCCGCGGTAGGAGATCGAGTACTTCCTTCGACGATTTTCTTCAGCTTTGGAATGATGCTGCTCATCAGTATTTGGTGTTTGAGCGTCGATGTCGTTCAGACGCAAGAAAAGGGTGAAACGTGAGGTGGAAGAGCTAACAGCAGGCGCAGACGCGAAACAGGCAGTGCTCGAGTCGCTAGCCGCGCTCTACCCATGGATGCGATCCTATCATCCCCGTCCGATCCGCGACTATGCGTTCCGCTTGTTCGAGGCGCCAGCTTCGAAAACCGTGCCGGAAATTCGCCGTCACGCCCTTACCAAGTTGCTCGACACGATCAAAAACGCAGGAGAGCGAAACGGATTGCCCATCAATGCCGTTTCACAAATCTGCAGAGAATTCGAAAAGCGCCGTGTGATGCAGACAGGCCCTCACTTGTTTCTCCTCACGGAGCCGGAAGCCTATTACACACACATCTTCAGCCTCCTTGGACTCTCGGCGCATGGCTGTTCGACCTACGTTTCCTATGCGGTTTCGACGGTGAGCCTTGTTGAGAAGGCACGCAAGGGACCAGGCTGGCTCACTGTCGACGGGAAACCGATCAACGTCTTCGGCCTCAGCCGAAGCCGGATGATTGGATATAGCCTGCTAGCCGGACCAGGACCCTATAGGTTCGACTTGTTGCCGACCGAACCAGACACTGAGGGAGAGGCGCTCACGCTGCTTCGTAGCCTGCTGCCAACAACGCACTTCGAGCGGCCCGCGCATGCCATCAAGGCAGCCAATCTCATCCTTTGGCCAAGAATGTTCGGAGGCCGCTTTGCCTTTCTGCAGATCGACGACGAGGATATTGCCGACCTGGTGGCGGACCATCTGGTGGACGAAAATTCCTGGCTACGCATGAGACTTCTGGAAGACCCGAAGTTCGCTGCCAATATCCTTGCCGGCCTCGACGGGCTCGCGTCCGGCCCGTGGAGTGGCTGGCTCGCGCGCGGTACTGATTTCTTCTGGTTCTATGAAAATGGCAAGCGCCGTCCGCTGCGTCTGATCGCCGGCGAACTCATCGATCCTGCGACCGGTACGAAGGTGGCGTGCTTCACAGCCCCCGACATTCTCAAGCGGCTGGCAAACCGCAGCCTTGTCCCGAATCTCCTGCTGATGTTTCTGGTTGTGTCAATCCTGCCCGGCGTGCGCGCGCTTGGAGGCAGCTATCAGCCGATCTACTACCCCCTGATGCGCTATGTCGTCTGTCGGGCGCTCGAGGTCGCAGGCGTGGATGAAGATCTTCGTCAAGCCCTCGCAACGGACGACGTGCCGGGAGCTTGGGGACATCGGGTCATTGAGTGCGATGATGATCCACTCGAGCTATTCCTAAATGGCAGGAACGCCGCGATGAGTGATCTTATCGACCGTTTGAGCGATATTTCCTTCGCCGAGGCATGTGGAAGCATGAGAGGCTTCGTGTCCGACCCGTCGTGGCAAGAACTTCACAGCCGACTTCGGCAGGGGTTGGTCACGCCGGCCGATGAGGAATGGGCCTTTTCCTGAAATGCTTTATACGCTTCCAGCCACTGACACGTGTACGCGGGATTGCGAATGGCTGCTTCGTGCCCAATGTCGGACGTCGAGCAGACCATAGCCGCATCCCGAAAGCGGACATCCGGCCGCGCTGTCCGCCGGCATTTGCCCCGACGAGCTTAATGCAGCTTGTATAAGTCGAGACTAATATGCTATTCTACATGATGCGCGGACTGCTGGCACTTACTATGCTGGTATTGGCGGCTACAAGAGTAGTCGCAGGTGAGCCGTTGTTCGACTCCATCACCGCCGGCGACAAGAGTGCCGTGGAGCAAGCCTTGGCGGGCGGTGCCGACGTCGACAGCCGGGCACGTGACCAGGCAACGCTCCTCATCGCTGCTGCTCTCGATGGTCAGCTTCCCATTGCGGAATTCCTGCTGAGCAAGGGCGCCGACGTCATGGCGCGCAATTCCGGTGGGTTTACCCCCCTCCACGCGGCTGCCTTTTCTGGAAGCCTCCCAGTCGCCAAGCTGTTGCTCGAACAGGGGGCGGTGCTCGAAGACTCGGCTAACAAGTCTGGGGTCACACCCTTGGTGATAGCGGGGGAGGAGAACCATGTCGAACTGGCAGAATTCCTGATTGCGCAAGGTGCGGATGTGAACCATGCCGAGGGTCATGGCTATATGCCGCTTACCCGCGCGTTCTGGAAGGGCAATACCGACATCATAAAACTGCTCAAACGGCATGGCGCGACGTGCCAGGCGAAAGTCCTTGGCGAAGCGAACGCTGCGAAGTGCGAAGCTATCCACGATTGAACGGAGAACGCAGATGAACATATCGATAAGACTGGTTCGCAATTCGGCGTCGGCAGTCATATGTGCGCTCACCTTGATGGCCGGTGCAGGCTCTGCCCTGGCCGACTCGGTGAATACCGGCTACTTCGGCGGAGTGGCGATCATGGGCTACGACACGGTCGCTTATTTCACCGATGGCAAGGCCGTGAAGGGTTCCGAAGATTTTTCCTATGAGTGGCTTGGCACGCCGTGGCATTTCGCCAGCAAGGAACACAAGGAAATGTTCATGAGCGAACCTGCCAAATACGCTCCTCAATACGGTGGTTACTGCGCGGGCGAGGTCGCACTCCACGAATCCGTCACCGTCAATGTCGATCCGGAAGCGTTCAAGATCATCGATGGCAAGCTCTACTTGATCTACGACGAAGGGAACGCGGCCGCCTTTGCGGACAATGCCGATGATCTTGTTCCGAAGGGCGATGCAAAATGGCCGATCGTCGAAGCAAAGTTGGCAGTCGACGTGCCGGATTGGAACTTGATCAATAACCCCTGAGTCTTGCGAGCTCAATTCACTGTCACGAAGTGAAACACCATACCTGTATTGACATAAGAATACCCGTTGCCGGCAGCGTCCCTGCGTCTGTAGACGGGACCACAGATGGGCCGCCCAAACATGTTTTCGCTATGCTCACATAAGAGGTCGCGATCGACGTAGACCCTCTCGGTGAGCATTCGTGTCATCGTTCGGAAGACTGCCGTGCCGTCCTGTTCTATCTGCATAATGGCTGGAAGCCCGTCCGGTTCGAGGTTGCCTTTCAAGGTCTTGCCAACAACAAAAGATGCGATTTCCGCACCGTTCAACCGGTCCTGTTCGTCGGCGGTGAAGCCGAACGGCCATTCGGGAAGTCCTGCCAGGCGGAGGGCGTCGATGAGCGGCGCCAAATCTTCAGCGTTGCGAAGATGGGCATAGTGATTCCGAAACGCGTCCAACGACCGCAGTCGAGCCAAGGATTCGGTCTTCGTCACCAGCCGGAGGCCGTCCGCAATCGCCGCTTTGGCGTCCTCTGTGCGGCCGGCGCGGGCATAGGCCGCTGCGAGCAAAATCCTAAGGCTGCCCGCCTCTGGAGCATCGTCGCGAGCGCGCTCGAGAGTCTCAATGGCTTTCCTGATGTCCCCGAGCAAAAGCAAGACAACCCCGACAACCTCCCGGTCTATCGGAGCCAGATTGGGATCAAGTTTCAATGCCGTCTCGACCGCCAATGCCGCTTTGTTATGGTTGCCGGCGAACAGCTGGATATAACCAACGGCAATTTGCGTCGCAGCGTCTCCGGAGCCTAATGCGACAGCACGCTCCGCCGAGGTGATGGCATCTTCATAGCGGCGATCCATGACCTGCATAATCCCGAGAACGGCGTAGGGCGATGAAAACTCCGAATCCAGCTCCAAAGCACGGCTTGCCTTCTCATATGCTCTCTTTCGCGCAAGCGCGCTCTGAATGATATCATCGGAGGCAGTGCGCCAAAGATAGACACTCAGCCGTGCGTCGGCAGCAAAGGCCTCGGCGAAGGTGGGGTCGAGCTTCTGCGCCTTCTCATACAGCGCAAGCGCCTCGCGCAATCCGTCGCCTCGACCGGTGCGCGCCTCCCGCTCCGCACGGAGGTAGGTATCATAGGCTTCGAGATTTGCAGTCGGCGGGCGTGCCATTCGCTCGCTCTCGGCTGCCGAAGCTTGGACGCCGAGCGCCTTGGCGATTTCCCGGCTCATCTCGTCCTGGACCGCAAACACGTCCGCGATGCCGCGATTGAACCGATTAGCCCATAGATTGTCGCCAGTGGCGATGTCGATGAGCTGCGCGTTGAGGCGGATTTGATCGCCGGTCCGCCTCACGCTGCCGTCAACGACAAATTGCACGCCAAGGTCACGCCCAATATCTGCCAAAACGGGGGGTTTTCCCTTGTAGGCGAAGACGGAGTTACGGGCGATCACATCGAGCCCGGAAAGCTTTGCAAGATCAGTGATCAAATCTTCAGTGATGCCGTCGGCAAAATAGTCCTGGCCAGGATCGCCGCTCAGGTTTGTAAACGGCAGTACTGCAATGGATGGCTTTTCGAGCGCGGAGAGTTTTTGCCATTGCCATGCAAAAATGCCTGCAAGCAAGACGACGAGCAGCGCTGCTACTCCTGCCAAAATCATGATGGGCGAACCTGGCCGGCGTGGCGCCGCTAAGATCTTCCCCGCGTCTCCGGGATCAAGCAAAACCCGATAGGCGCGAACCGGATCGGCGATATTCTTGAGGCGCTGCCCTCCGAGATCCGCAAAACCGACACCCACTTTGTGCGCCGCGTGATCGAACGCCGTGCCGGAGATGCAAACACCGCTTGGCTCGGCCATCGCTTCCAGGCGCGCTGCGATATTCACCCCATCTCCATAGATGTCGTCGCCCTCTACGATGACATCGCCGAGATTGACGCCGATGCGAAACCGGAGCTGCCGGGCTTCGGGTATACCCTTGTTGCGGTCGGCCATCCGGCGCTGGATCACAGCAGCACACTGGACGGCATCGACGACGCTGGCGAACTCGACGAGCGCGCCGTCGCCCATTAGCTTGATTATGCGGCCGTGGTGTTTCTTGATCTCGGGGTCGATCAGTTCGCGACGGCAGCTCTTCAGTCCCTCAAGCGTTCCTACCTCGTCCTCGCCCATGAGGCGGCTGTAACCAACCACGTCGGCAGCAAGTATTGCTGTAAGCCGTCGCTCCATACGTGCCCTGCGCCTTCCCTGGTCGGTCCAAGCGGCTTTGGCTCCAGCCTATTCTAGTCCTGCTTCGGACGCGAGTGTGCGCGACCGTGTTATGGCACAGCTAGAGGATGGCGGTGCTACTCGGAATGGCAACGCGCCGGTCCTTCCACCCACGAATCTGAACGGAATGCTCTCTCGACAAGATGTCCGCTTAGGTCATCAGCGCGCCGGCTTGGTTTGAGTGTCCGCTTTGGAGACGCCGAAATGCTCTGGGAATGACTGGAATGGGTCAGATCGCGTCGATGCTCCCCAAGGTTCTGAAAGTCCGCTTCCACCCCTTTCACAGTTGAAAGCCGACCGTCAGCTTCCGGCCCCATGTCGGCCGTTCAATTCGCGACGAAGCTACCCGCTGTTCTTGGCGTCTCGCGCCTTAACACCGCGACGTTCTGCATACTCGATCAATGCGAGCTCAATGACAGCGGTTACCGAACGACGTTCCGACTCTGCGAGTTGTTCAGCCAGAGCTAGCACAGATGGGTCCAAACGCGTTGTGAATGGCTTTTTTATCATTGTCGCTTTTCGGCTTGAACTTGGAGCAGAAAAAATGCATAACAAAGCACGTGCAATGCACATGCATCGCGCATACTACGACCGACCAAGGTGCAGGAACACTTTGATCGGCCTGGCCACAACCGCGCTGTCAGGAGTTCGGATCATGGCTGATTCCAACAATACCACGACTTTGCCTCTCGTCACCCGCCGGAGGGTAGTTGTGGGAGTAGCAGCTGCGAGAACCTGTCCTTCCGTCAACGGGACAGTCAAACCGAAGGATCTAAGAGCCGTACACCTTCACCCTTTTGGCCAGCGGACAGGAATTCGACACCCGCTTTTATCAGAGCCGCCTCAATAGCCTGCAAAGTGCTGATGCGGGAATCGACCTTGCCGTTTTCCAACCGGGTTAGCGCATTCAGCGAGACAATGGCCTTGTCGGCAAGCTCCTGCTGCGACCAACCAAGCAAGGCCCTTGCGGCTCGAATCTGTCGTGGACTGACCATGAGTCCACAATCGGCAGGCGGATTTTCTTTGCCACCTATAGGGTTATTTTGAACCCTATAAGGTATATTAAATGGCGATTCGATCTGCAGGTGACCTCGGAGGAAGAGGCCCGGAGCGCGCGCGACAGACTCTCTATCCGGCTGACTAGTGGAGGATCGAAAGGCCTTGTTGAAACCGCAACGCACCGTCCTCCTTCGGACGGGGCCGAAGCCAAAGATCGACAGTGACCCTCATCCGGCCGATCAGCATGTCGGCAGGCAGATTGCGACGGTTCGCGTCCAATCCGACGTCTCGCAAGCGCAGCTTGCCCGATCCATAGGCATCAGTTTCCAGCAGCTCCAGAAGTACGAAAACGCGCGCAATCGCGTGAGCGCGTCGATGCTCTACGAGATCGCCAGCTCGTTGGGCGTTCCTGTCGGCCGCTTCTTCGCAGGCCTGCCGGGAAACGGTGAGACCCGCGTCGAGGCGCGGACCCTGCCGGTCGATGAGCGCCTGGATTTCATTGCCAGCGCGGAGGGCCGGCGCCTGATCGAGGGGCTTGTGAACCTTCCGCCGCGTGTGCGCGGTCGCGTCTCGTCCCTGATCGCAGCGTTAGGAGAAGAACTGGCCCTGCCAGACATAAAGGCGGATAGCGAGACGGCCGGCGAAGCCGCGCCTGCCGAATGCAAGACCGGCTGACGGCCGGTCGGGGCCGTCAGCCGAATTTTCGTGCGGGCAGGGCGATGCGGACGCAGGTCGAGGATACTTCGATCTCGACGCCGAACGCCCGCGAGCGGGTCGCGAATCCCTCCAGGATGTCTCGCGCTGCGGTTCCCGTGACGGCAACGGGCACCAGTCTGCCCGTTGCTGAGCCAAGGGACTGGGGGTCCGCGCCGATCGCTACGGGCAGGAGGTCTATTCCCGTTAGACTTCCGCTCCCATCATAGCGGCATGCGGCGACAATGCTTTGCCAGACCTCCGGGGGATTCCATTCGGTTTCTTCGGGGTGGACGTGGAAAAGGAAGTTGCCGAGGCCGTAGAAGATCGGCGCGCCATTGTAGATTTCCACGGCCTGCAGCACCGGAGCGCCGTGGCTGACGAAAAGGTTGGCGCCGGCGTCGATGCACATCCGGGCAAAGGTCTGCACCCAGCGCGGCACGTCCTGCCAACCTGGTTCCCAGTGATGGTGGTGCAGATAGGCAATGACGAAATCGCCTTGTGCCGCCGCATGCCGGATGGCGGACAGATGGACACTCGCGCTCCGCTGATCGACTTCGACCAGACGGCCGAAATCGGCGGCTTGCGTGAACACGGTGCCGTAGAAATTGATCTCCTTGTCGGCCGACACCGCCACAGGATCCTCCGGCTGCGCATAGTTGGCCAGTTCAAAAGGGGAGCTTTGCAAATGAGCGCCCAGCCTCGCCAGTCTGCGGAAATGTCCGTCCGGCACCCCCATCTTGCGAACGGTGGTCAGACGATTGACGCCGGGCCGAGCCGGCCGGAAGGCCGTGCGGTCTTCGGCATACATGTTGGTCGGGCCAGGGCCTGCATCCATCGCGAGAAGCGCGACCTGGCTCGCGCCCAGGCGGCGGCCGCCCGGTTTCCTCGCGTCTGTCTCGTCGGCCCCGATGCCGGCATGGAGGAAGCCGCGCGCTTCCACTTCCTCCAGCGTCGAGAGGATGCCGCCGGCGCCGAGATCGAAGGCGTGGTTGTTTGCGAGCGCAAGCGCGTTGAAACCGATGGCCTGCAACGCGTCGAGCACTTCAGCCCTGGAATAGCCGAAGTATTTGCCCTTGGTCGGCCAGCCGCCGTGCTTGCCCAGGATCGTCGACTCGAAGTTGGTGAAGACGACGTCGCCTTGGCGCAGGAAGTCCGTAACGGCGATGAAGCGTTCGTCTTTGACGTCACGGATGTCGTGCGTGATCAGGGATTGGCCGGTGACGACCGCGCAGAACTGGTCTTTCATGGAACTCGCCTTGAAGGAGGGGAGGGCGCTGGCGTTCCGCGCCTGCGCCCCGTCAATGTCGAAGTCGGGTGCCCGCCTATTGCGAGAGGGCAGGCGAGATGTCGCTCTTGAACCATTTCAGGCTCAGCGCTTTGATCGTCCCATCCTTGGTGGCGGCGGCGATGGCTGCGTTGAACTTGGCGAGCAACTCGGTATCGTCCTTTCGCATGCCGGCGCCGACGCCTGGCCCCCAGAGCCCCCCTTTCAGCTCCGGCCCGAAAAACACCGCATCCGAACCGGAAAGCGTCTCCAGGAAATCCCGCCAGGTGAAATAGTCGGCGAGGCCGCCGTCGATGCGACCCGCGGCCAGGTCGAGCTTTAAATTGTCCAGGCTGTCGTAGCTGCGGATGGTCACGACATCGCCCAGGATTTCCTTCACGACGGCTTCCGAATTCGACGAGCGCAAGGCCCCGATCGCCTTGCCGGCGAGCGTCGACCTGAGGCGTTCAAGGGTCGCCTTTTCCTTGTCCCCGATGGTCGAAAGGTTGACCTTCTCCTTGGTGTCGCCGGCGTCGAGACCCAGCTCCTTGCGCACCACGAACTGGTTGAAGCCGGCGGCGTAGGGGATCGAGAACGCGATCGACTGCTTGCGTTTCTCCGTGATTGCCATGCCGGACATGATCACGTCGAACTTGCCGACAAGCAGCGCCGGGATGATACCGTCCCAATCCTGCGGGACGAAGGTACATTTGATCTCGATGCGACGGCAAAGCTCCAGTCCGACATCGATATCGTAACCGTAGAGCTGACCGTTCGCGTCGGTACCGTCCCAGGGCGGGGAGGCGCCTTCAGTGGCAATCGATATGACGCTCTTGCTTTGGGCGCTGGCAGGAAATGCCGACATCAGGGATGCGATGGAAACAGCAATAGCCAGGGGTATGCGCATGATGCACCTCTTCGTTGGTTGGATGGAAAGGGCTGCCGAAAGACCCGCGGGTCAGGGCAGGGGCGTCGTGGTCTCAGGGTCAGGCAAGGGCGGGCGCAATCGCGGCTTTCGTCGACGCACGCGATGGCCGTCGGTCGACAGTCGCCGTTCCAGGAACTGGATCGCTTTCACCGCGATCGAGGTGAGCGATAGGTAGATCGCTCCGGCGACGATGAAGATCTCGTAAGGCGCGAACGTCGTCGAAACCATCTGTCTCGCCATGCCGGTGATCTCGAGCAGCGTCACGGTGCTCGCCAGGGACGAACCCTTGATCATCCCCACGACCTCGTTGCCGTAGGCCGGAAGCGATATCCTGAAAGCGATCGGGAAGGTGACCAGGCGAGCGATCTGGAAGCGCTTCAAGCCGAGAGACGTGGCCGCCTCGGTGACACCCTTGGGCACCGACTGGAGACCGCGGCACAGGATTTCGGTGGTGTGTGCCGCGCTGTTCAGCGAAAATGTCAGAAGGGCGCACCAGAAAGGATCGCGCAGGATCACCCAGAAGATGCTGGTTCGCACGGCCTCGATCTGACCGAGGCCGTAGTAGAGCAGGAAGAGCTGAACCAGCATCGGCGTGCCGCGGATCACATAGGTGTATGCGAGGACCGCGAGCGAGAGGCCGGGACGTCCGAACGCGCGCATGAAGGCGAGCGGCACGGACAGAACAAATCCGGCCGTCAGCGACGAGACCGTCAGGGTCAAGGTGAGGCCAATGCCCGAAGGCAGGACAACCATGGCGTCAAACATCAAGCCGAGATTCATGCGGCGGTCCCTCCTACCGGCCGAGGGCCGGATAGCGTCGCTCAGCCAGCCGGATCGACAACAGCGTGACGGTGGTCAGCGAAAGATAGAGAGCGGAGGCCGCAAGGTAGAAGGTCAACGGTGCGCGCAAGGACCCGGCCCCCACATACGCCACGCGCATGATGTCGGTCAGTCCGACGATCGAAACCAGCGCGGTATCCTTGAAGAGCGAAATCCAGAGATTGCCATAGGCAGGCAGCGCCAGCCGCAGCATCTGCGGTCCGATAACGAACATCCAGCGCTGCCAGGCGTTCAGCCCAAGCGATTTTGCCGCTTCGGTTTGACCCGCTGGCACTGCCGCAATGGCACCGCGGAACACTTCGGTGGCATAACCGCTGAAGACGACCGAGAGCGCGATAACGCCTGCGGTGAATGCATTCACTTCCACATACCGGCCGGCGATCTTGCTGGCGAGCGTGGTTCCGCCGAAGTAGATGAGCAGGATAATGAGAAGTTCTGGTACACCACGGACAACCGTGGTGTAGGCCGTCACGACACGGTTGAGGCGCGGTTGTGCCGTGCCCTTCGAAATCGCCAGAAACAACCCAAATGCCGTACCCAGGCAGCCGCTGACAAGGGCCAGGCCTATGGTCACGGTGAGTGCGACAATAAACTGAGTAGTAAAACCACCCATAGGGCGCTTTCCTCGACTCGCAATACCGCCAGGTACGCCGATCTTTTTCACTGAGACCAAGCTTTTTAACCCAAGGTTGCGAATTGTTTTATTTGTAATTCGGAGTTAATTTGAGATATCGTCTAATTGTATCGCTTAATATTCCACACTCAATCTATAATTTTTAATATTTTATCTATAACCCGCCCTTATATACTGGGGTGGCTTATTGCTTCCCCAGGTTGGCGGTATCTGCTTCCCGGGTGGCGTTATCAGGGAAAGGAGCGCCGGAATGGAGTTGCTGCAGAGCGACCTGAAGCTCCGTCAACTGAAAGTCTTCCGAGAAGTGTTGCGGGCCGGTTCGACAAGGCGAGCAGCGGCAGCCCTCGGGATAAGCCAGCCGGCTGTCAGTCAACATGTGAAGCAACTCGAGACCACGCTCGGCATCACCCTCTTCAAGAGATCAGCCAACCGCATCGTCCCCTTGCAGGAAGCATGGGAGCTCCTGCGAAACGTTGAACTTGCCCTGACGTCCCTGGATCAGCTGGAAGCGTCAATCTTCGCGATGAAGAACGAGGAAAAGCAAAGGATTGCGATTGCCGCGCCTTCTGTTTTCGGTTTCGTGACCTTGCCCAAGGTGGTGGCGATTATCCACGCAAAGACCGCTTCGAACGTCCGGTCAATTTCTGGAAGCTACGACCAGATCGGCGAGCACATCTTGGCCGGTCGCGCGGATCTGGGGATCTCGAGATTGCCGCTGGACCCACGCCTGTTTGAATGGGCGCCGCTCGGGTCGGCGCGCAACGTGTGCATCTTTCATCCCGACCACCGCTTTTCACAACAGACCTGTATCCAGGCGCACGACTTGGCTGGCGAAACGATCGTCGATATCGATCCCCAGTTCGCCGCCCACCAGATGAACTTCAATGCCTTGCGCTTCGCCGGCGTTGAGCCGAACATACTGGTGGAATTCGACTGCAACGGTCACGAGGCCGGATACGTTTCGGCTGGCCTGGGCATTTCCATAACCAATGAAATCATTGCGCGTGAATACGAAGCGTTTAACCTCGAAGCAAAACCGGTGGAACCGTCAGCTCTTTATCATTACGTCGCGATTTGGCAGAAGGGCAGGACCTTTTCGAATGCTCTGAGCGTGTCGCTCGAGGCGATCATCGCGGCCTTTTCCACCGCCCTTGCAAAACACAAAGGTGGGCTAAATGACCAAGCCTGCAAGCTACTGGCAGAATGAAAGCGCAGCAATTAATCCTGTTGGCCTAGACTGCCCGTCAGGCCATTCCGCGATAGCACCATAGGCATGAGAGTCGGGATATATTAGCTTGTGCTTGCGGCGGCCCACCCCGCCCGCCCGGCCGGCGCCTAACGTCCCAACAAACCCGCCACAGGCGCCGGCCACCCCTCGCACCGGTCGATTTCCGAGATGTGCATCGTGGGCGATGCGTCATGCCTTTGCCCCCGGATCGCCCGTAGCGTGGCGTGGCGTAGTTTATTTTCGCGCTTAAGGGTCTTCACGCGTCCGACAAGGCCAGGTTTGATCCATTCGGCATCGGGCTTGTCGGCGCCCCTCGGTGGCGCGCCTTTCCCCTCTTGCACCTTGGCATAGAGGCGTTCGCGCATGGCTTTGGTCAGGACGATGTTTGCCGAGCCGACGTAGCGGCGTTCCGCATCGCGGGTTGCCATCAAGGCGAGTGGAGCCGAACCGGGCGTTCGCTGCACGCCTGCAACTTCAAAGTCGACTTCCTCATAGCATTTCGTTTTCAGCCACGCTTCGGTGTCGCCTGACCGATAGACGCTGTCAGGCCGCTTCGACACCATGCCCTCTAGGCCCATGCGGTCAACCGCGGCGTAGAAGTCGGCCCCGCCGCCATGCACATGGTGACTGTACTGGATCACGCCCTTGGCAGGCCTGACGAGTTCGAGCAGCTTTTCCCGGCGTGCCAGCAAGGGTTCGGGGCGCAGGTCGATGCCGTCATGGTGCAGCAGATCGAAGGCGACGAAGATGATCCGATCTGGCGCCTATCGCATCGCCGACCGCAGCGAATGGAAATCCGACACGCCTTTCTCGTTGAGGACGATTGCCTCGCCGTCAATGATTGCCGACGTGGCCGGTAGGGTTGCCGCAGCCTCGACAATCGTCTTGTACGTGGACGACCAGTCGTAGCCTCTCCGCGTGATCGTTCGGGCAGTGCCGTTCTCGATAATGACTTGGGTCCGGTAGCCATCATACTTGATTTCGTGAATCCAGTCGGCCCCTGTCGGCGGCACCTCGACAAGCGTGGGGAACATCGGCCGGATGAATTTTCAACATACGCTAACTCGGACTGACCGACTTTAAATTAGAAGAAGCTAAAATGGTTGCAAAGGAACGCACCAGACGCTTGGGCAGCTCCGGAGCACCTTGAGGAGCGTTATCTTGATCCAGCGGCTGCAGTCGCTGGAGCGCCGCCTGGCCGGCGTCAAGGAACGATTCCGCCCTCCCGGTGTTTCAATCCCATGACAAACATCACGAAAGGCCGGGGAATCGCGATGGCGGCCGAAGTCGCCAGTGCCAAGCAGCGCCTCGAACGGGCCGAGCTCGCGATTGAGCGCTCGGAAAAGATGGTGGCCCAAAACATCGAGCGGTCCGGCAGGATTCGGCGTTTGGTCGAGGCCGCCACACAAGATCAATAGCCTCCACAAAGGATCCCGTGCGGGCAGAACCAAGCCGGCGCAGGGCCAACTCTGCGACAAGCGCTGGCCACCCTTACGTGGAACCCGGCGCCACTCCCGCTGTTCTGCTCTCAGGAGGACAACCATGCCAGATGACAAAAGCAAACGTGATTTTCGTGATCGAGACCGCGTTTCGGGCGACGAGGAATACGAGGTCGGCTATCTCGCCAGCAAATTCCAGCTTACCATCCCTGAAGTCCGGGAACTTATCAAAAAGCACGGCAATGACCGTGACACGCTGGAGAGCGAAGCGAAAGCACTGGGCAGTCGATGATGAGGTTATCCTAATGGACCATCGATCCTCGGAAAACAGCACGGCGGCGAGCCGGCGGACGAGAACGGGACCGGCGTGCGGGCAGCAGGTCCACATGCGCGACATTCGCCAGGAATTTGGCCCGACCAGCCAAGCACAAGGCGGTCCTTGTCGTCTTGACATAACCGGGCTGCCCATTGCCTAAAATCCTAAGGAACTGTCCCGAAGGTGGAACATTGACCCTCTGAGCGGTCGATTCCCAAGGGTGTAGCCGCTTTAACAGGGTCCGCCGCCGGCGCCGTAATAGGCGACGGGCTCTTATGCGCCTAATGCCGTTCTTTTAAAAATCTGGCTTCACGAAGCAGCGAATTCCAATCCGTACCGATAAGCTTCATGCGCCCATTCAACTCTGAAATACCGCTTCTTCAGATGAACGTCGGGCAAGCAATTGCTAATTGCCCTTGTCCACACGTCCATCGCCATGCTTTTTCATTGGCTCCTCCTTTGAACCAATTGGGTCGGAGGAACTCCCAGGCAATCTTATCGGCCTTAGCGCCTTTGACGAATGGATATGTCTTCTCCTGCGTCCGGCGCCTGGTCCACTTATTGCGATATCGGCAGAACCTGGAGTGAACGGCTGCTCTGCGCCTCGTCTCTGTCCAGCCGGAAGCCGCAAGGCGCGAGAGACTAAAGTTGACGGGGGCTGCTGGGCCGGGCTCGCGGCGACCGGACGGACCAGTTCTCCGCGTCGTCCATCGTTCCGATGAGGCGCAGGACAAAGCGGCAAAGCAAGTCATGGCGGCTTTAGACACTACGTTCGACGACCAGAGTCCGTCAGCCGCGTGATAGGCTCGAGCACAGAAGCATCCGGCAGGCGATGGATGATCGTGCGGGATCCTGAAGTCGGATTCCCTTCCTTCGGGGGTTTGATGTAGTCTGGGCAGGTAGTCGCCGACAGCCATGGAGTTGGATACGATGACGTATTTCGATCTAGGCACCTTCTCCCGCCGGCTGAACAACACGCCTTCCGAGGCGCAGATTTGGTTCGACCGGGGGCTGATCTGGCAATACGGATTTAACCACGAAGAGGCCATTGCCTGTTACGAGCGTGTGCTCGAAGTGGCGCCTACAAACGTCATGGCGCGGTGGGGAATTGCCCACTGTCTGGGTCCAAACTACAACAAGTTATGGACCTCCTTCGGGCCTGAAGAGCGTATTGTCGCTTTAACGCGGGCGCATGTGCTGTTGGCGGAGGCGTGCGATCTGCCTGCAATCGAAGTCGAGCGCGCACTGCTTGATGCGCTGACGTCGCGGTTTCCTACTGACCCTAAGATTACGGATTATGGCCCTTGGAATGACGATTTCGCTGCAGCGATGCGCACAGTATACGAGAGGTTTCCTGACGATCTGGATGTGACCGCGATCTTTGTCGAGGCACTGATCAACCGCACGCCTTGGGCGCTGTGGGATACTCGTACCGGGCAGCCTGCGGCTGGCACCTCGACGGAGGAAGCGCGGGCGGCTCTGGACCGCGCCTTCACGACCCAGCCAGTAGCCTGGGGACATCCGGGGTTGTTGCATTTCTACATTCATCTGATGGAGATGTCGTCGACGCCGGAAAAAGCTTTGCCGCATGCAGATCGGTTGGAGCGCCTCGTGCCAGACTCTGGGCATCTTGTGCATATGGCGACGCATATCGACGTGCTTTGCGGCGATTACCACAAAGTCGTGATGCGCAACCGGCAGGCGGCTCGGGTGGATCGTTCATATTTCGCCCATGCAGGCGGTAAGAACTTTTACACGGTCTACCGGATCCACAATCTTCACTTTCAAATCTACGGGGCCATGTTTCTTGGTCGCCCTTCAGATGCCTTCGAAGCCGCGAGGGCACTGGCGGAAAACCTGCCAGAGCCGGTGGTGCGTTACATGCCAGAGATGTTTGAAGCCTTCGCGCCGATGAAGTTGCACGTACTTATCCGCTTTGGCCGCTGGTCCTGCATCCTGGAAGAGGCCTTTCCTGACGATGCCGAGCTCTACTCGTTCAGCACCGTCCTATTGCATTATGCCCGGACCGTGGCTCTGGCCAATCTCGGTAAAATCCCACAGGCAGAGGAAAGCGCTAGCCTTTTCGCGGCCGCGCGCGATGCAGTGCAACCCGAGCGCATGCTGTTCAACAACCCATGCGCCGATATCCTCGAGGTTGCCGAAGCCATGATGCTGGGGGAGTTGTATTACAAGTCCGGCCGCCTCCATGAAGGCCTCGACTTCCTGCGGCGTGCGGTCGGTCTCGACGACAATTTGCTCTATGACGAGCCATGGGGTTGGATGCAGCCGACGCGACACGCGCTTGGCGCATTGCTGATGGATGCCGAACGATATGGCGAAGCTGAGGCTGTCTATCGCGCCGACCTTGGGCTTGATGCGACGTTGCCGCGGCCTTGCCAACACCCACGCAACGTCTGGAGCCTTCACGGCCTGCTTGAATGCCTTAGCCGACGGGGTGACGCGCTAGAAATCAGCGACGTCCGACAGCAGTTGGATCAGGCTCTGGCGCATGCAGAGGTGCCGATCATGGCATCATGTGCCTGTCGGAGTGCAGCGCGATAAGTGGGAAGAATCCGTTCGCCACGGTTTTGGTAAGCTACCGGAATGCTTATCGCAAGTGCGGCGCCAAACCAAAACGATCCACCCGGAAAGTCCCTCTCATCCCTGGGACGGCCCGCCCCAGTTGTGGATGGCGAGGTGGGCTTTTTTCCATTTTCTGAAACTAAACGCCATGCCCTGGGTTGGTTCAAAGGAGGACCCAATGAAAAAGGATGGTGACGGGCGTGAGGCCAAAGGCAATCAGCAATGCATGCACGACGTTTATCAAAAGAAGTCGGCATATTCGGAGTCGGATGCGCACGATCTGGTCAAGCTCGTAGGAACCGATTGGAATTCGCTGTTCGGCGAGGCTCGGTTTTTGAAGGAACGCCATTAATGCACGAGACCGCTGCCTGGGCCTGGCTAACCAATTTATATGCCGTCGTCGAAGTCTGCCGCACGATAGATTATCGGCGTTGGAATCGCTGAAGCCCCACCTCCGCCCGCTGGCTTCCGCCGGCGGGGTTTTCATTTCCGGCGTGGTATATTCCGCCACATGCGAGTTTTGTTTATCGCCTTTGCGATCCTGTTTTTTATGGCTGTCGGCTTTTGGCTAACCGCCGATTTTCTTATCAACAATCGCTTTCAGCTGTGATTATCCAGCCGTCAAAGGCGAAGGGATAAGGGGCGGCCGGCTCTATTCGTGTCTTCCAGAGCGTTCCAATATGATGCCGATACGTGCTTTGGCTTTCTCGACCATTTCCCTAAGTTCGGCGCACGAGTGGGCCATCTGCGTGCGGGAGACCTCGCATTGGCTGCGGAGAAGGCGAGCCTCGCGTGTCAATCCCGTGCCCTCACGGCGGAGCCTTTCCAAGCGATCTGTTGGGGGAATTGTGATCATCCATTTCCGAACACTTCCATCCGGAGTACGTCAACGAAGCGCGCCGGAAGGTTGTAATCGTACATTTCCAGAGAAATTCTGGGACTCTCAGAGCCTGGAGGAGTACGTTCGGTCATCGGCGACAACTTTTCAGGGCGTCGCCGGCTGTGAGCGAAGATCATGCTTCCGCCCCACAAGGGAGACGAAGCTATGACAGAGCCCAATGCCCCACTCGTCACGCCAAATGACCGCGACAGCACCCAGCGGATCGAAATCCGGCCTGGTACCTATCGAAATGAACTGTTGCGGCGTATGTGCCCAACCGACATTGCCCTATTGGAGCCTCACCTGCACCGCCAATTTCTGGGGCTCAGGACACAGCTCGAAACGGCGAACGTTCCGATCAAGGCCGTCTACTTCTTTGAAAGCGGGATTGGTTCGGTGGTGGCGAAACTTCGAACAGACGTTGACACGGAAGTCGGAATGATCGGCTTCGAAGGTATGACTGGCTCTGCGCTCGTTATGGGCGACGATCGATCGGCGCATGATTGCTACATTCAATTGGATGCCGAGGTTTTTTGCATCGATGTCATTCCGGTTAGGTCGATGCTATCAGAAAGCCCATCGTTGCGAACCTTCCTGCTGCGCTATGCCCACTACTTCCACATCCAGGCTAGCTTCACCGGGCTGATCAATGCCCGTTTGAAACTGGAGGAGCGCCTGGCGAGGTGGCTGGTGATGTGCGGCGACCGCGTCGACGGCGAACCATTGGCCATAACGCATGAGTTCCTCTCAGTGATGCTCGGAGTCAGAAGGCCGGGCGTCACGGTCGCGCTGCAGACATTGGAGGGACGAGGGCTGATCCGTTCCAATCGCGGTGAGATCATCATCCGGGATCGGGCAGGTCTGATCAAGATGGCGAACGGATCTTATGGCAGGCCCGAAGCTGAGTACGCGCGCCTGGTCGGACACATCCACTGATTGTTGGGATCCGGATGCGGCCCGCCCAGGATCGTTTGCCGCTGTCGGTTCCAGCGGCTGGTGCCCCGGCCTTTCGTGCCAGAAGATGACCTGGCGCAGATCGCGCATGTCCACCTTTTGCCCGCATGTCGGGCAGGTATAGAATATGCTACCAGGTCCTTGCCGGACCAGGCCGCCACCATCGGTGCTGGGCTGCTCGTCATCGACGTACAAGACGATTGTCGAGGCGGCGGCAACCCTTTCCCCCAAGTCGGCGATCATCGACGGCGAGGCAATTGTCCTCAACAAGAAGGGCGTGTCGGATTTCCATTCGCTGCGGTCGGCTATGCGATGGGCGCCGGATCGGATCATCTTCGTCGCCTTCGATCTGCTGTATCTGGACGGGGTCAACCTGCGCCCCGCGCCTTTGCTGGAACGTCGGGAAAAGCTGTTCGAACTCGTCGAGCCTGCCAAGGGCGTGATCCAGTACAGTCACCATGTCCATGGCGGCGGGGCCGACTTCTACGCCGCGGTTGATCGCATGGGCCTGGAGGGAATGGTGTCGAAGCGACCTGACAGCGTCTATCGGTCAGGCGATACCGAAGCGTGGCTGAAAACCAAATGCTACGAGGAAATCGACTTTGAGGTTGCCGGCGTGCAGCTAAAACCGGGATCGGCTCCCCTCGCTTTGATGGCAACGCGCGATGCGGAACGCCGCTACGTAGGATCAGCAAACATCGCCCTGACCAAAGCCATGCGCGAACGCCTATGGGCCAAGGTCGAGGAGGGGAAAGGCACGCCACCGAAGGGAGCCGACAAGCCGGACGCCGAATGGATCAAACCTGGCCTTGTCGGACGAGTGAAGACCCTTAAGCGCGAGGACAAGCTACGCCACGCGACCTTGCGGGCTATCCGCGAGTCAAAGGCGTGACGGGCCGATAAATGATGCGCATCGCCCGCAATGCACATCTCCGGAGGCGTGGGAGGGGTGGCCGGCGCCTGTGGCGGGTTTGTTTGGAGCCGGCCGGGCTGGCGGGGTGGGCCGCCGCAAGAACAAGCTAATATATGGCCGACCCTGTGATATGGCTGCTATCGCGGAATGGCTGTCGCTTCGGCCCTGAGCCGATCCATGAGGGCGAAGCTCTGGCAAGGCCATCACTGAGACGGTCGGTCTTCTTACGAGTAAGCCCGCCGCTGAGGACACGATTACAGCGGCGGGCCTTGCACTTGCACCAGAGCTTGGATTTGAGGAGGGGAATCTCAACCAAGCACATTTCCAACTTCGATTTCAGAAACAGGTTCCACCCCTACGAACAGATTTGATCGCGGGTGGCCCGCCACTGGGTCTCGACACCCCAGTGACGGGCCGTGCATGGCTGTTTCAAGGAGATTTCCTTACCAAGCCCATCCACAACTTCGATTTCAGACCCATGTTCCCAAGGGGGCGTGCAAAAGATCACGCACCTGATGGCAATCAGGACCGTCTTGTGGCGGGCAGTTCAAGCCGACGTAGACCTACAGCCCTCGGCGCCGTCGGTGACATATCCGATGAAACATAGGTGGGCTTTGTAGGTTTCGGGCCGCATGGGTGAACAGCAGCACGATGCTGCGCGAGATGGAGCATCGGGTTGCCAACAGCCTGCAGATCATTGCCTTCGATCCTGTTGCTGAGGGCACGCTCGGTCACGTCGGAAGAGACGCGCCAGCATCTCAAGGACGCCCATCAGCGCGTTCTATCCGTGGCCGAGGTGCAACGCCATCTCCACACCTCCGCCGGCGTCGACGAAATCGATGTCGGCTCTTAGCTACCGAAGTTGTGCAGCAGCCTTGCCTCGTCGCTGGTCGGCGAAGCTCAGCCGATTACGGTCACCGTCACGGCCGAAGGCGGCAGAATGGACTCGTAGCGTGCCGTCAGCCTGGGACTGATCGTGACCGAACCCGTCCTCAACGCCATCAAATGCCTTCCCCAATCAGAAGGCTGGCGCTCGCATCCAAGTGAGCTACGAGACCGCGGGCAGCGACTGGAAACTGACCGTTTCGGACAATGGCGTCGGCAAGACCGCCAACGACACACCGACTACCGGCCTTGGAACAGCTATCGTCGAGGCTCTGGTCAAACAGTCGGAGGCCAGGATGGATGTCATAAGCGATGCCGATGGGACCAGCGTGTCGATGACCGGGCGACGTTCACCTCGTGGGTGCCGCGGGCGGCATGAAAACCCTAGCGAGGGGCGGCAACCACCGGCTTGATCGGTTCCAGGCTTGTTCACATTACGGTCTTCCCTTACGTAAGATGACGGTGGCGTGACGCCGGGTGCAAGGGGAGGGCTTTGAATGGACATCCTCATTCGCGAACTGGTGGGCCTGGAAGAGATAGCCGCCATCTACCCGCTCTATGAGCAAACCGGGTCCATGCCGGAGGGCTTGTTTCGTGAGCGGCTGGCCGCAATGATCGCCCAAGGCAACTATCGCTGCGTTGCCGCCTTCATCGGTGAAAGGATGGTCGGCATGTCGGGCTTCTGGATAGGGGTACAGCTATGGGCAGGAAAGTGGGCGGAGGCCGACCATGTAGTTGTCGATGCCCAGATGCGCAGTGCTGGCATCGGTGCCAAGCTGATGGCGTGGATCGAGGAGGAAGCAGCGCGTGTCGGCTGCGACATCACCCGCATCTCAATGGTTCTCGGCAAGGAGCGCACACACAAATTCTACAGCCGCAACGGCTATGCCGATGATGCGCTCATTCTGGTGAAGCCGCTGAGTGCGTGGGCCGAGGCCGAGTTCCCAGAATATGCTGCGCACAAGGTGGCGATGGAGCGCGGCTAGAACGCCGCATCAGCGAAGTAGTTGAGGCGGGTGTCGCCCGTGCCGCTCGCCTCTATCAATGCCATTTCGAGCGAGGCCAAATGTTTCCGTATAGGGCTTCAGTCTGGACCGGGACGGGACTCGAGTTGTCTGCCCAACCGGCACAAGTGTCTGTCTCACAAAGTACGCCCGCCGCTCTTCAGCGGCGGGCGGCTTCCACGTGGTGGATAGTATCATTCGATGATCTGCACGACCTTGCGCGTATCGGGATCTACGAGCACTGCATGATCGCCGACAACGGTGTACTTGTATCTCACGTCGGGGACGTCAATCGTGTGAAGCTCGACGGTATCCGGAAGCGCGGTGCCGACGTTGAGTTCCACACCTAGGAGGCTGACCGATGCGAGCTTTTGCTTGTGGATATATTCGCGAACGACCGTCTGCTGCTCAGGCTTGAGGATCAGCACGTCACCGGCAAACGAAGTGCCGATACCGGCCATGAGCATGAGAGCGCCTGTTGCGCTGACGACAAATTTTTTCATTTGGAAAGTCCTTCTCGGGATTTGGAGATAAGTCAGCGGTGCCAAGTGGCGTTAGCCAGCAGGGGCAGGAGCTGAGGGCTTGGAGGGCGCGGCTGGCGCTTCCACTTTTGGCGCCTCGACCTTGACGTTGATATCCTTGCCGCTTCCACCTTGAATGTTGATAACGCCGGTGAAAATCAGCAAGACAACGATTGCGATCAGTCCGAGAACAACGGCGACCGCAGTGCCGCCGCCACCTCCCGAATTGACAACAGTTGGGCCATCGGCCATGATTTCCTCTCCTATTTCAATCGGTTACGGATCATCAACGTTGCCCGCCGCGTTGCGTTCCGCCGTGGGGCTAAGGTCTGCGGAGCGCTCCGACTGAGGTCTTACGGTGCAACCTGTATGGACCGGATGCGTTACCGCCGGGCCGCCGACCGTAGTTCCAGCTTCGGTCATGAATAGTGGGAGCAAGAAGCGTTGAACTTGATCCAGAGATCCGATGTCGGTGACGGCGCAAACCGCCCTGCAAATGATAACGATGATGCCGCTCCTGCATTTCTTTCGCCTGTCGACGGCATCTATCTGGCAGACGATGATGAAAACATCGCTGACCTCGTCAGGCGGACCGAGCGCAAGGCCATCGCATTGGTAGTTGGGATGGCGGTCTGCCTGATCTTTGTCCCCGCGCTATGGCTTGCGCTGAGCTACGGAATATAAGACGGTCCTCTTCACCGAAGAAACCTACTTGGCCTAGCGCCCGCATCCGTGCGCACTTGAGGGGTCGTGCTCGTCGCCCATTCTGTAGCAAGTTTGGCCACCAGATAGGTCGCCGCTCGGCCCGTCGTCAGTCCCGCTTCCTCCATTCAGGTCGTCACTTCGAATCTGATCGTAGCCGTGGCGACCGGACGACGGGCCTCATCGAAAACTCGGAGAGCGAGTTCCTTTTGCAGGGTGCCGGGCAGCAATTCCCTTGTGATTTCGACAAGGGCTCTAACCGCTTCATCTATGGCGTCTTGTTGGCTTTCCCACTCCGATCCTTCGTCGTCCGTCGATTCTTCACCATCGTTATGAAAGTCGAAAAAATAGCGCGGCATGTTGAAGCCCCTGTTTCATCCCTCACGAAATCTTTTCGAGGTCGAATTGTTTCGGTAAAAAGTCCCTTCAGGCATCTTTGTACGCTTGTTACTGGTCCCTCTTCCGCCGCAGCGCACCGGCCGAAGATCTTCACATATGCGGACGACGGACCTCCTGAATGTGGTGGATGGACGTCAGATTCCCGTGACCTCTAATGGCAACCCGTTGATTCTTCCAAACGGGCCAACGTCAGGCCTGGAGACGAGCGGACGTATCTCCAAGCAGCCGAACGTAGTCTGCCTCAGGCGGCCCGTAGGTGCCATTTGCAGATGCCAGAAGGCCGCTGCGGTCCCGGATATGCACTTCGCCACGTCGGGAATAGATGAGCCCACGTCCTTCCAGCACCTGAAGCCCAACGGTAACTCCTGGGCGTCTTGCGCCGAGCATGACGGCGAGAAACTCATGGGTGATCGCAAGACGGTTACCTTGCACCCGATCATCACACATCAGAAGCCATCGCGCCAAACGCTCTTCAAGGTTTGATTTTGCGTTGATGAGGGCCGTATAGCTGGTTTGGATGTGGAAGTAGTGGACATAGCGCAAGAGGAAGAGGCGCAACGTCGGGCTCTTCATAAGAGCCGCTTTGAATGGCTCAGCCCCAATCCGGAAAGCGTTGCCGGGCGACTGGACGTAACATTCATGCGGGGCATAGTCAGCGCCCATCACGAGCGCGGCACCGGTCATTCCCTCAACGCCAACAAGCCCTACCTCGGCTTCCTTACTTGAAGCCGTCGCGACCACAGAAGCGATGCCGTCCTCCAGGAAGTAAACCGTCTCGATCTCCAAAGCGGCTTTCTCCAGGTTCATTTTTAAATTGAGGGCACACGGCTCAAGGTGTGGCTGCAGAAGCTCCAGGTCATCGGGGTTAAGCCGACGCAACAATTGGTTTTTATAGGAATCGTTCTCTGGATTGGTCATAGCTCAATCCCGCTTGGGGCAAGAGCTTTCCAATCTCCTTGCCGTCCGCGCCCGTAAAAACGTGCAGACGATCTTGTGACGCTACGCCTCTTGGCGCGACAATCATAGGAGAATGCGAATCGATGCACGGCGAGCCCCCGCCACCGTGATTACAAAAGACCTGGAAGGAATGTCAGAGTTGGAAACGTACCAAGCTCGGGTTTGTACTAAACCGACATTCTGACGCCCCGGCCTTTCGCGTGTCACCCGTCTCCCGTTAACCTGACCAGCGGGAGCGGCAACGGCCTATTCTTGGCTTCTGACCGCAACGATGCGAGTCATGGCCGAGCTTCGCTTCGACTCCCGTGCCCGTCTCGCCATTTTGTACCTGCGTCGCGATCTGACTACTTCTTCCGCCTGCTCGCGCGACATCTCCCCCGCGCGGCCAAACGGCTTCTGTTCTGGCATTCGATTGTCGTTGGAACTTTGTGTCACCGCCATGTCCGTCTCCGTTCGGAGCCGAACTTGGATTTGCCGGAACTGTTCCATGCAGCACCCACTGGTGGTGAGTGTGTTTTCAACTGAGAACGGCCTTATCGCGTGACTCAGATGCCCGAGGTCAAACCCGCCGCACTGCATCTAGTTTGCATCAGAAACGCTATCTAGAACCCGGTGAGAGCACGTCGAGCAGGTGGAGGTATTCAGTCAATCTTGCCGGGCCGACCGGCCTTGGATTCCTCCAAGTCCAACTGGGCGCGACTGGCATGAAGCAATGCTGCGATCAAATCTTCGTCGGCTGACTTTTTGCCGGTGTATAGACGCACCAGCTCGCGGGCCTGGACCTTCCAATCGGAAGCCGGGTTATCCCTGACGGCTGACGTAAGAGCCCGGGAGAGTATGTCAAAATCGAACAACGAAATACTCGGTCGGCTTCCTTTCACGGCCAAATCCATCCTGTTGATCTGCGGCGTTCGCGACACTCGAAAGGTGGACAATGACGAGCATCGGCATCACCCAAAATAGGTCCATTCCTTCACGTGCTCAATTTTCGGAAGCTCTCGGTGACCGATCATAGGACGTAGCGGCGCAGCGTAAATACCGCAGGGCAGCACCACCGCAATAACAAAGGTTAAGCGATAGGCACAAAGCCGACTAGCTGCGTCCAGCTTACCTCTCCGGCGCCCTGCCGTTCGCCGACGGCGTCAAATTAGCGGAACCTAATCTCCCGGCGTAGCTTGTCTTGAAATGAACGATCATGCCGAGAAGCTGGTACCCGGCCCTGCACCAAAGTGTGAGAACCGGAAGGGAATCTTGATCTCGGCCGCAGTCGTTGTGTTTGCGTTCTGTGCTCTTGGCGGCTGGTGGATCTTTAGATGAGCACACGCGGCATGAACTTTCTGCACAAATGGATTGCTAGCGACATCCCGGAGACAGCGCCTCCCGATGCGGTCTCAATCGGAGAACTCACCCATAAGCTCTTGGCCGACGCCAAAGCAGTCGGCATCAAGAGGATAGAGCTGGATGAGGATGTGGATAGCCTTTACCGCATCTTCGTCGAAGCCATCGCTCACTTCGACGCCGGAATCCCAGAGTAGGTCCGCCGAGCTACGGTCTCATTCAAACAGCCGATGCATCCGCTGGCGGGATTTTTATCAAATGGCGATGCCGTTCGAACAACACTAGCTTGTCTGGGTAGCCGAGACGAATCTTAGCATCGCACGTCTCGCAGCGAAACATGGATATCACCTTGAACCATGACCCTCGCCTTACAATAGGATGGGAGCATTTGGGACAGTCGAAGACAAGCTCCGCATCCTCCAACTCATTAGGTATGGGCATTGATAGTCCCTTTTGGGGAGTTTCGATCCATTTGGCAAACCGCGGTCGGGATAAGCCCCGTGACCGTGGCCAAAGATTGGATAGTCATTCGTCCATCCCACGCAGAACGCGTCAACGCTAACACACTACCGCCCATCCCAAATTTGAGGTTAGGGTTCGCCCGCCAATGCGAACCGACGAGCGAACCCTAAACGACGCAGGAAGGGACGTGGCTGCGCCTGCGCACCAACTGCTATCGTCCGCGACAGTTCCTGTCGGAAGCCACGCCCAGACCATTGCGTTTTGGCGGCGGGACTTAGGTCCGGCCCATGAACTCCGGAACGTTGTAGAGGGATTCCTCGACGCACAGACATTGCTAATCGGGCAGCAGCATGTCCTCCTCCTCAGCCGCACCCTCGAAGAGTAGACGGAAGTCGTTTGTCGGCATCTTGCCATCCATCGCCGTCAGGCAGGCCTCCGCCGCCAGTCGCCATTTGGGACCACGGTTGGACCATTTCAGTAGTTCTTCGGCGGCAGTATCGATACGGCTGACCCCAAGCCGGACCCCCGGTCGGTCGGTCTTGACGTAGACAGGCGGGTTGAACCAACGAAGCGGCATCAGGGTTCGCCCACGTCGAAAGCAACGAACAGTCCCCATTTTGTGGCACAATCGACGACCATCGCGACCAACTGGCAGTCGGCTTCCATCAGACCGGGGCCAAGCTCGCGCATGGTTGTAATGATCACTTTCACGGAGATAACGTCGCCCGGTTGAAAGTCCTTCAGGAGCTCGCGAACCAGTTCCTTGGCCGTGCGCTGTGCAGGCCAAACAGGTGTTTGAATATCCATCCCATCCTCCCAGAGAGACAGAACGCAACCACTCATTCTCAGGCCCACTTCCTTACAAAATCAAGAGCCGGAAACGTACAAAGCGGGTTGCAACGCGGGCGCTCCCCTTTGGATCTGGGCCTTGCCAGCGAGAACCTCAACTCTCATGGTCATGCCAGCACAGTGCGGAAAGTCGTGGATTTTGGGCGCGGGCAATTGCATCCCGCAGGACAGCTAGACGGTGATCTTAAGCATCAAACCGACGAGCGAGCGCCGAGGCCTGCGCCTGCGCTTGACCGGATCGACTGTCCTGTCGGTGATCTGCCAAACATATACCCCGATGGGAGATGCTCCCATTCGAGATGCATCGTGCGGAAGATGGTAGGGTTACGGCCGCAGAAGCGCCCCGCCAAACTGCGCCCACAAGCGTTCGCACTCTCTTGTCCTTAAGCTCGCCGTGCCCGGCTCGCCATAGAAGACCATGGCTCGGCGAACGTCGTATCCAAGCACGGAGGCGTTGGCCACGAACTGAATGGCCATTCCCACGGTGATGGGACCGATTTCGGCCTCAGCTTTAGTGGTGAGGTCGACCACACCGAAAACTTCCGCATTGGCGCTCCTGCCAGCCAAAACGGCCGTCGAGATCGCACTTTCCACGGCAAGGAGCATTTCGGTTAGTCGTCCACTGAAACGGCTCTACAAACTTTCAAAAGTAAGGATGGTTCCCGTTCACGCGGCATTTCGCAAGTGGAGAGGTGTTCGGCTGCAACAACCAAACTGATCATGCGGCCTTTCTCATGCCTGCGTAGTTGCCATCGATCTGCTGGACCGAACGCTGCTTGACCCAGTTCCTTTCAGCGTCGAGCAGTTCACTCTGCCCAGTCAAGCCGTTCATAAACAACCTGAGTACGTGCGCAGCTATGTGCCCTCCGCTCTCCGAAGCGAGAGGTACGCCGCGCTCTTTGCAGACCGTGTGACAAACTCGGGCCAGCATCTCAATATCGCTCGGCTCCAAAAACCTACCCGGATACAACATACCGTTTCCTTGTTGGACAGTTACGATAGCTGCCCCTTACGCAAGGTCACCAGCAGCCACAATCAACTATGATAGTGACATCTCGATTGTCGCAAAAAAGGCTTCGGTCGCAAGAATGGCCGCGCTTTCTGGCCACGGCCGTCATCCGCTCGGCAGCGCAGCGGAACATTAGCGCCCGCTGTAAGTTGGGAGCCAACCCCAACAGGTTCTTCATGGCGCAGGTTCCTACCTCGAACATTTTGATCCGTAAGCTCCAGACGATCTCTGGCCTCAGACAATCAGACACTGCGATTTTGGAAAGCGTCGCAATTCAGGAGAAGGAATATCAGGCCAATGCGGACATTCTGCGCGACGGCGACCAGCCGACGCTTTCCTTTGTTGTTCTAGACGGCCTGATAGGCTCGACCAAAATGACAGGCGATGGCAAACGCCAGATCACCTCGTTTTTCGTTCCCGGCGATATTCCTGACCTCCATGGACTGCACCTGTCGGTCATGGACTGCAGTTTTACACCTCTAATGCCCTCTCGCGTAGGCTTCATGCGGCATGACGCCCTTCGCGCTATTTGCGACCAGCACCCCTCCATCATGAGGGTTTTTTGGCGCTCGACAGTAATTGATGCGGCGATCTATCGAGAGTGGGTCACCAACGTTGGAAGACGCGACGCCTATACTCGTATGGCTCACATTTTGTGCGAACTCATTGTCCGCCTCCGGGCGGTCGGCCGCATTGAAGATCATGTGGCCCGCCTTCCGATAACGCAGGCTGCGCTTGGTGATGCGCTTGGCCTTTCCACCGTGCACGTGAACCGAGTTCTCCAGGACCTTAGACGCGACGGTCTGATCTCCACCGTTGGTTCCCGTTTTCATGCAGCCGACTGGCCAGGGCTCGTTCGCGCCGGGGATTTTGATGGCACGTATCTGCACCAAAGGGCCGCTAACGCGTCGCGCCAATAGAGGTGTTCATGGCGAGGTATTTCTTTGACAGCGGTGTCAGCGACGAGCTCATAGAAGACCATGAGGGCATCGAATGTGATGGGATCGAGGGAGCATGCCGAGAGGGCATGGACGGGCTCAGAGATTTGGCGCGAGAACTTCTCTAGGACCTCGATAGGCAGCAATTAGCGATCTATGTCAGGGACGAGACTGGTGAAAGGCTGCTGAGCTTGAGCATCACCTCCAGAAGAAGCTGAGCCGCCTTTGAGCTTACCCGTTCCTGTCGTGCAGGAGCTCCAGCGTGTGAACCGGCCGTACGCATCGGCGGGGCCTGATGACAGGCCGCCGCGGCCTTTGCGCCGCAACCAATGAGCTGGTTTAGGCTTGCGCACCTAGGACTGATAGTGGTGCGCGGTCCCAGCGACTAGAATACGTCGATCACCTTGCGGCTCTTCTTTCTTAGGGTCTGCAGTGGCTTGCGCGGATGAATCTCCTGCTGAGGGATCGGCGACTTCGCTAGTGCTGTCCAAGTCTCGCCTGCCTCAGCCTCGCTGTTTCTCCGCACATTCGGCTCGCTCGCTCTCGATCGGGGGCCCCTTGGTTCCTGTGCCAGACGCGCTTCCTTCAACCTCGCGGTCTTGGCAAGGTGGCGTTGCGCCTAAACCTCAACGTGACAAGGGGATAAGCTGGCTCCAGTAGCTAGTGCTCGGCCTTAGAAAGAACGTCCGCTATGCGCCGCATGGCGGCGTTCAATACAAGCCTCTGTTCTGATCTTGGGGCGCTCGGTGACTCGCTCACGAGCTAGGTAAGGTAGCCAGGCTTGGAAACGTGGGGCAACGAGTGGAACAAATGCACGATTACGATAAGATGTTTCACCATTTCCGGTTTTCGAGGTCAAATGTCTGAAGTGGACTGGCTCAGCCATCTCTTGCAGATCATCGCCGTTACCGGCCAGCTCGAGGTCCGCTGCGCCTACGGTGCGCCGTGGCGCGTTGCCTGGAGCAAGGCTGCCGCGAACGAAATTCCCTACCACGTCATCGTCAAGGGCCGGGCCATTCTCGAGGATCCGGAGACGAGAGCAGAAAGGGAGCTGGTGAGCGGAGATATCGTGCTGCTGCCTCACGGCGCGGCGCATGTGCTGCATGACGGCAGCGGGCAAACGCCGATCCGTACGCACGAAAGCGTAGGCTCCGCCGGATGGATGCTGAGCGAGAATGATGCCCAGGGCGAGCAACTCGATCTTTTGTGTGGACGGTTTTTCGTCGCGCCGCCCCATGATCGATTGATCCGTAACTACCTGCCCACAAATCTTGTCGCGCGCTCTATGGACGGCCATGCGGAAGAAGGAATCGGCTCCGCCTCCAACCAACTAGCCGGTCTTGTCGGGCTGATGCGAATGGAGTCCGCCGGTGACAGAGCCGGAGGACGCGCCATTCTCAACGCGCTTTCTTCGGCCCTGTTCACACTGGTCCTGCGCGCGGCGAGCCAATCCGAGGAAGCCCCCGAAGGCTTGCTGGCATTGGCCGGCAATCCACGACTTGCTCCAGCCATTTCTGCGATGTTCGCCGATCCGGCACGGCCTTGGAAACTGCCCGATCTGGCCAACCTATGCGGGATGTCGCGCGCTACGTTCATGCGCCAGTTTCAGGACAAGCTGGGTCGCTCCGCCCTCGATTTGTTGACCGATCTGCGCATGAGTCTGGCCGCCAACGAATTGAAGAAGCCAGCGATCAGCACTGAGGCCGTGGCCGAGACGGTCGGGTATCAATCCGTTTCGGCATTCCGGCATGTCTTCGCCGAAAGGATGGGGATGACGCCGGGGGAGTGGCGGCGACAGGCGCACAACGACAAGTAAGACGCGCATTCTGGAATCCCGAAGACGAATTTTGATCTTTTCCCGCATCATATTGAGTTAATCCAGTCTCGAAATCATCATTCATTACCGTAACCTAGCTCCGCAATCACTTGATAACGGAGCCATCCAATGAACTGCATCAGCCTTGCCACCACCGGACCCGCAACTCGCGTCGCCGCCGAAATCGTCGGGGAGACCGGGAAGAGCGAAAACGCTTTCGCGACCAACGCCGTCATCGAAACGATTCTGAGCCGCAGTGCCGCCAAGTACTACGACCCTGCTGCCACGCTGAGCGACGACCAGATCCGCGACCTGGTGCGTATCGGCACGTCCGCGCCAACCTCCTTCCACCTGCAGAACTGGCGCTTCATCGCCGTACGCTCGCCAGAAGCCAAGGCACGGCTGCGTCCGATCGCCTGGAATCAGCCCGCGATCACCGACGCGGCCGTGACCTTCATCATCATCGGCAGGCTGGCCGATGCCAGCACCGTTCCAGCCCGCCTGGCGCCCGTAGTGGAAGCAGGCATCATGCCGGCACACCTGGTGCCGGATTGGGAAATCCCCGCCCGCGGCTTGTATGACGATCAGCCGCAGCGCCAGCGCGACGAAGCCGTGCGCTCCGCAACCTTCGGCGCCGCGGCGATCATCTACACCGCCCGGTCGCTGGGCCTGGGTTCGACGCCGATGATCGGTTTTGACGCCGAGGCGGTGCACAGTGCGTTCGGCCTCGCCGAAGACGAAGTGCCGGTCATGCTGCTGACCGTCGGGCCAGAGCGAGTTGGCAACTGGCCGCAGAAGCCGCGCATGCCGGTCGCCGATGTGCTGGACTTTGCATAATCCCCGGTCAAATCAAGATCTCATGGAGACTACAATGGCGAGAACCGCTGCGCTGCAGCCGGAACAGATACCGGCTGACTCGAAACAGGCCCTCGATGCTTTTACGAGGAATATCGGGTTCACCCCAAATATGATGGCGGCCTTCGCGCAGAGCCCGATCGCGTTCAACTCCTGGGCCACCCTGCTCGGCTCCCTGAGCAAGACACTCGACGTAAAGACGCGAGACAGCATCGGCCTCGACGTATCCGAAGTGAACGGCTGCAATTACTGCCTGACGGTTCACAGCTTCACGGCCGAACATATGGCCAAGCTGGCGGCCGATGACATCATCCTCGCCCGAAAGGGTCATGCCAAGGATCGGAAGCGGGATGCCGCCGTCCAGTTCGCACGCCAAGTCATCGAGACCCGCGGTCACGTCGACGACGCCGATCTGAAAGCCGTCCGCGATGCTGGCTACAGCGATGCGAACATCATTGAGATCGTCGCGCTTGTGGCCATGTACTCGCTGACGAACTTCTTCAACAACGTGTTCGATCACGAGAAGGACTTCCCCGCCGTCGCGCCGCTGGCTCGATCTGAGCTCGGTCCTGCCCGGCAAAGCATAGGAACAATCCCATGAATATCCTCCATATCGATGTCAGTCCGCGACTGGAATCGCATAGCCGCCAGCTTTCGGCGACGATCGTCGAAAGGCTCCTCAGGATTGCGCCCGGGGCGAGCGTCAGCCGGCGTGATCTTGGGACTGAGCCCCTGCCTCACGCCGCAGCCGACTACGCGGTTCCGCTGTCGTCGCCTGCTACCTTGGCGGCCCCGCCGAAGGGCGCTCTGGATCGCTCCGAGGCGCTTATCCAGGAAGTCGAAGCGGCCGATGTGATCGTCATCGGAACGCCCATGCACAACTTCACCATTCCTTCGGTCCTTAAGGCGTGGATCGACCAGATCCTGCGCGTCGGCCGCACGATGAAGTTGACGCCGGCTGGGAAGGTGGGGATGCTTCGGGACCGTCCGGTGTTTATCGGCGTCGCTTCGGGTGGCGTCTTTACCGGCGCGCGAGCCAACCAGCCCGATTTTCTCACGCCGTATCTGTCGCTGGCGCTGAACTCCATTGGGCTGAAGACCCAGCAATTTATCCCCCTACAGGCCACCGCGTTCGTCGACTGGGATCAGGCGGCATTCGCAAGGGAGAAAGCGCTTGCCGCGCTCGACCTGACCGTCGTGGAAGAGCTTCGCGGCGTCGATGGTCGGCCTGCGGTTCTCTCAAGCACTAGATTTCATCCTGGTGCGCATCCTGTTCCGGGAAGCGTCGCGCTGGCAGCAATTTGAGGGAGCGCCGCAAGCTCTTGGCACGCCCGCATCGTAATCCTCCGCCTCCGCCGGACCGTGAACACGAGGTCTTTCCCATGATTTTACCCCCCGATACGCAAAACCGGCGACAGGATCACCGACAAATCAGCACCGCCCGATGACGGCACCGTCCGCGACTGGATCGGACCAGAGGCGTTCGGACGTTGGGCTGAGCTGCGGAATTGGATCGATGGCTCCTACCCCGGAGTTTTCACGCCGAACTGGCTCTACGGCGGCAAGAACCGCGGTTGGACCCTGCGCTACAAGAAGACCAAGGCGCTCTGTACCCTGGTGCCGGAATACCGGCGGCTTTCGGCCGTGGTGGTCATGGGTGGAGCAGAACGCGAGAAGTTCGAGGAGCGGCGTTATGTCTGGCGTCCGCAATTGGTCAAGCTCTACGACGACGCCAAAACATACATCGACGGAAAATGGCTGACGATCGCCATCTCATCGGCCGATGATCTGCGGGAAGTGACCGAGCTTCTGACCATGAAGCGCCAGCCAAAGTCGCGCGGTTGAAGGCAACAAAAATCTTGCATTCGCGGCGCGATGGTTCCGACCTTTCACGCTCGTAAATTACCCCGAACCACAAAGGTCTGAGGAGACAATTCCCATGAAAGCAATCGTAGTGACAGACCAGGCCTCAGGAACCGCCGGGATGAAGCTGGTCGATCGGCCCGAGCCGCAGGCGGCAATAAACGACGTGGTCGTTAAGGTTCATGCGGCCGGATTCGTCAACACTGAACTGGAGTGGCCTTCGACCTGGGCCGATCGGGCGCTTCGTGAGCGGGCGCCGTCGATCCTCGGGCATGAGCTGGCCGGTGTGGTCACTGCGCTCGGCTACGGCACGACAGGGCTGTCGATTGGTCAGCGGGTGTTCGGACTCGCGGATTGGCATCGTGACGGCACACTCGCTGAGTACGTGGCCATGGAGGCACGCAACCTCGCGCCGCTGCCGGGCGAGGTCGAGTTCACGGTGGGCGCGAGCCTGCCGATCTCGGGCCTGACCGCGTGGCAGGGACTGTTTCAGCACGGCCGCCTGCTGGCGGGGCAGACCGTCATCGCGCACGGCGCGGCCGGTGCCGTCGGTTCGATGGTCACGCAGCTTGCAAGGGAGGCGGGAGCCTATGTCATAGGTACTGGACGTGCGGCTGACCGTCAGAAGGCGCTCGACTTCGGTGCAAATGAATTCGTCGATCTCGATAACGACGCACTGGAAGACATCGGCCGTATCGATCTGGTGTTCGATGTCATCGGCGGTGACATCCAGAAGCGGTCGGCAAAGCTGATCCGGGCCGGCGGAACGCTTGTGACCGTCGTCGGACCAACGGATATTCGACCTGCAGATGGCCTGACGGTTGACTTCGTTGTCGAGGCTGATCGAGCCCAGCTTTTTGAGATAGTTCAGCGTATCCGGGATGGACGACTGCGGACGAACATCGGCAAGGTCTCGACCCTCGACGACGCTGTTGCGACCTTCAACTCGACCGAGCGCCGCGTTGGAAAGACGGTTATCCGCGTCCGTCCGTGAGGACTCTTGTATGCGGTCTAGTCGGGTCGTGCACCATGCTGCTCGCAACATCTTCACCTGCCGGGCAAGCACCTGCCGCAGGTAATCGCCAAAATCAGGTCGAGGTCAGGGCCGCGGTTGGCTTGAACCAGCACTGCACAGTGATCTCTTAGATTCCCGTGAATCCACTCACTTACTCCCGCCGATCGGCGCCCGGACCCCATGCGGACTAACAGTGAAGACCTATTCCCGCCTGATCGGTGAGGGCCAGCCATTCTGATTCCGCGCCTGTCGCGACCCGACCGCGCTGCGCCGTTGGCGGCTCGCCGAACTTTTGCCGGAAGGCGCGGGTGAAAGCAGCAGCGGACGCGTAGCCGCTCCGCCGTGCTACCTCGCGAACGCTGAGCCGGGACTGGGTTAGCAGAGCCTGTGCCCGCTGCAGGCGCCAATTCGTCAAATAGCCCAACGGACCGTCGCCGATCATCTCCTTGAAACGTTCGGCGAACTGCGTTCGCGACATTCCGACCTCCAGGGCAAGCGAGGCGACGGTCCAACGCGTGCCGTTCTCCGCGCAGAAGCCTCGTTGACAGAGGCGCTCTGGGGCCATAGCGTATCTGGCTGGTATAACAGGTATGCCACATGATCGGAGTTCTGATCAAACAGCGGAAGCTCTCGGACGAGGTTGCCGCGCATCTCGAGAGGCTGATCCGCAACGGAGAGCTGGCCGAAGCCGACCGGCTCCCTTCCGAACGGGAACTCATGCGGCAGTTCGGGGTTGGGCGCCCTTCAATCCGCGAGGCCCTGCTGCATCTGAGCAAGATGGGCCTTGTCGAGGTGAAATCCGGCGAGCGCGCCCGCGTCACTCGGCCAACCCCCCAATTCGTGATCGACGCCCTCTCGGGGCCGGCGCGGCATATGATTTCGGCGCCGGGCGGGGTTCATGACTTCCAGAGCGCGCGTTTGTTTTTCGAAGTTGGGCTTGCCCGCAACGCCGCCATCAATGCCACGCCAGAGGATATCGAAAGCCTCGAGGAGGCGCTCGAAATCAACCGGCAGTCGATCGGGGACCTGACGCGCTTCGAGCGCACCGACGTCGACTTCCACTACGTGCTGGCGGTGATCACCCGCAATCGAATCTTCACAGCTATCCACGCGGCGTTGGCCGAATGGCTGCTCGAACAGCGGCGCACGACTTTGGCCAAAGGTGAAGACCGCAAGGCCTATGAGGCTCATCGCGAAATCTTTGACGCCGTCGCAGCGCGCGATCCAGACGCCTCCGAAGCGGCTATGCGCAGGCATCTGGAATATGTCTCCAGGCGCTATCTGGAAATTGCAGGTGCCAAGTGATGACGGGCTTCGTGGTCTGGGTCGATTTCCGCCTCAAGCCGGGTGCCCGGGGCAGATTCCGCGAGCTTGTGGACGCCAATGCGACTGCGTCGATGCGCGGCGAAACCGGCTGCCGTCGCTTTGATGTGACGCAGGCGCGCGACGAGCCTGACCGGGTCCTGCTCTACGAGATTTACGACAGCGAAGCGGCATTCGAGCACCACTGCCGGACGGCTCATTTCGACGAATTCAATTCGCAGAGCGCGCCGCTCGTCGACACCAAGCTGGTGACCATCTGCGACCTTGTTCTCGAAGCTTCGTCTTGAAGAACGCGTAAGGGCAATGCGCCCCTTGTGGGCGAAGGGGAGGGAAGTTCATGTCGGAACCAGGTCTCAAGGCGCTAGCGTCTCATAGACGGGTCAAGCTCGGGACCCTTGTCGCCGAGTTCGCGACGCCGGGTATAGGTCACATCCTGAAGTCCGCTGGCTGTGACTTCGTTTTTTTCGATATGGAACATTCGGGCTTCAGCCTGGAAACGGTGAAGAGTGCGATCCGCTATTTCGAGGCGGCTGACCTGCCGGTTATGGTGCGTGTGCCATCGCAGGACTACCATTTCCTCGCGCGCGCCATGGATATGGGCGCCGAAGGCCTGATCGCGCCGATGGTGAGTACCGTCGAGCAGGCGCAGCACATCATCAATTCCATGAAATACCATCCGGCTGGCGCTCGCGGCGTGGCGCTGCAGATCGCGCATGACCGTTACCGTCCGGGCTCGGTCGCAGATAAATTCGAGGCGGCCAACCAACGCTCGGTGTTCATCTGCCTGATCGAGACTGCCGACGGCGTCAAGAACATCGACGGCATTGCGGGACTGGATGGCGTCGATTGTCTGTGGGTCGGTCACTTTGATCTCTCGGTCTCACTCGGCATTCCCGGCGACTTCGCCCACCCCACTTTCACCGCCGCGATGGCCAAAATCGTTGCAGCCGCCAAGAAGCACAACAAATCGCTTGGACGCCTGGTGCCCAGCGTCGCGCAGGGGCACGAGTTCTACGCACAAGGCTTCGATTTCATTTGTTATTCGGGCGACGTTTGGGTCTTGCACGACGCGATGGCCGACGCGGTCTCCAAAATCCGCGCCGGGTGCCAATAGAGCGGAGGAGACGATGGACAGCGTGAAATTCAGGGTGGCGCTTTCGAGTGATTTCCGTAAGCCGGACGGCTCGCCGACCTATCCAGATTTCGATCTGGAGCCGCTGCGCAATGCGGCGGGCGTCGAGATGGTGTTCCTGGAATCGAACACTCCGCTTCGCGCCGACCAACTTGAGGATTTCGATGCGCTGATCCTTCTCGCCCATCGCTTCGATTCCACGAGTGTGCCTAGGAGCGGCCGCCTGGCCGTCGTTGCCCGCTTCGGGGTCGGCTACGACACTGTCGATGTTGAGGCCTGCACCGCCGCCGGCATTGCCTTGGTCATCACGCCCGATGGCGTGCGACGGCCCGTCGCCGTATCCGTCATCACCTTCATGCTGGCACTGACCGGCAAATTGCTGACAAAGGACGCGCTCACCCGCAAGGGACCTCATGGCTTCCAGGAGCGCTCGGAACATATGGGCGTCGGGCTCGTCGGGCGTACGCTTGGGTCGCTGGGCATCGGCAACATCGGCGCCGAGGTCTTCCGCTTGGCGAGGCCCTTTGACATGCAATTCATTGCCCATGACCCGTTCGCTGACAAGAGGGTTGCTGCCGACCTGGGCGTCGAACTGGTCGGGCTGGAGGACCTGTTTCGCCTCGCCGACGTGCTGTCGGTGAGTTGCCCGCTGTCGCCGCAGACCCACCACATCGTCAATGCTGAGCGGATCGCCCTGATGAAGCCGACAGCTTACCTGATCAACACAGCGCGCGGCCCGATCGTCGACCAGAAAGCGCTGACGCAAGCGCTGCAGGAGCGCCGCATCGCCGGTGCCGGTCTCGACGTGCTCGAGCAGGAGCCTCCCGATGCAGGCGATGCGATTCTTAAACTCGACAATGTCATCCTGGCGCCGCACGCGCTTTGCTGGACCGACCAGTGCTTTGCCGGCAACGGTGCCGCCGACGTCAAGGCGGTGATTGAGGTGCAGCACGGTCGCGAGCCGCGCGGCGTGGTCAATCGCGAGGTGCTTTCGAGCGAGCTGTGGAAGACCAGGCTGTCGGGGCTCGCGGCCCGCTTCGGAACCTAGGAGGGACGCTGATTTTTGGTGCGCCGCCGCGGCCCCTTGCGGCGACTTTACGGGAGGAATGCTCGACCGCCGCGCCCGCGGACGAGTGAGGCACATGGAAACGGGAGGACCAAGCACTATGGACGATCGTGAAAAACGTGACTTTCAGGCAGGTCTCGAAGCAGAGGTCGACGCCTTCATGCGCGGCGAAACCACCCGCCGAACTTTCATAACCCGCTTCGGTCAGATGACCGGCATGTTGGCTGCGTCTGGCCCGATGCTGGGGGTGATGACCGATTGGGCGTTGGCGCAGCAGACTCTGGAATTGGCAGACGCCACCTCGCCGCTCGGCCAAGCGCAGGCCGCAGCCCTGAAAGCATCGAAGGAAGGCCCGGCGGACGGTTCCGCTTTTCGCGCGGTGGAGGCCGCCAAGGCCCATTCGGGCGTCACCCTCAACATGACCTACGAGGCTGGCCTGCAGGCACTCGATCCGCGCAATTTCAGTGGGCCGATGTGGGAGCAGCTTACCGGGATGAAGTCGAATGTCGTCGAACTGTCGAACCCGGACCAGTACTCCAAGGCGGTCGCCGAGCACATCGCCGGCTCAGGTGCCTATGACGTCCTCGACGTCTCGCCGGCCTGGACACCATCGCTTGCCGATGGCGGCGTCATCGCACCTCTCGACGACTACATCGCCAAATACATGAACCCGGCAGACCTCGAGGACTATCACCCTCTGTACAAGGCGCTGCCAACCTACAAGGGCAAGATCTGGGGGTTCTTCGACGACGGCGACATGTTCGCTCTCTACTACCGCAAGGACATCTTCGAGGATCCGAAGATGATGGAGGCCTACCAGGCAAAGTTCAACGCCAAGCTTGGACCGCCGAAGACTTGGGAGGAATATGCCCAGATCGCCCAGTTCATCACCGACCAGATGGCGCCAAAGGTCTATGGCGCGGGACACTTCCGCAAGGCGGGCAGCCCCGGCAACCAGTTCGACTTCCTGCAGCAGTACCGCGCCAATGGCGGCAAACTGTTCGGCGACGACATGAAGGCGGACCTAGTTTCGGACGCCGGCGTCAAGACGCTGACCAACATGCTCGCGGCGAACAAGGCCTCGATCCCCGGCAACAACGAGCTCGACGCCGTCTCCCTGTGGGCGGCCTTCCTGACCGGCAAAGTCGCGATGATCTATTCCTGGCCTCCCAGCGGTCGCATGGCGGCGAATTATTCGCAGTCCGCCACGGCGATCAACTTCATCCCTCAGTCCCAGATCGCTGGCAAGGTCGGCTATGCCGTGGTTCCGGGTAATCCGGAACATGCCACCGGCTACAACAAGGCGCTGTCGGCTGACTCGCCCAACCCCGAGGCGGCGTATCTGTTCATGCAATGGATATGCTCGCCACCGGTCTCGCTGGCGCGTTGCATGCTGCCCTATGCGCTACGAGACCCGTACCGCATCTCGCACTTCAAGTCCGAACTCTACGGCGCGCTCTTCCCCAGTGCCAAGGAGTACCTTGCCAATCTCAACAACTCGGCAAATGTTGGTCTGCTCGACCCAATCATGCCAGGCGCGCAGGACTACTTCTTGAGCATCGACCGTATGTGCACCGCGGTGTGGGCTGGTGCCGATCCGAAGGCGTCGCTGGAAACGGCGGCGGCCGAGTGGAACGAGACGACCGACCGACTGGGTGTAGATTCGCAGAAAGCTTTCTACACCGAGTTCCTGAAACTGCCGGGCGCCACCGCCGACAACACGGTGGAAAAACTTGGCATGGCGGTCACCCTCTGAGGGGAGGCAGAGCCTGGAGCAACTGGTGTTGCGGGCGCTTGGCTCGCAACACCTCGCCGAACCGCTAAGCAGCCTTTTGGATACACCGATGCAGCGCACCGCTACGATTCACCGCTTGAAGGCCGCCGGCGCACCGCCCCGGCTATCTGCGTTCGCCCAATGGGCCGACCGCCATTTCAAGTGGCTGCTGGTCGCGCCCGCGGTGCTGCTGATATTGGCGCTGTCGATCTATCCGCTCCTGTTCTCGCTGGTCGTATCCTTCATCAACTACGACTTCCAGGTGCCGGGCCACGCATTTGTCGGATCGAAGAACTTCGAGCGGGTCGTGTTGGATCCCGTGGCACGTTGGTCACTGTTGCTGACGGCATGGCTGTCGGGCATCAGCGTCGCTATCGAATTCGTGCTCGGTCTCCTGGTGGCGCTGACAATGGTGCGCAGCTTTCCGGGCCGCGGCGTGATCATGTCGATCCTGATCGTGCCGCTGTTCATCAGCCCAGTCATCGTCGGCCAGGCCTGGACGCTGCTTTTGCAGCGGCCTTTCGGACCGACCAACTATATCCTGACGCAATTGTTGGGGCAGGAGGTTACGATCGGCTGGATGACCGAGCGCCCGTGGCTCTATGTCTCGCTCATCATCGCCGATGTCTGGCAGTGGACGCCATTCATGTTCGTCATCCTGCTCGCTGGCCTGACCGCAATTCCGCCCAATCTCTATGAGGCGGCAGAACTTGACGGGGTCAACGCCTGGCAGGTCTTCTGGGCGATCACGCTCCCGCATCTGGGGCCGATGATGCTGCTGGCGCTGACCTTCCGTCTGCTCGACGCCATCCGTATGTTCGATACCATATTCATCATGACAGGCGGCGGCCCAGGAACACAAACGTACACGGCCTCCTACTATCTCTATACCGTCGGCTTCACGCAGTTTCATCTGTCGCAGGCAACGGCCGGAAGTTGGCTGTTCCTGATCTTTACGGCGCTCATCGTGACGTTGCTGGTACGGCGGCTCTTGAAGGTCGACCCGGTCTGATGGCCGCCGTAGCGCCCGCCCGCCGCAGGAAACGCCGGTCGTTGCCGATCGGCCGAATCCTGCTTTTGGGGTTCTTCCTGGTGTTCGTGCTGTGGCCGCTCTACTGGATGTTCAACACCTCAATCAAGCCCAGCGACGACTACCTCACCGTACCGCCTGTCTGGTTCCCCGCGGAGCCGACGCTTGTCCACTACGAAGCCGCGCTGTTCACCTATCGCGGTCTCGACGGGCTTATCAACAGCCTGATTATTTCGCTTTCGGCCACGGTGCTTTCGGCACTGTTCGGCACGCTGATGGCCTATAGTCTGGCGCGCTACAACACGGGTGGCCGGCATCTGTCCTTCTGGGTGCTGTCGCAGCGCTTCCTGCCACCTATCGGCATCGTCCTACCGGTATTCCTGATCTACCGCGGCGTCGGGCTATACGACACCCATATCGGGCTGATCATAGCCTACACGGTCTTCACGCTGCCGGTGTCCGTTTGGATGATGTTCGCCTATTTCCGCGGCATGCCGAAGTCGATGGAGGAGGCGGCCCTCGTCGATGGCTGCACGCGATGGGAGGCATTCTGGCGCGTTGCCGTGCCGCTGGCCGCGCCCGGCATCGTCGCGGCGGCTGTCTTCGCCTTCATTGCCTGCTGGACCGAGTTCTTCTTCGCGCTGATTTTGACCAGCCGAACTGCCTTCACGCTGCCAACGGTCTTCCGCGCCTTCATCGGCTTCCAGGGCGCACAATATGGTGAAGCCGCGGCCCTTGCCATCGTCTCCCTCGTGCCATCGATCGCCCTTGGAGTGCTTGCTCAACGACATCTCGTGCGCGGGCTGACGCTCGGCGCCGTTCGCGGATAGGGAAGGGTAGGCATGGCCGAAGTCAGAATCACCGGCTTGCACAAGCGCTACGGCGCCTTCCATGCGGTGCGCGGTATTGACCTCCACATCCGCGACGGCGAGTTCGCCGTTCTGGTTGGTCCGTCCGGCTGCGGCAAGAGCACCCTGTTGAGGACCATCGCCGGACTGGAGGAGAGTTCACAAGGCACGATCGAGATCGGCGGCGAGGTGGTCAATGATTTCAGGCCGCGCGACCGCGACGTGGCAATGGTGTTCCAAGATTATGCGCTCTATCCGCATATGAGCGTGGCCAAGAACATTGGCTTCGGCCTCAGGGCTCGCAAGATGCCGAAGCCAGAGGTGGAGATGCGCGTTGCCGAGGCGGCGCGCATGCTTGGCATCACTCCCTTGCTGGGGCGTTTTCCGCGCCAACTGTCCGGTGGCCAGCGCCAGCGCGTCGCCATCGGCCGCGCCATAGTCCGCAACCCCCGCATCTTTTTGTTCGACGAGCCGCTGTCCAATCTCGACGCACAGCTTCGCGACGAAATGCGCGGCGAGATCAAGCGCCTTCACCAGGACATTGCCACAACGATGATCTACGTCACCCATGACCAAATCGAAGCGATGACGTTGGCTGACCGCATCGTGCTGATGCGCGACGGGCTGATAGAGCAGCAGGGCGCGCCACTCGAGTTGTTCGAGCGCCCGGCCTCCACCTTCGTCGCTGGGTTCCTGGGTTCGCCGCGGATGAGCTTCCTGCCAGGCATCCTTGCCTTGGAGGGAAGCACCGCTGCCATCCGGCTCGCGGACGCACTGCTGCCTTTAGCGCCCGGCAGGGGGCTGCAGGGCGTCGCAGACGGACAGAAGGTGCTGCTCGGGTTGAGACCGGAGCACCTCACTCGTGCGCACACTGCCACGCCGGCGCAGGGCACGTTTCGCTATGAGGCAACAATCGACCTGCTACAGCCGACCGGCTCGCGCAGCTACGCGACATTCCGACTTGCGGGTGCGCCGGTGATGGCGGAGTTGCAGGCGCACGACGTCAGCCGTCCTGGGGAGAAGCTGGCGATCGACATCAACATGAACCGGGCGTCGATTTTTGACGCTGCGACGGAGCAAGCAATTTGACATTGGCAGCATCTCGAGCCACCCGCTTGTGTGGAACGGAACAGGTTGAGCCACCGCTGCGCACACTTCGCGCGGGACCCTTGTCGGTCGAGTTCGACAATGGGGCGTTACGCTACATCCGCCTTGACGGGATTGAGGTTCTGCGCGGGATTTCATTCCTCGTACGGGACGAAAACTGGGGAACCGCTACAGCCGTTCTCGATGAACTCCACATCGATGAAAGGCTGGATGTGTTCAGCGTCGCATACCGTGCAACATGTTCGGCAACATCCGGTCGCCTGGTTTATCAGGTACGGATTTCAGGCAGCAGCGCTGGTGCGCTGTCGTTTGCGGCGGAGGCAGAGCCCGAGACTGAACTTTTGACGAATCGGACCGGCTTCGTCGTCCTTCATCCGATCGAGGCCTTGGCCGGCAAGCCGGTAAAGGTGCTGCATGAGGATGGTCATGAGGAGCTATCGCTCTTTCCGGACCACATCGACCCTAAATGTCCGTTCACCGATATCCGGGCGTTGTCGCACGAGATCGCGCCTGGGATATGGGCCACATGCACCATGGACGGTGATGCCTTCGAGATGGAGGATCAACGCAATTGGTCTGACGCTTCCTATAAAACCTATGTCCGCCCTCTGCGTCGCCAGTGGCCTTACCGACTGCCCAAGGGCCAGAAATTCACCCAGGCCGTCCGGCTTCACGTGGCAGGAACGCTTCGTGCCGGGGCGTCTGAAAACCGCAATCCACTCATCGACCTGACGATCGGCAGACCCGTCGGCCGAGTGCCTCGCATTGGCGTTGGCGTCGCTGGCGACGAGGCAAAGCACGCGCTTGAATCCCCCGAGCTTCTACGACGAATGGCTCCGCAGTGGATGGTCTGCCAAGTCGATCTCCGGTTCGGACACGGCCAGGATGAACTCGAAAGCTACGCCGCGCTTGCACGGCTGACCGGCGCAGGCGTGGTCCTGGAGATTATCACCAAAGGCACGCTCGATCCATTCGGCGAATTGGCGCCCGTCGCGAATGCTGTCCATACAATCGGCCTCAAACTAGAAGCTGTCTCCGTCTTTCCGGCGCAGGACATGAAATCCGTTCAGCCGGGAGCACCGCGGCCGGCATCTGCAAATGGCACCTACGGGCAGCCCGAGGACCATGCGGCGGCGGCGGCCGTCCCAGAGCGCAAAGGCGAAATCGCCATTGAGCGCGGACACGCAATCCTCCCCCATCTCGTCATAGAGATGCAGGATCACTTCGGTGTCGCTGGCTGTCTGGAAATGGCGGCCTTTCGCGCGAAGCTGCTCGCGCAGTTCCACATAGTTGAAGATCTCGCCGTTGAAGGCGATCGTCAGATCGCCCGTCGCATCGGACATGGGCTGCTGGCCGTCCCCCAGGCCGACGATGGACAGCCGCGCATGGCCGAGGCCGGCCGCCTTTGTGGTGAAGAATCCCTGCTCGTCGGGGCCGCGATGCGCAATGGCAGCCGTCATCCTTTCAAGGAGAACCTCCCATCCCGGACAGTGCCGAAATAACCGCTAAAACCGCACATGCCGAGATATTTCCGAGTCCACCAGCGCGGCTCGGACTATAGCCCCCAAGATACCGTTAGGTGTTAAACATCTGGGACTATTCATGAGAATGGTAAATTTTGAGCGGCCGCCGAGGGCTGATTTCTTGCGTGAGCATTGGATCTACCGCGAGATGATGGCAATGACGCGCTTCGGCGTCGTGTTCGGATGATGTTCACGGGGTCTGAGGGGCAGGCCCTCATCGCCTTCAGCAATGCGGGTGCACCGAGAATGGCGATGGCACCCTCGAGAGTGTAGGCCAGGATGTCGAGACTCATCTCCGTTCCGACATTGAGGAGCTGGCGAGGGCGTTGGTGCATGGAGGCTGGTCAGGTGGTATCGGCGCTGAGCTTGCAGCGTATCCGAGTAGCCTGCCGTACAATTCCATGAGCCTCACCGTCGCATGTGGGATATCTGCTGAGGCGATCGAAGGCTGGAAAGCAGCTTGCCGAATGATAGCCTGGCGGCCAGCGCCACTTCTCCAATCTAGCGATCGAGACGGATAGCGCCTGTGTTCTCGACTACCCGCTGTTGCAGCTTGCGGGACTCGGCAATAATGCGGCGCGTTTGCGTGATGTTCGAAAGCATGATGTCAGCCTCAGCGACCGCATGTCGCTGGCGTTGGTGCGCAGCCATAATGAATAGCTCCAGGGCCGCGTCCTCATCCATCGGGCGGCTCACGCACCAACTCGAACGTGACCTCCACGGTGAATAGGGGCTTGCAGGTGTGATCGCGGTCATGGATGGCAACCTCTCTGAAAGTGCCGTCCGGCATCCGGTCTTTCGCTATTTCAAGCAACGCTCTTGCTGCCTCATCTTCAGCGGCTTCCCGGCTCGCAATTTCGGTTCCTTCAGGATCGGGAAAGACTTCGCCATCGTCGGTTAAATCAAAGAAGAAGCGGGCCATGCGACCCTAATTCCGAACCCCCAAAAAGGTTTCCTGTAGCGCTACTTGCTGGTGATCCAATCCACCAGGCCAGTTTCCATCTGCTCGCACCCGGTGAATTCATGTACCAGGCTCGTGGCCAGATCACGCCATTGATACTCAGGCACACCCGTTTGCCTGACCAATTCTCGGAATGCCGAGCGGAGAATGTCGGCGTCAAAGGCGGAGACGGCGACTCTTGCCACGCCCGGATCTTCCCACCCTCGCGCCATGTCATCGTGGTGACGTTGGCGAAGGCGTTTGAGCAGTTCGCGTGATGTCTCGATTGCGCGCCTTGAACGATCCTCGTCTTGGCGAAACTTCGCAGTTCCGATCATGGAATTATGCCGAACAAGACAGCCGGTTGCGATTACCGCTTGTGCGACTTCCAAATGCGTTTGAACCATCGCGGCCTCCCTTCCAGCGGAAGGAATTGTTTACCCTGTTGTCCAGCATAACCCCAACGGATTCGCTGTACGTTTTCAACCAACCGGCTGCTCGGCGATTGTCGGCCAATTGCTGGGTTCTAGCTCGGGTGAGCGGCACTTTACCTCAAAGGGCCCTGGCGGCCGGCGCAGAGGTACGCGAACCCTGGCGCCGACCAACAGAATCTGAGCGGTCATGCCGCGCTGGTGGAGCATATTCGGCCCTTCGCGAACCACAGGGACGCCAAACACAACCGGGTGAAGTCGGTGCGCACAGTTCACCATTCATTTACAATATTAGCGGAGGTTGAAACTCGGACATGCTAGGTAGCTCGTACATGCCCTTAGCCCCGGTGCAGATCCAGCGCCGGGGCTTTTCTGTTTCGCGGCTGGATAGGCCTGTCCGCACTCCTGCTTGACTGCGCGGACTGCGAGAACAACGCCTCGCGGGTTCCCAATCCTTGCAAACAGTTAGATCCGGGAGCTAAGTGCGGCATAGGCTGGTAGGGCAGGAGACCAGAGCGATCTTTCGAAGAACGAAGCCGTCCTCTCTCACGAATCGGCTGCTTGAACGTACACTTTCCATAGAAACCTCCCTTCTGACCGCTGAGCAGGTTGCCGCTTCGCAAGTACTCTCGGCGCAGAGAAAAATATTGGAGGGTTTTATCCGAGCTTGACGCATCAAGGAACTCAAAGGGGTGGTCTCTCAGGCCACCCTACGCAACATTAGCGGTTGCTATTGCGTTCGCCAATTCTTCTTCTGTAAACGGCTTGCTGAGAATCTTGATGTCGCGAGTCCCCGGGAGTTCGGCGTAGCCCGTTGCTATAATGACGGGTACGTGCGGCCACTGGACTTTGATCGTATTCGATAGCTGCAGGCCCGTCATTTTCGGCATAGCATGATCCGTTATAACGAGGTCGAACGGGTGCTCCTCCAAAAGCCTGAGGGCTGCCGCCGCAGAATGCGCCTCCGCGACAGTATGGCCGAGATCCTCGAGCATTGCCGCGGTGTTCAAAAGGACCAGGGCATCGTCATCCACTGCCAGGATCCGCAGCGACGCCGTCTCAATGGCTTCCTCGGCAAGAACATCCGGCCCGCGCGCGACTTCCGAGCTCGCGGTGGCGACCGGCAGCCACAGTTCCGCCGTCGTCCCTGCTCCCTTGCGGCTCCTAAGCGTCAGGCGCCCGCCCATTTGTTCTGTCATCCCATGTACCATAGACAGACCGAGACCCGTGCCTTTGCCAACGCCTTTTGTGGTGAAGAACGGTTCTGTCGCCCGAGCTAGTGTTTCTTCGTCCATTCCTTCGCCAGCGTCTGCTACCGAGAGGCAGACGTATGGGCCTGGGGCCAAGCCTGCCTCTTTGCTTTCGCCGACCTGTTCCATCCGAGTGGAGATGACGATCGTTCCGCCGTCAGGCATCGCATCCCTGGCATTGACGCACAGATTGAGCAATGCGAGTTCGATTTGACTTTCATCCACCATCACATGATCGAGCGAGAGCGGAAATTTGGTCTCGATAGTCGCTCTTGAGCCCAGCGATCGCTCCAAGAGCTCCTTCATTCCATGTATGAGCTCAATCAAATCGACAGGTTTCGGATCGAGTTGCTGCCGCCGCGCGAAAGCCAGCATGCGCTGCGTCAACGACGCTCCTCGTCGCGCCCCGAGCACGGCATTATCCAGAAGACGCAGCAATTGTGGATCGTCAGGTAGCCGTTTGCGCAGCAGCTCAAGACTACCCAGAACCGCCATCAGCAGATTGTTGAAGTCGTGAGCGACACCGCCCGTCAGCTTACCGATCGCATCCATTTTTTGTGACTGGAAAAGGGCTTCGCGTGCCTGATCCAATGACTCCTGCGCCTTCTTCCGTTCCGTTATGTCCCGCGTAACCTTCGCGAAACCCAGGAGTTCGCCATCCTCGTGCCGAATGGCGTCGATGACCACATGGGACCAGAACGCAGTACCGTCTTTGCGTATCCGCCAGCCTTCGCGCTCAACTCGCCCCTCGCGAGCAGCGATTTCCAAGGCGCTTTGCGGAGTGCCTCGCTCGCGATCCTCGGGCGTGTAGAATTGCGAGAAGTGCTTGCCGACTATTTCGTCGGCCGAGTAACCTTTGATGCGTTCTGCACCCGAGTTCCAGCTCGTGATTACGCCTTCAGGATCAAGCATATAGATCGCGTAGTCCGTCACGCCCTGCACCAGGCGCTGGAACTGCTCCTGACCTCTCCGGATTTCATCCTCCGCTTTCTTGCGCTCGGTAAGATCACGGGTGACTTTTGCGAAGCCGGTTAATTTGCCGCTTGGATCGAATATAGGATCAACCACAACATGAGCCCAGAAACGGCTCCCGTCGCGACGCACTCTCCAGCCCTCGGTTTCAAATTTGCCATTGCGGGCTGCTGTCTCCAGAGTCCGCGATGGAAGACCAGCTTCGCGATCTTCCTGCGTGTAGAAGCACGAGAAATGCTGACCGATGATCTCGCCCGCGGAATAGCCTTTGAACCGCTCTGCCCCCGCGTTCCAACTCGTCACGGTTCCCGAACGGTCCAACATATAGATCGCATAATCGGTAACGGCCTCGACGAGAACGCGGTAGCGATCCTCATCGGCTTTATCGACGGTCCCTTGAATCATACCCCATCCGTTCATCTGTCAACTTCATGAAACTGCTGGCGTCTCGGATGGTTCCACAGACGAGGGGAAGGCGTGCGTCCTTATGTGGCACAGGCCGTGATTGCCGTGGCCTGCAACGAGCTACTTGCCTGACGGCGGCGCGGCCATTACAGAAACTGGAATTCCAGATACTGGGGTCGGGCCGCCGGTCGGTCTACCCAGGTTCTACTTCGAACCTATGATTATGGCGGCTTACGATTCCTGTTTGGAGACGAGGGCGGAATGACCGAGCGAAAGAAGCAGCCCGTTGTAAGTTCCGGCATTGCCGGCTTGGACGAAATTCTTCGCGGTGGATTGCCCGCTTCCAACTTCTACATCGTGCAAGGCGATCCAGGCGCAGGCAAGACGACCGCGGCCTTGCAGTTCCTGCGCGCCGGTGTGGCAGCCGGTGAACGCTGCATCTATGTCAGCCTTTCGCAAACCGCCGCCGAACTGCAGGCGATTGCGTCTTCACACGGCTGGACGCTTGATGGGATTCGTGTTGAGGAATTGTCCGCTTCGGAGACCCTGAGTGGCGCGGCCGATCAGACGATTTTCCAGACTGCCGACCTTCGATTGGATGAAACGCGCAAGGCGATTGAACGCGCGATCGAAGAACACAAACCCCACAGGCTTGTTTATGACTCGCTGCTCGAGATCCGGCTGATTACCGGTGACACACCGAGGTTCCGGCGCGAGCTGATTGGCTTCAAGGCCTTCCTTGCCAAACGGGGCATTGTGGCGGTGTTGCTCGACACCCAGACCAGCGGAGGCGATCACAACGGCGAGGAAATCGAGGGCATTGCCCACGGCGTGATCCGGCTTGATAAATCTCTCGAGGACTACGGCGGCGTGCGCCGGCGCATTGAAGTCAGCAAAATGCGCGGCGTGCCGTTTGCTGACGGTTATCACGATATGGCCATTCGCGAGGGCGAGGGCGTTGTGGTGTTTCCGAGGATTGTGCCAGGGTCGCCTCCCGAAGTGACCAAGCCGCAACTGATCAAGTCAGGGGTAGACGCTCTCGACGAGATGTTCGGCGGCGGCCAGGAATCGGGAACCATAACGCTCGTGATTGGTCAGTCGGGAACAGGCAAGTCGACGATGTCTTCGCTTTACGCCACTGCCGCGCTTCAGCGCCGCGAAAGCGTGGCCCTGTTCCTGTTTGAGGAGCGACTGGAGACTTTCTTTCGCCGGTCCGAGGGCCTTGGGATGGATCTTCGGCAGTTCCACAAGGATGGCCAACTTGTCATCTACGATTTTAGTCCCAACGAAATCTCGCCTGGGGAGTTCGGCCAGATTGTGCAGCAAGTCGTCAGTCGCAATAATACCCGGGTTGTCGTGATTGACAGCTTCACCGGCTATCTGAATTCTCTTCCCCACCGGGAAAAGGCGGTTCTGGACATCCAGTCTCTCCTGAAACATCTCGCGCGCGCTGACGTGCTGACCATGCTCATTGTCGCCCAGCATGGTTTGCTCGGGCAGAACGTTGGGATCGACGTGGACGTTAGTTTTCTCGGCGACACCGTGCTTCTGCTGCGCATGTCCGAGCATGAGGGCCGTTTGAGGCGCAACATCACGGTCGTCAAGAAGCGCCACGGCCCGCACGATCTCGATGTCCGGGAACTGTTCATCGCGAGTTCCGGCGTTTCCGTCGTTTCCTACAATCCTCTGCCCGAGACGTGAACGACGTCGAGCGAAACGGGCTGGGAACACTGGATTGGGTGCTGATCTTGGCGCCTTACCGCAAGGATGCTGGTTACACCGCTTCCCTGCTGCAAGAACGTGGTCTACGGGCTCTAGCGGCGAGTCCCGAGGACTTAGAGGGTTTGCTTGCGCTATCCCCTGGTGTGCTGGTTGTTACTCACGAAGCCTTGAATCCTCAGGCGATCGCAACGGTTGAAAGTTTCCTTCAGGCGCAGCCGAATTGGTCGGAAATTCCAATCGTTGTTTTGTTGGACCGCGCGGCACAGCAGTCACGCATCCAAGCGGCGCTGAGTGCTGCTTGGCCACGTTCGCGTCAGATATACTATCAGCGTCCCGTGGCTGCGCTCGAACTGATAAGCGGAATCCAGTCGGCACTCCTCACCAGAATTCGCCAGCGCGACGTGCGTGACTATCTTGAGCGGGAGACGGAACTCCGCCTTGAACTAAATCATCGAGTGAAAAACATCCTGGCGACCGTCATATCCATCTTCGATATGACCAGGCGCGGCGCGATCTCGGCAGAAGGACTTGCAGAAGACTTCAAAGGGCGGTTGAGAGCCTTGGCGGATGTCCATTCTGCAGTTTTTGCCGCCGGTGGCGAGACCGTGGCCTTAACGGATGTCGCAAAATCGGTCCTCGCGCCATACCTTTCCAAGGAACAAACTGCCATCACGATCGAAGGACCTGAGGTGCTGCTTTCGCGCGATGCCGGTACAACTCTTGCCCTCTCGCTTCATGAACTAGCGACAAACGCCATTAAGTATGGCGGCTTGTCTCGCCCCGAAGGCAGAATACGCTTGGAATGGAATATAGAGTCGAGCTCGGAACCAGTGTTGACGTTGAGATGGACCGAAACAGGAGGACCAACGGTAGTTGAACCCTCGCGAGTGGGATATGGGACACGCTACATGCGCGCTGCGTTGACGAGTCTGTTCGGACAGGCTCCCGATCTCGACTTTGCGCCGGAGGGACTGCATTTCTCGATTCGCGGCCTGCTCTCCGGCCTTGCACCCGATGATCGGCTCGGCTGATTGCGGCAGCGCCTGCCATTGGGCGGCGGAAGTTCCAAACAGTATCGTGATTGCCAAGCCATTTTTTTTACCCCGATCATCATCAAGAGCCGCCACCGGGCGCCGCTGGCGAGGGAGCGACGCGCCTTGCCAAGGAACTGGCAAGGGGGCTGCTTGCATCTGGGTCCGCCGAAATTCGGGGCCGCCTGCTTGGAGTTTTGCTGTTGGAGCGTTTCAGGAAACGGCCTATAGGGTGCCCCCTCTGGACCGCCGGGAAATCACATAAACGCATTGTCAGGCGGTCGCCCGCCTTGATCTGCCGTCGAAGCGATCCTGAGTTCCTCTTTCGGCACCGGTCGAATTGACTCACGAGGAACCTTTGCTTTGGCTCACTTCGCCGGCACGCAAGGGCGGAGCACATTGGCGAACCGGCACTCTTACGGAGTGGGCATGATCTTACCCCGCTGCCAACCATTTGCGCGATTGCACAAACGCCGTGAAAGCCTTGGCCTCCATTGGGCGTCCGAAAACATAGCCCTGCAGGATATCGCAGCCTAGTTCCTTCAGGATGTGGGCGTGGTCGTTCGTCTCGACACCCTCGGCAATGACTTCGATGCCGAGCGATTTGCCGATCTCAATGATGGACGAGACCAGTTGACGCTGCGGGATCGACTGGGTGACGGGCGTGATCAGTTGACGGTCGATCGAGCCGGCGCGGCTGCAGCTTGAGCAAGGACACTATTGAAGCATGGCCGGTGCCGAAGTCATCGATCTCGATGTCGATGCCGAGTTCCTTTATGTGCTCCAGGTTCCACGTGACCAGGTCGTCATTATCATCGAGGAAGATGGACTCAACCAACTCAAACGAAACGGTCCCTTTCTTGATGGCAAGCTTGCGCAAGCCATGGATCAGATCCTTGTCCTCCAAGCGCTTGGCGGAGACATTGACCGAGACGTGCGGGATGTTGAGACCGCTGCTCGACCAGTGCTCGAAATTCTCTAGCGCCTGTTCCAGGACAGCGCGATCGATGACTGCCACGACGTTGAGTTCTTCGGCCACTTTAAGATAACTTTTGGGGGCCAGGATGCCGCGTGTTGGATGCTTCCAGCGCGACAACGCCTCTACTCCGACGATCTCAAGCGTGCTGGCGTCGAACTGCGGCTGATAGTATGTTGTGAATTCGGCGCGCTCCAGCCCGCCCAGGATTTCGTCGGCAATTTGCTTGGTCCGCACGATCTCGCTTTGCAGCTCTTCGTCAAAGAACTCGTGGCGATTGCGACCACGGCGTTTCGCCCGGTAAAGAGCGAGATCGGCGTTGACCAGCAGTTGCCTGGGTTCGGTTCCGGCGACGATTCCGATGCTCACTCCGAACCGGCACGGATTGCCCAGAAAATCGACCGGCCGGCGCATCTGCGTGATGATGCGGTCGGCGAGCGCGGAAAGTTGTTTGTCATCACGCCCATGGCTCACCACAACGAACTCGTCACCGCCGATGCGTGCAACAAAATCACCGGGAGTCGTGTTGACCTTGATGACCTTGGAGGCGTGCACCAGCATAGCGTCACCCGCTGCCTGGCCCAGCGTATCATTGATCTGCTTGAAGCGGTCGAGGTCCAGATGCAGCAGTGCCGTGCGGGTATCCTTTTCCCTGTTTTCGGCAAGCAACTCATCGAGATAGCGACGGTTGGGCAGACCCGTCAGCGGGTCATGCAGAGCCACATGCTCGACACGCGCTTTGGCGACCTCAAGTTCGGCATTTTTCGATTCTGACAGCTGGCGCTCTCGCATGAGCGTCTCGTTGAGCAGCACGTCGCTGGTCACGTCCCACTCGGCGCCAATCATCTTTGGCGTGCCGCCGATGTCCTGGAAGAAGGCTGCGCGCGTGCGCACGTGGCGCGTGCCGCCCTCCGCAAGCAGGACTCGGTATTGCGAGGAATAGGGTCCTTTCCTCTCTGCGGCCGATTCGAACTCCTGGCGCGCCCGGTTGAAATCGTCGGGATGAATGGCCGAAGCCCAGTCGTCATAGCCGCGCGGTTTGCCATCGGCTGGCTTGCCGTAGATCTGGTTGACGCGGTGATCCCATAGCAGCTCTTTTGTGGCCAGGTCGTGCTCCCACACGCCGATCCCAGAAGCTTCCAAAGCCAGCTCAAGACGGCCGGACAAGCGTCTGAGCTCGGCATAGTTTTTCTGTCTCTCGCCAAACAGCCGCCCGGCCACCAGGATCGGCAGCACCACCAGCGCGCCGGCAAAGCCTATGAGCCCCGCAAAATCCAGGCATTCTTTGGAGTGGCTGGCCAGCCCCCCTTCGGTATGGCTGAAATCACCCAGGAGCCCGAAGGCAGTTGCACATCTGCCGACACTGGCTTGCCGGCGAGGACAGTGTCTCCCCCGAAGAAACGTTTGCCGCCCCCGCCCAGCCCGTCGGTCCCCGTCAGCGCGACGTCGATGTCTAGCCCGGGGTCATTCAGGCCACTTGCCGCGTAGAGCTGGTCGACATCGATGACGGCCGAGATGATGCCCCAGAAGCGGCTGCCGCCGCCCGCCGTCGGCACAAAGACGGGAATGCGGCCGACAAAGCCCCGCCCTCCCTGGGCCAGATCGACGGGACCTGCCAGCACAAGAATGCCAAGGTCGCGCGCGCGAAGCGCGGCCGTTCGCTGCGCCTCGCTCTTTCGGTAATCGAGCCCGATCGCCTTCTGGTTGCCTTCCATGGGATACATCAGTGAGATGACGAGATCGGGAGCACCGGCGATGTTGCGCAGCTGCGATTTCTGTTGGAACAGGTTGCTGGCAAGGGAGGCAAATCTCTGCTGCCCCATATACGGCTCCGTAACCACAGTCGAGACCAGGCCCTGAACGAGTTGGAGGTTACCGTTTACATTGCCTTCGAGCTTGGCCCGGATGATGTTGACCTTGGCTTGGACTTCGGCGCGCGCGAGCTGATCGGAGACTTTCGTGTTCTGCAAGTCGGCAAGAATCGCGCAAATCACAAGCACGGCGACCGCAATTGCCGCCGGCAAGTTGGCCGTTGAAAAAACTGCCTTTCTTGCGCCCTCGAAATTGAAAATTGCTCTGCCCGATCCACCCAATTGCGTTTCCTTGACAACAAGCCCACCGGTCAACCTAGAACGAACTGCTTAAAGTTAGACTTCGAAGCTTCATAAAAGCTTCCGGTCTCTGCCACCAAGTTCCGAAAGGCTGCACTTTGGCGCTCGCCTTCGTCCTTGTTGACGATGCGAAAGCAAGGCTCCAGCAAAACTCTTGGTGAAATCTTCGACCAGCGGCCGCTTCTGCCGCTCGTGCGGAGGGCGGTTGGGTCCTCCTCACTGCGAGTGCCACCCCGGGGCCGGCCAAGTGCAACGCCCGCGAATGGCTTGGCGTATCGACCGATCGCGCCCAGCTATCCGAGATAGTTCATCGGGTGCGGCACGGAAAATCAGGGACGAACATCGGCATAGTCACGGCCCTCGACGATGCTGTTGCAACCTTCAACTCAAGGAGCGACGTTCGGGCCACACGAACTCGGGTGAGGTCATGCCCTGTGTCAAATCCGATTGCCCTCCCAACTTAGGTTTCCTGTGTGAAATGGCAACGGCAGGATTGCCGGCTGCTCCCGCGCGCTCATAGTCGCTTCATGAATGCGCAGTACGTGGAACTCGTCTTGTTTGAACAGTCGCTGTCAAATCTAGGCAGTATGAATCGCCCGTTTTCCGATGGCGTGGAAGACGCGGCGGAAAAGACCGCCGGCTCGGTGCTGTTCGACGTCCGTGTCGACGGCGACCGGCGATTTCAAAGAATTGCGGCGATCGGATATGGCGCGGACGGCACTGTTGCAATTGCCATGGGCAAAGACGGACACCTTGTTTCGGCGTCCATTGACGGAGGCGAGGCCTTGGTTGCCGAAATAGCGGCCTGGTGCTCGCTGAGCATGGCCGAGCAGTCTTCTATCAGCTGCAATGATGCCCCTGCCAGACTCCTCGCGAATTTGCGAACGGCCGGCATCTTCGATTGAAATGGCCGCACGGGTGGCAAGTAGGTGCCGTCGAACGGCGTGCCCGGTTATCAGGGCGCGCGTCCCAGGGTTGAGGCACTTGCCAAGACCCTTCTGGAGAACCAGCGGCAAGCAGGCATCATCCTCATGTCGGGGGATTGCTGACGGTGTCAGTGGGAATGCCTCTTAAGATCGTTCGTAGCTTCGCTTGCGACCCCGGGCCAAGTGTCTCGACGGGGGCAGGTCCCGTCATTGCTGGTCAGTGACGGGCCTCGCGCTGGCACTGCTACACACCCTTCTTGCTTGGGTCCGACTAAAGCCCAACATGGAATCGCAAAGGTCTGACCCATGAAACAACGGAGCCTTTTCCACATTTGGAAATGTGACCGTCGATCATCGTCCCTTCATCGTCGGTTGGTTGATTACCCGCCACGGCTCGCTTGGCGTGGCGGGTACTCATTCATGGAGAGCGCATGCATCCTGGTGAGATTATCGCGAACGCGTTTGCAGCGGGATTGGTCATCATCCTGATGGCTGTCGTTTTTCTGATTTTCGGGAAGCCGCTCTGGCCTGAACGACACGTCCGGATGGTAATCATCCCGCCTGCTCACCGAATGACCACCGCTATCAAGAGTGCAGGGCCAGACTTGCCAAACAAGATTGATTTGGAAGTTGTGCGCCCGAGGCCGACCACCAACAAGAGGACCTGAAGCGTCCTTCGAAGCGAACTCTTAATGCTCGCAGAGGCTTCGACTCGTCGGTTCACCAGTTGGCCAGCGCGAAGAATAGGCGCGAACTCCTATGGCGAAAGGCGGAGTGGAACGACCAGCGGCAAGGCATCATCCCCAGGTCGGGCGGATTGCTGACGTTGTCAGTGGTAGTGCCTCTTCGCAGAAATTAGACAGGCGTTTGGGCAGAAGTGGTCATTTTCTGAAATTCGGAAAGAATCTCCGGGAAACTCTGCGCGAGATATCGAACGACACGGGCGTTCTCCAGCAACCGGCAGAGATACCCCCTGGCCACCACCAGATCCAGGTGGTCGGATCCATAGCTCTCCTCGACAAGCTGGTATTCCTTATCGAGTTTGGTTGATTCGTTTTCCATCAATGCGATCTGCGCATCGCTCAGCCCGGCTAGCTTTTTCGGCTGCGACGTATCGGCAAGCTGGGAGGGCGGGGTCGCGCCGACCAGAGATTTTGCGTAGTTGATCGAGAACTTGTTCATGGCGATCATCAGTTGCGCCGCCTCGATCTGGCGCACGGCTGCCAGCTTTCGCAGTTCGATGAACGTGTTGGTCGGAACGAAGCGGTCCTTGAGCATGTCGATGGCTTCCGGGCATATCCCTTTCAGCAGATGTTTTTTAAGCCTGATTTGGCCGATGTTGACATTGAGGGTTCTCGCGATGGTCTCTTCCGGGACGCCGCTGTCGATGGCCTTCAGGATCATGAAGTGTTCCTGGATCGTCGCCAGCCGGCTTACCCGTTTGTTGTAGGTGAATGCCTCGTCATCGTTGGCGACCAAACAATCAACCTCAGTGTCGCCCATCTCCCGCAAGATCTCGATGCGCATGTGGCCGTCGACCAAGAGGTACTTTCCCGGCGTGTCCTTGTCCTTTGCAACCACGGGCAATTCCACAAGCCCGATCTCGCGAACGGACGACCTGACCTGTTGATATTTCGGAGTTTCCCTGGCGCTTTCGGTGAACAGGTGAAGCGGCTGGATGTCTTCAAGCCGAAGGCAAATAGTAGCGCGCTCAAAAGCGAATTTTATGTCTGGAACGGTAGGACGCTTTGCGGTCATGCGGGCTCAACTCTGCTGATCCGGGCCGCAAGGTTTCGTGGGAGGGTGTTCAGTCCTTCCGCCGCAAGAAGATCCTGGAATGCCTCTTCTGCCATGAGTTGCCGCAAGGCGTGGGTGACAAACAGCAGGCGGTTTCGCGTTGCATCCGCTTTGCGGACCAGAATGCGTTTCCTGTCCGTGTCCGCTTTGAACGCCTTGATCAACGCTGATGCTGAAGGATTCTTCGTGCGATCTGGCAGGAACGTTCCCAGGCCTTTCCCCCGCCTGCGGCGGTTCTCAATCAGGCGTCGCGCTATCACAAGCTTATGACCGCGCAGTTGGTTCTCTTGATAGGCAAGCTGAAGAACGGCCTGAATCCCTGGCTCGTCGGCGGTGGAAATATCGACTGCTACCGACAGCGGGATTTGGCCGGAGTCGACCGCCCGCAGAAGGCGCTGTTCGCCTTGCGACAGGAGGCGTGCAACCCCTCTGACATATTCGGTCGAAAGACCGATCTTTGCTGCAATGTCGACGTCGGAATAGCCGCTTTCTTTCAGCCGACCGATGTCGCGAAGCAGGTCATAAGCGGTATGATACCGGCGAGCACAATTTTCCACCAAGCCTTTGACCAGCGCCTCGGCCTTAGTTGCCTCTATCACAAACGCGGGAATCTCGGTCTGGCCAAGCAACCTGAAGGCCTCGATCCGCCCCTGGCCGCACACCAGGTCGTGCGTGAAAGCGCTTTCGTCGACATTCCTCGTGGTCACCGTGATGGGACGCTTCAGGCCGACGCTCTTGATGCTGTCGACAATGTCCTGGAAGGACTTTTTGCCTCGCGCACGCGGGTTGGTGATCTTGATCGCGTCCAGGCGCAGGAGCGAGATTGGTCTGTTGGCGGTGACCATCAGCGAGCGGCCGAGATGGCGTCGCGTTCGGCCAAGGCGAACAGCGGATCCAGCGATTTGTAGAAGAAAGTGTTGAATTCCAGCCTTTTGTTCAAGGCGCAGTTTAAGGGCTTCACGCCAATCTCATTTGCTGGCGCTATCAGATAGTCGAGGATCGTCTGGTTATCCGGGCTCATGCGGATGGCCACTTTCACGTCCGCAGCGGTACCCCGTTCCGCAGAGGCCACCCAATGAGGATAGCCGTATGGCGTGTTGCGACAGCGACCCATCGCAATGGCTACGGTGAATTCATCGTTGACGCGAAGCACGCCGAGAGCACTCTGACGCACCGCAGATCCGCCCGCCCGCTCGATGGTCGCGATTGTCGTTTGGACGACTTCTTCGAAGATCTCACGAAGCCGCCTTCTGATATCAAGAAACCGATAGTTCTGAGACGGATCGTATCCAACGAGCTTGTAGGCTCGCAGCAGACTGCCGAATTTTTTCCTGTAGCGGCTGCTCGGCGGACAGTCAGCCGCCGCGTCAATCATCGGGCCTGAAAGGGTACCGCGCCTCTTCAGAAGTTGGGCGAGCACAACCAACATCTGATCGTTGCTCATCTTAGATGAGCGGGCGTCGGCTATGGCTTGAGCCCGGTCGAAAAGCTTGCGGTCCACAATGGGTTCAAAGACGCCGTCGGCGCGGACCAATCGGGTCGTATCGTTGGTCACCTTCCTTTGCTTGAGTTTGAAAGACTGCCGATTCCAGACGTTGTTGCCCACGTATTTTTCGTTGCTGAGTATTTGATGAATGGATTCGCGTTTCCACGATCGATTGAGATCGGTGACCACTCCCTTGGCATTCAACGACCGCGCAATCTGCAGCTCGGTCCGACCAGCCATCACATATTCATCATAGATCCAGCGCACCGTCGCGATTTCATCAGGTGGTCCAGGCACGAGGATGACCCGATCCGTCTGAAGACTCTTGTACTCTTTGAGAGCGAGCATGGTCTTTGTGCGCCCATGCTGGTCAATAAGCCGGCGTCTCAGGCCCAGGCCGGACGATCCTCCCTGCCGGTATCCCATTCGAATGAGCCTGGACTGGCCGGCAAATACCTTTACCGACAACACCCGACTGTGCTCGGCCGCCATTGTGCGCTTTATCGCCTTAAGCAGGTCTGATCCGATGCTGCCATCGTTGGTAAACTGTTCGCCACAATATTCAATTCGCACTCCGGCAACGCGACACCGATACTCGTACGACGCACTCTCATCGGGGTTTGGGAATCGCCCCCAGCGGCTCACGTCGTAGACGATGACGATTTCGAAATCCGCCTTCTTCGTTTCGACATCCGCCAACAGCCTTTGCAGGCCGGCGCGACCTTCAAGGTTCAAGCCGCTGCGACCGGGGTCCTCGTATGTGGCCACAATGTCGTAGTTCATCGCATCCGCGAATTCACGGATTGCATCCTTCTGATTGTCGATCGAGTAGCTCTGGTGGTCAGTGGACATTCGCACGTATTGAGCTGCGCGCACGCGTTGTGCGTCTACAGCAGGTCGACGGACCGTGTGCGCCTGTTCCATCATTCCAGCGCCTACAAGGCAGATTGAACGTCCGCTTGAACCCGCAACCCTAGCGGTATGAGGCTTCAATCCCGTTACACATTGATCGACACTTTGTATCGAATGAGACTTGTCGCCATAAAACGAGAAGCTCGGAAAATAGCAGGCAGGGCTTCTATCAACACCCGAGAAACCATGTCTTTTATCGTGAGGGCTCGCGCCCCCGTTCCGCCGCATTGCGGCCGCAGGTGGCAAGCCATAGGGATATCAGGCTCAAGGGAGACACACATGAACTTTCACAAAGTCATAGCCGCCGTGCTAATGACCGCAGCACTGGCAGGGTGCGCGCAGACCGAAGGCCAGCAGCGGGCCGGAACTGGCGCTCTGATCGGCGGCGCCGGCGGCGCCCTCGTCGGTCAGGCCATTGGCGGCAACACCGAAAGCACGCTCATCGGCGCTGCCGGCGGCGCCCTGCTCGGCGCCGTCGTCGGCTCGGCCACTACGCCGCAACGGCGCGGCGAACAGATGTGCCGCTACCAGGACCGCCGCGGCCGCATCTACACGGCGCCGTGCGACGACAGGTACTACAACGGCGATTATTAAGCAGAGGGTAGTCTGCCCATCCCTTATCCTAAGTGGGCAATGGGAACAGAAGCTCTACTGTGGGGCGGTGGCCCTGCTCGTACATTTTTTCTGATCGCGCCGCCGGCGGCGGCGCTACGTTGTCATCTTTTGCCCATAACATAGTGCTACCAGCAAGGACGGCGGGTTTCTGGAGGTCGTTATGACTGAGAGCCTTGCCGGCACCCTGAAGAATCGTGGCAAACAGGCAGCCAAGCGGCTGCTTGGCTATGATTCGCGCAACTGGCTGCGTATCCGCCAGATCGAGGCGTTCACGCTCTTTCTCGAAGCCGGCAACCGCAAGGCCGCCGACGTGATCGAGATCTCGCCCGGCTGGAACCGCTATTGGCGGGCAATGTGCCCCAATTACCGCTCGGTCGATTTCCCCGCCTTCGACATCTGCAGGGATCGCACCGACGAGCAATATTCGATCGTCATCGCCGACCAGGTGCTGGAACATGTGCGGCGGCCGCACGCGGCAGTGCAAAACATCCACGCCATGACCCGGCCCGGCGGCTGGGCGATGGTGGCAACACCTTTCCTGTTTCGCGTCCACGCCAGGCCGCACGACTACAACCGATGGACCCCGGCCGGCCTCAAGCAGCTGATGGTCGAGGGCGGCTTCGCGGAAGCCAACGTCAAGGTCCACGGCTGGGGCAACAAGGCCTGCGCCAGGGCCCATATCGGCGGCCCCGTCCGCGCCTACGGCCTGTGGCGGGATCTGAGCAATGACGAGGAATACCCGCTGATGGTCTGGGCGTTTGCGAAGAAGGCGTGAGTGGCGGAAGTCCCGCTCCATCGTGGTGACGGCCAGGGAGTCTCGCTGGACACTTGACCGGATCCGCCGCCAGTGACCTACTTCGACTTCGAGGAGGCGTTCGCGAATGGACATTCGAACCACATTGACGGAGCTGTGCGAGGCCTTCAACGCGCACGACCTCGGTCGCATCATGGCGTTCTTTGCCGACGACTGCGTTCTGGAGATGCCAAGGGGAGCCGAGCCTTGGGGAACGCGCTTCGAGGGCAAGCGCAGCGTACGAGACGCGCTTGCGAGACGATTTGAGGGTTTGCCCGATGTGCATTATGGCAATGGGCAGCACTTTGCGGACGAGGCTGCCAACACCGGCATGTCGAAATGGACCCTCACCGGCACCACCCGCGAGGGCGTAAGAAAGGAAGTTCGAGGTTGCGATTTCTACACATTTCGTGACGGAAAGGTGATCCGCAAGGACTCATACTGGAAGATCGTGGAGTAGGGGTTGGCACTCTTGTCTGATCTTTTCGTTGTCCCGCATTCCAAAGCAGGTGGATTACGCGATGCGCGTTTGCATCGCTGCACTCGCCGACGAAATGCCAACCCCGAAAATCCCGGAACGCATTCAAAGTAGCTGCCAAGGATGAAACCATGTCCTCATGCCTGTTTGGTCTCCCAGGCCAAGCGAACGCTATTCCATGTCCGGCACGTCGCCACCCACAAACAGAGTTGTCGGCTCGCCATACTCACCCACCGCAGGGTTACCCTCGCGCGACCACGCAATGACGCCAGCATGCTTGCCCGCCAGTCTCCTCGCAGTGCGTATCGCTCTGCCCAGTCGGCTGCCATGCCAGTTTGCAGGTCGCCGGTCTCATGACGGTCGAAGGCCGTGACCACGATCAGCCTGGTGCTTTGTGTTGGGAGAGTAAACTATTTGACCTGGAGGGTGTCTTTCCGCTGGACCAACAGCCGGTTGAAGTTGAGCGGCGCAGGGGGAAGAATCTCTGTCAGCTCGAATAGAGGCACAGGGCCTTCCGGCTCCGGTGCTTTCTGCTTAGCCTTCAGGTCCGTGATCTCCTCGTCGCGCCGCGCAATCCGGCTTTCCAGATTGGCAATGCGCTCCGCAAAGAAATAGCGCCCCACGGCAAATCCGCCGCCGCCGAACAATACGGCAGACGTAGCAAAGGCCAGCGGGTTAGCCGCCACCAGCGCAGAGTTGCTTTGAATGAAAGCGATAAGGTCATGCATGGCTAAAAAGCTCTCCTGTCACGCCGAGGACAATTCAACCAGCCGACGGGTCGCGCGAGGGATCGTCATACCAAGTCGCATCCGATCAGAATTGGGCAACTTCGCCCTCCGGCCTTGCCCCGCCGTGCGGAGCGCCGCGAGTGCGTCAGCACAAGCTTACTCAGATGTCTCGTTCCATTCATCCGCACTATCGTCGCCGTAGGGCGGGGCTGGATCAGTTTGCGACGTTCACGCCAGTCATCCCACGACAGGGCGCGTATCATCAAATGGAGACTATCCCCGGATGCCTGTGGGCTATGGCGAGCATCTGAGTCTCTAACTCGCAGTTGTAGGCCATTAGCGCCTTCACGGTCTCAAGCGGGCCATCGTAGTGGGCGATAAGCTTCACAGCTTCATAGTGCAGTTCGGCTTTGGCCTCGGCATCCAGGTACTCGTTCCCATCGCGGTTCCTCCTTGCGCTGCATGCGGGTGATGCAGTGAGCGACATCAAGTCGCTCCTTTTGGCGAGTCAGACAGTCGTGATGTGTCCATTCGCAATAACCCCGAATACATGGCCATAGTGAACAAAAAGAGAACAAAATGTCAAGGACGAACTGAGTCGAGAGGTCTCCTATTTTGGACATGCCCCGGGTAAAGGACGCCCCTGCGCTGACATTCCGGTTGCAAGAACCATTGCGCCTTGCTCGGATGGTCCCCAAGGCGGTCGTCAGCAGAAAGGTCCCGTCGCACTTCTCGGCGCCCGCTACACGACCGTCCACGACGCCTGCACCGTATCTCGGTGCCTGGGCATTGAGACGGCCGAGCAACTCTGGCCCGCCTACGCCGTCCGGGAAAAGGACAGTTATGCGATTTTGGAATGAGCTTGGCTCGTGCGTCGCCAGCGTCGACCTGCAAAGGTGATTTTCGCGGCAACTCGTCAACGTGCCTTTCACCGGGCGATGGTGCGCGCCTTGATTTGACTTGCGCGGTCTGCGACGCCAAGGGGTTCCAGCTTCTGCAGATCAGGCTTCAAGTCGAGGTGGCCGAAAATGACGACATGGCATTTCACCGGCCAACTTGCCATTAGACCGGCGACCGTGCGCATTACCCAGACCCACGCGATTCGACGGATCGAAAAACCTCGCCTGATGGCCACGTCCTTCCGATCCGGAGTGGCGCAATGCCCGACCGTCTGAAGGGCCGCTCAAATTTTCTGACCCAGTCGAGGTGGAGACTATCATAGTTGATTGTTGCTGCCGGTGACCTTGCGTAATCAAAGGCTCACGTGGTTTTCCAACAGAGGACGGTATGTTGTATCCAGGTCGATTTTTGGAACCCAGCGATATTGTGATGCTTGCCCGTGTTTGTGAGATGGTCTGCAAAGAGCGCGGCGTACCTGTTGCTTCGCGGGCGGGAGAGCGCACGGCTGCGCACGTACTGAGGCTGTTCATGAACGGCTTGACTGGGGAGAATGAGCTGCTCGATGCTGAGAGGAACTGGGCTCGACGGAGTGATCTGGCTTTCGAGAAGGCTGCTGTCAGCTACGATGACACAAGAGAGGCCGCGTGATTAGCTTCCTGGAATTGAAGTAGCGAAGAAAACCGCTCGCTCCACGCGACGAGCCCCAGAGGCACCCTCTGCATAAAGCGGGGTGTTGCTGCGGCACTCTTAAGGTGAGCGTAAGCTTCCGCACGCAGTCCGATTCGTGGGCGATCGGCTCTGTTGGAAATTTGGTGGTGAGACTAAGGACAATCGACGCGTAGTGTGTTGCGGGCGATCTTCCAGGCGGACTCGACATGCCGCCGCGCTGCTGCTTCCGCCGCTTCCGGCTTGTGTGCGCGGATCGCATCCATGATCTCGTTCATCTCGGCGATCGCCGCTTCGCGCCGGTTGGTCGAGACGATTGTCATCGAACGAAGTTGGTTGATGCGGACATTCAGCCCGGAGACGATTTCCCAGGCGACACGCTTGTCGGCGGCCTCGAACAGTGCCTCGTAGAATTTGGTCGTCGCCCGCATCACCGCAGGCGGCGTCGCCGACGCCCACGCATCGAACAAATCCGCCAGCGCCCCTTCCAGCGTTGTCAACTGCTCGCCGGTGGCCGACAGGGCACAGGCTCGGGCCGCGATGCCTTCAAGCAGAGCCCGAAGCTCGTAGATCTCGTCGGTACGGCCGAGGTCCGGCCTGGCGACGGCCGGCCCATGCCCAGGGATCATCTGCACGAGCCCCTCTGCCTCCAGCTGCCGCAGTACCTCACGCACGACGGAACGGCTGACGCCGAGCTGGTCGCAAAGCGGCCGCTCGACAAGCCTTTCGCCAGGCTGGAAATGGAAATCCATGATCGCTTCGCGCATGCGCTCCAGCGCCAGCGTCCTCAAGGTCTTGGAGCTGCGGTCGATGCGAAGCGTGTCGTCTGGCATGTATGCCTCCTGCGCCGCTACGAAAACAGATTCGATGCTCGGTTGACAAGGTACTTGGCGCTCCATAGCATGGTATACCATAAGATGACAGCGGGATTGGACGTCCCGAGGCACCACCTACCCGAGGAATCCATGCAGCCCGCCATTCGTAAGATCGTTACCTATACCGAGAACACGCTGATCGAAGGCGGCAAGGCCGCCCCCCGGCCGCTGCGCCTTATCGGCGTCGCCGCGGTGCTGACCAATCCCTGGGCCGGTCGCGGCTTCACCGACGATCTGTCGCCCCAAATCCGAGCCTGTGCGCCGGTGCTGGGAGAGATCCTGACCCACGAGATCGTTGCCGTCGCCGGTTCCGGCGAGGCTATCGAGGGCTATGGCAAGGCCGCCATCTGCGGTACGTCGGGCGAGATCGAGCATGCGTCGGCGTTGATCCATACGCTTCACTTCGGCAACCACTATCGGCGTGCCGTAAGCGCCAAGACCTACCTTGCCTTCACCAATCTGCGCGGCGGGCCGAACACCCCGATCATCATTCCGCTGATGGACAAGAATGACGAAGGGCGGCGCTCGCATTACCTCACCGTGCATTTCCAGATCGGCGATGCACCGGCGCCCGACGAGCTGGTTGTGGCGCTCGGCGCCTCGATCGGCGGCCGCCCGCATCATCGAATCGGCGACCGCTACCAGGACCTCAAAGAGCTTGGGGACGTGCATGGCTGACGCTTCCGCATCGGCATGGGCTCGACAGGGTGCGGCGCCCGACGGCACCGGCTTCATCCGTGTCGGCGTGGGCGCACCGGTGCTTTTTATTCATGGCGTTGGTATGAACGCCGCGATCTGGCAGCCGCAGATCGAGCGGATGTCCGATAGCTTCGACGTCATCGCCATCGACATGCTCGGCCACGGCCAGTCACCGCTGCCGCCGCAGAACCCGGAACTCGCCGACTATGCGGATCAGGCCATTCGCCTGCTCGACCATCTCGGCCTCGACAAAGTATCCGTCGTCGGCCACTCGATGGGCGCGCTCGTTGCCCAGGAACTCGCGCTACGCGCACCCGAGCGCGTCCGCCGCATCGTCTCGCTGAATGCCGTGTTCCGGCGGCCACCTGAACTGGCCGAAGCTGTTCGCCAGCGCGCGGCAGCCCTTACCGGCAAGAGTGACGTGACCGGCATGGCACAGACCATTGCCCGCTGGTTCGGAGATCGGGTGCCGGTCGAGCTCGAGGCGGCTGCACGGAAGACGGCCGCCGTACTGGGTGCCGTCGACCCGGAAGGTTATGCTCGCACCTATCGTCTGTTCGCTCGTGCCGACAGCGACCACGCTGACCGCCTGCCGAGGCTAGCCGTACCGGCCATGTTCATGACCGGTTCCGAGGACAGGAATTCTTCGCCGGCAATGTCGGCCGCGATGGCGCGGCTGGCGCCGCATGGCCGCTGCACAGTGCTCTCAGGCGAGCGGCATATGATGGCGGTGGCGGATCCCGGCCTGACCACGCGTCATATCGTCGACTTCCTCAAAGAAGGCGAAGCGATCGAGCAAGACAGCGCTGCCGCGGCGAACACCGGGTTCGACGGCAGCGAGTTCCGCCGTGCGCTGGGTTCCTTCCTCACCGGCGTCACCATCGTCACCACCATCGGGCCCGAAGGCGAGCCGCGCGGCTTCACCGCCAACTCCTTCACCTCGGTGTCGCTCGATCCACCTTTGGTGCTGGTCTGCATCGCTCACAAGGCGGTTGGCCATCCTGTCTTTGCGACATCGAAAAGCTTCGCCGTCAACGTCCTCAACGAGGATCAGAAGGCAGCGTCCGGCATATTCGCCTCGAAAGCGGCCGACAAGTTCGCCGCCGTTGCCTGGCGACCGGGACGAACGGGCAGCCCCGTGCTGGACGGCTCCGTCGCATCCTTCGACTGCGACATGGAGCGGCTGGTCGATGCCGGTGATCATTCAATCCTCATTGGCCGCGTCCGCGATTTCGAGCACAATTCCGCGCAGCCGCTCGGCTATTACCGCGGCGCGTATGTCGCGCCCGGCCTCAGCCAGGACGCGCTGGCAGCCACCCAGCCCGGCACCGATGTCGGCGCCATCCTCGAGAATGGCGGCCGGATCCTGTTCCTGGAGACGGCGGATGGTTTTGAACTGCCGCGCGGTCGGGGTCTGGGTGCGGCTGGCGATGGGAAAAGCCTGCGAGGGGTGCTTGCCGCGAGGGCCATCGAGGCCAAGCTGGGCTTCCTTTTCGCCGTCTGGGACGATGCCAGAGATGTTTCGCGCACACATGTCTACTATCGCGGCACGTTCGACGTGCCCGCTTCCAGCGATCGCGGCATCAGGCTGGTCGAGATCCACGCGATCGAGGAGTTGAAGATCGCCGATCCGGCGATCCGCTCGATGCTCGCACGCTATGTCAAGGAATGCTCAGTGGATGCATTCGGCGTCTATGTCGGCAACGATGTCGAAGGCGAGGTCCGGCCGCTCGCCAGGACCGCCGGTTCCACAGCACCCAACACAGGTGACCAGCGATGAAATTCTCGCTCTTCGTGCATATGGAACGGTCGGACCTCGCCAAGCCGCATTCCGAGCTCGTGACCGAACTCGAGGAATTGGTCCTGATGGCCGAACAGGCCGGATTCGAGACCGCCTGGATCGGCGAGCATCACGGTATGGAATTCACCATTTCGCCCAATCCTTTTATCAATATCGCTTATCTCGCGGCCAAAACCAGCCGGATCCGTCTCGGTACCGGAACCGTGATCGCGCCCTTCTGGCATCCGATCAAACTTGCCGGCGAAGCGGCGATGGCCGACGTCATTAGCGGTGGTCGGCTCGACATCGGCATCGCGCGCGGCGCCTACAGTTATGAATATCAGCGTATCTTTCCAGGCCTCGACGCCTGGGGCGCCGGCCAGCGCATGCGTGAGATCATACCGGCGATCCGCGGCCTCTGGGAAGGCGACTTCGAGCTCTCAGGCGAGTTCTGGCAGTTCCCGCCCACCACCTCCTCGCCCAAGCCGCTGCAGAAACCCTACCCCCCGATCTGGGTGGCGGCGCGCGATCCGAACTCGCACGATTTTGCCGTTTCCCATGGATGCAAGGTGCAGGTGACGCCGCTGGCTTCTGGCGACGACGAGGTGGCGAGCCTGATGCAGCGCTTCAACGGAGCCTGCGCCGCGCATCCCGAGATCGAACGGCCGGAGATCATGCTTTTGATGCACACCTTCGTCGCCGAGGACGCAGCCGATGCCGATCGCCTCACCCAGGACCTGTCGGCCTTTTACTGCCAGTTCGGCGCCTGGTTCCAAAACAAGAAGCCGGTGCACCAAGGCATATTGGAACCGCTTACGGAGGACGAGATCGCGGCCATGCCGCAATACGCGCCGGACAGGATCAGGCAGAATCTGGTGATCGGCGAAGCCGACGAAGTCCTCGCTCGACTGAAGGCTTATGAGGCGCTCGGCTACGACCAGTATTCGATCTGGATCGACAGCGGGCTTTCGCATGAGCGCAAAACGAAATCGCTGAAACTGTTCATCGACCGGGTAATGCCGGCCTTCCTCTGATCGCGAGCCCATGACCGACGCTGTTTTCAGGAACTTCATCGACGGCCGCTTCGACGAGCCATCAGCCACGTTCGACAGCGTCGACCCGTCGACCGGCGCGGCCTGGGCCAGGATGCCGGCGGCGAGCGAAGCCGATGTCGACCGTGCCGTCGAGGCGGCGCACCGCGCATTGCGCTCAGACCCATGGCGAAGGATGACAGCGACAGCGCGTGGAAAGCTGCTTGTCAAGCTCGGTGACCTTGTCGCCGCCAATGCCGCGCGCCTTGCCCAACTCGAGACACGCGACACCGGCAAGATCATCCGCGAAACGCGCGCCCAGATCGCCTATGTCGGCGACTACTACCGCTATTATGGCGGGCTCGCCGACAAGCACGAAGGCGCGCATGTGCCGATCGACAAGCCGGATCTCGACGTCACCATTCGTCGCGAGCCGATCGGCGTCGTTGCCGCCGTCGTGCCGTGGAATTCGCAGCTGTTCCTTTCGGCCGTCAAGCTCGGCCCGGCGCTGGCCGCGGGCTGCACAATCGTGCTCAAGGCCTCTGAGGATGGTCCGGCGCCGCTGCTCGCTTTTGCCGAACTCGTCGAGGAAGCCGGCTTTCCCTCCGGCGTCGTCAACATCCTCACCGGCTTCGGCCATGAGTGCGGCCAGCGCCTGACCAGCCACAAACTGGTCTCGCGCGTCGCCTTCACCGGCGGCCCCTCGACTGCGCGCGCCATTGTCAGGAATACGGCGGAGAACCTTGCCTACACGACGCTGGAGCTCGGCGGCAAAAGCCCGGTCGTCGTCTTTGCCGACGCCGACCTCGACAGCGCCGCCAATGCGGTTGTCGCCGGCATTTTCGCCGCGACCGGCCAGAGCTGCGTCGCCGGGTCACGGTTGCTGATCGAGCGTTCGGTAAAAGATGAGTTCCTCGTCCGGCTGAAGCGCAAGGCCGAAGCGATCCGCATCGGCGACCCACAGGATCCGGCCACAGAAATGGGGCCGCTCGCCACGCTGCGCCAGCGCGACTGGATCGAGAAGGTGGTCGCGGAGAGCCTTGCCGCGGGCGGCAGACTGGTCACCGGTGGAACGCGGCTAACCGGCGACGGCTTCTACTACGCGCCGACTATCATCGACGCCGGCGGCAGCGACCTGCCTTGCGTGCGCGAGGAATTGTTCGGGCCGGTGCTCAGCGTGCTTGCCTTCGACAGCGAGGCGCAGGCACTGGCGCTCGCCAACGATACGCCCTTCGGCCTGGCTTCGGGCGTGTTCACCAGCAATCTCGGCAAGGCGCATCGCATGGCGCGTGACATCCATGCCGGTGTTGTCTGGGTCAACACCTATCGCGCCGTATCGCCGCTCGTTCCCTTTGGCGGTTACGGCCTGTCGGGTCTCGGCCGCGAAGGCGGGCTCGACGCCATCAGAGATTACACGCGCTCGAAATCCGTCTGGATCAAGACGTCGGACGAGCCGATCCCGGATCCCTTCGTCATGCGCTGAGAGCGTGGGGCGCAGGTGCACTGAGAAAAACAAGAACAGACCAACTGAGGAGAATATCATGAAACTGATCCTGACCGGCTTGCTGGCCGGACTGCTCGCCGCCACCGCTGCCAAGGCCGATGAAATGGCCTTCACCAGTTGGGGTGGCACCACGCAAGAGGCGCAGACGAAATCCTGGGCGGCCCCCTTCGAGGCCAGCTCCGGCATCAAGGTCCTGCAAGACGGACCAACCGACTACGGCAAGCTCAAGGCCATGGTCGATGCCGGCAACGTCACCTGGGATGTGGTCGACGTGGAGATGGACTTCGCCATCAAGGCCGCCAAGGACGGGCTGCTGGAACCGATCGACTATGCGCTCGTGCCCAGGGCCGATCTCGACCCGCGCTTCAGCAATGAGCATGCCGTCGGCAGCTTCTATTATTCCTTCGTGCTCGCGTGGAACAAGGGCGCCGTAACGGGCGAACCGGCCGGCTGGGCCGACATGTTCGACACCAAGAAGTATCCCGGCAAGCGGACCTTCTACAAATGGTCGGCCCCCGGCGTCATCGAGATCGCGCTGCTCGCCGACGGCGTGCCGGCGGACAAGCTCTATCCGCTTGACCTCGACCGTGCCTTCAAGAAACTCGACACCATCAAGTCCGACATCGTCTGGTGGGGCGGCGGTGCCGAGTCACAGCAGCTGATCGCTTCCGGGGAGGCCGCCTTCGGGCAACTGTGGAACGGGCGCGTCTTCGCCCTTCAGCAGGATGGCACCGATGTCGGCGTCTCCTGGAACCAGAACCTCACCGCCGCCGACGTGCTCGTCGTGCCGAAAGGCGCCAAGAACAAGGGCAGTGCGATGAAGTTCCTTGCCGCTGCGTCCAGCCCGACCGGCCAGGCGAAATTCGCCGAGGCAAGCGGCTATGCGCCGATCAATACCAAGGCCAAGGCTGAGATGCCCGCCGATGCCGTCAAGGCACTCCCCGATGCCCATGTTGAGGGACAGATCAACCTCGACATGAACTACTGGGCCGAGCATCGCGACGAGATCGCCACGCGCTGGTATGCTTGGCAGACCAAGTAACGCCTTTGAGGTGACGGGCGCGGCTTGCGCGCCCCGTTTGGAGACGGGACCGCTCGATGCAAGGAAATTCTTTCAGACGCAGCTCAGTCGCCGGCCTGCCGGCCGGCAGCGGCAGCGCCTTGCCGGCTCTCCTGCTGGTCGGCCTGTTCTTCATCATGCCGGTGGTGGCCCTGCTGCTGCGCAGCGTCACCGATCCTGAACCGGGCCTGCAGAACTACGCGACGCTGTTCGGCAGCGGCACCTATGTGCGGGTGTTCCTCAACACTTTCCTGGTCGCATCGGTCGTCACCGCCGTCACCATCCTGGTGGCCTTTCCCGTTGCCTGGATGCTGGCGATCATGCCGCCGGCCACGGGATCAATCGTCTTCGGCATCATCGTCCTGTCGATGTGGACCAACCTTCTCACCCGCACCTACGCATGGATGGTGCTGCTGCAGCGTACCGGGGTGATCAACCGGGCACTGATGGGGCTCGGCATCATCCACGAGCCGCTGCCGCTCATCAACAATCTGGCCGGGGTCACCATCGGCATGGTCTACATCATGCTGCCCTTCATGATCCTGCCGCTGGTGGGCACTTTGCGCGCCATCGACCCTATGACGCTGCGCGCCGCGGCCCTTTGCGGCGCAAGCCCGTTCGAGGCCTTCCGCCGCATCCTCTTGCCGCTGTCTCTTCCCGGCGTCGCCGCCGGCGGTCTGATGGTCTTCGTCATGTCGCTCGGCTACTTCGTCACGCCGGCCCTGCTCGGCGGCACATCGAACATGATGCTGGCCGAGATGATCGCCCAGACGGTGCAGTCGCTGCTCAACTGGGGGCTCGGCAGTGCGGCCGCCTTCGTCCTGCTTGTCGTCACCATGGCGCTCTACGCGATCCAGCTTCGCCTGGTTGGTGCCAGGCGCGCCGGGGGAGGGATCTGACATGCTGCTCGACTATGAACGGCTCGGGTGGCTGCGGGTGGCGCTTGTCGGCTTCACGGCGGCCGTCGCGGCATTCCTGCTGCTGCCGGTGGTCTTCATCGTGCTCCTGTCGTTCGGTTCGTCGCGCTGGCTGGCCTTTCCGCCACCCGGCTGGACGCTGAGATGGTATCAGCAATTGCTGGGCGACCCGACCTGGATCGATGCCGCGCTGACCAGTGCCCGAATTGCCGCCATGGCCGCTATGCTGGCCGTCATAATCGGCCTGTTCGCCTCCTTCAGCCTGGTCAGGGGTGAGTTCCGCGGACGCCAGGTCCTGCGCGGATTGCTGTTGACGCCGATGGTGCTGCCGGTCGTCGTTTTCGCCATCGCCATCTACGCTTTCTTCCTGCGCATCGGCCTTGCCGGCACCACGGTCGGCTTCGTCATCGCCCACACCATCTTGGCGCTTCCTTTCGCCATCATCCCGATCACCGCTGCGCTCGAAGGTTTCGATAAATCCATCGAGGATGCAGCCATCGTCTGCGGCGCAAGTCCGTTTCAGGCGCGGCTGAGGATCACCTTGCCGTCGATCAGGATCGGCATCTTCTCGGCGGCGATCTTCTCGTTCCTGGCCTCGTGGGATGAGGTCGTGGTGGCGATCTTCATGGCAAGCCCGACCTTGCAGACCTTGCCGGTTAAGATCTGGGGCAGCCTGCGCGCAGACCTCAGCCCGGTCGTCGCCGCCGCCTCCAGCCTGCTCGTTGGCCTGACGTTTTGCCTGATGATTGTGACCGCACTCCTTCGCAGAAAATTGTCCAGATGACCCGGTCCTTCCTGTCCATACGCGCGCTAAGAAAGACGTTCGGCGCCTTCGTCGCCGTCCACGACGTGACCATCGATGTGCCCAAAGGTGAATTCCTGACATTCCTCGGCCCGTCCGGCTCCGGCAAGTCGACGACGCTCTACGCCATTGCCGGTTTCCAGGATCCGAGCTCAGGCGATGTGCTTTTGGAGGACATGTCGCTGCTTTCGGTGCCGTCGCACAAGCGCAACATCGGCATGGTGTTCCAGCGCTACACGCTGTTTCCGCATCTGAGCGTCGCCGAGAATATCGCCTTTCCGCTGCGCGTGCGCCGCCGGCCCGATGCTGAGATCAAGCGCAAGGTTGCCGACATGCTGGCGCTGGTGCGTCTCGAAAACTTCGCCGGCCGCCATCCGGGCGCGCTGTCTGGCGGCCAGCAGCAGCGCGTGGCGCTTGCCCGCGCGCTCGCCTACGACCCGCCGATCCTTTTGATGGACGAGCCGCTATCGGCGCTTGACAAAAAGCTGCGCCAGGAAATCCAGGCCGAGATCCGCCGCATCCACCGGGAGACAGGCGTCACCATCCTCTATGTCACGCACGACCAGGAGGAGGCGCTGCACCTATCCGATCGGATCGCGCTGTTCAGGGAAGGCCGCATCGAACAGATCGGCACCGGCGAGGATCTTTACCTCCGGCCGGCGAGCGAATTTGTTGCCGGCTTCATCGGCAACTCGAATTTTCTGCCGGCTGAGCATTTGCAAACCGCGCGTGGCGCATCCACGATCCGCCTGGCCGACGGCTCAATCGTGACCGGTATCAAAACGACAACATCGTTCGCCCAGGGTCAGAGGGTCCGGCTGATGGTGCGCCCGGAAGCCTTCCGCCTCGCGCCTGGAGCCACGAGCGCGGTGCTCGCCGTCGAGATCATCGACACGGCGTTCTTTGGCGACCGCCGGCGCGTCATGGCGCGCACGGCCGCCGGCGACGAAATCGATGTCAGGCCAGCCTCTGACGCGGAGGGAGCAGACAGCGCCACAACATCAGGCAAGCGCATCTTTTTTGATCCCGGATCGGCCTTCTTGTTTCCGGACTGAAGGGCCGGATTGGTCAGGTCACGTCGTGTCTGTGAAGGCCCGAAGAACCGCTTCTTAAAATCCGTGTCTGAACGCTGCCGATCCGCTCCTGGCCCAACGCCGCAACCGTTCGGGCTGTTGTGGCTCTGCTTTGATCTTGACTAATTAACTGTCTTGCAAACACGGACGTTGCGCTTCCTCGCGCATAGAGTTAATAATCTCCTAATATAAGCGTATTCTAAATCTCGTGCTCGCGAGTTTGGATGACGCAATTGGGGTAGGGAGAACGGGCGCGGCTGCCAAAGCCGTCGCAGCCACAGTTATTGAGCCATCATCCGCCCGCGAACGGTCCGCTTAAGCCGGCTGTTCGTAGCGCGGTGGCTCGTCTGGATGGCTCTGCCAATTGATGCCTGCCCGAATTCGCATGCCGGTCCGCGCTATTCTTCATCTGGTGGCAGCGGAACGTGCCGGACCGTCAATAGAACAGATTTGGGGCGTCTGTTCTTAAACAAAGGGGGGTTGAAAATGGCTACTCAGGTCACCGGTGCCGGCGGCACCACGACGTCGTTCTCGAACACGCCGCAAGCGAAGGACGATCTTCTTGCCTTTTCGGAAGATGCCACTGGCGTCTTGATCCTGAATGTATTGGCGAACGATCTGGGAGGAGCGGCCAAACAGCTGTATTCTATCGACAACGCAGACAGTCTTACGACAGCGACGAAGATATACGCACCGACAGATCTACTGGCGCGCGACATCACATACTCAAGTGATAGTGCAGCGCTCGCCGCGCTCCCAGCGACCGCCAATACGAGCTTTCTAGGCGCTCGCATCTGGATAAGCGCCGATGGTACGATCCACTACAACAAGGCAGATATCGACGCCCAGGTGCAGGCACTTGGGCAGGGGCAGATTCTCACCGACAGAGTGACCTACGCCATTCAACTCGGCAATGGCACGCTAAGCTGGGCCACGGCTACCATTCAGTTCACCGGCATCAACGACGCCGCGGTGATTACTGTCAATGGTGCCGAAGACACCTCGGTGACGGAAAAAAGCGGTGTCGCCAACGGCACGCCAGGCGACGCGACGGCCTCCGGCGACCTCGATGCGACCGATGTCGACAGCTCGGCGCTGTTTACCGTGCAGTCCGGCGTGGCCAAGACCTATGGCACCTTCTCGATCGATGCCAACGGCACCTGGAGCTATACGCTCGACGACAACAACGCGGTCGTCCAGGGGCTCAACAGCACCGGGGCGAACACAACGCTGCATGAACTGGTGACGGTTACGACCGCCGACGGCACCCAGAAGGTGATCGACATCACCATTCATGGCGCCAATGATGCCGCGGTGATCACTGTCAATGGTGCCGAAGACACCTCGGTGACGGAAAGGAGCGGTGTCGCCAACGGCACGCCAGGCGATGCCACGGCTGCGGGCGATCTCAATGCGACCGATGTCGATAACGCGGCTACCTTTAACGTGCAGTCCGCCGTCGCCAAGACTTATGGCACCTTCTCGATCGATGCCAACGGCACCTGGAGCTATACGCTCGACGACAACAACGCGGCCGTTCAGGCGCTCAACAGCACTGGGGCGAACACCACGCTGCATGAACTGGTGACGGTCACGACCGCCGACGGCACGACCAAGGACATCGTCATCTCGATCAACGGCGCCAACGACGCGGCGGTGATCACCGGCGATGCCAGCGGCTCGCTGACCGAAGCCTCCGGCGTTGC
>NZ_JANIFL010000019.1:0-55039 GCF_024518695.1 Mesorhizobium sp. LMG17149
CTCACCATAGATTCGCTTGGCATCCGCGTAGTCGCTGCTCCCCTCATTCCCATCGGACGCATTCATCGCCATATCGCGCGGGTCCAGATAGCCTTCGAATGCGGATTCTGCGAAAGGACCTGCCAGACACGCAACTATCTCCCGGATCGCATCATCGCGTTCCAAACATCGATCCATATCGTCCTCGAAAATCGGCTTTCGCTTCGAGGTGAATCCTTGCGCTGAATAGAAAACCGTGCCTTCGACAAAACCACCGCACTCTCCGTCACCGGCGTCGGGGTAAATACTAACACTTGAGAAAGCAGGGAGTTCACGGTCGTCGTCGAACATCTGACGGTGCAAAACGATGGCGGCCACCGCGGGCCCGGCTTCGTGATGCGCCACAAGCGGCAGATATTGGGAGGCTACATTCATGCGGTGCGGCTCTCAGGTCTAGTTTCCATCCAAGCCCTGATATCGGATTCAAGCCATGCGACTCGGCCGGGGGAGATGCGACGCCGCTTAGGGAACAGGCCTGCCTTCAGAGTCGCGCGGTCGCGCTCGAACTGCGTTCCACTGAAGTGCTTCAGGGTCTTTGCCGACTGGCCGGCGGCCCAGGCAAGTGCCCGCTCGCCTTCCACATCTTCAAGCCAAAGATAGAGATCGTCGTCGGGAGCATCCAGCGTTGGACGGACATCAAATGCGTTCATATCCGGACAGCCTTCAGAAAGAAGGGATAGAGGCTTCCGTTTGATCGGGAACGCTTAGTGTTGGTAGCGGCGCCCACATGTTCGAAAAGCGTGATCATTGATGAGTTTTTCCAGTCGGTGCGGCATCGCAGTGCTTTTGCGCATAGGACCGCAATTGTCGTGCCAACTGGGAAAATCGTTTCGGAACAACGCGATCGCTCTGGCAGCGTTGTGTCAGATGTCCGACATCGTCGAGAATCCGACAACGAGTGCTCCTCCTAATCACCGGATCAACCTCCGGCGCCAGTCGGTGACACCGCATTCCTCTGTCTTTCCAGGAGACGGCGTGGACATCAATGCCGTTCCTCACCGAACCCGCCTCCTAGCCCTTCGCCCATACGTCACGGCCGCCCCCCGGTTTGGCTTCAACCTGAAGGATTACGGCGTCCTCTTCGCAGAGAAGATCGGGTTGTTCGTGGCGCGCGCAGCGGAGCCCAAGGAGCTTTTCTGGGTTGCGGATACTGGCATGTCGATATTACGACCGTGTGTCCTTCGACAAGCTTGGTGGCTTCTTCAACCAGAATCTCGCCGCGGAAATCGAATCGTTATCTGCGCCGCAAAGTGCGGCCGGTGAGCGGCGTGGCCCTGCGTTCCAGTTGGCCACGGTCCTCGCTGGGACGAGCAAGTAAATGGCTTGCGCAGCAACGGTGCGATCACACCTGGAGCACGGCGTCATCAGGAAAGCGCCATCCTTGTGCGCCCACGACACCCTGGTCGCCATCGGCCGCATCGCGGGGGGGCACTGTGGGCGATAACCATTCATTGATCTGGGCGATTGAGGGTTCTGCCGGGGCGCTATTGCTGCTCGGTAGGGCTGCGGGCTGGCGAGTCTACCAAGGCGAGCAACGACAGGCGAGACGGCAGACATTACGTGACGGAACTTGATATTGCAGTGCAGCAAGCGTAGAGCACCGCGCGCTTATCGGAGTGTCGTCCATGGCCCTTACCAATGCTGGTAACGAGGCAGAACCTGTCGAACAATCGAGCCATTCTGAGGTCGAGCAGCACAGCACCAAGGCGCTGATGTTGGGCGCACTAGGTGTCGTTTATGGCGATATAGGCACCAGCCCGATCTATGCATTTCGCGAGGCGTTGCATGCATCAGCGGGTGGCAACGTCGCCAGCCGTGGCGACATCCTCGGCGTACTCTCGCTGATCATCTGGTCCCTGACGATCACCGTGACGATCAAATACATCATGTTCGTGCTCCGCGCCGACAATCGAGGCGAGGGCGGAGTGCTGTCGCTTATGGCGCTGGCGCGCAACAGTTTCCCGACCTGCTCTGCGGTGATCCTCGGCATCGGCATCGGCATCGGCATCGTCGGCGCGGCGCTTTTTTTTGGCGACGCCGTCATTACGCCGGCAATCTCGGTACTGTCGGCGGTCGAAGGTATGAATGTCGTCACGCCGACGTTCCAGCCCTATGTGGTGCCGCTGACACTGGCCATCCTGGCGATCGTGTTTGCGGTACAGCGGTTTGGCACCGGCGGCGTAGGATTGGTGTTCGGACCCGTTACCGCGCTGTGGTTCCTGGCCATCGGCCTTTCCGGGCTCAACCACGTCATGGACGACCCGGAAATCCTGCTGGCAATCAGCCCGCATTACATCGTGTCGTTCCTGGTCAACTCGCCTGACGTCGCCTTCGTTACGGTTGGTGCAGTCTTCCTCGCCGTCACCGGAGCCGAGGCGCTCTACGCCGACCTCGGCCATTTCGGCCGCAAGCCGATCGTGCTCGCCTGGCTGGCGATCGTGTTCCCTTGTCTGTTGCTCAATTATGTCGGGCAAGGCGCCTTCGTGCTGGCAAATGGCGGCGTTGTCGGTCATCCGTTCTTCGAGATGAACCAGGGCTGGACGCTTATTCCGATGGTCGTGCTTGCCACGGCGGCGACCGTGATCGCCTGCCAGGCGGTGATCTCCGGCGCCTTTTCGCTGACCAGGCAAGCGGTACAGCTCAACATGCTGCCGCGTTTCGTCATCCAGCACACGTCGGAAAAACAGTCGGGCCAGATCTATCTGCCGCGCATCAACCTGATGCTGGCGCTGGTGGTGATGCTGCTGGTGGTCGGCTTCGGCGAATCCAGCCGGCTGGCCTCGGCCTACGGTATTTCGGTGACCGGCAATATGCTGGTGACGAACATACTGCTTTTTGTTGTGATGACGCGCATCTGGAAATGGCCGCTCGGCGTCGCGATAGCCTTAATGGCGGTGTTCGTCTTCATCGATACCGGCTTCTTTGCAGCTAACATCGTCAAGGTATTCGAAGGCGGCTGGGCCTCGCTTGCCATTGCCGCAGTGATCGTGATGACCATGTGGACTTGGATAAGAGGCAGCAGGTATCTATTTGACAAGACGCGCAGGAACCAGATTCCGCTCGATTTCCTTGCGGGCAATCTGTTGAAGAAGAAACCGCAGCTGGTGTCCGGTACGGCCGTGTTCCTGACCAGCGATCCCGCCAGTGCGCCGACCGCGTTGATGCACAGCCTGAAGCACTACAAGGCGCTGCACGAACAGAACGTCATCCTCTCTGTGGTGACGGCGCAGCAGCCCGTGGTGCCCGACAGCGAGCGGATCAAGATGGAAACGATCAATGAGCTGTTCATGCGGGTGACACTGACCTTCGGCTACATGGAACAGCCTAACATCCCGCGTGCGCTGGCGATCTGCCGCAAGCAGGGTTGGAAGTTCGACATCATGACGACGTCCTTCTTCCTGTCGCGTCGCTCGCTCAAGGCGTCACCCAACTCCGGCATGCCGGTGTGGCAGGACAAGCTGTTCATCGGCTTGGCGCGCACGGCCGCCGACGCGACGGAGTATTTCCAGATCCCGACCGGACGTGTGGTCGAGATCGGAACGCAAGTGGCCGTTTAGGTATGCCCGGTTAAGCAGAATCAATTGGCATTTCGCGAGCCGGTGAATGCCTGACCGGGCGGAGGCCACGATGCTTGCGCCAAACTGGGGTCCGGTTCCAGGCCTGAAGCTTCCGGCCCCGAAAGCCGTCCTTTACGCCTGCGATCATTTCCGTTCCGCATTGTCTTGCCGACCCACCAGTCGAGATGCGCTAAAACGACCTCGCCGGGCAGCAACTTATCATTTGAACCTAATCGATGTGCCGCAAGTCCGACCTTCATTCTTCAGTTCACAGGCTAGCGTTGCCAAAATCGGCGTGCCGCCTAACCGGCGCCGCACCGTGACCTGTCAGGATGCTATGCAGGCGCGAGGCAGAAGCTGGCTCGAGGCCGCCGGCCTGGTGCTGGTCCGGCAGCGGCCGGGCTCGGCCAAAGGCTTCATGTTCCTCTGGAGGATGAGACGGGTGCGGCAAACGTCGTCGTCTGGGTCAAGATCTCTCGAGAAATTCCGGCGCGTGCTTCTTGCTTCGGCCATGCTCGGCGTCCGCGGACGCATCCGACGGAAGAGGAGGGGGTGCACCTCGTCGCCCACGAGCTGACCGATTCTGTCGGCCGGGTTGGCCAGCGTGGGAAAAACCGCAAGACGCCGTTTCCGTTGCCGCACGGCCGAGGGACGAGGCTCATCACGGCGGATCGGGCATCGATCCGCGCGGCATGCCGAAGGGGCGCGACATCGTCGATGCAGTATGACCATATCGACCCTATCAAGTTCAAGACGCGTAACTTCCGGTAGCGCTTCCGGAGGCCACTTCAGCAGCATGTTGTGCACACTTTTGTCGGACCCTGTTAACTGCCGATTGGCAGCAGGTCACCCCGTGCCGGATCCCAAATGTCGTGGCTCTCAAGCGCAACGACTGCCCGCACCCTTTTTAAGTCAGCGAGCACCTCCACCGCCGGACGCCGCCCCGTTTCCTGAGCCGCGGCGTAACGGGTGTATTTGTGACTGTCCGGCTCAAACCACTTCAACGATTCCAAAGTAGCCATGGCATCGCCCTTGCGGCTGCGCGTGATGCGAATGATCGTGATCCCATCCTCAGCGCTCGCGTCGAATGGAGACACGCTGCCAACGCTTCATCTGCTCTACCCCATCTTTGTTCCAAGGCGGTCGGATCATCTCAATGAGCCCTGCCTCGGGGTGGCCAAAGCATGCATATTTATCGTTCGGCCCCGCATCGAATTATCATCTGCGATGTGGGACTCGATCTTGGGTTGGCGACGGCTTAGCTCCGGGAGTAGACGTCGGACCACTGATAAGTGCCGGACCTTCTCCACAATTTCTCGGCGGACTCATCGTGAACGCTCGATTGGACGTAAATGCGGTTCGCGGAAACGCAGGTCTGGCCGGCATTGCGGAACTTCGCCTGGACCGCACCGTCAACAGCACCGTCAATGTCGGCATCATCGAAGATGATGAAAGGTGCATTGCCGCCGGTTTCAAGGCTGACCTTCTTGATCTGGTCAGAGCACTGACGCATCAGCAGCCGTCCGGCGTCGTTCGAACCGGTAAAGCTGATCTTTTGAATCTTGAAATTGGTGCAGAGTTCACGGCCCACGCGATCACCTTCGGACGCATAGATCCAGGTTGACCACGCCATCGGGAAAGCCGGCCTGATGGCGAGAGCAAACATTGCACCTAGCCACGCCACGATAAGATCGAGCGCGGCTTCGTTGCGTGCGGGTCTGTGGTCAGTGGAGGGCGGAGGAAAAGCGCTCGGCGTGCTCGCCCTCGCGATACCACTGGTTCGCGCCGGCAAGCGCCAGTTTCTGAGGCAAATCGCCGAACAGCTGGTAGAGCCTTACTCTCAGGGCTTGGCATCTATGTCGCCTACGACCGCCACATGCAGCCCGTCGCGTGCGAAAGCGGCTTTGTGGAAGGCGCTTAGATCGGAGGCGTTACGCTAGTCAGGCTCCCTTGGGCGGTCTCGAATACGGATGCGTGCCGTAGATTCCGCGCCGCCAGGCCAGCTCGGCGATCGCATGAGGTTCGCGCTCATTGGCAAGATTTCGGAGAGAAGCTGGGCGCGTATGCGGTCGAAAAGTGCTGGTGTAGCCGGCTGCGGGTCCCGCCACCGAGAATGTCGGCCAGCAGTCGAGCGCCGCGGCCTCGCACCAGGGACCGCCCATGAATGACTCATGCGAGGCGTCTCAAGGCTGTCCGCGATCCAGCGCCAGATCTCCGCCTCGCCCGAGGGGCGCAGAGCTGGCCGGTTGTGCAGGAGCCGTAGGCAATATCCGCCTTCCTCGTTCGATGGGTAACGCTTGCGATACGGAGTCTTGACTTTGGCAGTCGCTCTGTGACATTACCTATATAAAGTTCGAAAGAAGGCGATATGGATCATGCATAGGTCACAGAGACCCGAATGAAGGCAACGTATAAACGCACCTATTCGCGCTACGCGATGGAAGCGCTTGGCCTTTTCGGTAAGACCATCCGGCTTGGCCGGATGCAGCACCGGTTAACCGCACAGGAGTTAGCCGAGAGAATCGGTGTTTCACGCAGCACCCTGCAGCGCATCGAGAAGGGCGATCCCAAAGTCGAAATCGGACTGATGTTCGAAGCTGCTGCCATTGTCGGTGTGAAGCTGTTCGATGCCGACGGCAAGGGCATCACAGCCCTCACAGGCCGCATGGACGATCGCATCGCGCTGCTGCCGAAGCACGTCTACAAGGCCAGCAAGCAGATCGTCGATGAGTTCTAAGGTCCCCAAGTACGACGAAGCCTATGTCTGGGTCTGGCTGCCGGGCGAGACCGCGCCGGTTGTCGCCGGGCGGCTATATGCCCATGACGGACTCGTCAGCTTCAACTATGGCAGGAGCTTTCGTGAACTGGGCAGCGCGATCCCGCTTTATCTCCCGGAACTGCCCCTGAAGGCAGGCGAATTGCCTTTGCTTCCTGGCCTAACCATGCCGGGATGCATCCGCGATGCTGCCCCTGATGCCTGGGGACGACGGGTTATCCTAAACCGCAAATTCGGTGTGAAGGGCGATGAAATCGCGCGGCTCGATATTTCAGAACTGACGTTCTTGCTGGAATCAGGCTCGGACCGCATCGGCGCGCTCGATTTTCAGTTTTCGCCCACGCATTACGAGCCGCGCGCACTGGCCAATGCCACTCTCGAAGAGCTTGTCCAATCGGCGGAGCGGGTAGAGAAAGGTATTCCGCTCACCCCCGAATTAGATCAGGCGCTGCATCACGGCAGCTCGATCGGCGGCGCAAGGCCAAAGGCGCTGATCGAGGATGACGCCGTCAAGCATGTCGCGAAATTTTCCTCGTCTGCCGACCTTTACAGCGTCGTCAAAGGAGAATTCATAGCCATGCGGCTTGCCGCCTTGTGCGGCATCAGAGCGGCATCCGTCTCGCTCGTTCGCGCCGCAGGCAACGACGTGTTGCTCGTCGAGCGATTCGACCGGATCAAGGTCACGGGCGGCTGGCAACGCAAATCCATGGTCTCAGCGCTGACGATGCTCGCGCTCGATGAGATGATGGCGCGTTACGCCAGCTACCAGGATTTGGCGGAGATCATTCGCCACCGATTCACCGCGCCGTCGGAAACTCTGCGCGAGTTGTTCAGCCGCATTGTCTTCAACATACTTTGCGGCAACACCGACGATCATGCCCGCAACCATGCGGCATTCTGGGACGGGGCTAAGCTCACCCTCACGCCTGCGTACGATATTTGTCCGCAGGCCCGCAGTGGCCAGGAGGCCAGCCAGGCCATGCTCATCAGCGGCAATAACCGCATGAGCCGGATAGCGTCCTGCCTTGAAGCGGCGCATCACTTCCTGCTCAGCGCGCCGGAAGCTCTTGCGATTGTTGAAGGCCAGCTCCGATGCATTGCGGAGAATTGGCCGCGTGTCAGCGAGGAAGCTACGCTATCCGGCATAGATCGCAATCTGTTCTGGGGCCGACAGTTCCTCAATCCCTACGCTTTTACGGCGCTGGAAGGAAGCGCCGACGTTCTCCGCGCTCTGGCTGACGAACTACGCAACAGTGTTCACGCCTGATCCGGCGCTGGATTTCGGACAAGCTCGGCAAGCGCAAGACGCCACAATATGGACAACCCTTGCCGTGCCAGGACGAAGATTGAACAAACGGCTCTTCAACAGTGACAACGTGCACTGCGGAGAGATGTTGAGCTGACACCGCAAAAGCCCAAGACGCGCGACTTCCCGCGATACAACTCCACATAACTGAGCGTCTACAAGCGGTGCAGCCAGCCAAACATCCAGCCATCAAAGCGATGATCGTCTGATCTTTTGCCGATGACATCACGTCGGGGAAGACTTGTTCGAGCGCTTGCCGCTTCATATCGATACCGGCCTGGGCGTAGCGCATCGTTAGTTCAGTCCGAGTGGCCTGGCCATCGACTGATGGTGGCGATGTCAACACCCGCCTTGACGAGGTGGATGGCCGTCGTGTCCCGCAAAGGGCGATGATGGATGCTCTTTTCCGCCATGGTGGTTCCTTCGCCCGCAGCCATGTGTGCGCAGCAAGTATCGAACACCGAACCGGGTGAGCAGTGTGGGGCGGTCGTTGCTTTGCTCGGCGGGACAGGGCGATACCAGACGAAGGTCACAATCGAAGATTCAGGATCCCTGAACTCGGGCATCCGTATTGAACATCAGCGAAAACAGAGCGTAATCCCGCTGTCCAGAAGGCGTGCGGCGGGCGATACGCGCCAGGACGCTCTTGATTTCCGGGCTCATCGAGATATTCGACAGGTGCCACCCACGCGCCCTCTTGAAGGGAAGTGTCACCACCAGTTGCAGCGTATCCATATATTCGGGGTGCTCCGAAATCAGGAACCGCGCAAAGGCATGCATCGCCGCCAGCCTTGCATTGCGGGTCGCAACTGCCACGCTCGACCTCAAGTGATGTGAGAAAGCTGCCCATCCTGTCGGTATTGATGTCGGAGACCGCTTCTTTCAAGAATATCTTCCCGCTCTCCCGCGGCATGAGCCCGTGGCATGCTTCGGCCCAATGCTGTGGATTGATGTTTTTTCATGCCACAACCTCGCTGACGAGACCGCCGAAAGCCCCTTCAAAGCGGTCGGTGGCGATCTCTCGCAGCTTTGGAAGGTAGTGCATTGATTTTTCGTGGAATGGGGACCCTGTTTAAAGGGTGATTTTCGTCCAAACGGGACCCTTTAACGATGGGGTCATCAAGATGCCTCCGGCTTGATCGGAGGCATTTGTGTTCTGGATGTTGGTTTTAGAGACGATTGCAAAACGTCGGCTGTCGCTGGTCCAGGGGAAGTCGATCAAGGCGATCTGCCGTGAGCTGAAGATCTCGCGCAAGGTGGTGCGCAAGGTCCTGCGTTCTGAGCAGACGGAGTTCCGCTACGAGCGCAAGCACCAGCCCTATCCCCGCATGGGAGCTCGGCGTGAGACGCGGGACCGGCTGCTGTCGGCGAATGCGGCCAAGCCGCAGCGGGAGCGGCTGCCGGTCGCTTCGACGGCTTCCATTGCATTCCCCCGTCGGTGTCGAAGACCTGCACGGTGCGCTTCGACAACAACAAATACTCGGTGCTGTCGAGTGCCGTCGGTCGGCCCGTCGAGATCCATGCTTATGTCGATCGGATCGCATCCGCCAGAGGATGGCGTGGTCGTGGGAGAACACGTTCGCTCCTTTGGCCGCAACGAGGTCGTCTACGATCCCTGGCACACGGCGCGCGCCGTTCCTTAGCTGGGTCGTGCGGTCGGCAATGGAGAAGGTGCGGCGCAGCTCAAGGCGGTTGATGACGTCGACCGGCAGATGGTGTTGATCCTCACCTGGGTGCTGACCGACGGATTGAGCGCGGTCGAGGCCGCCTGTCAGGAAGCCATCGAGCACGGTGCATCGTCGGCGCCGGTGATCCTCAACATCCTGGCCCGCAGCCGCGATCCGGCGCCGGGCACGATCCTTTCCATTCCCCAAGCGCTGAAGCTAGCTCACGAGCGGTCGCCGACTGCACCCGCTATGACAGTCTCAGGAGGACAAACAGCCATGGAACGCACCGAGGTACTGGAACTGATGGGAGCGCTGAAGCTCTACGGAATGCGCAGAGCCTATGACGAGATCATGGGCGCGTCGCCATCAAGCGACGGCACGAGCCGCCCAGGATTGTCGGTGATCTCTTGCAGGCCGGGATATCGGAGAAGCAGGCCCGCTCCATCAAATACCAGTTCGCTGTCGCCAAGTTGCCGCTGGCCAAGGACATCGACGACTTCGACTTCGCCGACACGCCGGTCACCCCCTGATGCGCGATCTCGCCCGGCCGCGCCTTTCGTCGCCGATCAGCGCAACATCGTCCTGGTCGGCCGCCTTCACGGGTCACCCAACTCGCGCGGAAGGTCGACCGCATTGCGACGGGCGCGTGTCGACTTCCCAACAATGTCAGACAGGAGACGCAACGCTATCGGAGCGATCGCATTGCCCGAAACGATTTTCCCAGTTGGCACGACAATTGCGGTCCTATGCGCAAAAGCAAACTAGACCTGAGAGCCGCACCGCATGAATGTAGCCTCCCAATATCTGCCGCTTGTGGCGCATCACGAAGCCGGGCACGCGGTGGCCGCCATCGTTTTGCACCGTCAGACGTTCGACGACGACCGTGAACTCCCTGCTTTCTCAAGTGTTAGTATTTACCCCGACGTCGGTGACGGAGAGTGCGGTGGTGTTGTCGAAGGCGCGGGTTTTGTTTGGAACGCGATGATGCGATCCGGGAGATAGTTGCGTGTCTGGCAGGTCCTTTTGCAGAATCCGCATTCGAAGGCTATCTGGACCCGCGCGATATGGCGATGAATGCGTCCGATGGGAATGAGGGGAGCAGCGACTACGCGGATGCCAAGCGAATCTATGGTGAGTTGCGGTTCCTGATGCCGCGCCGCCCCGATTGGGGGCGGATCGAAGATTGCACGGCCCGGCTAGTACTCGATCACTGGTCGGCCATCGAAGCATTGGCCGCGCATTTGCTGGTCAAGCATGATCTCCAATTCGATGAGGCTCTGACGATTGTTGCGCCGCATCTTCCGCCCATGCCAGCAGCTACGCCGCCAGAGCGTCATCCGCAGCCTGCTTGATCAGCCATTCGATGTGATTTGACCACATCTGCAACACCTCGCGCTTCTCCTTGACGTTGCTATAGAGATTGTAGATTTCGCCAATGTCTGTCAAGGACGCCGCCTTGTGATTCAGTATGTGCTCGATGACGTGTGGCAATACCTGCCGCCTGCCGAGATTTGTCGCGAGCGTCCTGCGCAGATCGTGAAGGGTCCAGTTCTCCAAAGCCACCCCGTCAGTATTGACCTTGCCGTCTAGAGCCTTCTTGCCCTTCGCGTAGCCTGAGAAGTGGCTTCTTTCGTTGCCCCTCGCAGGGAAAAAAACGTGTCATTGGTCTTCGGTACCGTCTGGGGGACCGACACCGCCAGTGTGGACAGCGGAATAAGCGTAGGCTCTTCGTTCTTCGTGCGGTCACCCGATAGTTCCATGTTCCGGCTTCAAGGTTGAGGACCAACGCATCGCGGCAACTTCCGTACGCCTCTGTCCGGTCAGAATGAGCAGCTTGACGATGGAGCCGAACGAATAGCCGATATCGCCCGGTTCGGGCTCACAGCCCGTTCATATAGCCGCCAGTTCGGCATCGTTCACCACTCGCTTGCGCTTGACGATCGGGGCCGGATCCGGATTTTCCAATCCCTCGCGGGGAAACCGCGGATGAGCCGTTGCGGCGGTTTGCGACACCAGTTGAAAATGCCCGCATACACCAGAAGGCCGTGTTAGCCGCTTGCGGGTGACCCCCGGCGACGATCTTCTTGGTGATGTTAGCAATGTCGGTGTCGATCACATGGTGGATAGAGCGACTCCCGAGGGCAGGCACAAGATACCGGTTCAGGCTGGCCTCGACCAGTGCGGTGTTTTGAGGGTCGTTACTCGGCGGCCTGGAGGTGACCGCCATCGCCGTCCTCGGTATGTCAGCGCTGATATGCGCCTGATCGGCAAGGAAGGCTGGCAGTTCCGATGGAGCTATGCTGGAATTTGGGTGACGAGGCTGATCAAGCGGCGCTCTGCGGCTTCGTTTCGATGACCTGGATTCCGTCCAGGAACCTGGCACCTGCGATGAGTTTCGGCAACTGATTTTGTCCTTTCAATCGTCGCCACTTCCTGGCCGCGGCCAACAGCTTGAAGACCATCAGCTGGGCGGTTTTCGAGGATAGCGAGCCCTTGGTGCGCACCGTGCGATAGCGAACGGTTGCAAAGACGCTTTCGATGGGATTGGACGTTCGCAGATGATCCCAGTGTTGGGCGGGGAAATCGTAGAGCGCCAGCGACGCAATATGATCTTTCGTCAGGCAGTCGACCGCCTTGGCATACGCCTCGGCCTCCATCTCGATCGCATGCGCAAGCAATTTGCGCGCGCCGCTGCGAAGTACATCCGTCAGGGTATCATCGATTTCGTCGGGCTGACGAAGGCGAACAATGTGTTGATAGTCTCGTTCATGGCGTATCACTCTCCTTGAGAGGTACTGGCAGGCTTCATCACCCGCCTCGATACGCCGCTCTCCTCAAGCCGCCATCATCCAGTTTCCGCCATGGCTCCCCCTGATTGATCCGCTTCACCTGTGCAACTGCACAGGCTGCCCTAGCGGGGAGATTGGCCTCCAATGGCGAAAACTTGCCGCAGGAGACCCTCCGATGACCGTGCCTATGGCGCCGCCGCTACGACAACTTGCCGACAAGCAGCGTGCGATCCACTGCCGCGCTACTGCGCCTTCAAGGGACGTCTGGATCGCGACGCAGGAGCCGATGACCGTTACGGAATCAATTCCAGGTCGCGCTGGCCGTCGCTGTGCCCGTTCGACGGTCTGGTGGCAATTTGGGCACATCTTCTGTCGCCGACAGTGGCGATGGCTGACGCTTCAACGAAACGGGGTCTTCGACGTCTGCTGCCTTCGCCGATGCTTTGCGAAGTGGCATAATGTTTCGACGCACGCAGGCGCGGGCAGGGGATGTCAGTCATGAATCTCCTGACTGGCGCGGATCAGGCCGATTGGCGGGATGAAAGATCATACGACTACACCGCTGGCCTGACGCTGCGGGAGTGGGCTTGGGAGTTCTTACGCCGCAATCCAGCGTTCCAGCGCGATCTGACCGCTGCGCGCCAGCATTGCAAGACTTGGTCTCTCCAATCCTTTCTCGATATGGTCGCGTCGGCCGGCGACCTGTCACGCTGGGGTGTTCTGTTTCGCGGAGTCTTGTGGCCGCGCTTCGGTCGTATTCTGGTGTCCGCTCTGGTGCGTCCATGTGCTGCCGGTCATTGCGGAACGGTTGCCTGCCTCGTCGCCGACACCGCCGTTCGAACTCTCGGCATTGCCCTGTCGTGCAACCGTCCTGCTGGCGCCCGACAAGAGCCAGCATGTTCTTCTTCGCAATGCGGACCACGCGCTGCAGCTTGCCGTCTCGGGCGCGAATATCCTCCACCCTGTTTGCCTGCATACGCAAGCCATCTGGCCCGCGGTGCTTTTAAAGCATCGACTGAGGGGACTGGAGTGCCTCAATGCTCTCAGTCTAGGGCAACAGTTGCCCCCCCCGCTTGTTTGCGCCGGAAAAGCGCGGCGTCCGTTTGTCCTTCGTTCTTCGTGCGCTCGACGGTTCGCTCGCCGGAGCACCTCATCGCGAGCTCGCCGAAGTTCTCATCGGTCAACGGCGCGTCCATGCCGACTGGGCGGATCCTCGCGATCATCTGCGCGACCGCATCCGTCGGGCCGTCTCGCGTGGCCGCGCGCTCATGAATGGTGGCTACAGAGATTTCCTAATTTGAAAAGCGACAGTCCGCGCTGTGCGTCGGTGGATGAACGTTCGCTCGCAGCTGTACCCGTCACCAACAGTTCGCCCGCCGACAGGACTGAATGGCGCCTTGCAAGTGCGCTCTGGTCTAGCTTGTCGATGCCGAAATGAGATGGGCGAGGGTGGTTCATTATAGGGCCGGCCTCGACCTGGACGCACATCATTGGTCGGAAAGCGGCGTGCACCGCAATGTCGCCATAGCAGCCAAGATCCTTTGAGTCCGGACCTGCAGTCCTGTTGGACCGGCGGGTGCAACAATATGGAGGGATTTGAGGCCTCACACCGTTCCCTGGTCGACAGCTCGGTCAGACATAGCACCCACCGCTTGATTATGGAAATGGTGTGCCTGGAGTGCAGCGAGTAGCGGCTTGCTGCGCACTGTCCTAAGAATAGCAGTCATGACCCGTCTGGGGGTCTGCAACACGACGATTCAACCGCTTGGGCATTGTCGCATATCCCACAATGTAGAATGCGCAACAGGGCAAAAGCTGATCCATCGGCGGTTTATCAATGCTTTTTGGCTTGGCACGGCACATGCAACGCAATCGGCAAAAGGCGCACGAACTGAGTGGCCCATCGGCCCTAGGAGCGCTGACTTATGCCCTCCCAAGGCATGTCCGGCCCGGCAGCGAGCTCAGTCTCCTGCCGGGCATCCGTGTTTCAGGTCAACGGCGTTTGGAACTTCCAATTAGGTGGCGGCATTGACCGCAGGCCGCCCCCCGGTGGGGCGGAGAGACAGTGCAGCAGGTTTCAAATCCCGCCCATGCAAAGATATTTCATTTCCAGATAGTCCTCGAGGCCATGACGGGAACCCTCCCGCCCGATGCCGGATTGTTTGATCCCGCCAAACGGTGCCGCCTCCGAGGACATGCGTCCCGTGTTGATGCCAACCATGCCATATTCCAGAGCCTCTGCCACACGCCAGACCCGCTTCAGGTTTGAGGCATAGAAGTATGCGGCGAGGCCGTAGATCGTGTCATTGGCCTCGCGCACGACCTGATCCGCATCGTTGAAGCGAATGATCGGCGCGAGCGGCCCGAATGTCTCCTCTTGCGCGACTGCCATGACGCTGGAAATCTCGGTGAGGACCGTGGGTTCGAAAAACGTGCCATTCTTGCCGATACGCTGGCCCCCGCATCGTATTGTGCCGCCTTTCGCAATGGCATCTGCGATGTGAGACTCGATCTTGGCCAGAGCATGCTTGTCGATGAGCGGTCCGATGTCCACTCCGGCATCGAATCCGTCGCCAATCGACAAGTGCCGGATTCTTTCCACGAATTTCTTGACGAACTCATCGTGAACGCTCGATTGGACGTAAATGCGGTTCGCGGAAACGCAGGTCTGGCCGGCATTGCGGAACTTCGCCTGGACCGCACCGTCAACAGCACCGTCAATGTCGGCATCATCGAAGATGATGAAAGGTGCATTGCCGCCGAGTTCAAGGCTGACCTTCTTGATCTGGTCAGAGCACTGACGCATCAGCAGCCGTCCGACCTCGGTCGAACCGGTGAAGCTGATCTTTCGAATCTTGGAATTGGTGCAGAGTTCACGGCCCACGCGATCACCTTCGGACGCATAGATCAGGTTGACCACGCCATCGGGAAAGCCGGCCTGATGGGCGAGGGCGAACATTGCGCCAGCCACGAGCGGCGTCTGTTCAGCGGGCTTGAGCACGATTGTGCAGCCCGCAGCCAAGGCCGGCGAGATTTTGCGCGCCACCATGGAGGCCGGGAAATTCCATGGCGTGATCGTGCCAACAACGCCGATGGGCTGCTTGATCACTAGCATTCGGCGGTCTGTCGAGGGTGCCGAGATCGTCTCCCCATAGACGCGATTGGCCTCCTCGGCATACCATTGCAGATACGCCGCCGCATGCGATACCTCTGAAATGGCTTCGGCAAGCGGCTTGCCCATTTCCGCAGTCAGAATCGCGGCGAGATCGCCTGCATGGTCGATGATCAGCTGATGCCATCGCCAAAGAACGTCGCTACGTTCTCGGGCCGTCAACGCGGCCCATCCCGACTGCGCAACATAGGCCTTGTCTACCGCAGCACGTGTCTCCTCCACGCCCATATCGGGAAGCTCTGCCAAAACTTCGCCGGTCGACGGATTGACGACCTCGAACGTCTTATTGCCAACTGGTCTGCCGAGTGCCGGCAGGCGGTCGATGGCTCCAAACAGGTGCGGGGATTTCAGACGGCGGATCATCGGCAGGCACAGGGGCAATACCGGATTCCTCCTCAACGCAGCGAACATCCAGGTCGACAGGCCGTCAGTGTGTATTCTGCACCAGTGGGTTCGTCGTAGGGCCTCGGCAAAGCAGCTAGTAGACCACGCTAGCCCGATGAAAAGACAGCAGTTTCGTTAGTTTGAGTGCCCGCGGTTCATCGATTGATGGATTAAGCAGTCGGATGTTTGCTTCATCCACCATGCCTGCTGGTGGCATGCGACTGAATTCTGCAAAAAGGCGGCATACATGCTGAGGAGCGCCATTTCGGCGAGAGGCCGCCGGACCGCCAATGCCGCGCAAGGTCGGCGAAAACGACTCCGCGCGTCTGCATGATCTGCTTGGCCCACGGGCCTCCAACGCTCTTCCCACGAGAAGCCCCGATGAAGAAGGAAGGTGAGATGAGTTTCTTTACTCATCCTTGCCGCCCAGCGGCGGGCCGACCACCAAAATGGCGGGCTCGGCCGAAAGCAGCTTTTTGGCCGCCGCCTTGACCTGTTTGAGCGTCACCCGACCGATGCTGCGGGCGCGACGCTGGTTGTAGTCGACGTCGGCCTTGTGAATCTGCAAATCCAGGAGCCGGTCTGCAATCGAGCGGGTCGAGCCCAGTTGGTCGAATGGCATAGGCGCCGATCAGGTGCTTCTTCGCCGCCTTGAGCTCGGCCCCGGTCGGTCCTTGCTGCGCCATCTGCTTTACCACATCTCGCACGATGCTCAGTGTTTGGGCAGCGCAGTCCGAGCGTGTCTCTGTCGTAACCAGAAGCGAGTCAAGGGTTAGTTCAGAGCTGACGTGATAGGCAAGGCCGCGTTTTTGACGTACCTCCTCGTAAAGGCGGGAAGTCAAGTATGAGCCGCCAAGGATGTCGTTCAGCAGCACGGCCGCGTAGAAATCCGGCGCGCTAGGCTTCACGCCAGGCCAGGCCAACGTCAGCGAAGTCTGCGGCAGGTCGTAGTTCTCCTCCACCAGTTGACCGAGTTTCGGCGCGACATCGTAGACGGGGACGAGGGTTTGTTGCTCAGGCAAATCACCAAACAGCTGGTCAAGCCTTTCCCTCAACGTGTTCGCGTCAATGTCACCCACCACGGCAATATGGAGCCCGTCGCGAGCGAAAATGGCCTGGTGGAAGGCGCGGAGGTCGGACGGCGTGATGCCGGGGAGGCTCTCTTTTGTGCCTTCTCCCGGCCTTGAACAAGGATGCGCGCCATAGATCGCGCGCAGCCATTTGCGCTGAGCGATGGCGTTAGGGTCTCGCTCGCTGCCGACGATGCGGGAGACAATCTCGGCGCGGACGCGATCGATCGGCCCCTGCTCGAAGCGCGGCGCGTTCAGCGCGAGCCGAAGCAGGCCGAACGCCGCGTCCTGCTTTTTGGAAAGCATGCACATCGATCCGTAGATGTCGTCGCTTTGCGCGTCCAAACTCATTTCGGCGCCGGCATGGTCGAGCTTCACCTGGAAGGCACCGCTGTCGTAATGGCCAGCGCCTTCGATGAACAGGCCGGCCATCAGTTTGGCCATCCCCTCCTTCCCGACCGGGTCCTGCTTGGTGCCGCCCTTGAAGGCAAAGCCGATGTTGACGATTTCCACTGTGTGGTCCTCCACCAGCCAGGCGATGATGCCCTTTTCGGACTTCACCTCCTGGATGTTCATCGCAGCATGGGGCCGAGCGCCGAGCGTCATCTCTTGATTCTCCGTCTTGGGCAAGAGATAGCCCGTGGTCGAACGGTCGAACGCGAGATAGCGGGCGGCAACTGCTTTGATTTGCTCGGGGGTAACCTTGCGGATGCGATTCGGCCGTTCCTCGACATCCTTCACGGTACCGCCGGTGGCCAGCGTCGAGCCGTAGATGCTGGCGAGCCAGTCCAGGTTGTCTTCCGCAAAGATCATATTGAGCAAATAGTGGTCCTTGGCCTTGCCTAGTTCCTCGTTGCTGACACCATCCTCGGCAATGCGGGCAACTTCGGCAGCGGCCGCCGCTTCGAGATCAGCCAGCTTGGCATCGCCGCGCGGTGCGCCATAGATGGCGAACTTGGTGTCGTCGAGCATAGTGCCCTGGAAATAGACGCGGGCGCTGGAAGCGATACCTTGCTGGACAGCGAGCGCCTGGTAGAGCCGGCCGCGGTTACCGCCGCCGAGAATTTCGGCCAGCAGGTCGAGCGCTTCGGCCTCGCCCGGCTTGGCGGTGTGGTAGGACGGCACCACCCACTGCGAAAAACTGGGCACGCTGACGCGGGCGTCTGAGAGCGTGACGGTGCGCCTGGTGTTCTGCTCGGGCTCAACCGGCCGGATGCGCGGCGGCAGGTCAGGTCCGCGCGCCACCTTGCCATAGGTCTTTTCGGCCAGCGCCCGCACCGTGTCCGGTTCGACATCGCCGGCCACGATCAGCACGGAGTTGTTGGGCCAGTAGTACTTTTCATAGAAGACGGTGGCGTCGACGCGGTTCAGCTGCTCGATCTCCTGCATCCAGCCGATGATCGGGATGCGATAGGGGTGGTTCTGCCACAGCGTCGCGTCGATCTCCTCATGGAGAACGTCCTGCGGGTTGGTGTCGGTGCTTGAGCGGCGCTCCTCGATGACCACATCGCGCTCGGTCTTGACGACATCGTCGGTCAGGATGAGGTTTCGCATTCGGTCGGCCTCGAAGCTCATCATCAGCTCGAGCGCCGACGGCGCCACTGTCTGATAGAAGGCGGTGTAGTCGGAGGAGGTGAAGGCGTTGTTGGAGCCGCCGATCTCGAACACTGCGCGGTCGAATTCGCCGCCCGCATGGTTGGTCGTCGCCTTGAACATCAGATGCTCGAAGAAATGGGCGATGCCGGATTTGCCCGGCGGCTCGTCGGCGCTGCCGATCTTGTACCACACCATGTGGGTGACGATCGGCGCCCGGTGGTTGGGAATGACGACCACCTCCATGCCGTTGTCGAGCACGAAATCCCTCGCCTTGCCGTCCTCCCATGCGACGGGGATCGGAGCCGGCCCCGCGCCGACCAACTCGGACGCAACGGACGTCCTGCGAAGCCCATGAGTGCGGGGCTTGCTTGGTAGTTCTGGTAGGGAGAGTGGGGTTATGGGCTGCGTTCCTGGCAAAGTGATCTGTTCCTCATTTTGAAGGATCTATGTCTCCCGAACGCCTATTGGGAGAAAGTGGATCGGCACGCGACGCCGAGCCACATGAGCCGTCAGCGTGTTGCTGGGCCTGACGCGAGCCTCATCTTTGGATGCGTCCGGGAAACTTTCGGCATGGTGAGGCCATGGGAAGTCTGCTCGTTATCCATTGGGTGTTTGCGGATACCTGAGCATGCCCCGTGCCAAGTAAGAAAGCCCCGATTCGCAAGGTTTGATCCAACCTTGATACTTGCGATATCCGACATTGTCGGGCATCCGACAGAAAGCGCCTTTCGCCGGCGCGCCGGCTATGACGCTCGCCTCCTCCGGCGTGACGACGATCCTTTGGCGGGCGCCGCGCACACCGATCTGCCCGCCTATCAGCACCGCGACATCGAAGGACAGCGCGATCGTGACTGGATGGGTCTTACGCAAACATGCAGCAGTGCCACCGCGATCAGGACTTCATCCGCCCCACAAAGACCCGAGCGCGAGGGACGACGTGTAAGGCAACATGTCATCCTCGATAATGATGCCGCGCATAAAGAGGTAAGGTCCCTCGTCGTACCGGCGAGCCCCTTCGCTGGGTCTCGCGAGGGTCTGGTTTGCGAACGTCGACCGACAGCATCACGGCATGGGCGGCCCCATCGGTAGGCAAGCATTGACCGTGCCATCAGCGTTGAGGCAGCGCAGAGCCCAATTTCCCGGTGCCAGCCGGTACGTTGGAGCTTCAACTGTGGCCAGCCAAGCGGGCCGAGGCCGTGAAACTCCTGATACCCTGGACCGTCCGGATTGCAACGCACGACGCCTTGGTCTCGCGCCAACGTCCATTGACGCTCAGCGAAGCATCATGCGGACGAGCTGGGAAAGCTTGGCCGGGCCGGCGCCTTCCCAGGCGCATGGGACGCGCGACGACCCATGTGGACCTTGGATTTCACTACGCACTTACGCTGCTTTGGCCTTGTCAGCAGCCTGAGCATAAAGCGTGCTCAGCTTTCAGGGCGAGCCTCTTTCATGTTGATAGCATCTGTCGTCATTCAGGATCGCCCCATTTTCGCATGCCGCTTGCAGCTTTCAGACTGTTGTCAGCCAGGGCCGCCATAAAGGGTCTCGTTTAACGCATTCGGGAGGCTTCATCACTCGACCACATTAATTTCGGGCGGTTCGCCGGCGCTCCGAATGGCACTTAACACCAGATCCTCTCCAAACCCGTGATGATCCAAGAGGAAAACGAAAAATCCCTAAATCATAAAAAAGCACCGATACGGTCGGCTCCAGGCTGATGAAATTGCGGTCTCACTGGCCACGCACGATACTTGCGATGGCGATGGCCATTGCAAAGGCCGGTCAAGCACCCAAGACGCTGACAAGCACGCCTCCGACCAAAGCTCGATCGTTGGCAGCCTTTCTAGCCGTATACTTGGGGCATTTTGGGACGGCGATCCGGACGCCGATTAAAACCTGCCGGTCGTCTAAATGGAATGGTTGGTCCGGGTCCTTACTGGACCTGCGCCAACCCGATCGGGCCGGCGCACAGGGGCACCCAGACAATTGGACACGTCGCCTTTGCGCGGCGGCTTGCACTTTCTCGGATGGCCTTTTTTCTCCCCGGGCGAAATCGAGCGAGCGGTGAGGCGGAGCCTTCGATTTTGCCGATCATGTCGTGTCGCTTCGATCGAACTGCTCAGACGATGATAGCGGCATTGATTGCCGCGGCCGAAATGCGTTGTGTGAAGTACGATTTCTACGCCGTATACATACTGCCGTACAGTTCGCCCTGTCAGCAGCCTTGCCAGCAATCCGCCCTGTGTCCAACTGTCGTCGAATTCACCGGTGTCATTGAGGAATTCGTATGATCGCCTCGAAACCATCATTGCGACCGCGGGCGGGCGACGCAAGCTCTAGACTGCCACCGATCCGCTGGATAACCATGTTAGCGATATGTAGACCAAGGCCTGAGCCCGCAGCAGGAGTAGCACCACGACTAAATCGCTTTGTAAGCCCTTCGAGGTCGGGGAGGGGCACCACCGGTCCGGCGTTTGCAATAGCGATGGTTCCATCAGTTTGGACGGAAACTGTTGTCGGAACAGTGGGCAGTCCATGTATCAGCGCATTCTCGATCAGGTTACGAAGGAGGATCCCAAACGCATCGACATCCACTTTGCGCATCAAAGTGGTGCAGCCGTCGACGTTAAGATGCAGGCGTCCGGCATATTGCGGCTTTTTCCTCAGGTCGTCGATTTCCAGCCGAACCGATCGGACAAGATCGATCGCGTGATCCGCCATGCCAACCCCCGATTCGGCTTGAGCGAGCTGAAGCACTTTTTCGACAAGGCGGCCAAGGCTCGACAGCGCTTGCTCGATGCCGCGCGCACGCATTTTGGCCGACCCATTGGGAAGCTCGGCCACTAATCTCTGCATCTGAGCGATTGAACCTGCGATCGGTGTGCGCAGTTCATGCGCACTGTTTGCGGCGAACTCGCGTTCGGCCTCGAGAGCCGCCCGCAGACGATCGAGAAGCCGATTGACGGATGCCGCGATTGGAGCCAACTCTGCCGGGAAATCGCCCAAGTCCATTGGTGACAGATTGCCGCCGTCGCGCGATCCGATCTGCTGTCGCAGTACCTCGATTGGCCGCAGCGAGCGCCGGATCACGATCCACCAAACAGCTAAGCTAAAGGGCAGGAGCACGAGTGTCGGAAGGAAGACAAAAAGTGCGCCCTTCGCGATTGTGGTACGGCGGCCATCAAGCGGTTCGGCCAACTGATGATACACGCCGTCTTGGATCTCCTCTGTGTAGACGCGGTAATCAGCGTTTCGCCAAAAGCCGTTACTCAGGGGAGCATCAGGGAAGGGCTGCTGACCCTCTTCCGGTTCAGAAATAAGCACTACCCCGTACTTATTAATAACCTGCTCACGATAGGTCCAGTACTTTTCATAAGTTGGCAAGTGGTTATTGTATTGATCAACGTGTTTTCCATTCAAGACCTTGATCAGCTCTGGTTCTCTGTACTCTGCGCTCGCCTGGAGCAAGTCATCCGAACTTTCGTTTACATTATTGCAAAAAATGAACGCAGCAATGGTTGGGGCGGCGATCCAAACCAGGAGCGTTGCCCCGCCTAACCACGATATCAGCTTTCTCGTCATGCTGTTCGAGTTCGTCATGTGACCACGAGCCTGTATCCGGAGCCACGCACGGTTGCTATTCTATCCCCGCCGATCTTCTTGCGGAGCCGGCTGACATAAACCTCCACTGTGTTGCTCTCGAACTCCGAATTGAATGAATAAAGCGCGTGCTCGATCCTCCCCTTTGAAACGACCGAACCGGGCCGGCGTAGAAGGCAGTCGAGCACCGCCCATTCGCGTCCAGACAGGTGGACCTCCTGCCCGTCGCGGAAGAGGCGTCGCTCGGCTGCCTGTATGGAAAGCGTCCCAACCGAAAATTGCGGCTCCGGAAAATGCCCTTGGCGACGTGCCACTGCACGGATGCGTGCCGAGAGTTCCCCCAGATCGAACGGCTTGACCAAATAGTCGTCGGCGCCAGCGTTGAGCCCCTCGATGCGATGCGAAATCCGATCGCGGGCTGTCAGAATGATGACCGGCGTTGTATCAAGCCCCTTGATCAGCTCCCGCAGATAGTCGATGCCATTGCCGTCCGGCAGGTGAACGTCGAGCAAAATAACGTCGTAGCCGGCCACAGCTGCATGACCGCGCGCTCCGGACAGGCCCTCGGCCCAGTCGACCGCGTGGCCACCAGCCACCAAATGATCGTGCACAGCACTTCTAAGGTCGTCGTCGTCTTCAATGAGCAGTATTCGCATCAGGCTGCCGAGCTCCGGTATGAGGGCAAGGCTCCTGCCTTATTGATCGAAGCTGACAGTAGGCTGAACCGGCGCCAGCGAATATCTGGGGGCTTTCAGGCTGCTGTCAGCTACAATTGCAAGAAAGGGGTCGTTAACAAAGCCAAACGAAGATGCCTTATGAAACCCCTCCTGATCTCGGCACTTTTGCTCAATGTGACCACCGGCGGCTGTACACTGGTTGGCGGGCAATTCGACGTGGCGATCAACGAATGGCAGCCGCGCCACGCGTCAATGTCCAGGCTTGAAACTGACAGGTGTCTTAAATACGAGGGCACCGTAGCGGGTGCCTCCAGTTATCGAACAGTGCCTAGCAGGTCAGAAGTGCACTTTGACCATAGGGGTCGTCCGTATTTTCGGCGCTCGCGAACAGAGTCGACGGTCAATCGATGCGCCACTGCCAGAGTCTGGAACGGTCAAGTGTTTGTTATCCCCCGTCCGGGCCATATTCTCTGCCGAGGACCAAGAAGGCCCTATTTTCGGTGCCCACGAACAGAGCCAACGGTCAATCGATGCGCCACTGCCAGGGTCTGGAACGGTCAAGTGTTTGTGATCCCCTGTCCCGGCCGTGTTCTCTGCCGAACTCGCCCTTGTAGTCGGCACACCAAAGATCGTTAGGGCGACAGCCGTTTGAAAGTGGTGTCCCCGTCGCCCTGTTGCGCCTGCGCTTGCGGCGCTCGACCATGCCGTGGCGGTCGAGCACGGCATGCACGGTCGAGATCGCGGGCCGGTGCACATCCGGATACAGCCGGGCCAGCCGCTCGCGATCTTCGGCGCACCCCATGTCGGCTTGTCTTGCTTGAGGCGCACAATCAGCTTCTCGATTTGAAACGGAAGCTGATTGGCGTGGCGATAGGGCCGCCGCGATCGGTCCGTCAGCCCCTCCAGGCCGCTGTCGTTGTAGCGCGTGAGGATCTTGTAGCCGGTCTTGCGCGAGATATCGAACTCCCGGCAAAGCACCGCCATCTTCTCGCCGTCCAGCAGCCGGGCGACGAACTTCAGCCGCTCTTCCATGACGTTACACTCCTTCCAAGGCACCTTGCTCTCCTTGCAAAGGGCCGAAAGTGTAACCCATCTATCCGGAATGAACTGTCACCCATCTCTCGGGAAGGGCAGTCATGGCCAAGGCAACTGGAAGCCGAATTTTCTTTTAGAGTATGAATCAGCGCCGTCTGCCGAAAAGCGCGTCCACGATCTTCCCTTTTGAAACGACCGTGCAGGGCTGGGGCAGACGGTAGTCGAGCACCGCCCATCCGCGTCAAGTCAGGTAGACCTCCTGCCCGTCGCGGAAGAGGCGTCGCTCGGCTGCCTGTATGGAAAGCGTCCCAACCGAAAATTGCGGCTCCGGAAAATGCCCATGGCGACGTGCCACTGCATGGATACGCGCTGAGAGTTCCCCCAGATCGAACGGCTTGACCAAATAGTCGTCGGCTCCAGCGTTGAAGCCCTCGATGCGATGCGAAATCCGATCGCAGGCTGTCAGAATGATGACCGGTGCCGATTCAAGTTCCTTGATCAGCTCCCGCAGATAGTCGATCCCATTGCCGTCCGGCAGGTGAACGTCGAGCAAAATAAGGTCGTAGCCGACCACAGCTGCATAATCGCGCGCTTCGGACAGGTTCTTGGCCCAGTCGACCGCGTGGCCACCAGCCACCAAATGATCGTGCATAGCACTTCCAAGGTCCTTATCGTCTTCAGTGAGCAGTATTCGCATCATGCTGCCGAGCTCCGGTATGAGGGCAAGGCTCCCATCTTATTGGTCGAAGCTGACAATAGGCTGAACCGGCGGCAGCGAATTATTTGGGGAGCTTTCAGGCTGCTGTCAGCTACAACTTGCAAGAAAGGGGTCGTTAACAAAGCCAAACGAAGAGCCCCTATGAAACCCGTCCTGACCTCGGCACTTTTGCTCAATGTGACCCCCGGCGGCTGCATCAGCAAATTGATTTGGGAAACAGGCGCGCCGGTTCTAATGACCGACGCAGGCCGAGGTCTGGAACAGCTGGACCAGCGAACGGCGTCTTCGGTTTTTCAGGCAACAGCCACATGGAAGAATATGATTTGCTCGACCATGCGCCGAGCTTTGTCGAACGGATTGGTCGCGGGCGCACTACCACAGATTATGGCAGGTTTACGCCCTGGCCTTGACACCCGGGGTGATCGTCACCGGCGGAGCCGCGGCGTACTGATCGGATATCCAACGTCGCTGAGTCTCTCGTCGGTGCAGTGGATCTCTCGGCTTAGCCATCATGCAAAAAACGACGGTTCCGCGACACCACTTTTCAGGTCCGTGACACAGGCTTTGTGAGCCGATCTGTTGTTCTTACCCCAGGCTAATGGCTGAACAGCTCTGTCGCCGGCTCGATGCGCCAGATGGCGCGATGTTTTGAACCCTTTCACGAGGCGACGGCAGCAGCCGACCGGCTCTCCTATCGCGGCTCCCGCGATCCACACACCCAACAAGGGAATCTACCATGGTAATGAAGGCACCGGTTGCCGACGCTAGGAATGGGTCGGTAGTAGATCGGCTGGTCGGCATCGACCTCGCTCGGGGCCTGGCTGTCTTCGGGATGTATGCCGCCCATCTCGGTCCCGACCCCGGCGAAGGAGGACTAGTCGGGTTTCTGATGGAACTAACCCATGGGCGGCCGTCGGCCCTGTTTGCCGTATTGGCCGGTTTTTCAATCCTCCTGATTACAGGTCGCAAGGCGCCGAAGTCGGGGATAGCCGGTAGACAGGCCATCGCCAGAGTCGCAATTCGTGCCCTTGTTTTGCTCGCGCTTGGCTCAATCCTGGGCTGCCTCGGTACCCAGGTCGAAGTCATCCTAGAATACTACGGAATTTGCTTCTTGTTGGTATTGCCGCTCCATCGGCTCAGCGCATATCAGCTGGGCTTGATCGCTGCCGCTACGGCATTAGTTCTCCCGCAAGTCCGTTCCTCCCTTCTGTCGGTTGCCCCCAACCTCCTCGACCCGGTCTTCAACCTCATGGTCAACGGCTACTATCCCGCGGTGACCTGGGTTCCTTTCCTCATCGCTGGCATGGCCATCGCGCGCCTTAATCTTAATACGCTAGCAGCGCATTGGCGCCTTGGTCTGGCGGGGGTCGCGCTGGCCGTGTTGGGCCATGGGGGATCCTTGCTCGCGCTGAGTTCCCGCGCTTTGACTGAAACCTCCTTGTGGTGGTCTGACGTTGACGGCGCTTTTGAGCCTTCCAAGTCGTCATTTATAGTCAAGTCGTCATGGATAGCCGCACCTCATAGCGAAACGACGCTTTCGATCGTGGGCAGCACCGGTTGCGCAATGATCATCTTGGCGGCTTGCATGCTCGCTGTGGATGCGCTCCCGCGTCTGCGAAAGCTGGTCTGGCCAATAATCGCAGTCGGCTCGATGTCTTTGACGGCCTATGTGCTGCACATTGCGGGAATAGCCTATCTTATGAAGATAAACATTTTCAAAGACGAGAGCCTGTCCACGCTCTTTGGCTTCGTTGTGGTTATCAGCACTTTTGCGGTGCTTTGGCTGCGCGTCTTCCAGCGAGGACCGATGGAAGTGCTGATGGGTAGGGTCGCAGATCTCGCGCGTCACATCCGCTGAGCACCGCCGCGCCCCGGCCTCCCGATCACATTACGGACAAGGTGGGGCTTTGTCCAAAGCTTGTTCGCGGCAGGGGAGGGTACTTCCTCCCACCCTGCCGCCTTGTTGATGGAAGCTAAAACGGTCGCGCAGGCGCTAGAGTTGCATCGGCATAATCAGCTTAAACTCGCGAAGTTAAACCCGCGGTTGGTCTATCTCGGCCCGCCTCACCTGAAAGGCTAAGGTATCCGTTTCGGTCAAGGGTTTTAGGGGCCATTTTCGCTGCGCCTTGAGGAGAGCGTTTGCTAGGATGAGGAGCTTTCGCAACAAGATGATGACCTTTGCGGGTTTGCCTGCCGCCTTTAGCGCCTGGTATTTTGCCTTGAGGTCGGGGTTGAAGCGCAGGGCGAAGGGCCGGGCATGTAGAGGGCCTGGCGAACATTGGCCCGGCCGCCCCGGATGAAGGCGCGGCCGCTCCATTTTGCCGAGGCCGGCGAGGCTTGCGGCCTTTGGTTCCGAGTTCCGGCATGTCGATGGTGAGTGTGCAGGCGGTGGCATCCGATGCGCCATATGCTGGTCAGGATTTCGCGGCGCTGGACAGCGTCGGGATCGGCTTTCATGAGGGTAAGCATCGTCTGATCGATATCGCTGAGTTCACGTGGATCTGCTTCCAGCCACTCGTTGTTGTGGCGCCTGAGCAAGGCAAGCGGTCAAGATCTGGCTCTGGTGCTGGCTGCGGTGCGATCCCCGCACGGGCCAGGTGCCGATCGTGTCGACGATCCACCTCGCCGCGACCAGAGAGCTGCTACTCTCTTCCGCTGTTCATTCTGGCCTCTTCGCAATGAATGTCATAAAATCACCTGTCGCAATTAATGGTTTTTGATTTGGCTCCAACAGCTGGCAGATATCGCCGAGAGTTCCGCAGAGAGCGTCGAAAGTTTTGGCCGCCTTCTTCCGCAGCCGCGCCTTGAGTTTTGAGCAGACCTGTCTTGATCGGGTTGAGATCGGGCGAGCATGGCGGCAGGATCAGGAGCCAGTGCCCCTTTGGCCAACCAGTGGGCGGCGCGTACCTTGCCGACAATCTGGGGTTCCGAACCCGACAGTTGGTTTTCAACCCGACAGTGGCCCGCCTCAGAGCAGGCTACCGCCCTTCGGAGCAGGCAGAAGCTAATCGAGGTTCGCGGGTTCCGGTTTGAATGTGCAGGTCGCTGCGCGCCTGATCTTTCGGTCTGGCGGCACATGACAAAAACCCTCATTTTGGCCGACGATACCCGGTCAGGAGCGGGTATCGCAGTCGAGAAGCGACCCGAGCACGTCCACAAGATGTGCCGAGTTTGCAAGGTGTGTCATTGTTTCTGTCAACGTTCGAGCGACAGCGCACGACGAAACGTCTGGCATACGCCTCGTCTGGCACGCGCCTCGCATATGTTGCAGTTGCTGCTGGAGATCAGGCGATCGAGTGGGCCTTGCAATTTTCCGATTTTGATGCGCCTAAAGTCTCGTGTACAAATCAGGCTGGCGTGAATGGCCTGCCTAAGTTGCGACTTATTACAAAGGAATGGATATGGCGACTGGAACGGTGAAGTGGTTCAACAGCACGAAGGGTTTTGGTTTTATTCAGCCTGACAACGGCGGTCAGGATGTCTTTGTCCACATTTCCGCTGTTGAACGAGCGGGCCTGTCGACCCTTAATGAGGGCCAGAAGATCAACTACGAGGTGGAACAGGATCGCCGCACGGGAAAGTCCTCTGCAGGCAGCCTCAGCAAGGCTGGCTAACGGTCCGGGAAAGCCTTGGCAAGGTTCGTCATCGCCGGAACGCATTGACGGCTCGAAACCCGGGCCGGAGCATGCAAGTTAATGCCGCGGCAGGGATTGCTGGAGCCATCATGAATTACTCTGGAAATGAGGCTCTTGGACGGGAAAGGCGGGGCTCATCCCCGCCCTTTGATTCCGCGCAGATTGGGCCTACGGCTGCTGCGCGTCCGAACGACTGTTGATACGGATTTAGGCTGCGACCTTCTTGCGGGTCCGTTTCGCCGGCGCCGTGGCTGGGGCTTCCGGCTCTTTCGGTTTGCGGCCGAGTCCCATGGTCTTGGCCAAGGCGGAGCGCGCAGCGGCGTAATTCGGCGCCACCATGGGATAATCCGACGGCAGACCCCATTTGGCGCGATATTCGTCTGGGGTCAGACCATAGTGCGTCGCCAGATGGCGCTTTAGCGATTTGAATTTCTTGCCGTCTTCAAGGCTAATGATGTAGTCCGGTTCGATCGACTTTTTGATCGGGACAGCAGGTTTTTTTACAGGCACAGGCTCTTCTGCCGGTATGAGTCCAGCCGTGCCGTTTAGAGCCCCGTGCACTTGGGCGATCAGGGCAGGAAGCTCCCCCGCCGGGACGGGGTTGTTGGAGACGTAGGCTGATACAACATCGGCAGTGAGCTCGATGAGGATGTCGGTCTTGTGGGGTTCTTCTGTCATAAACTTCTCCGGGCAGCTTGAAACACAGTTGGGCGAAGTGTCGCTACATAGTGGCGGTTGCCGCTGAAAGCAAATGGATCGACGGGTGCGCTGCTCCTCCACCATTGAAGTCTGGGCGACGCATCCCGTCATCGTCCATCGCTAAAGGCAGCGTATTGAATTATGGGAGCGGTCGCGCCCGCCCCACCATAGCGATACAGCAAGACAATCAAAAAAGCCGGTCTTTGCTTGGCCCCAAATCTTTTCTCCTTTCGTGAACGCTGAGCTGCCAAGCTGCTACAGTTCACCTCGCGGGGCAACCGTGCACAACACAGGAGTCGCCCGAGCGATACATTCTTCACTTGCCGCTTATCAGCGCTGGTGATTGCACTTTGCAGCCTGCATCCGGACCCGCAGCGCTCACGCTGTTGGTTTTGCGCCTGCAGGCGTCGGAAGTCGGATCGCCGCAGCTAATTTCCTCAGGCGGACGAATTCAACAAATCGATTGTTTGGATCGAAGGCATCCACACCATCGATGCCTCTAGAATATGATCCAGCTACAATCACCGTGCTGTAATGGCAGGGACGGCCAGCACAAGCGCGACACGATCCGGCGGGTCCATCGCTGCGTTACGTATTCATGGCTACTGCATCGGGCGCTCGGTCGACCGCCTTAAGCCAGGTCGCCGCATTGCGAGACGGTGACCGGCGAGGGAGAGGGCGCTCTGGCAACGAAGCGAGGCGGGTGGCCTTGCGGGTGGCCGCGTGATGTCATCCGGCTCTCCTGCCGATCTCTCCAGATCTGGAGCAACTGTTTTGCATAGATATGGCTCTCTTCAGGGGGCCATCTATGATGGGAGCCGAGCGCGTGTTCGAGCCGGGGAACAGGCTGCGCATGCACTGTGCCCACCTATTGCGATCGTGCTAACCTTGGTTGTTCGGACTTGCCGTTAAAGGCAAGCGACAGATTGAAGTTATGCTGCACCATCTGATTGCCTGGCTCGTTTTCGAGAGCTCGCCGATACAGGGCCTGTGCCGCGTCATGCCGCCCCTCAATGTCCAAAATCACGCCCTTCGCATTCAATGCACGTACGTTTCCTGGGGCTGCAACCAAGACGCTGTCGAGCACCTCAACCGCTTCGTGCGGGCGCTTCTGGCCCACCAAGGCATTTGTAAGTCGTATCGCCGCATCAACATTGTCCGGGTGCTGCTTCACCTCATCCCGCAAAGCCCGCTCTTGAACATCCTGACCAACTTCGCGCAAAATGCGTTCGCGCATAGCCGGATCGATTTGATCGGCGCTGAGCAACTCGGGGGAAGATGTCTCCTGCACGGAAAGAGCCGGCTTTTGCCAGCTGGCGCAACCGCCCAAAGGCAGAATGGCGAGTACGGCAAAAAGAAGTGAGTTCCGGCGCAGAAACATAGGCGATGGAGAAACTGTATTACTATTCATGTTATCTCTCAGTTATCGGTGAGGCGCGTGGCGTTCAGTTAGGAAAGGTGGGACTACTCTAACAATCCGCTGTTCGATCCGTGCGGGAGTGTGACGGATCCTGCGGGGCGAATTGTAAAGTCGGAGGCGAGGTCTTGATAAGACAGCACGGCGAGATCAACCCCGTTTCGCGTCAGAAAGCCGCGGACGAAACGTCGGACATCCATCGACGTCAACAGAATAGGGCGGGTTTGACCCGGTTCTGCGTTCGAAAGGACCTGACGTATCTGTGATAGCATCGCTTCGCTTTGCCGATCCTCCAGTGCGAGATAGGGGCCTGCATCCGAATCTCGAACCGCGCCACGCATCACATCCTCGCTCTCGCGCTCGACGACCAGGGCGGACACTATGCCCTCCGTGTTGGCATGGCGGTGGCAGATCTGTCGCTTCAAACCAGAACGGACATATTCCGTCAGCAGGGCAACGTTTTGCTCACGCTCGCTCCATTCGGCCAATGCCTCCAACACGAGACGGGTGTGGCGGATTGGGATACCTTCCTCCAGGAGGCGGCGCAGAACATCGGCAATCCGAGGAATCGGCGTCGTGCGTAGCACCTCTTTCACAAGCTCAGAATATTCCTGCTCCATTCGGCCCAGGAAATGTCGGGTCTCTTGGATGCCCACCAATCGCGGTGCGTAGCGGGTCAACGCTGCATGGACGCGCAAGGCGAGGAGTTCGCCGGGAGCCCTATGCTCCGTGCCGGCGCCCGTAAGGGCCTTTGCAGGGGTATGTTCAACCGGGAGTCTGTCCGTTTTCGGCTCACGTCTAAGGGGGACACCGCTCGAGTCGACGTGCGCTACATCGGCTCGGAGCGCCATCTGGTTTGGATCTAAGGCGTCCTGTTCGACTGGCACGCCCTCGACATCAATTCGGAATTGCGATGCAGGCAGCTGCTCGTCAACCAAGACAGGGATGCGAGGAACGATAATGCCCAGATCGGCTGTGACCAGGAGCGAAACGCGCCCAATATGTTTTTGCAATTCGGCTTGATCGACCGCCTGCATAAGATCTGGCGCTAGAAAAAATGCGATCGGGAATTCCTTCGCAGGCGCGGCTTGCTTAGGCTCCGCTGCAGTTCCACCTTTCGCATCGGCAGTGCCGGCGCCCAGCACATCAGCCTTGACAATGCTTACCGCAGCGAACACTGCGGCCAGCATCAGAAAGACGGGGAGGGGAAACCCAGGAACGAACCCCATTACAACCAGGACGCCGGCCGCCAGTCGCAAGGCTCGAGTGCTGGCCGTGAGCTGACTGACCATTTCTGTACCGAGGTTGATCCTCGCCGTCCCAGTCACACGGGTGACGATGGTCGCCGCAGTAATGGAGAGCAGAAGGGCCGGAATCTGCGATATCAATGCATCGCCTATCGTCAGCAGAGTGTAGTGATGCAGTACCTCGCCGAAGGACATGCCCTTGGAGAGCAGGCCGATCGAAATTCCACCCAGCATGTTGATGCAGATAACCACCAGCCCGGCGATGGAATCGCCCTTCACAAATTTCATCGCGCCGTCCATCGCGCCATAGAGTTGGCTTTCCTTCTCCAATTCGGCGCGCCGCCGGCGGGATTCGTTGGCATCGATGTGGCCGTTGCGTAGCTCTGCGTCGACCGCCATTTGCTTGCCCGGCAGAGCATCCAGCGTGAAACGCGCCGCCACTTCTGCCACCCGTTCGGCACCCTTCGCGAGGACCATGAATTGCACCATGGTGACGACCAGAAATATGACGAAACCCACCACGATATTGCCTGAAATGACGAAATCGCCAAAAGTATGAATAATGCTGCCGGCCTCCCCCTCGGCCAGAATCAGTCGCGTCGTTGCGACCGTGAGCGCGAGACGGAATACAGTGGAAATCAAAATAACGCCGGGCAAAGAGGAAAAATCAAGTGGAGTACTGACATACAGGGCAACCATCATCAGCAGTATGGCCAACCCCATATTGAATCCTATCAGGGCGTCGACCACCACGACCGGGATAGGCATGACCATCATCGCGACAGCCAGAAGCAGCATCAACGCAACCATTAAATCCGGGCTGGCCGGCGCACGCTTGATGAAGTCACGCAGGACGTTGGCCATCGAGACACCTTTGCAATCGGTTGAGACTTACTCTGCTGTTACGCCATGAAACGTGGCTTTCGAACTCCGAAGGCGCCTCAGCCTTGGCCAGCGCGTGACCCTGCATGAGAGCCACAAGCAGGCGCGAAATGGCTGGGCAGCAAATGTTTCCAACGCAGCCAGCTTGTCAGCACCGAGCGCGGCAGGATGTTTGGCTGGCCATAGAGTGCTGCTTGATGGGGCCTGCGAGCTTTCAATATTGGAGAGCAGCAATGCGGCCATTCCTGCTCAGCAGCACACGGCTGTCCTCAATACGTTCGACCACCCATCCATCAGCCAAAATGGCGCCGACAAAATACTTCTCGCTGTCGATGACAATATATGGTTGGACCCCATGCCACACAGCTTCGACCGCGATTGCGGATGGCGCCTTCTCCTCTTTGATGAGCACTCCGTTCACCAGTGTTAGAGTACCCTTGGTGCGACGATCGAACGATTGCTGAAGCTTCTGCCAGCTGATGACCGATTCAGACGTGACGGTGCCTTCGGCGGTCACAACACCCTTTGCCGACCCAATCTTGACGTCGAGAAGACCCGCTCGATCGACTTCCTCCTGCAGCTCTTGGGCCGCTGCCTCCGTAAGTTCATTGTCAGCGCGGTGACTGATCGTTCTGGACGCGACTTCAGCCCGAAGTGAATTGGGGCTCGATCCACTTGCATTGCCAAGATAGGAGATCGTGCCTGAAAGCGCGCCGATCCCGAGTGAGCTGATTATGACCATGGCGAGCACACCGATCGGTAGGCGCGGTATGCCGGTCGAACCAGGCGGCTCTGCATCCTGCACGGACAAAGCAATGGACATCTCGCCTACGAGCAGGACGACAGGAAGGGGCACAACAACGGACTGGCCTGCGGCGATATTCCGGTTGCCCTCGATACTGATTCCGGGTGCAAGCGCCTCCAGTTCGATCGACTTGCCAAGAAGAGTTACACGAAGGTGATGCGGTGCCAGTCCCTGCTCGACAAAGACCAAATCGGCATCGAAGCCGCTGCCGATTAAACACTTTTGAAGATCCGTCTTGCCGGTCAGACCGCAATAGTGCCCCGAACGCACTTCGAAACGGAGGGAAACGGCGTCATCCACAGAGCATCTCTCAAACAGGATAGAAGCCGCATGGCAATTGCCATGCGGCTCATTTCGGGACTACGTCGCGTCAATAAGGAGACGCGCTAAGGGGCAGTCTAAAACCCGCCTCCGACATTACGAAACGCGTTCGTCGGCGGCCTTCTTGATGGTCTGGAGATTGGTCGTTAGAGTGCGCAACTGGACACTCCTTTTCGTCGCCTCCAAGCTAACATTGGTTAGTTCCTGCACTTGCGCCTGAAAAGCAGTAGCATCAGCTCCGCTTGTATTGCCGGGAGTGCCACTGTTAGTTTTATCGGTATTGCCGGCGCTACTGGTATTGGTATTGCCTGATTTTTTATTATTATCAACTGCAGCCATGATCATTCCTTTTTCTGTTGGAGTTGTGCCGTCAATAACGGCCTGTATGACCTCACGCCGGATTTTCCCGCGTCAGGCATCTTCTGTGTCATCCAAAGCTTCATCGGCCTCAGCCATCGCATCGTTCGCGAATTGGAACGCGAACGATCGCAGGATACTTTGGAAGGCTTCACTTTGTGCTGCAGACTGTGAGTTGTCTTGAAGTTGATCATTTGAAACGGTCCGGTTATCCGCCCGATCGTTCCCGCCAGCTGCCTTGCCATCATTCCCACCAGCTGGCTTGCCATCATTGCCATCAGCCGGCTTGCCATCACCAGAATGCTCGGATTTCGAATCCCCATGGCCCTTTCGGATCAAGGAAGTCCCGAGGTTGCCAACTCCACTCCCAATTGCTGCTATCATCAGGTACTCCGGCATTTGCCATTGGCGGCGACGTGTTAAAGGTTAACCTCGATCAAGCTAAGGGCGGGAGCTTTCGAGAACCTGACGGCTTTTGACAAAAACCGGCCAGCGCAAAAACCGTATGCTCTGCAGGATGTTGCTCTCGCATCGAACAGTCGACCACGATCTCGGCTGTTCGGCCAATCCCGCCGTCCACGCATGCCGCGACCGAATGGCAGCCGCAGCAGCTGGTTTGCATCTCGATGCTGTGGTGTCGAACAGGAGGCACGGTCCACGTGCTGCATGACCGCAATGACCGTATTCTTGCTGGCTCCACGGGCGCACGCAACGAGCAGGAACTCGGTCTTTGCATCACCATTCTCTCGCCTGCACATCACGGCCCGGCGCGGTGAGCTCATTGGCCTCGAGAAGGTCGGCGACCGTACGAACATGGGATGGTCTGCCGGCTTTGGGAGGCCGGTGCGGATCCTCTTCTCACCATATCGAAAGCTTGAAGCGGTCGGATTTTCTTGCCCTGTTCGTGAGAACTCCCATCGTCAGCTAATCGTCAGCCAAGCGGTCTATCTAGGCCGGCTGTGCCTGACCTTCGGATCCAAAGGTCCCGTCTCGACACTTTTTGTAACTATAGATCGAAATGGTTTCCCGCGCGATACGCAACGCACACGCTTCTCTGAAGCAAATGTGTGACTTTGTCGGTGGCGAACGAGAGGAGTGACGCATCAATAAAATCGTCAGGCACGTGTCTAGGAAGGGGAGCTGGCCGAGTTGGTCTGATTTCATTCGCTGTTCCTGGAAATCGGCGGACTGAAGCGCTGATAATCTCAGGACATCGATGGCAACGTTGCGAAAGTCCTGTGAGCTCGGGCCAATCTTGGCCTGCTACTGAGAAGCACTTTGGCGGGAACATTACGCCGTCGCGGGTCTGGCTGACCGTGACGTTAACCGAAAGATGCCGCTGGTCTCGTCAGCCGCCAGCACAATAGCAGCACATTCTCGCCTACTACGGAGACGCAATATGAAGGGCATTGGCCGACCACGGAAATCGCAGGCTGAAACTGGAGCCAGCCGCGCGGGGCGGGCGAGCAGTTCCCTTTCGCAATCAAGTCTTGCTGCGGGAGAAGGTGGACAGTCATTCGATTCCGTTGTGGAGCAGATGCGCTCTGGGGACGCCGATAGGAGGCCCTCCTCCCTTCCAGTTGCGCGCGGTCCAGGCGATGCCCGCGAAAGTCTGCCAGGCGCCTCGATTGGCGAAGATCAAATCCTGAACACACCGCCACGTGGAGCCGCTGCGCCACCACGCGGAACCGTAGCGCCACGTGGCGCAGCCGCAAGGCGGCGCGGTTCTCCCTCCATGTCTGAGGGCGAAGCCATGGCGCCGGTCGGTAGCCAACTATCAACCGCGCAGGTGGAAGGCACCAGCTCATCGTCAAATGAAGATATCAGTCCGACACAGCTCAGAATGAACAGTCTTGTTCAACAACTGACTGATTGCGAGGCTGCGGCCAGGAAAACCGACGTTCCCGAGGAGGCGGTGGAGCTGATCAGTCGGGTCGTCGGTGCAGCCTCAGCAATTCTGGAGTACCGCGCTAGCCTGCCTGCGGCTGAGGCGCAGACAATTATGCCAGACGACAAGGTGCGTAGATGTTGCCAGATCGTGTGCGACGCCGCGAATGAAGTAGACCAACTTGGCCTGTCGACGATCACGAAATTGGACGAAAAGACCAAGATAGCGGCAGGTATGGTCGATAGACTCTACTCCTACTCCCAGGCGGACCGGCAGGAGCTGTTGATTTTAAATGTGGAGAACCACCATACGGCGGCAATTAAGTGGTGGGAAAAAAAGGCATGGCGCTCCGAACGACAGCGATCCGCCTGCGCTGCCACCGCTAGCCTATCCAGTGGAACGCCCGTGATGCGGGAAGCCGAGCGGTGCGCACTGCGGCTGCGTGCCGGCTCGGTACTGAGTGTCAGGATCTGGCTGGTCCGTGAGCGGATCGGTCTTGCGCGGGCCAAGATTGAACTGCGGGCGAGCAGGTTCGAGCCAGATTTGAAGGAACTCCTCGTCGGTCGAAATGGAGTGGTGCAGCTGATGGCAAGCGCCGCTCAAGAAGCTCTTCGCGCCCTCTCTTTGGCGAAGGGCATAATGGATGGCAAAACACTCAACGCTCATGATTGCGCGGTTGTAGAAAAAATCATGGAGCGGCTTTCGGATTTTGGATTGGCGTTGCACGAGGTGCATACCAAGCTAAGCCATACCTACCCAGATGCCGGCCTCCCATTGAAACTGTTCGAACGGATCGTGGACGATGCATGGATCACTGCGCACGATGCCATGCACTTGTTGAACCTGCAGTCTCCGCCGTCAGCCATCATGGCGCCACAGGCCCAGGCGGGCGCTGCGATGCCGGCCAGGGCAGGCGCTGCGATACCGGCTGACACTGCTGGTACGGCTGCAGTGTCAGAAGGCACTACAGCGCGAAGGAAAGGGAAGTCAAAGCATAAGTCGGCAGCTCGCGCCGGGACTTCTGCCGCCGGGCAGCCATCAACACCAGTCGCTTCGAACGCCGGCACAATGCCAGCAGCCAAGGTTCTCGCGCGCTCGGATCAAGTTGCGAGTACACAGGTGAGAGCGCAAGAGGTGGCTGCGAGTTCGTCGGGGGCAGGCTCGACAATCGGGGGCGCCGCGTTGTCAATGGAGGTATTGACGGAGCGGCTCAAACGATTGGACGAACTTTTGCAGTTCGATCTGGCCGGTCAGCAAAGCGTCGTCTCCCAAGTGCGCCAGATGAAGCCTGAGGAGGCCGGTAAGGTCGTGGACGATGTGGCCCAGTACCTGCGAGCCCAGGCCATTGAGATGCAAACCTGTCTCGCCGGGTTGCAGGGGCGTAATGTACGCCTGCTACTCACCTCCACCCAGCTACCCAAAGTGCACGAACGCACAGACCAGCTCAAAGGGTTGCTGAACATGGTGCTGGGACAGGCCAACGCATTGAATGAAGGAAAAGCCGGCATTACGACTGATTGCATGAAGACCTACGCATTTCCGGCGCAAAAATACCTGGAACATTTGTGCAATGCCGACGAATTGATGCCGCCGGAGGCACCGGTCGCGCTGCGTGGCGAGCCAGGAAAGCTGTTTGAGATGAAGCTGCAGCCCAAGATGCTGGTCAATGGTGCGATGCCGAGCCCGATGTGGGTGCACATCCACACGAGTCGCCCCGTCTTGGCCAGAAACTTAGAAGGGCTGGCTGATTCCGAATTCACCGCTTGCCACGTTAAATCCAACGAACAGCGCGGCTACAATCGAGAGCGAGAGGAAGCCGATGCTAGGTCCGGTCGCGAGAAGGTCATAATTCATCGCGGCAAACTCACCCCCGCTTTCTGTAAGTCTTTGTTGACCTCGGGGCTTGGCCGCCAACCACGCAATTCGCGTGCCGAGCTCCCGTCGGCGCAGGCTGCATGACAGGGCACGTACTTTGGGGTCTAGGGCAGAATGCGGCCGGCCACGCTGTGAGTCAGCGAGCATTTCTCCTGGCCAAACCGCGAATGCCGCTGCGCGAGTTGCGGTCCGGCGATTGGAGTCGATCGGCTACCGTCAGGGCCGATTTGCGATGTCGCGTTACCTGCTGTTGACGTGGCGGCGTATCTTGCCTCCCATCCAACTTATCGCCGAGATCGCGCCGCCAAGATCGAGGCGGAAGGTCTTCCTGCGAGCGCGGAGCAGGCATAGCCGATCCGATCGGGATCGGCGCATCGCAACGACCCAACGGTGTGGTGGAGAAAATTGGATTCGGGAGAGCTCGTATCCAAGAGGCGGAGTTCCGGCCCGAATACAATCCGCTCGCAAGCACCCACGATGCGCATTCGCAGTTTATTGTCTGGGAGATGGGCTGGATTGCTCGGCGGCGCTGGCGCTAAGGCGGGGCTGTCGCCGGACAATTAGCATTCACTGCCAACAGCCTTGCAACCGTCACCAGTTGCAAGGCTCGGCGGCGGGTCGACAAATCACATGAAATCGTCGTCGGACCCGCTATCGCTGCTGTCGCTGTCCTCGGTTTTGTGGAGATAGAGTGGAGGTTTGCCTGCACGCTGCCACTCACCGGCACTGTTCTTCGTCCATTTGTCGGGATGCTGCGTAGGGTCAAGCACCAGGTCGCCATGATCCACTTCAACAAACCCCATCGTCTGCGCGCGCGCTTGTGCTTCCGGATTAGCCGCACGCCAATTCAGCAACGGTCGGTCGCCGTCTATCCGAAGTTGATGCTCCAGCAGAATATCGCCCGCATTTTCGACGAGCGGATGGGCGACTTGAAGATCCACTATGGAAGTGACCTCAGTTCGACCAGGAAATTGTTCCCGCCAACTTTCCGATTCGAACTCGTTCATGCTGAATCCGCCTTCCATTCTCAGCAGTCCGGCACTCCGGTCTCCCAATTGGTAACTGAAATATCGCGCGTGCTCCGTATCTCGACGGATGCCATATTGCTGAGCAACGTCCGCGGTGCGCCTGGCTCGTGACGATACGAACTCTGAATACTCTTGAGGATTGTCGGCGATGTGCGTGATTTCATCACCATGAAATTGCCTCACCTGTCTCCTGAAGGAAGTCCTGTTGATCTCCACCACAGGAGGTCGGGAATTGAGGGAGTATGCTTGGGGAGCCGCCGATGATGAGGCGCCGCTACCTTCCGATCCGGATAAGTGCATTCGGGCAAATGTGTCCGCGAACCCTTCGCTTCCTGCATCCGATTGCTCGCCGGCATTATGCGCGCGGTAACTATCGGATGAGCCACCAATTCGACCATACATGACGATTCGTACTCCTATGTTTCGCAACCGAGCTCAAGTTAGCACGGCTGTTCAACATAGGGCGCTTAGTTGACGACTAGCTGACGAGGGCATTCCAACGGCTGCACCAATCAAATCCGTACTGCCGGCCTCAAAACCTCGGACTGCGCCACGCACCGGCCAGCAGAGGCTGCAAGGTCATGCCCGGAGGACTTGCCGTAGTTGCTGGGTGGCAGATCCGAGGGGAGTGATTGCCCCAGGCCCGCGGTTGCGCGGTTGGCCTGACAGAGACACTGGGGCACGGATGGCCAGCCGACATTTGCCACTAGCATGGAGCCAGGTCAGTTTTGAACTGGCAGTCGTGGACTTCCAATGACTAGGCCAAGCCTGCGGCAAAGAATGCTTTCGCGACAGGCTGGAAATATTGCATAGGAACCGCGTGGCCGAGTTTTGTAGTGCCTATCAGCTGACGCGCTAAGACATGGTCATGGACGATCGTCAGGCGTAGTGCCCGCGCCTCGCTCAACACATGTGAAACGCGCTCACCTTCGGCACGGCAAACTAAGAACGGCACCCCGGTTTCACCGCGAACGTAACGCAGACCGATCAGGACCGCCCTTCCTGTTAAGACCAGCGTGGCGCGATGCACGCCAAGCGCAGGCTCGTCGGCCGCCTCCTCGCGGATGCGACGCTGTTCACCTTTCAACTCTGGCGCTCCTTGCTGATCCTTCGACTCGCGCGTCACTTCGGTATTGGTCATGCGCATTTCGCGCAGATACAACGCGCGCTGGAGCAGGAGATCGATCAGTCCGCCGACCAGCAGTGCGCCGGCGCCAATTCCCATCAGCAATTTTGTCTCCATAAAGATGAGGCCAACACAGCCCATGCCGCAGATCGGCAGAGGGACCATTGTCTTCCACATCCCGAGAAGGACAATGGAAAAGGTTGCGCTGAGAACCAATACCTTGAACATGGTCTTGCAGACTTCGACCATGGAACGAGCAGACCCCAAGCGCTTCAGCCCTTCAAAGGGGTCAATTTTCTTAAAGCTGAGCTTCATCGGCTCCAGAGAGAAGACAAATCCACCATTGGCTAGCAGGCTGGCCAAAATCACCGCGGCGACGAGGGTTCCAAGCAGCGGGCCAACAGCCGCGACGGTGAGTTGGACGAGCACAACCAATGCCTGCGGCACCGCGGTATCGAAAGGTAGGCTCTGCAACTTGGTGGCTAATAGGAGCGCTTCCCGGCATTTGTCCTCGATCACGCTGCCTCTTAGCCAAAGGTAGCCGAGCCCAGCGCAAGTCCCGACCGCGCGGACGAAATCGGAGCTACGTGGCAGCTGTCCTTTTTTGCGCGCTTCACTTAACTTCTTCGGGCTGGCGGCGTGTGTCTTCTCTTCACTTGTGTCGCTCATGGCAGCAATTTGTCGAACCACTCCAGCACGCCGTTGGCACGTGTGACCTCCAGTTTCATGCTCTCCACCAGATAGGCAGCGTAGGTGACCATGAGAACTGGAAAGACAATGTTCTTGATTGCCGGAGACAGTTGGCTCGCCTTAAATTGCGGGGCAAAGCGACGCAGCAGCATCATCGATATATCAATCAGTATCAGGAAGAACACGACAGGCCCCGATACCAATAATGCCGTGCGCATTATGCTGTCGAGAAGCCCCAACAACTCCATTGCTCCTGGCCCGCTCAGTGTCGGGTGAAACTGATACACCGGCCAGATCAAGTAGCTGCGGTACAGGACACTGATCAAAGTTTCCAGGCCTCCTGATCCGACGAATATGGCAATCGCAGTGATCCCCAGAAAAACGCCCATCGCGGAAGCCTGACTGTTCGTCGCGGGATCGGCCGAAGCGGTCGGGCTGCTGATGCCGCGTTGGTTGTCGATAAGCTCCCCGGCAGCCTGAAGGCCCCAAAGCGGAATGCCAAGAAAAGTGCCAAGGAGTACACCGACAAAAACTTCCTTGAATCCGAGCAGGGTTAGCTGGATCAGGCGCGTATCAGGATCCAGCGCCGGCAATCCGCCGCTGACGTGTGCCAGGCATGGTAGTGCGAAGCCAACAGCCAAACAGCCCCGGATCAGCCCACTGATCTGCGAGCGTGTGAATACGGGAAAGATCAGCATGATGCCCATCGCGCGGGCTGCCCCAAGACCTGCCGCAACGACGAGTTCGAGAGCCGTCTGGATCAGAATTTGAATATCGGCCGATGGCGCGTCCATGGGGCGGACTAGTAGCTAAGTGTCATTGCGGGAAACTCGGTGAAGATCTGATCGGCTAGCTCTATGAGCGGGGCGCTTAGCACAGGAGCAAACAGCCCAATCACCGCGACAACGACCAGAAGCTTCACGGTGAGCGGCAAGCTTTCATCCTGGATCTGCGTCGCCGCCTGGAGGATGCCGATGACGAGGCCGACAACCACTGATGCAATGAGCGGCGGTAGAATCCAGATCATGAAAACCACCAGTGATTGGCTCATAAGAGTAATGATGCTGGATTCAGTGATGATCAGCCTCCCGGTAACGTATAACTCAGCACAAGCCCATGCATCAATTTTGACCAACCATCAATGGCAACAAACAAGAAGATCTTGAACGGGACAGATATAACAGTTGGTGAGACCATCGACATGCCCATCGCCATCAAGATAGTTGTCACTATCAGATCTATAACAATAAAAGGCAGATAAAGTAGAAATCCTATCTCAAATCCACGCTTCAATTCCGATAGCAAGAAAGATGGTACAAGTATTGCAAAGTCATCAGGCGTGGCTGCAGCGTGCATTTCCTCTGGCCAGACCTTTTCTGTCGAAGATAGGAAAAATCGCCGCTGCTCTTCATTTGTGAATTTCTTGAGATGCTCGCGCAAGGGCTCACTTCCGGCTTTAGCGGCGCTTACCCAGTCGTCGAATGTCTGATAGTGGAGCTTGGGATCCGACATGCGGTCATAGGTCTGCTCAGCAACGGGCGCACTAACGAACATAGTGAGGATCATCGCCGCGGCGTACAGCACCACATTGGGTGGTATGGTCTGGGTCCCGAGCGCATTGCGGACGAGGAAAAGAACAATTGATACCTTTACAAAGGCCGTTGTCGTGGCAACTGCTAAAACCAGCAGACCGAGTCCGGCGGTAACCGCAAGAAGCGCCAGGATTGTCGGCTGAGCTTCACTCATTGCATGCAAACCCGCCACGCAGCCTGATGCCCAGCTCTTCTCCGATGCGGACAATGTCGCCACGCCCGATACGCTGACCATTGGCCACTATGTCGACCGGGCCGTCGATCGGCCATCCAAGTTCAAAAATATGCCCTTCGCCGGCACTTCTTAATTCCCCAAGAGAAATAGGCCAGCGGCCGCATTCAAAGACAAGCACGATCTCGACATCGTCGAGATCCTTAGTAAGCTCCAGTTGCGATCCGGGTTGTGTCATATGCGCACTCTCCAAAGGACACGGTCGCGGGCGGAAAGGCCCCCGCAAGATTAATTCATCGCCGTCAAGATCCGCCTCGGCGCACAACTGGCCGACAGCTAGGGTGATCTGGCCGCGGCCGAACGGCGCAATATCGGGCAACAATGCATCACCGACACATGCGCTTCGAAGAAGCGCCGCAGGAAGGCGAAGCGTGCCGACCTCTCCTGCAACAATGAGCGGGAGCTCTGGAGGCAGCCCGCCCAGCTGCCGCGGCAACTGGGCAAGCAGTTCGCCTAGCGCGCGAAACGCAGGCGGTACTAAGCCGTCAAGTGGCGTGAACAGGAATAGACGGCCCTTGCCCTTGACCGCGCCGAAAATGATGTCGAGTTCAAGATGAGGAGCCAGCATCGTGGCTTCGCATACCCGCACGAGTTGCACGTTCAGACGCGTCGTCTCCTCCAGTCGAGTGACAAGCGGCTCCAGAGCGAGTTCGAGAATTAGCGAAGCAGTTGGCTCGGAAGGGAAGGCCAAGCCGTTCTGCACTGTCGTGATGAACTCCTCTACGAGCGGGCGCGACAGTGACAAGATGACCGTTTCGGCTCCCACTCTCCAGACGCAGTCAAGCATCGGAATGGCAGCAGGTTCCTGCTGCCAGACAAGCCCTGCCGTTCGCACCGATAGCGGCACCTCGTTGATCCGGCTTTGAAACGGCGTGCGCGGCGCTGCTGTATCATTGAGCCACGAGACAACCGTGTGGGACAGTTTCAGAACTGGTTCGAACATGGCGGGTGTGACCGCAGCGCCTATCAAAGACTGCACGGTCGTGTCATTCGGACGACCTCTTGCGACCGTCGGATCCGGTTGCGCGGCATTTAGGCAAGCGACCCCCTCGCATATTTCAGCAGTATCTCATCGTCGGCCTCGATCTCGGCTGCGGCCTCCGAATGAGTCTCGACGGCGCGCCGCACGTCGTCCTCGATTTGTTGCCATTTGTCCCTTGCCGCCGAACATATGACCCATAGCTCCCTCGTCCTGGACGCCGCCATCTCAGCCTCCTCTTGAGCGATTTGGGTATCATCAAGCATCTGCCGTCTGGAATTGATCTCAGCGGCAAGCTGTTCAGTGTGAAGGCGGTGACGGTCGAGCGCTGCGCTAGACAAGTTGTCGAGTGACATCAGATGCTGATAGAGCGCTGCTTCTTTTCTTGAACAATGTTGCTGTATCATTGCAAGCTCCCTAGAGGCATTTTGTACGGCTGAGGCGGCCACATCGCGCTGGGCTTCCTTCTTGGACAGCTCGCCAAGGGCACGACGCTCTTGCATTTCCTTCAGAAGCCGTAACCTCGAAGACTGAATCCAGTTTACGCGGTCAGACGCGACATCCATGCGACCGTCTCCTCGAAATCTGACGCGTCATCTTCGCTCTGGCGCAGAAACTCCCTCAGTTCGTCGATTGACGCGACAGCCCGGTCAGTCAGGGGATCTCCACCTGGCTTGTATTCGCCAACATTGATCAAGAACTCGGTCTCGGCATAGCGCGACAGGAGCTCGCGGAAAATGGATGCTGCCTTGCGATGTGTCCCCGAAACGACTGCATCCATGACGCGGCTGCGACTCTGCAGCACATCAATAGCGGGGAAATGCGATCGCGCCGCAATAGCGCGTGAGAGGATGACATGGCCATCGAGAATACCACGCGATTCCTCGGCGATTGGATCACCCGTGCCATCACCCTCTACAAGCACCGTATAGAAGGCCGTGATTGAGCCCCGCTCACCCATGCCGGCGCGCTCGAGCAGGCCTGGCAGCATGCCAAAAACGGAAGGAGGAAAGCCCCGTCGCGTCGGCGGCTCACCCGCAGCAAGGCCTATTTCGCGCATAGCGCGGCAGAAGCGCGTCAGCGAATCCAGCATGAGAGCAACGCGTAGGCCTTGATCGCGGAAATATTCCGCGAGCGCAGTCGCCATTGGAGCGCATTGCGCACGCTCTACCGCCGAGCGGTCGGATGTTTCAACCACGACGACTGTACGGAGAAGGCCCTCTTCACCAAGATTCCTTTCGATGAATTCACGAACTTCCCGTCCACGTTCGCCTATGAGCGCCACTATGACGACGTCAGCGGCGGCACCCTTTACGATCTGTGACAACAGCGTCGACTTGCCACCACCTGGCTCGCCATAAATCCCGATCCGCTGGCCCTCGCCGCACGTCAGCAGACCATCGAGGACACGGACCCCAAGCGGGAATGGCCGCTCAATCATGCGCCTCGTCATCGGATTGGGGGCTCTGCCATGCAGGGGCCGAGTTTCGACGGTCTTGATTTCGCCTTTGCCGTCCAATGGGCGGCAACGACTGTCGATCACGCGACCGAGCAAATCGCCGCCGACGGGCACCTCACGCATTCGGCCAGTGGCCACGACCTCTGCGCGGCTGGATAGGCCCACCAAGTCCCCGATCGGTGTCAGCAATACACCATCACCCGACAGGCCGATCACCTCGGCCTCGAGCGACAGCCCGGTTCGCGGGTCCTCTAGGAGGCAAAGTTCCCCAATACGAGTGTCTGGCAAGACGGCATGAACCAGTGTGCCGATAGCCCGCGTGATCCGACCGCGCACCGCACGCGTGTCAATTCGCTTGGCCGCAGCCCTCAAAGACGAGATTGCTGGAACGAGAGCTCGAGTGTCGGCGTCAGCGTTATGTTCTGGGACGGGCTTTCTCATAGCTCGCCTTTCTCACAGAGCGTCCCGAAACCAAGGCGCAGCGCGCGCATCTGGGCGTCAAGTCCAAGGTCAACATTGCCGTACTCGCTCCACAGCACGCAGCGTTGCGGCGACAATGTCGGGTCGGGCTCGATCCGCACCCTTGGTCGACCATCCTGGCCGTCGCATCGAGCAAACTCTCGTGCAAGCATGTCGACTTGCATGGGAGAAACATGAAGGCAAACGTCGGCGCCGCTGTATTGACACTCTATGGCGTGACGAACAGCCCTCACCAATAGCTCGCCCGGATCGAAAGCGCCGATAAGATCGCTCAATATTTCCATCACGAGCTGCGGCAATTCCTGCTCCAGAGCCGCCTTTCGTCGCGCGATTTCGGAGATTGTCTCCGCAATCAACCCTGCCATCTCCTCGGTGCCTGCATTCGAGCCCTCCATGTGGCCGCGCGCCCACGCCCGCTGGTAAACCGCGCGTGCCCAGTTTCGAACGCGCTGCCGATGCCGTTCTGCCGCGGCAAGGGCTTGCGCGGCGCTGTGCCAGGTTTCGAGCTCGCTCGCGGGTATCAGTGGTCCGACTGGACGCATCTGCGGCGCTATTGGCCCCTCGGAAAGTTCGACTGTCATTTCACCGGGGTCTCTGTCTCAAAATGAGCTACTACAAGTGAAAGCAATTGGCCGGCGTCGGTCCAATGCTCAGGTGCTGGAGTCTCCGCGGCAGTCCCCTCGGGCAATCGAAGAAGCACGCGGTTACGCTCGGTAGCTGAACTGTCCTGGAGCCAAGCCCCAAGACATGCGTGTCCATCGTATTCGATTTGCTGAGCGAGTTTTTCTGGGTCCGAGATCAGTCTTTTGTCAACAGCATGCAGCAGGTGTCGGATTCCGAATGCGTGTGCCTCCACGCCGATGCGTTTAACAAGGATGGCAAGCTCAGGCTGAGAGACAAACGCGACCAGCGAACGGGCATGCCAGATACTACCAGCAAGAAGGGCCGCTCGATATGGATCATGCCCGCGTAGAAGGTCCGGCCTGCAGCCGATGTGGTTCAGATCCACGTCATCGTTGCCCAGCAATTCTGCCAGCCTTGGATGCAGTCTGGAACACTTCTGCAACTTCACTAACGTTTCGGCCGATAACGATGGATCAAGACGCGCCGCAAGACGGGTTGGATGGGCCGAAGCCGCAAGCTCGCTCGCGCCCGGAAAGTGCGGACCATCAGGTCGGGCGGTCTGTATAGGCATTGGCAATGAGATGTCACCCACGTCCAATTGCAGGCATTCTTTTGCGAATGGCCTCGACAGCAGAAGCATCCCGGCGCCCCTCGACCTTGGAAACGCCGGTTGATTGCTTGCGCCGACGCGTAACAACGCCGATCAAGAGATAACAGGCCACGCCGAATACGGCTGCGGCAAAACCTGTTACGGTCGCCAGAAGTGGCGCAGGAAGAGGTAGTGATGCTTGTGGCAAAACAGCAGTCGGATCGGGCCGTTGCTCGTGTGCGGACCGTTCTACCGGCACCAAAACCACTTCCACCTTATCGTAGGACAGGCCTTCGATGCTGTCGGCTACAAGCATCTTTATCTTTGGCAGCAGAGCCGCGACATTTGTTTTTGCGTCGTGCCTGATAAACACCGAGGCCGAGGATGGCGTGGCACCGGCTCGCACAAGGTCGTTATGCGGCAGCACGACGTGAACACGTACAGAAAAAACGCCATCGATATCGCTGATCGTCCGCGACAACTCTTCGCTCAGGGCATACACGTAACGGGCACGCTCTTCGGTCGGCGAGGCAATCAGGCCTGATCCTTGGAATATCTCACCGAGGTTCTTGAAGGATTGGCGCGGCAGCCCCTTGGCGTTCAGAAGGTTGATTGAGAAGGCGAGCAGCTTTTCGTCAACCTGGATCGTGCTGGTTCCATCCTTGGCGACCACCCGGATCGCGGCGACCCCGTTGTCTTCAAGAAGTGCGAGCATTTCATTTGCCTCACGCTCTTGCAATTGCGTGTAGAGGTCGGCTTTGCAAGCAGTGAGGGCGACGAGAACTGGCAGCATGACAAGTCTAACCGACCGCCACCCTGACAGGCCACGCATGATTTCGCCCTCGGCCAAGCCAATCATGCGCGCGGTTCAGCCTTCCTTCAAAAGTTTATTCACGGATGATGTGACGCCGCTGACGCCTTTGGAGATAAGCGCCACCTGGGTGACGCCGTTGTAAACATCCCGAAGACCAGCCATCATCGTTTCGAAGTCTTGCCCTTGTTGGGGAATGCCCGAGATTCCGGTTCCCGCCTCACCTGGAACGGGAAGCTTCTGCGCCGGTCCCGGTAGAGCGCCCTTCGAAAGGGCTATGTCATGGTCGAGCGCGGGGAAGGAAACAGTGTTGTGTGGATATAGGGAGGAAATCGTCTGCAACACGCGATCGCCCATGCCGCTCGTCGGCGCAGCCGCGCGCTGAACATCCATCGCCGCAGCAACTGGCGCCGCACTCGCTGGCCCCGCGGCGGCATCGTTTTTCAGCGAGTCGGCTGCATGCCCTAAGGCGCGCTCAAACTGGGCCTGCTCGACAATCGACGGTGATCCGACCCTGGGGAGGCCAGCCGTTAGAGTGGCAGAGATCGACGTGACAGGCATCATCATGTAAGGACTCGGTTGCTCTCTCTGACCGGGCGAGCCCCGCCCATTCATCACCCGGTGTCGGCGCAACACTCCTAGGGGGGCAAGCTGACAACAAGCTGACTAACGGCGGCGTCATTTCGACAATCTAAAATCTCTTCGGCAATTTAGTCACTTGTGATGATTTCAGCGTTTGGTTTATCAGTGCGACATGCCGAGAACGCTTATCCAACCCGTCACCCTGCATGTTTTGAGACTTCTTTGTGCCGGGTTTTTTCTGTCCACCGGGATTCACCCGGCGCATGCAGTCCCGCTGTCCCTTCCGGCGACACCCTATAGATACACGGTTCTGGATCAGGAGCTCGCTGCAGCGTTGCAGGAATTCGGCAACAACCTGAATATCAGGGTCAACATCAGTCCTGCGGTGAAGGGGCGAATTCGCGGACGTATGCCTGATTTGCCACCGCGCGCGTTCCTCGACCGCTTGACGAACCTTTACGGTCTACAATGGTACTATGACGGCCTTGTGCTCTATGTGTCTGCTGCACAAGAATCGCAAACTCGAATGCTTTTGATGACGTCGATTCGCTTCGATGCGTTCAAGGGGGCTCTCGACAAGCTTGATATCTCCGACGAGCGCTATGTGGTCAAACCCGTGCCGGGCAATGGCCTCGTCTTCGTTTCCGGTCCACCGCGCTTCGTCGCACTCGTGGAGCAGACCTTTAACGGCTTGGTGGCGCAGGCGCAGGCGCAGACTCACATAGCGGCAACGCCAAAGGAATCAGTGCTGATCTTGTTTCGCGGCTCCTCCACTACGGTCGTTCGCGACGGACGACCGGATGCTTCTTATTCTTCTGACATCCCACAACAGGATAGCGTTAGCGGGAAGCCTGAGCTGGGCAAGAAATGAACATTGAGGATTTCCCGCAGCTCTGAAGAACATGACTGCGGCTACCCCTTTGTGAACTCTTCGCAAACTCGTCAGTTTCTCGAAAGCTAATCCGCTCATGATGAGTCCCGGCAGCTCTCGCGGTGACTCCGGCCATTGTGTTGGACCGAACCTTGGAGCCGGCCCGGAACACAGCAATTGAAGGCAGGGCAGGCGCATTCGTGACCTGCCGACGCTTGGAATTGTCGAATTTTGTGAAACGCAAGGGATCTTCTGTCGGGGTCTCTTGTGGGGATTTCAACGTCACGTCTGAGGATGCATAATGTCGGCCAGTAATCTTTCAACTTTCTACCGCTCAAATTCGCTACAGTCCGCAAGGGGTTGGCCGGGCCTGAAAGTTTCCCATTTTGCGACCCAGCATCAGCAAAGTGCATCGTGCTTCGAAGCGATGCTGTCCACTTGTGTGCTGGCAGACAAGCCCGGCTCTTTCGCGCAAGGGGATCTGCCAGCGTCGAATCTTGATTCGACAATGGATAAATTGCGGCAGGACCCTTTGGGCCATATGGCACCGGATGTCTTGACATTGAATGGCTTGGAGCAACACCCACTGGATCTGCTGCCGCCAAATATGAGGGCGGCTCTCAAGGAGGACCAATCGCAACGCTCCAAGGCGACTGAAGCCCAACATCTGCTCGGCGTCACTCCGAAGATCGAGCCGGCTCCCAGGGCGAGCCCCGGAATCGCGTGGAACGGTGGGTCGCTGACCACGGCTGAGTTGCAGATTGTTGCGGTACTCAACCGTCACAAGGACCAATGCCCGCTTACTTGGAAGTCGTTGACCGACAAAGCCAATGATCCCTCTACGCCACCGGATCTGAAAGCGGCGATCCAGGGACTGCAGCAGGATTCGGGACTTTTTTATGCGATTGGCTCGCAGGGCGACGGCCGCTGTGGAGGCAAGATCAACGCCAAGGACTTGGCCGGATTTTCAAACCACCACCCACAAGTTGCTGCATTTCAGGAAGCCCAAGCGCGAAGCTACGAGCAGAACTACATACCATCCGACGGCAGCGGAGGTTTGCAGCCTTCGGTCATGACCTTGAGCGATGCCTTGCGGGAGTTTTACCGGTACTCCGAAAATCTGTCCAAGGACCTGAGTCTGGATGAGTTCAAGAAAATGGTCGGCGGCGAATCGAAAAACGGCAAATTTCCGCCCCAGGTCATTGCGGCGGCGCAATATTTCCTCGATCACCCCGATGCTTGGAACCAGTTGTGCGGTGGCTCGAAAGGGAAGATGCACAAAGAGGATTTCCTGCAAGTCGCCTCATCGTCGATGAGCCTCACGCAAACTGAGCTGAATACGGTCGAGATGATCAAGGACCATCAGGACACGTTCTTTGGAAGCGGTGTTCTGACTCGCGACAAACTGGCGAAAATGAAAGACGACAAGAGCCTTGATCCGAAAGTGCGGGAAGCAGCCTCTCAGCTCCTTTCAGATCCTCTTTTGTTTGGCCTCCTGAACAATTCGATCACGGGCTATAAGACCCATCATAAATTCTTCGACTTTGGCGGCGGGCATACGGTTGATTCCGGCAATATCAGCAAAAAAGACTTTGCCCATTTTTGCACAAACATGTCGTCTGCGAACCGCAACGTTCAGCAGCCAATCACCCACGGCGCCCAAACCGCAGAAGAGCAGAATGCCGTCGCGGACATGAAGATGGGCCTGATGGACCAGCCTGACATTAAGTCAGCCAAAAAGAACGGCGGGGCCGTCATGCACGTCGTCGACTCCGTGCTCAAAATCGAGACGAAAGTGCTCGACTTGGCGGCAACGGCGGTGGGACTGCTCAGCTTCATTCCGGGCCTCGGACAAGTAGCCGATCTTGCCTCGATGGTTCTCGAGGCTGAGTCGCAAGCAGCCAATCTCCTGCGTACGGCCATTAACGGAGGCGATATGAAGCGAGCGCTGGAGGAAGCTGGCCTCAATATGGCCGCGCAGGCGATCGGCCTTATCGCAGGCCCCGAGGTCAAGCTGGCCATTCGAAATGGGCTCGTAAAGCACCTGATGGAAGAGGCCTTGGCGGCAGGCATTGATCTTTCGGTCTCGACGGCGCAGGACTACGCAGAAGGCTATGTGAATAACCTCAAAGCGCGCCTTGCAGGCGGCCCTGAGCAAAGCCTAGGCCTTCCGAGCATGCCATCATTCCAGAGTGTGGCAAGCAATGTGCCCTTCGTCGGCATTGCCTTATCCTAGCCGTCGCCTTGCGCGGAAGCTTTGGCTCGCGCGCTGACATAAGGGTCATTGTGGCACAAGCAGGGGTTCATCCGCATCAACGCAAGCGGTGTTCCTGACGCCATCTGGATCGGACTGTGAGGGGGATGTCCGAAGTCTGTGAAGGCTTCGGTATATGACGACTTCAGAGTTACGCTGAGCCCAGCCATCTCGAGCCGGTGCGCCGGGTCGAGGTTTTCACGGGCGCCGGCCGGTAGCGGGAATGGTCTCCGGAAGGCACGGCGCGGATGGTGGCGGAGCGGCGCAGCCGAAGGAACGGCTGTCGCGCGCCCAGGGCGGCCTCCCGAACAGCAGACGATGATCTCCTGCCTTGGGCCTATATCCTTGTGCCCACGCTCAAGGCAGTCGGCTGAAAACAGCGCTGATTTAAAACAGCATTATCCTGCACTGCACCCTCGATCCTTGCGCTCACCGATCGCTCGTCGACACGCACGCGGTCAAGTCGTTATCGGCGCTATGCCGATGGGCTTCGAGAGCAAGGTGGACGCTGAGCGGTGCGTCAGCCTCAGGGCGCGGCTGGCCAGCTTTGGGTCTCACGCTCTATGACGGCAACACCCGGCTGATCCACTTGGCCTGTTCGCGGGCTCCCGGCAGCGGCGCGGAAGCCACGGTCCGCCTTCCTCGGCTTCAGGCCAAAGATACCGCAGCATGCTCCAGAGCTATGTCTGCCGCCTTCGCCCCATCGTCGCTGGTCATGTGGAAAGGACAAGCAGGCTACGCACCCTATAATCCCGTCGGGCAGGATTCGACAGTCGACGGCGAGACATTCGCCAAACCTCCCCCTTGATCTCAGCAACGTTAAAAAAAATTCACATAATGTTCGTGAGTGTAGTCTCCTGTCAGGTGGTACATTAGCCCCAATATCTGGCGTCTTAGTCGTAGAAAGGACTGTGATCTATCTTCCATTAGCATCCATACCAGCGGATTTACAGCAAATGACGAGAGAGGTCTCATGCGGATTGATGGGGATAGAAGGGCTAGCGGCTTGCTGCATCCCGTCCGGGTTGATGCCAACCAATGTTGACACTGGTAAATCGCCTAAGGACGGCAGCGCATCTTGATCGCCTTCGAATCCTGGGCCTTTGCGCGCATGCGGATCTAACCGTCGGCGAGCTGGCCGATATTACCAGTCTGCCTCGCGAGCAGGTTCGACGCCACGTTCGGCGGCTGGTCAGAGCCAACTTTCTTTGCTGCAACGAACAACGTCCGCAGTCTTCGTACCATATGCAAGCAGGAGGCAAGGATGGCGGGCTGGCTCAATTGGTGGTCGATCTCCTGCCCCACGATGATGGCCATCATAAAAGAGACCTACAACGCCTGGAAGCAATACAAGACGCGCGGTTGAAGGGACCGCCTGCTTGATCGTGAAATAGATCAGTCCAAATGGAGCGCGACTACCATGGATAACTCCGCCGGCGGCGCCATCGCGCAGCCCGATACTTACGGGCGGCCTCACTTAGCCGCCGTCGACTCCCGCGTTCACGAACTGCTTCTAAGACAGGAGCGTCAGGAGCGGACAACTCTCAAACTGATCGCCTCCGAGAACTTTGCCTCCTCGGCGGTGTTGGAAGCGACCGGGTCGATTTTCACCAACAAGTATGCCGAGGGATACCCCGGTGCGCGCTACTACGCCGGAAACGAGATCGTCGATGAGCTTGAGACCCTCGCGATCGAGCGCCTGAAAGCGCTATTTGGCAGTGAACACGCCAACGTCCAGCCTTATTCAGGCTCGCCAGCCAACCAGGCTGTCTATCGCGCGCTTTTGAGCCCCCGTGACAAAGTCATGGGCTTGCCTTTACCCGAAGGCGGCCATCTGACCCACGGTTGGTCCGTCAATTTTTCCGGCAGCGATTATCAGCGCGTCCCGTACAGGCTGCACGAAAAGACACAGCAAATTGACTATGACCACTTGCGCGAGACCGCCAAGCGGGAACGCCCGAAGCTAATTTGGGTCGGCGGAACTGCTTATCCGCGTATTTTTGACTACGCGGCAATGGCCGAAATTGCTTCGGAGGTGAACTCGTATCTGGTGGCTGACATCGCCCACATCTGCGGCCTGGTTGTCGCAGGAGTGCATCCGAACCCCGTGTCCCATTGCGATGTGGTCACCAGCACCTCTCACAAGTCGATCCGCGGTCCCCGGGGTGGCTTCATTTTATCAAGGAATGAAGACCGTTATCAGCCCCTCCATCATCCGAAGAGCAAACACAATCTGGCCAAACGTATAGACCGCGCCGTGTTCCCTCTTCTGCAAGGCGGACCGCATATGAATACTATCGCCGCGCTTGCCGTCGCTTTGCAGGAAGCAGCGAACTCGTCCTTTCGTGTCTACGGTCAGCAGATCGTCCACAACGCCAAGGCTCTGGCCCAGGCACTTCTGGAGCGAGGTTATGAACTCGTCACCGGGGGCACTGACAATCACATGCTGATCCTTGATCTTCGGGACCGGTCGCTGTCAGGCAAAGCCTATGCGGAGCGCTTATCGCGTGCAGGCATCATTGCGAATTTCAATATGGTCCCGGGCGACCGGCGGCATCCGGCGCTGACAAGCGGCATCCGCTTAGGGACACCAGCGGTGACGTCCATGGGCATGCGCGAAACGGAGATGGTGCAGATCGCCGCTTTCATCGACTCGGTCTGCCGCCAGCCCGATGACCAGGAAGTTCATGCGAGCGTACGAAGAGACGTTGCCGACTTCTGCACTGCGTTCGATGTTCCCGGCATCCCCGACCGATAAGCCACCCCAATCCAGAAACTCCTCACTAACTCCAGCACTTGAAGCGAGGGCATTTTTATGACCAGGCAGTTCGTGTTCTCTTCCGAATCCGTCGGCGCGGGACACCCCGATAAGATGGCAGACAACATCTCCGATGCCATTCTCGATGCGGTCCTGCGCACCGATCCGAAGGCGCGCGTCGCCTGTGAAGTGTTGGTGAAGACGGGGATGGTCGTTGTGGCTGGCGAGATCACCAGCCATGCCCACATCGATTACAGCCAAGTCGCCCGCGATACGATACTCGATATTGGCTACGACGATGATGCGATTGGCTTTGATGGTCGACGTTGCGCCGTCGTTCTGGCCCTCACCGAGCAGTCGCCCGACATAAGCCAGGGCGTTGATGAAGGACGAGGGCAGGATCTCGGGCAAGGGGCAGGGGATCAGGGCATCATGTTTGGATTCGCATGCAACGAGACGGATACATTGATGCCCCTGCCGATCCAACTCGCTCACCATTTGACGAAAAGACAGGCCGAGGTCCGGAAAGCGGGACAGCTTGGCTGGCTGCGTCCGGACGTGAAATCTCAAGTGTCGGTACGCTACGAAGGGCTCCGCCCGGTGGCGCTGGATACCATAGTCCTGTCAACGCAGCATGACGAAGCGGTTTCACAAGCCACGGTCCGCGAAGGCGTCATTGAGGAGATCATAAAACCGGTCCTGCCGGCCCACCTGGATACTTCGGGGATCAGATTTCTGGTCAACCCAACAGGGCGGTTCGTGGTCGGTGGGCCTGCCGGCGACTGCGGCCTCACAGGACGGAAGATCATCGTCGATTCCTACGGTGGGACCGGGCGTCACGGCGGCGGTGCCTTTTCGGGCAAGGACCCATCCAAGGTTGACCGCTCGGCGGCCTATGCCGCCCGGTATGTCGCGAAGAACATCGTTGCCAGCGGCCTTGCGGAGGTCTGCGAGGTTCAGCTTGCCTACGCGATCGGCGTGGCCAGTCCGGTTTCTGTCATGGTCAATACCTTCGGAACCGCAAGGATCGAGGAAAAAAGGATCGAGCGCCTTGTTCTCGAGGTTTTCAATCTCCGACCGAAAGGCATCATCAAGATGCTTGATCTCTTACGGCCGATATACCGCAAGACGGCGACATACGGACACTTCGGGCGTGAAGAGCCTGAGTTCACTTGGGAGAAGACGGACAAAGCTGACGATTTGCTGCGTGAAGCCGGACCGGCAGCTGCGTGAGGGCGGCTGGATCAAGCGCATGCGGCAACCCATTTCAACTCGCGAGACCACGCCCGGCCGGCGTGGCAAGAAGCCGGCTCGGGTTTTGGCGGAGATTTTGATGCCGGCTTATGACGTGCTTTGCATCGGCAATGCCATTGTCGACATCATCGCCCAGTGCGACGAGGAATTCCTCGAGACCAACGGCATCATCAAGGGCGCGATGAACCTCATCGACAC
>NZ_JANIFL010000020.1:0-25376 GCF_024518695.1 Mesorhizobium sp. LMG17149
GCAAAAGCACGCGATGCGCGCATGGAGTTCGCCAATGCAACTTGACACCACAGATAGTCGCTCATTGCCCTGCCGGGCATTTCTCCCCGTAAACGGGGAGAAAGAAGCTGGACCGCAAAGCCGGCACTTTTTTGCACCGTTGGCGATTGGCGAAACCGATGAGGACAGCGTCCTTCGCCCCGTTCACGGGGAGAAGATGCCGGCAGGCAGATGAGGGGCAGCGCCGACGCTCCGAAGGCGAGGCGGAGTGGCGAGTTCAAGCCCGAGCGATTGCACCGACGGTCAAGCTCCGCCTTGCCAAACGCACGCGCACTGCTATTCTTACCGCTAAAATAATTTCACACACAGGCAACCTTGTTTCTCGAACCGCAAGGCTGAAATGAGCCAGTCGCCCTACCCCGCAATTGCTGCCGGACCGCCGCGGCCGAGCCTCATCCTGAGGCCCGGCCAGATCACGCTGCCGCCGGGCATGGAGCGTTATACGATCCATGGCAATGGCGCGGTGCTCATCGATATCGAGGCCGGCGACACGGTCACCGTGCGCAATGTCGAGGGCGGCCAGGCCTGCGAGTTGCTGGCCTGGGACAGGAGCGGCGCGACCGATCCCGGCATTTTTGGTGAAGCATCGAACAGCAACGCTGCCGGCATCAAGGCGCTATTGGCCGAGGACGACGACAGCCTCGCATCGCTACGGAGCGGGCTCGCGCGCCGGCAGGTGCAGCTTGACCATGCCAAGGCGGTTCGCGTGTTCGGCGGCGCGACACCCGCCGGCACCGAGCAGGCTTTCACGGTCGCGCGCGACGGCGCGATGCTGATTGCGGCCCCCGGCGGGCCGATGCTGGTCGATGGCCACGACACGGCGACGCCGCTGATTGCCATCGTCCGCCGCGCCACGATCCGCCCGGCGGCGAAATCGCTACTGGCCGATCCGCTGGCCGACCCGGTTCTCGATTTGCGCGTCCATTCGGCGACGGCGGAATCCTATTTCGTCAAGGCTGGCGACTATCTCCAGATCATCGATGTCGACGGGCGCCAGTGCACCGATTTCCAGTGCTTTTCGGCGCGCAAGCTGGACAGGGGATTGGATCATCCGCTCGACGTGACGACGACTCGCACGCTGATGGGTGCGAGCTACCCGATGCCCGGCCTGCATTCCAAATACTTTGACCAGGACATGGAGCCACTGGTCGAGGTGGTGCAGGACACATGCGGCCGGCACGACGCCTTCGCGCTCGCCTGCGCCGCCAAATATTACGACGACATCGGCTATCCCGGCCACACCAACTGCTCGGAGAATTTCAACGGCGCTCTGGCCGGCAAGGGCGTCAATCCCCGCGCGGGCTGGATGGCGATCAACTTCTTCTTCAACACGGCGATCGACGCGCATGGCGTCATGGTGTCCGACGAGCCGTGGTCGCGGGCGGGCGACTATGTGCTGCTCAGGGCGCTCACCGACATCGTCTGCGTGTCCTCCGCCTGCCCCGACGACACGACGCCGGCCAATGGCTGGAACCCGACCGACATCCATGTGCGGACCTATTCCGGCCAGCACAAATTCTCGCGAGCGATCGCCAGACGCATGACGCCCGATTCGGAACAGAAAATGACCCGCGAGACAGCTTTTCATTCGAGCTTTGCCAAGCACACCCGCAACTTCGGCGAGTACAGGGGCTATTGGCTCGCCAATTCCTTCGCCAAGGACGGGCCGATCGCGGAATACTGGGCCTGCCGCCAGGACGCGGTGATCATGGACCTGTCGCCGCTGCGCAAGTTCGAGGTCACCGGCCCGGATTCCGAGGCGCTGCTACAATACACGCTGACCCGCGACGTCAAGAAGCTCGGTGTCGGCCAGGTGGTCTATTCGGCCATGTGCTACGAGCATGGCGGCATGATCGACGACGGCACCCTGCTGCGGCTCGGCAAGGACAATTTCCGCTGGGTCGGCGGTGACGATCTGTCCGGCGAATGGCTGCGCGAGACGGCGACGAAGCTCGGCCTCAACGTGCTGGTGCGCTCGTCGACCGACCAGATGCACAACGTCGCCGTCCAGGGTCCGAAGAGCCGCGACATCCTGCGAGAAGTGATCTGGACTTCGCCATTGCAGCCGTCGATCGACGAGCTCGAATGGTTCCGCTTCGCCGTCGCCCGCATTGGTGGCGGCAACGGCATTCCGGTCGTCGTCTCGCGCACCGGCTATACCGGCGAACTCGGCTACGAGATCTGGTGCCATCCGCGCGACGCCGAAAAGGTGTTCGACGCCATCTGGGAAGCCGGCCAGCCGCATGGGCTGAAGCCGATGGGGCTGCAGGCGCTGGACATGGTGCGCATCGAGGCCGGGCTGATCTTCGCCGGCTACGAATTCTCCGACCAGACCGATCCGTTCGAGGCCGGCATCGGCTTCACCGTGCCGCTGAAGAGCAAGACCGACGATTTCATCGGCCGCGAGGCGCTAATCCGCCGCAAGGAGCACCCGCAGACGAAGCTGGTCGGCCTCGACATCGACGCCAATGTCGACGTCGGCCATGGCGATTGCGTGCATGTCGGCCGCGCCCAGATCGGCGTCGTCACGTCGGGCATGCGCTCGCCGGTGCTGAACAAGACCATCGCGCTGGCCAGGCTCGATGTCACCCATTCAGCTGTCGGTACCGAGGTCGAGATCGGCAAGCTCGACGGCCATGCCAAGCGGCTGCCGGCGCGCGTCGTCGCCTTCGCCCACTACGATCCGCAAAAGACCAAACCACGCTCCTGACGTCCTTCCTCCCAAGACAGTGAGGCCGTGCTGGCAGTTCGTGATAGGAATTTTTTCCTTGACCTGCTGAGGGCAGCTATGCTACATATTCGTCCATGGTGCTGATTTGCGCCGCGACCCGCCTCCGGCGGGTTTTTCATTTCAAGCCCCTCGTCCTTTTCTGAACAATCCGCCCGCGGCAGTGTCAAGCTGACATGTTTCGCAAGCGGGATGTGCACGGCGCGACAAATCGCTTGACCTGAAAGCGCGCCGGATCAATCTTCACTCCTAAGAAAAAAATACGACTGAGTGGAAACACCGGCAGTCGATCAATGCATGCGTCGATGGTGAAGCCTCGCGAAGCCGCGGCGGTCACGAACGGGGAACATCAAAATGGGGAACAAAGACATATGAGCACGATAACGACTGTCCTGGAGCCGCTTGCCGAAGGCAAGTTGCACCGAAATATCGACTGGCGCGGCGCCTTCTGGGTGGCGAGCGGCGTGCCTGCCCTCGTCCTGTTCTCGATCGGCGGCATTGCCGGCACGACCGGCACGCTGGCCTTCGCGATCTGGATCTTCTCCATGATCATGGGCTTCCTGCAATCCTTCACCTATGCCGAAATCGCCGGCCTGTTTCCAAACAAGTCGGGCGGCGCGTCGATCTACGGCGCCACCGCTTGGCTGCGCTATTCCAAGTTCATCGCGCCGCTATCGGTCTGGTGCAACTGGTTCGCCTGGTCGCCGGTGCTGTCGCTCGGCTGCTCGATCGCCGCAGCTTATATCCTCAACGCGTTGGCGCCGGTGCCGCTGTTCACCGATGCCTCGCCCGAAGTCGTCGCCTATATCGCCGCGCATGCCGGGACGAGTGCCGCCGACGCCATCACGGCGGTGACCACCGCGGCAACGCCGGTGATCCGCAACTGGACGCTCTACAGCCACACGCTGGGGCCGGTCTCGTTCACCCTCAACGCGACCTTCTTCATCGGCGCGGTGCTGATGCTGATCATCTTCGCCATCCAGCATCGCGGCATCCTCGGCACTGCCAATGTGCAGAAATATATCGGCCTGCTGGTCATCATCCCGATGCTGATCGTCGGCGTCGTGCCGATCGTCACCGGCCAGATCAACTGGGCGAATTTTTCGCCGCTGGTGCCGCTGGCGGCAGCCTACGCGCCCGAACCCGGCGCCTGGAACATTGCCGGCTGGACGCTGGTGCTTGGCGGCATGTTCATCGCCGCCTGGTCGACCTACGGTTTCGAGACCGCCGTCTGCTACACCTCGGAGTTCAAGAACCCGGGCACCGACACGTTCAAGGCGATCTTCTATTCCGGCCTTTTGTGCATGCTGCTGTTCATCCTGGTGCCGTTCACCTTCCAGGGCGTGCTTGGCCTCAACGGCATGCTGGCGACACCGATCGTCGACGGCTCCGGTGTAGCCGACGCGCTGGCCGGCATGGTCGGCGGCGGCGCACTGATCCACAGCCTTTTGGTGATGCTGATGATCCTGGCTCTGGTTCTGTGCATCATGACGGCCATGGCCGGCTCTTCACGCACGCTCTACCAGGGCTCGGTCGATGGCTGGCTGCCGCGCTATCTCAGCCATGTCAACGAACATGGCGCGCCGACGCGGGCAATGTGGACCGATCTCGTCTTCAACCTGATCGTGCTGGCCATCGCCTCTGCCGACGCGACGAGCTTCTTCTTCATCCTCGCCGTGTCGAACTGCGGCTATATCATCTTCAACTTCCTCAACCTCAATGCCGGCTGGATCCACCGCATCGACAACGGCCATATCGCCCGGCCTTGGAAAGCACCGAGCTGGTTGCTCGGCGTCGGCGCGATCTTCGCCTATGTCAACATGATCTTCATGGGCGCGGGCGCCAAGGTGTGGAACCCGATGGCGCTGTGGGCTGGCCTGATCACGGCAGCCCTGATTATCCCGGTGTTCTGCTTCCGCCATTACATCCAGGACAAGGGCAAGTTCCCCGACCACATGCTGGCCGATCTCGGCATGACGGGGGCCGACCTCTCGGTCAAAAAGGCGGGCATACTGCCCTATCTGACCCTGGTCGCCGGCGTGGTGGTGATGCTGCTCGCCAACTGGTTCTTCGTCATCTGACCTCGTAAAAGTGAAAAGGATCGGGCGCGCTTCGGCGCGCCCGATCCTTTTCGACTGGCGTGATCGATCTATTCGGCGGCCAGTGCCAGTTGTGGCTTTTCGGCTTCCTGGCTCAGTTCCAGATCGTCGGTCCGCCCCTCCGCCCCGCGCTTCTTCGGCTCCCGGCCAAAGAACAGGGCGTACCCGGCAGGCAGGACCAGGATGGTCAGCACCGTGGCAACGAGGATGCCGCCCATCATGGCGTAGGCGAGCGGACCCCAGAAGACGCCGCGCGAGATCGGGATCAGCGCCAGCACCGCCGTCAGCGCCGTCAGCGTGATCGGCCGGAAACGGCGAACGGCCGAACCGATGATCGCCTCGTAGCGGTCCATGCCCGCGGCGATGTCCTGGTCGATCTGGTCGACCAGGATGATCGAGTTGCGCATGATGATGCCGAGCAGCGCGATGACGCCGAGAATGGCGACAAAGCCGAACGGCGCGCCGCTGATCAAGAGTGCCGCAGCAGCACCGATAATGCCAAGCGGACCGGTCGCCAGCACCAGCATCGCCTTGCCGAAGTTCTGCAGCTGGATCATCAAAAGCACGACGATGACGGCCAACATGATCGGCGCCTTGGCGGCGATCGAAGCCTGGCTTTCCGCCGAATCCTCCGCACCGCCCTGGATCTCGACCTTGTAGCCGGGCGCCAATCCGTCACGCAGGCCCTGCATATCCTTGTACAGTTTGGTGACGACGTCATTGGACTGCACGCCGTCGGGCAGCGTTGCCCGCACACTGATGGTCGGCAGACGGTCGCGGCGCCACTCGATGCCTTGCTCCAGAACCGGCACCACCTTGGCAACCTGCGACAGCGGCACGAAGCCACCGAAGTCGGTCGGGATATAGACCGAGTCGACCGAGGACAGCAGGCTGCGGCTGGCATCCGGCTCGCGGGCGACGATGGACACCGTCTCCTCGCCGTCGCGGAAGTCGTCGAGCGGCGCGCCGGACATTGCCGCCTGCAGCATCTGGCGGATGCGCTGCGAGGTGACGCCGAGTGCGCGGGCACGATCCTGGTCGATGACCAGCTTCATCGCCGGAACCGGCTCCAGCCAGTCATCATGCACGGCGCCAAGCAGCGGATCCTCACGGAACTTCGCCTTCACCTGGTCGGCGATGCGGCGCACTTCCTGGCGATCCGGTCCCATGACGCGCATCTGCACCGGCCAGCCGGTCGGCGGGCCGAGGAACAGACGATCGACCTTGGCACGGATGGATGGGAAGTCTTCAGCCAGAACGGTGCGCAACTTGACGATCAGCCGTTCGCGGGCCGGTTCGTCATTGGCCATGACGAGCAGCTGGGCGAAGTTGGGGTTGCTCAGCTGCTGGTCGAGCGGCAGGAAGAAGCGCGGCGCGCCTTCGCCGATATAGGTGGCGATGAAACGCTTGTCCTTGTCGTCCATCATCTTGGTTTCGAGCGCCTTGGCCTGCGCCTCGACTTCCTTGATGCTGGTGCCTTCCGGCAGCCAAAGGTCGACGAGGATTTCCGGCCTCGACGATTGCGGGAAGAAGTTCTGCGGAATGAACTGGAAAGCCCACAGGCTGGTGCCGAAGGTGACCAGCGTCATCACCAGGACGATGATGCGATGGCGCACGGCCCAGCTGACGGTAGCACGAAGCCGGCGATAGAAACGCGTGTCGAAGACATCGTGATGGCTGCCGGCATGCTTGCGCTGCTTGAGGATCATGTTGCCAAGCCATGGCGTGAAATAGACCGCGACGAACCAGGAGACGATCAGCGCGATGCCGACGACATAGAACAGGGTGCGGACATATTCGCCGGCGGTCGAGGCCGCGAAGCCGACCGGAATGAAGCCGGCTGTGGTGATCAGCGTGCCGGTCAGCATCGGAAAAGCGGTCGAGGAATAGGCGAAGCTCGCCGCCTCGACCTTGACCATTCCCTCCTCCAGCTTGCGCTCCATCATCTCGACGACGATCATCGCGTCGTCGACCAGAAGACCGAGCGCGATGATCAGCGCGCCGAGCGAGATGCGCTGCAGGTCGATGCCGAGTTCGTACATGATGGCGAAGGTCGCAGCCAGCACCAGCGGGATGGCGATGGCGATGACCAGGCCGGAACGCCAGCCTATCGACAGGAACGAGACGACGAGCACGATCAGCAACGCTTCGCCGAGCGCATGCATGAACTCGGCCACCGCATCGGTGACGACGCCCGGCTGGTCGGAGATCTGGTCGACCGCAACGCCGTAGGGCAGCGCCTCTTCGAAGCGCTTGTAGGTGGCCTCGACATCCTTGCCGACGTCGGTAACCTTGAAGCCCTTGGCCATGACGACGCCCAACTGCACGCTGTCGTGACCGTTGAAGCGGTATTTGCGCTGGAACGGATCTTCCAGCCCCGAGGTCACCGTGGCGATGTCGCCCAGCCTTGTGACCTGGCCGCCGGCGCGCAGGCGCAGGTTCCGGATATCCTCGACCTTGCCGACATCGCCCTCGACGGAGATGCGTACCGAGTTGGTGCCGGTATCGACGGAGCCGGCCGGGTCGACATTGTTCTGTCCCTTGATCGCATTCTGCAGATCGGTCAGCGTCAGGCCGCGTTCGGCCAGGGCCTTGGACGAGACGTCGATATAGAGCTTTTCCGGCTGGTCGCCGATGATGACGGCCTTCTCGACGCCGGGCGTCGTCAAAAGCATGTCGCGCGCCTGGATGGCGAACTTCTTCAGTTCGGGATAGCTGAAGCCGTCGCCGCTGATCGAATGCAAGGTGATGAAGGTGTCGCCGAACTCGTCGTTGAAATACGGGCCGAGCAGGCCCTGCGGCAGGTCGCCCTGGATATCGCCCACCTTCTTGCGCACCTGGTAGAACGCGTCGGTCACCTCGGCGGTGTTGGTGTCGCCCTTGATCTGCACGGTGATGATGGCGCTGCCGGCGCGGGTGAAGGAGCGCACGAAATCGAGATGCGGCGTTTCCTGCAGCTTGCGTTCGATCTTGTTGACGACCTGGTCTTCCATCTCCTTGATCGAGGAGCCCGGCCAGATCGCCTGGACGACCATGATCCGGAAGGTGAAATCGGGATCTTCCTTCTGGCCCATACGCATCAGGCCGAGCGCGCCGGAAATGATGATCAGGCCGAACAGGAACCGCGCAATGGCGGGATGGCCGATTGCCCAGCGCGACAGGTTGAAGGGCCGCTTCTCTTCCGTGGAATTGGTCATCGACGCTGGTCCATCTATCTAGCGCAACAAAATCGAGGTTTCATAGTGGCTTCCGGGCGGCAAGGCTCTCCGAGCGGAGAAGCACTCATCGCGGTGGGACGCGAGATCGATGTGGGGGTTACATCAATCGAGCGTCTCGGTCGGGCGCCTGCCGCCCGGAAACCAACGACTGCGGGAACGCGCAGCCGGTTGTCTGTCGTCAGCGCACCTGCTTGGCGTCGCCGTCTGCCGCGGATGCCGATTGCAGCGCCGCATCACCAGCGAGCTTCACCTTCAGGTTTTCGGTCATGAATTGCGTGCCGGCGGCGACCACGACATCGCCGGGTTTCAAACCCTCTGCGACACGCACGCCATCGGCGGCGAACTCGGCAACCTTGATCGGACGGGCATGAACGGTGTCGGCGCCACGATCGACGGTCCAGACGATCGATTGGGTGCCTTGCTCGGCCAATGCGCTCAGCGGGATCGAGACCAGCTGCCGCTCATTGGCCGCCGAGGCTTCGATGCTGGCGGTCATGCCGAGCAGCACACGCGGATCGTTTGGCAGGCTGACACGGACGGCAAAGGTGCGTGACTGCGGATCGGCGCTGCCGGCGACTTCGCGGACCTTGCCATCGAGCGCCAGCGCATCGTCGGACCAGAAGCCCGCCTTGACTGCCTTGCCCGGCCTGAATTCAGCGATTTCCATTTCGGGGACGGCGATCAGCACTTCCTTCTCGCCGTCGACGGCGACAGTGACAACCGGCGTGCCGGAACCGACGACCTGACCGACGTCGGCACTGACCGTGGTGACGATGCCATCCCTGTCGGCCTTGAGATCGGTATAGCCGACCTGGTTCTTCGCCTGAGCAAGTGTCGAAAGGGCGGAATCACGCGTGGCGACCGCTTGGTCATAGGTCAAGGTCGCCTGTTCGAGCTGTGATTTCGGGGCAAAATTCTTGGCAAAAAGCTGCTCGGCTCGCTTGCGGGCAAGCTCCACAGTCTCGACCTGCCGCTCGGCGGCATCGAGCGCTGCCTGCGCGCTCTTGACCGAGAGGTCGTAGTCAATGGGATCGATGCGGGCGAGCACATCGCCCGCGGCCACATGCTGGCCGATATCGACGAGGCGCTCGGTGATCTTGCCATTGACGCGGAACGCCAGAGCGCTCTCGGTGCGGGCTCGCACCGAGCCGGAATAGGAGAGCGTGCGGGTGTCGTGCACCTTCGCGATCTCGACAACCTTGACGGGACGGATGATATCCTTGACTTCGGCTTTTTCCTGGCTGCAGCCGGCAAGCCCGAGAGTGGCGACGATCAGGCCGGCAACTGGCAGCTTGCGAAGGATGGAATTGGACAAAGACATCTTGGTACTCCGACTGGAGATGAATGGTCGACAACCGGCTGGCGGGGGCTATTACTTCAGAGCTCTGATCGCATAGTCGATCAGATCGTCGGGCATCGCCCGGTTGGTCTTGGCAAGGCACTGCGCCACCATTTGCGGATGGCACAGGATGACCGTTGCGGCACCGAAGCAGCGCGACGCGGTCACCGGGTCCTGTTGTCTGAACTCACCGGCCTCGATGCCGTCGCGGATCACCTCCGCAAACAGGTCGTGGATGCTGTCGACATGCTTGTCGATCACACCCCAGTCCCGTTCGAGGGCGACGATGACCATCTCGTGGACCTTCTGGTCGTCGAGCATGACCTCCATCGTCATCTTGTATTGCGCATGCACGTAACGCCTAAGCCGCTCCTCGGCGCTGATCGGCAGGCGCGAGATCTCGTAGGCCATCTTGTAGCTGGCGCCGAGCATACGGCCGCAGACGGCCTGGTGGATTTCGACCTTGGAGGCGAAGAAACGGTAGATGTTGGCGGGCGACATGCCGAGCTCACGCGCGATGTCGGCGACATTGGTCTTGCCGTAGCCATAGTGCCGGAACAGGCGCTCGGCGCAATCGAGAATGCGCGTTACATTTTCCTGTCGGGCGGCTTCGGCGACTATGGTGGCGGCTTCGGACATGATCCTCTATCGATTTACGAGTGATGAATTTCGATTTTCGTCACTCGTAAATTGAAAAGAGCGACCTGTCAATGCGGATTCGGTGTACACGTACGAATGGTGACAGATGGTGACAGGGAACCGACGAAAGTCGCGGAGGCTTTGCCTAATCGCAAAGGTCGTAACTGGAGCAGCGACGAGGCTTAAGTCCCCCTCGCCATCTCGCGCAACCGGAATTTCTGGATCTTGCCGGTCGAGGTCTTCGGGATTTCGGCGAAGATGACCGCCTTCGGCACCTTGAACCGGGCAAGCAGCGCGCGGCAGTGATCGATGATCTCGGCTTCGGTCGCGACCTTGCCGGGCTTCAGCTCGACATAGGCAACAGGCACCTCGCCCCATTTGTCGTCGGGCCTGGCGACGACGCCGCAAGAGGCAACCGACGGGTGCTTGTAGAGCGCGTCCTCGACCTCGATAGAGGAAATGTTCTCGCCACCGGAGATGATGATGTCCTTGGAGCGGTCCTTCAACTGGATGTAGCCATCGGGGTGCATGACGCCAAGATCGCCGGAATGGAACCAGCCCCCAGCGAAGGCTTCGTCGCTCGCCTTGCGGTTTTTCAGGTAGCCCTTCATGACGATGTTGCCGCGGAACATGACCTCGCCGATGGTCTCACCATCGGCCGGTGTCGTCCGCATCGTCTCGGGATCCATGACGGTCAGGCCTTCGAGCGCCGCATAGCGCACGCCCTGCCGCGCCTTCCTGGCGCTGCGCTCGCCCTTTTCGAGATCGTCCCAGGCGCCATGCCATTCGTTGACGACCGCCGGGCCATAAGTCTCGGTCAGGCCGTAGAGATGGGTGACGGCAAAGCCGGCATCGGCCATCCCCGACAGTACCGCTTCCGGTGGCGGAGCTGCCGCGGTGTTGAAGGTGACAGTCTGCGGGAATTCGCGCTTGTCCTCCTCCCTGGCATTGATCAGCACCGACATCACCACCGGCGCACCGCACAGATGGGTGACGCCGTGATCGGCGATCGCATCGTAGACCGGCTTCGGCCGCACCCAGCGCAGGCAGACATGGGTGCCGGCCTGGACGGCGAGCGTCCAGGGAAAGCACCAGCCATTGCAGTGGAACATCGGCAGCGTCCAGAGATAGACGGCGTGCTTGGCCATGCCCGCATGAATGGTGTTGGTGTAGGCCATCAGCGCGGCACCGCGATGGTGGTAGACGACGCCCTTCGGATTGCCTGTCGTTCCGGAAGTGTAGTTGAGCGAGATGGCGTCCCACTCATCGTCGGGCATCGCCCAGGCGAAATCCTCGGCGCCGCCTGCGACAAACGCCTCATAGTCCAGCGTGCCAACCCGCTCGCCCTTCGGATACGGCGCGTCGTCGGCGTATTCGGGATCGTCATAGTCGATGACCAGCGGCTTGACCTTGGTCAGTTCCAGGGCCTGCCTGACAACGCCGGAGAATTCGCGGTCGACGATCAGCACCTTGGTCTCGGCATGATCGAGCTGAAAGGCGACGACCGCCGCGTCAAGGCGGGTGTTGAGCGAATGCAGCACCGCCTTGGTCATCGGCACACCGAAATGCGCCTCCAGCATCGGCGGCGTGTTTGACAGCATGACGGTGACGGTGTCGCCCTTGCCGATGCCGCGCCTGTCGAGCGCCGAGGCAAGCTTCAGCGACCGCTGCCAGAAAGTGCGATAGTCGATGCGCTGGCGGCCATGGATGATGGCGATCTGGTCGGGATAGGTCTTGGCCGCGCGCTCCAGATAGGTGAGCGGCGTTAACGGCTGATGGTTGGCCGCGTTCTTGTCGAGATCCTGTTCGTAAGGACTGCCCATCCCATGCTCCCCGCGATTTTCTTTCAGACGTTCTAATCACAGGCTCGGGCCGCGTCACCACAAACGATGCCACGACAGAGCGCATTCGGCACAATGATGAACCAGATTCGGCGTAAGCGGGAGTATCGCATACCTCTGCCCAGTTTGACTTTTGTCGAGAGCCGTGAATAATGTCAGCCGAGGAGACGGCATGGCGATCCGACCGGCAGAACAACTCATCCACAAGGCCGCCTGGCTCTACTATGCCCATGGCCTGCGGCAGGACCAGGTGGCGAGCCAGCTTAACATTTCCCGTGCCTCGGTCGCCATGTATCTGCGCAAGGCGCGCGAGACCGGCATCGTCAACATCTCGACTTCGACCCAGCTTTTCACCGACGACGTTCTGGCGCGCAAGCTCGAGGATGCGTTGAGCCTCGACGCCGTCTGGATCGCACCGGAGAATGATCATATTGCCGACCCATCGACGGAAATCGCCGTGCTGGCGGCAAGCGTCTTTCTCGAACTGGTCAAGAAGGGCGACCGCATCGGCGTCGCCTGGGGCCGCACCGTCTACATGATCGCCGACGTCATGTCCTATGCCGATCTGCAGGATGTCACGGTGGTGCAGCTCTGCGGCAATCTCGGCGCACCCTATTCCTATCGGCCCGACCAATGCACCATGGAAATCGCGCGGCGGCTCAACGCCAAGGGGCTCAATTTCTACGCGCCGCTGGTGCTGTCGACGGAAGAACTCGCGCGGGCGCTGCGTGCCGAGCCAGTGATCCGGGAACAATTGTCGGGTGTCAGCGAATGCGACCTGGCGTTATACTCGGTCGGCGCGGTCGACGCCGACAGCCATCTGGTCAAATGCGGCGCGCTGACGCCAAGCGAAATGGCGGATCTGCGCAGCCAAGGCGCTGCCGGCGTGATTGCCGGGCAGATCATAGACGCCGAAGGCAAGGTGCTCGGCTGCAGTTATAACCGCCGGGTGATCTCCGCCGAGCTTGCCTCGCTGCGCGCCATCGCCAGGCGTTTGGTGGTGGTGCAGGAGGACAGCAAGTTCGAACCGCTGCTCGCGGCGATCGCGGGCGGCCTTTGCACGCATCTGGTGGTCGGCGCGCACATGGCGCAGCGGCTCCTGGATCATGCGGCTGCCACGACAGAAAAGGCCTCCTAGAAATCCTCCTCTCCGCCGCCGGCGCATTGTCATCAAAGCGTCGCGGCAATCCTGTTTCACCATCAAGACAAACAACCGGACGAAGCGAACATGAACAATTTGTGGAATGACGAAACAGCCGAAAAACTCGTCGCCGACTACGCGAAAAAGGGTGTCGGCCGCGACCTGGCACTGCGCGTCTACACGACCCGGCTGCTCGGCGGCGAACCACGGCTGGTCCTGCATGGCGGCGGCAACACTTCCTGCAAGACGACGGCAACCGATCTTGTCGGCGACCAGTGGGACGTGCTGTGCGTCAAGGGCAGCGGCTGGGACATGGGCGTCATCGAGCCGCAGGGCCTGCCGGCGGTCAAGCTCAAGCCGTTGCTCAAGGCGCGCGCGCTGAACAGGCTGGCCGACGAGGACATGGTTGCCCTGCAACGCGTCAACCTCATCGATCCGTCCTCGCCCAACCCGTCGGTCGAGACGCTGCTGCATGCCTTCCTGCCGCACAAATTCGTCGACCACACGCACTCGACCGCCATCCTCGCCATCGTCGACCAGGAGGACTCCAAGCCCCTGGTGAGGACGGTTTTCGGCAGCAAGATGGGTTACGTGCCTTACATCATGCCCGGCTTCGACCTCGCCAAGGCGGCCGCAGATATCTTCGACGCCGACCCTGACGTCGAGGGCCTGATCCTCGACAAGCACGGCATTTTCACCTTCGGCGACAACGCCAAACAGGCCTACGACCGGATGATCCACTATGTGAATGTCGCCGAGGACTTCATTGCCGCAAGCGGCAAGCCGAAGGCCGCAAAGGCGGCCTTGCCGGCAAGCCTCGCGACACCGGCGTCCATCGCGCCGATGCTGCGCGGCGCGGTGGCGGTAGCGCGCGGCGAAGGCCGCTTCGACCGCATGATCAGCGATTTTCGCACTTCGCCGGCAATTGTCGATTTCATCAATTCGGCTGAGGTCGCCGACTATGCCGGACGCGGTGTGTCGACACCGGATCTGTCGATCCGCATCAAGACCGGCCCAATGGCGCTGCCGGCGCCCGATGAGGACAAGGCCGGTGACTACAAGGCGGTGATCAAGAGCCATGTCGACGCGTTCGCCAAGGATTATCGCGCCTATTTCGAAACCAATGATGCACTCGACGACGTCAAGCGCACCATGCTCGACCAGATGCCGCGGCTGACGTTGGTGCCGGGCCTCGGCATGTTCGGCCATGGCCGCACGCTGAAGGACGCGAAGATCGCCTCGGATGTCGGCGAGATGTGGATCGAGGCGGTGCGCGGCGCCGAGGCGGTCGGCCGTTTCCATCCGCTGTCCAAGGCCGATCTGTTCCCGCTGGAATACTGGTCGCTGGAACAGGCCAAGCTCGCCTCCAACAAGCCGAAGCCACTGACTGGCCAGGTCGTGCTGATCACCGGCGGCGCCGGCGCGATCGGTGCAGCGACAGCCAAATTGTTCGCCGACAATGGCGCCCATGCCGTCGTTGTCGATCTCGACGCCGAAAAGGCAGCCGAGACGGCGAAGAAGGCCGGCAACAATTCGATCGGCGTCGCCGCCGACATCACCGACCCGGCGCAGGTGCGTGCCGCCTTCGACAGGGCGGTCGCCGTGTTCGGCGGTGTCGACATCCTGGTTTCCAATGCCGGCGCCGCCTGGGAAGGCCGCATCGGCGAGCTCGACGACGCACTCCTGCGCAAGAGTTTCGAGCTTAATTTCTTCGCCCACCAATCGGTGGCGCAGAATGCCGTGCGCATCATGCTCGAGCAGGGCACAGGCGGCGTGCTTTTGTTCAACACCTCCAAACAGGCGGTCAACCCCGGCCCGAAGTTCGGCGCCTATGGCGTGCCGAAGGCGGCGACACTGTTCCTGTCCAGGCAATACGCGCTCGACTATGGCGCGCATGGCATCCGCTCCAACGCCGTCAACGCCGACCGCATCCGCTCGGGGCTTCTGACCGACGCCATGATCGCCAGCCGTTCGGGCGCGCGGGGCGTGTCGGAGAAGGACTACATGTCCGGCAATCTGCTCGGCCAGGAAGTGACGGCGCAGGACGTGGCGCAGGCCTTCCTGCATCACGCGCTGGCCGACCGCACCACCGCCGATGTGACAACGGTCGACGGCGGGAATATCGCGGCAGCGCTGCGCTGACGTAGAGATCCGTCCAGACGAAAGGTGCGGTGCAACTCCGAAGCTTGCTCGAGAAGGGGCGGTTGGGAACTTTCGACCCGACCGGCCATTGAGATCGAGCAAGGTCAAGCAGGAGTTCCCTCATGCCAACCGATGACTGGTCCCTGCCCGAACGCTTTATTTTTTCGGGTCACCCGATCGCATGGGGAACGATCGGCGACGGCCCGCCGGCGGTCTTGCTTCATGGTACCCCGTTCTCGTCGGTGGAATGGCGGCGCCTTGCAGCTTGGCTCGGGCAGCGGCGCCGGATCTACTATTTCGACATGCTCGGCTACGGGCAATCCGCCAAGCCCGACGCGGACGTGTCGCGCGGGATTCAAAACGAGCTGTTTGCGGCGCTCTACGCTCACTGGGAGCTGGAGTGGCCCGACATCGTGGCGCATGACTTCGGCGGCTCCGTCGCGTTGCGCGGCCACCTGCTCAACGGGCTCGATTATCGCTCTCTGGTGCTGATTGATCCGGTCGCGATCAGCCCTCAGGGATCGCCCTTGGTTCAAGCGGCAAAAGAACACGAGAAAGCGTTTGCCGGTCTGCCGGCCTATATCCATGAAGCCATGCTTCGCGCCTATATCGGCGGCTCTGTCGCGAACGCGTTGCGCGCGGACGAAATGCAGCTCTATCTGCAGCCATGGCTTGGAGACGAGGGACAGAAGGCTTTTTGGCGTCAGATCGCACAGATGGACGACAAGTACAGTCGAGAGGTCGAGTGGCGATACGGCGAGATACGTTGCCCTGTGACGATCCTGTGGGGTGAAGACGACGAGTGGATTCCGCTCGACGACGGGCGAGAACTCGCGCGCCGCATTCCCGGTGCGCCGTTCATCACGGTTCCAAATGCCAAACATCTCGTTCAGGAAGACGCGCCGGAGGCAATAATCTCGACTGTGCTCGACTTCTGGAACGACCAGCATCCTTCGGCCGCCGCTAAACCCCTGCTACAGCAACTCTAGAATGTGTTTCCAGGCCCTGGTTCCCAGCCTCGAATCAGCCTCGTCACTGCCGCCATGCTCATGCGACACCGAGCGCGGCGTGGTTTCCCCCGGCAAGAGAATACGGTGCCCCGTATCCGGCGATGAAACGAGGTGGGTGACCTTGCCGGCTTTGCCGCGCCGCCGGACAATCTCTTCCGCGAACCATAGGGAGGGCCACAGCGCATCGTCGCCACCCGCGACAAGCACAACCTCGGCCGATATCTTTTCCACGGGAATGGTCGCGGCATTCGCCTCCCGCTTGAAGGTTTTCATGCTGCGTTCGAATAACCCGCTGTAGGACACCAGACCATCCACCTGCTTGGGAGCCCAATCCGGATCTGCCGGCACGAATGGCAGGGGAATACCCTCGAGCGACCATGAGGACCGTTCAGGCCAACTGACGCCATCCCGGCCCGCGCCGATATTTCCCCAAACCACCGATGACGGGCTGATCGCGACCACAGCGTTGACACGCTGATCATGGACCGCTGCGCACAATGCGGCCTCGGCACCCTTGGATGTGCCGACATAGACGATGCGGTGGCATCCCGTTCCAATGAGATAGTCGGTCGCCGCAAAGAAGGTTTCGAGGGGAATTTCGCATATTCCAGGAGGCTGTCCCTCACCGCCAAACCATCGCAGGGCAAGGGCCGACGAACCCTGGTTTGCAAAGAGCCGTGCGCGCCCGACATCGATGCGGCCACTCGACCCACCCAACACCACGACACCGGTGGTGGCCTGCGGGCATCGAAACAAGGTTCCGGCGAGGGCGCCGGACAGGTCTTCCTCGATTGCCGCCTGGACTTCCATATAAGCACCGTACCTTGGGCCGGAGCCTGGCGCCGGCTGCAGATATTCGGCAAAAAGGCCGCCTGCAGCAAGCGGCTGCAGGCGGCCTTCGATAGCGAAACCTACTTGGCGTTCGGGTTCGGCATCCAGGCCGGCATCGCGACATCGGCATGGGCGAACTGCGGCAGCTTGGCCGACAGGTCTTCCATGTTCTTGATGTCCTTGTCGATGAGGTCCTTTTGGGTGATCAGCGTCGGCGGCACGACGACGTTGTGGCCGGGATCTTCGCCGGCCAGCAGCTGCGCCAGCGCACGCACCGAAACCTGGCCGACGACGGCCGGATTGGTCGCGGCGGTCGCGGCCCAGGCGCTGTCGGGCTCACGCATCGCAGCGATATCGGACGTCGAGATATCGGCCGAATAGATCTTGATGCCCTTGTTCAAGCCCGCTTCGTCGACGGCGATCTTCACGCCCTTGGCGAATTCGTCATAGGGAGCGAACATCACCTTGATGTCGGGATGCGCCGTCAGCACCGAACGCGCCTGGTTGGCGACGGAGTTGGCAATCGGATTGTCGAGCGTGCCGAACATCGCGACTTCCTTGATGCCGGCATATTTCTTCTTCACGTCGACCCAGGTCTCGTTGCGACGATCGAGCGGCGCGATGCCGGCGACATAGACATAGCCGGCATTCCAGCTCTCGCCATTGTCCTTGACAGCCTGCTCGAGCGCGAGGCGCGCCAGGTCGCGGTCGGACTGTTCGATCTGCGGGATCTTGGGATTCTCGACATTGACGTCGAACGCCACCACCTTGATGCCGGCGTCGACCGCACGCTGGGCGGCGTCCTTCATCGATTCCGTCAGGCCGTGCTGGATGATGATGCCCTGCACGCCAAGCGCGATGGCCTGATCGACCATGTCGGACTGAAGGGCGGCATCCTGGCGGCTGTCGAGGACACGCAGGTCGATGCCGAGCGCCTTCGACTGCGCCTCGACGCCCGACAGATAGGCCTGGAAGAAGTCGCCGGTCGAGAGATAACGCACCAGCGCGATCTTCACGCCGGGCTTGTCGAAAGGCGCCGGCTTGTCCGCGGCAAAAGCCGGGACCTGCATCAGCATGGTTGCGCCGGCCAATCCGAGCGCCACCTTCCCCAGAAGTCTTCTTGTAATGCTCACTTTGTTTTCCTCCACTCTTGTTGAACCCAAAATCCTGTTCCGGTCGAAAGCTACCTCCGGCCTCTGCCCGAAAGCGCAAAGGTGAAGACAAGGGCGACGACCAGAACCACGCCCTTGACGAAATCCTGCGTATAGTAAGGCGCGTTCATCATCGTCAGGCCTTGCAGCAAGATGCCGACGAACAGCGCACCGATGGCAGTGCCGAAGGCGTTCGGCTTGGCGGCACCTAGCACCGCGTAGCCGATCAGTGCCGCGGCGACCGCATCGAGCAGCAGATTATTACCCGAGGCGATGTCGCCGCGTCCAAGCCGGGCAGCGAGCAAAATGCCGCCGATCGAGGCAAAAACTCCTGAAATAACGTAGGCCCAGATCTTGTATGCCTTGACAGGCGCACCGGCGAGTTCGGCGGCGCGCTCATTGCTGCCGACGGCATACATCATGCGACCGAAACGTGTGTATTCGAGGAAGAACCAGATCAGCACGGCGAGCACGAGCAGGACCACCACCGACACCGGAATGAGGTTCGGGATGAAGAAATCGAAACGGTGGCGGCCGAGCGCCAGGAAGGCGTCGGAGAATTTGCCGCTGGCGACCGAACCGTCCGGCATGGTCATGCCGGTGGCGATCGAGCGGCCTTCGGTTGGAATGCGCTGCAGGCCGACGAGCAGGAACATCATGCCGAGCGTCGCCAGCAGATCGGGCACGCGCATGTAGACGATCAGCCAGCCATTGATCAGGCCGACAATTGCGCCGATGAGCAGGCAGACGACGACCGCGACAAGGGCGTTCTGCTCCAGCACCACCATCACATAGGCGGCCGCCATCATGGCTGACGTGGCGACGGAGCCGATCGAGAGATCAAAGCCGCCGACGACCAGCGTGGCGGTGACGCCGAGCGCCAGCACGCCGGTGATGGCGACCGACTGGAAGATGAAAACGGCACTTTGCGGCGAAACGAAACCGTCGGCGGCGATCGAGAAATAGGCGACGAGCCCGAACAAGAGCACGATGAACCCGTAGCGGATGGCGTGGTCGCGCAATGTCATCCGGCGCTCCCGCGCGCTGCTGCCGTCTTTATCCAATCCGAACCCATGCTCTCTCCATTCCAATTCCTATCGCCCGCGCTCAGGCCGCACTGTGCAGCGGTCCGCCGGCAACCTCGGCCAGCAGGCGGTCGAGATCGACATCGGCATTGCGGTGTTCGCCGACGATAGTCTGTTCCGACATGACCAGGATGCGATCGGCGGTCTCCAGGGCCTCGTCGAGTTCGGTGACGAACACCAGCGTGGCGCGTCCGTTTGCACTCGCCCTGAGCTTGGCGGCAATGTCGCGCCGGGCCGAGATATCGACGCCCTGAAACGGCTCATCCAGAATGAACAGCCTTGCATCCTGCGCCATCCAGCGAGCGACCATCACCTTCTGCTGGTTACCGCCGGACAGCTCCGACATCTCGTCCTTCTCGGAACGGCAGACGATGCTCAACTCCTCGATCTGCCGGCGTGCCGTGGTGCGTTCGAGGCGGCGCCTCAGGATGCCGAAGCGCGACATGCGCTTGTGAAACGGCAGGCTGATATTTTCCTGGATGTTGAAGCCTTGGACGATGCCGTTCTCGCCGCGGTCCTTGGCGACCAGGAACACGCCGGCAGCGATCGCTTCGCCGGCTGTTTCAGGTGCATAAGGCCTGCCGTTCAGCGTCATTGTACCGGCGAGCGGCCGGCGCACGCCAAACAGCGTCTCGGCAAGCGCCGTCTTGCCGACGCCGACGAGGCCGGTGATGGCAACAACCTCGCCGTCGCCGAGTGTCAGCGAGATCGGCCGGGCGCCCGGCGCAATGCGTAGACCCTCGATCGTCAGGACTGCCTTGGCCGAATTCCTGACGACGATCTGGTCGAGATGGATCTTGCGGCCGAGCATGGCGTTGACCGCGCCTTCATAGTCGAGCGGTTTCTTGTCGAAAATGCCTGAGATAATCCCGTCACGCATCGAGACGATGCGGTCGGCCAGCCGCCTGATGTCCGACATGCGATGCGAGATGTAGAGGATCGCCACGCCCTGCTCGCGCAGCCTGTCGATCAGCGCGAACAGCCGGTCTGCCTCAGCGCTGGACAGCGATGAGGTCGGCTCGTCGAGGATCAGCACTTTCGGCTTGTGCGCCAGCGCGCGGGCAATCGCCACCATCTGGCGATCGGCCAGCGAAAGATCGCTCACCCGTGCCTTCAAATCGATGGCCAGCCCCATGCGGTCGGCAACCGCCTTGGCCTCCCGCCGCACACGAACCGGATTGAACAGGGTCGGCGCGCCGCTGCCGCTCAGCCGGTCGAGGGTCAGGTTGGTGGCGACGTCGAGGTCGGCGACGACACCGTCGTTGATATTCTGGTGCACGGTGACGACGCCGGCGCGGATCGCTTCCGCCGGGGTTTTCGGTGCGAAATCCTGGTCGGCGAGCGCCATCGTGCCGCCGCCGCGTTCGTAGACACCGGAGATGATCTTGACGAGGGTGGATTTGCCGGCGCCGTTGGCGCCCATCAGCACGGTGACTTCGCCGGCATGCAATTCGACCGAGACGCCGCCTAGCACCTCGTTATGGCCAAAGGATTTCCTCAGTCCCTCTACGCGGAACACGGCATTACCGACCATGCGTTCCTCCCTGACATGACGCTATGGGCTGCATCGGCAATTGTCAACACGATTGACAATTGCCAGATCGCTTCCTAGCTTGGCCCAGCCGCCATGCGTCCGTTATGTTCGGAGCGCATGAGCGGGAGGATGACGATGACTGAAAAATTGCCGTTCGAAGCCCTATCGGTCGAAACCCTGGCTGCACGCCTTGGCGGCAACGAGGCGCTGTGCGCGAAGATCGGCAAGGACACCACACGCTGGAAGGTCCGCGAGGTCGGCGACGGCAATCTCAACCTGGTGTTCATCGTCGAGGGCGCCAGCGGTGCAGCCGTGGTCAAGCAGGCCCTGCCCTATGTTCGCCTGGTCGGCGACAGCTGGCCGCTGCCGTTGAAGCGCTCCTTCTTCGAATATCACGCGCTGACCAGGCAAGAGGCGCGCGCGCCAGGCTCGGTGCCGGCGATCCATTATTTCGATGAAGGCCAGGCGCTGATCATCATGGAATATCTTGCGCCGCCGCACATCATCCTGCGCCGCGCCCTGATCGACGGCCGCCAGCTGCCGAACATCGCCTGGGACATCGGCCTGTTCATGGCCCGTACGCTGTTTCGCGGCTCCGACCTGCACATGGCCGCCAAGGACCGCAAGGCCGATCTGGCGCTGTTCGCCGACAATGTCGAGCTCTGCGACATCACCGAGAGCCTGGTGTTTTCCGACCCCTATTTCGACGCCAAGATGAACCGGCACACCTCGCCGCAGCTCGACGGCCTGGTCGCCGATCTGCGCGCCGACCGCGACCTCAGGGTCGAGGCGCAGCGGCTGAAGCACATCTTCGCCGCCAATGCCGAAACGCTGCTGCATGGCGATCTGCATTCCGGCTCGATCATGGTCACCGACAGCGAAACCCGGATGATCGATCCGGAGTTCGCCTTCTACGGTCCGATGGCTTTCGATGTCGGCATGCTGCTCGCCAATTTCTGGATGTCGTTCTTCTCGCAACGCGGCCACGAGGAGGAGGGAAAGCGCGACGCCATGCGCGCCTATCTGCTCGGTGTGACGGTCGAGACATGGTCAGTGTTCCGCGCCGAATTCTCGCATCTATGGCGCACCGAGCGCACCGGCATGCTCTATCAGAAGAGCCTGTTCGAGGATCAGGGCGACAGGCTCGGCGCCGAGCAGGCGCTCGACCATTTGCTGCACCAGATGTGGACCGACCTGCTCGGCTTTGCCGGCATCGAGGTGCACAGGCGCATCCTCGGCCTCGCCCACAATGCCGATTTCGAGACCATTGCCGACGAGGATCTGCGCGCCAGTTGTGAAGCAAAGGCGCTGCGATTCGGCCGCCATCTCGCCGTCAACCGGCGCCAGATCCACAGCATCGACGAGGTCAACAATTTGGCCGCGCTGATCGAACAGGAGAGCAGCATTTGAACGTCGGCGACCGCCACTATCGCACCATCTGGCTGAGCGACGACGGCCGTTCGGTCGATATCATCGACCAGCGCTGGCTGCCGCATGATTTTCGCATCGAAACGATCGGCACGGTCGACGGCATCGCCACCGCCATCCGCGACATGTGGGTACGCGGCGCGCCGCTGATCGGCGTCACCGCTGCCTACGGCGTCGCCATGCAGATGGCTGACGATCCGTCGGATACAGCGCTCGATGCCGTGTGGGAGACCCTGCACGAGACGCGGCCAACCGCGATCAATTTGCGCTGGGCGCTGGACGAGATGCGGCGCTTCCTGCGGCCTTTGCCTTCCGAACAACGCGCGGCAGCCGCCTATCGGCGGGCCAGTGAGATCGCCGACGAAGATGTCGGTCTCAACCGCGCCATCGGCGAGAACGGTCTTGCCATCATCAAGGCGATCGCTGCGCGCAAGCAGAAGGGCGAGCCGGTCAACATCCTGACCCACTGCAATGCCGGCTGGCTGGCCACCGTCGACTACGGCACCGCCACGGCGCCGATCTACCTGGCCACAGAAGCCGGCATTCCGGTCCATGTCTATGTCGATGAAACGCGGCCGCGCAACCAGGGCGCACAGCTGACCGCCTGGGAGATGGCCGGGCACGGCGTGCCGCACACACTGATCGTCGACAATGCCGGCGGCCATCTGATGCAGCGCGGCGCAATCGACATGGTCATCGTCGGCACCGACCGCACAACGGCCGACGGCGATGTCTGCAACAAGATCGGCACCTATCTCAAGGCGCTCGCCGCCGCCGACAATGATGTGCCGTTCTATGTCGCACTGCCGTCGCCGACCATCGACTGGACCGTGCATGACGGACTGGCCGAGATCCCGATCGAGCAGCGCTCGGCCGACGAGGTCTCGCTGGTCTGGGGCAAGACCGCTGCCGGCGAGATTGCCCAGGTGCGCATTTCGCCGGAGACGACGCCTGCGGCCAACCCGGCCTTCGATGTGACGCCGGCGCGGCTGGTGACCGGCTTGATCACCGAGCGCGGCGTTGCCAAGGCATCGCGCGAGGGATTGAAGGCGATGTTCCCCGAGCGGGCGTAGCCCACGCCCCTAGTACAGAGGCTCGGCCATATGCTTCGGGGTCGGCCACGTCTCGGTAATGCCCGGCTGTACCGGCCGCTCCAGATAGGTCGATAAAACCACATAGCTGCGCGTCGAGGTGACCCCCGGCGTTTCGTACAGGCGCGCCAAAAGGCCTTCGAGTGCTCTGGTGTCTTCCGTGCGGACCTTCAGCAGCATGCAGGTATCACCGGCGACCGTATGGATCTCCTCGACTTCGGGATATTGCGAGACTGCCATCAGTTCCGGCGTCTTTCCCCAGCCCCTAGTGTCGATATGGACAAAGGCAAGCAAAGGCTTTTTCACCGCCCGGGGATCGATTATGGCGACTGTGTTGCGGATAGCGCCGCTGCGACGGAGCCGTTTGACCCGCTCATGCGCTGCGGGTGGCGACAAGCCGACGCGATCGCCGAGTTCGGCGTAGCTGATCGTGGCGTCATCGACCAGGACACCTAATATTCTTCGGTCTATCGCGTCGAGATCGCGGGCCGCTGGCCTGTTCTGCAGAATGCCATCTGTTTCTTCATCCATGGGGAAATTCCCGGTTCTCCGCTGAATAGAATACGGCCATTATGCTGATATGTCGAACATTGATCAAGTTGCGCCATTGACTGCCCGAGCCCCGATCCCGGCGCTTGCCTATCTGCTGACGGGCTGCATCGCCGTCATCGGCTCGAATTCGCTGGTGCTGGGTCCGATTGCACCGGCTGTCGCCTCGTCGTTCGGCACCAGCGTGCCGGCCGTGATGATTGCGGCGGCAGCGTTCGGCCTCGGCACCTCCGCAAGCGCCCTGTTCCTTGCGCGCTACATCGACCGGCTCGGTGCTCGCAGGATGCTGCAGAGCGCACTGTTGCTGTTGGCATTGGCGCTGGTCGCAAGTGCCGCTGCACCCACGGTGACCATGCTGGTCTCCGCACAGTTGCTGGCCGGCATCGCTGCCGGCATCGCCATGCCCGCGATCTATGCCAGCGCCGCAGCCATTGCCCCACCGGGCAGGGAGAGCGGCACGATCGGCGTCGTCCTGACTGGATGGACGCTCAGCATGGTCGCCGGCGTTTCGCTTTCGGCCGTGCTTGCCGATCTTGTGCATTGGCGCGCCGTTTTCGCAGCGGTCGCGGTGCTTGCGGCCCTTGCATGGATGGGGCTGACAGTGACGTCGCTCAGCGACACCAGGAAGGCCGGACCGGCGCCCGCCCCGCTGGAAGCGCTCGGCATTCCCGGAATCCTGCCGCTGCTGGTCGCGTGCGCGGCCTTCATGACTTCGTTCTACGGCGTCTATGGCTATCTCGGCGACCATCTTCATGTCGGGCTTGGACAGCCGGTGAGCGCCAATGGCCTGGCGGCGCTTGCCTACGGCATAGGCTTCGGGACGGCTGCTCTGCTCGACGGCGTCATCGACAGACTGGGTGCGCGGCGCGTCATGCCGTTTGCCTATCTTCTGGTCGCAGTCGTCTATGTCGCGATGGCGGCGACGAGCGGCAGTTTCGGGCTGACCTTGACCATGGTGGCAATCTGGGGACTGGCCAATCATTTCGGCCTGAATGTCCTGGTAATGCGCCTGTCTGCGCTCGATCCCTCGCGGCGCGGCACGATCATGGGCCTGAACAGTGCGGTGACTTACCTCGCGGTCTTCGTCGGCACCACCAGCTTCGGGCCGCTCTACTCCAGCTTTGGTTTTGCCACTTGCGCAATGGTCGCAGCATCGCTGATGCTGATCGCCGCATCGGCGGCGGCGTGGCGCTAGTCGACAGAACGGGATTGGCTATCCGTCTTCCAGAGCAGTCGCTTCAGGTTTCAAATTCGCCCGTCACCCTTTACGGGCGCTGGCGCCGCCCCTCACCTGCCTGCCGGCATCCTCTCCCCGTATAGTGACGGGGAGAGGGGTTCTCTCATCGGCGATTTCGCCAATCGCCAGCGTCGCAAGAAGGGCGCCGAGGTTGCGGCCAGCCTCTTTCTCCCCGTCACTATACGGGGAGAAATGCCCGGCAGGGCAATGAGCGACTATCTGTGGTGTCAAGTTGCATTGGCGAACTCCATGCGCGCATCGCGTGCTTTTGCAT
>NZ_JANIFL010000021.1:0-21964 GCF_024518695.1 Mesorhizobium sp. LMG17149
CGCAAAGGCGACGTCCGTCGGCCCAATTTCAACCCGATCATCGTCATCTATGCTCCCGTCCGGTTTAAGTGCCTTTGCCACTCGCGTTGGATCAATTTTGGGGTTCACGATCGAAAACGAGGACATGCAAGGCGTTTCCCGGGTTGGTTATTCGTGCAGGGATTTAAGACTGATTTCCCGGGTTCTGAAGGCGGAAAAAATATTGCCCGATATAAGACTAAGTCATCTGACATTCCTGCCCTGTGGTGACTCAGTTGCCAAGCAGGGCTCAGTCTCGAAAGGTACTGGCGCCGAAGGGTCGCGTCCCCACAGGTGGTGCGCACGCAATGCGTTGACCAACTCAGTGCGGTGATTGACCAGCTGTTCTCGCGCGCGAAACATTATGGACCGAGACTGCTGCTCCTCGGTTTTCATTTCGACGAAGCGCATCGTTGGCCGTTGCGGATGCGGAGGCGATCGTCGAGGCAGCCGCTGCGTCGTTCTTCTCCCGATTGATGAACGCCTTGACATACCGAGCTGCAATCAGCTTCGGCTAATGGCCAAGCTGGACCGGGACTATCGGGAATTCTGTGCGCGAGGCCATGATGATGGAAAGGAGAGAATCATCACATGGCTATCGAGAAGGAACTTCTGGACCAACTGCTTGCCGGCCGCGATCCGAATGAGGTGTTTGCCAAGGACGGATGTTTGATCCCGGGCTTTGATGGTGCACAATTGTCGCACGAATCGAAGGAGGCACTATGGGCCAGGTTCTTCATGGGATCGCCACGACGACAGAGGCGGTCGTCGAGCGATACAGCATAGTCAAGAGAGCCTGAGGGCGCTCGCGAAGCGCTACGGGATCAATCAGGGACGGTTGCGAAATGGAAGAAGCGGACTTCGGTCGCCGATGTGCCGACAGGGCCAAAGAGCCCCGCCTCGACGGTGTTGACGATCGAGGAAGAGGCCGTAATCGTCGCCTTTCGGCAGTACACCCTGCTGCCGCTCGATGATTGCCCGACAATCCCGGCGCTGACGCGTTCATCCCTGCATCGTTGCCTGCAGCGTCACGGGATCAGCCGCCTGCCAGAAGTCGAAGGCGAGAAGCCAGTCAAAACGAAGTTCAAGAGCTACCCAATCGGCTTCTTCCATATCGATATCGCCGAGGTGCAGACCGCGCAGGGCAAGCTTTACATGTTCGTCGCCATCGATCGGACCAGCAAGTTCGCCTTCGTCGAGCTTCACCGAGAAGCCAAACGGCGCACCGCCGGCGATTTCCTGCGCCATCTCGTCGAAGCGGTCCCTTACAGGATCACCAAAGTCCTGACCGACAACGGCACGCACTTCACGACGCCGGGCGCCGGGGGATCGGCCGCGCCTCTAATCGTCGAGGCGCTGGCCAAGGGAGAAACCGTCTGGGCGCATGCCTTCGAATACGCCTGCGCGCAGCTCGGTATCGAGCATCGCCTCACAAAGCCGAAGCACCCCCGGACCAACGGACAGGTCGAGCGGATGAACCGCACGATCAAGGACGCCACCGTCAAGCGCTACCACTACGAAACCCACGACCAGTTCCAGCGCCACCTCGCCGACTTCGTCGCAGCTTACAACTTTGGGCGCCGGCTGAAGACCCTGAAGGGCCTCACGCCCTACGAGTTCATCTGCAAACAATGGACCATCGAGCCAGAAAAGTTCAGGCTAGATCCATTCCATCAAATGCCGGGACTAAACATCTAGTTTCGAAACAAGGCGATGTCGCAGATCCGAGCCCAGCTTGGGCAGGACCACCGAGCTATAAAATGTATTTAAGTCTAGTAAAACCTTTTGCGCCTTCTCAGGGCAAATGCTGGCGCCTACCATCACCTCAGTAGTAAGCAAACTGGCCTTAATCGGGCGCGAAGCGCCTTCTTGGATGCGGGACGATGAGATTCGGCTGCAGGATGACGCAATGAAAGATGTTAATACTTTCACCACCGCCGGTGGTGGGCGGGGGCTGCGGCGGGCGGGTGGAAGAAGTCACGGATCTCCCCCTCGAGATCGCGTCCGACGCCCTGATGTCTCTGCACAGCAAGGGCGCCTTCACCGTTTCGCCGTCGATCCTGTGGACATGGGTGCGAGCCTTGGCAAAATGGTCCGCTCGGCAGATCGCGGAGCCGATGGCATCTATAAGATCATCGTCCTTCACACCTCTGATGTCCCGAATCCCCTGCAGATCGCTCGTAGAGGTTAAGGGTCGAAGAAATTGGATAAAAGATTTGCAAGGAAGGTGGCTCTCGTGACGGGAGGGCGTAGCGGCATCGGCCTCGCGACTGCGCGACGTCTTAAGCAGGAGGGTGCCCGCGTGTTCACTGCGCAACGTGGTGAGGACCGGGAATTCGAAGCCATCGGCGTCGATTTCACCACCCCAGAACAGGCGGGTTACCTCATAAAGACGGTTGTTGAGCGGGCTGGACGGCTCGACGTTCTGGTGAACAACGCCGGAATGATGCAAGAGGCGCTCGTCGAAGACATGAGCCTGGCGGATTGGGAGCGAACCATCGCTGTCAATCTGACGACTCCGTTTATGCTGATCAAAACTGCCATGCCCCACCTGCGGTCGGCCGCCGGCACGATCGTGAATATTGGCTCCATCGAGGGACTAGGGTCCAATCCCAAACATGCTGCCTATTGCGCCTCCAAGGCCGGACTTCACGGCCTGACGCGGGCGGTAGCGATCGATCACAGTGGAGAAGGCGTGCGTTGCAACGCCGTCGCGCCGGGTTGGATCGATACCGATTTGAACGTGGATTTCATTGAAAATATGACTGAGCCCAAATCATTCCGTGAGCAAATCGGCAGAATCCATCCGGTGGGGCGCACAGGCAAGCCAGAAGAAGTGGCGAGCCTGGTTGCCTGGCTGGCTTCGCACGAAGCGTCTTTTGTCACAGGGCAGGTCTGGACGATAGACGGCGGCCGAATGGCCAAGCTCAGCCTGCCTTGAGACGGCGACGGCAGCCCGGGAGTCCTTCTTTTGCAATCAAGCCTTGAGATGCCGAAACCATCATTGAAACAATAGGGGTCTACAATGTCATTGAATGCTGCTCTCGACGAGCGTCGCAAGGCCGCCGTTTCCGCAGGCGCCTCCATGTCTTTCCCGATATATGTGGACCGGGCGCAAAATGCCGAGCTCTGGGACGTAGAGGGAAGGCGTTACATTGACTTCATAGGCGGAATGGGCGCCCTCGCGGTAGGACACTCGCATGCTGAGGTCGTCGCTGCGGTACAGGCTCAACTGAACCGGTTCAGCCATACTTTCTTCGGCTCCGCTCCTTATGAAAGCTATATCCAGCTTGCCGAGCGGCTGAACGAGCGATGCAAGGTCGGCGGACCGGCCAAGACCTTGCTCCTCACGACCGGTGCTGAGGCGGTCGAGAATGCGGTCAAGATTTCGCGTGCTTACACAAAGCGCCGCGGAATCATCGTGTTTGGCGGCGCATTTCACGGTCGCACCCTCTTGACAATGGCGATGACGGGTAAGGTCAACCCTTACAAACAGTCATTCGGGCCATTTCCAGGTAGCATCTATCGCGCACCCTATCCGGATCTTTATCGGGGGGTCGGCGTCGAGTACTGCCTTTCGGCCCTCGAAACGCTATTCGAAACCGAAATTGAGCCCAGCGCGGTCGCGGCGATTGTCATCGAGCCGCTTATCGGCGAAGGCGGTTACATCCCCGCGCCTGATGAGTTCATGGCAGGTATCCGGCGTCTCTGCGACCGCCATGGGATTGTCCTTGTAGCCGACGAGGTTCAGTGTGGGATGGGCAGAAGCGGGCGCCTTTTTGCAATCGAACACACAGGCGTCGAACCTGACCTGATCCTGATGGCCAAGAGTCTGGCGGCAGGCCTTCCGATTGCAGCCGTGGTCGGCAAGGCAGAGATCATGGATTGCGTTGGCGTCGGCGGCCTGGGCGGAACATACGCGGGCAATCCGCTGGCATGTGCGGCAGCATTGGCCGTGCTGGATATCATCGACAAGGAGAACCTGCTCAACCGCGCCCAGGAGGTCGGCGAGCGCCTTAAGGCTGGCTTGCGGCGAATTCAGAAGAAGAAAAACCGCTCGGTGATTGGTGACATCCGCGGGCTGGGAGCAATGATCGGTGTCGAACTGGTCGAGGACGAAGAGACGCGCAAGCCTGCGCGATCTCTTACCTTAAAAATGATCAAGGAAGCTGCTGACCGCGGTTTGCTGCTTGCTTCAGCCGGCCGGCACTTCAACGTCCTGCGATTCCTCGTCCCATTGACGACATCGGACGCGATCATCGACGAGTCACTGACTATCATCGAAGATTCCATCGATGCTGCGATCGATAATGACCTGATTCCCGGAGATCCGGCATAAGCGCAGATTAAGTGAGAAGCCATGCACGTTGAACACCCCTCAGAGCTACTTGAACTGGCAGCTGAATTCCGTCGTGCGCCTTTCGGGCATCACAGCCCGAACCTGCAGAAGCTTCTCCGAACGTTCCGGAGTCTTCCGATCGCCGGGAAACATGCCTTGCTCACCATTCAGCCCAACCGGGTTTGGATGCTCGTGAGTCTGACGGGAGTTCCAGGCAATCCCCTCACAAGACATGAAGGCGTCACCTTCGAAGATCTGGCAGATGCGGAGTGGTACGTGTTCCGGCGACGCTGGCGACAACATTTCGGAACAGAAATTCCAGACGGAGATCAATCGTGAGGACGCTGTCTGGTTACACCAACCTCTTGAGCGCTAAGCCGGACGACACGATTGAGTTCAAGGTGAGTTCGCTGGGTGATGCCGCCAAGTTTTCGGCTCGATTGGTGAGGCTCATAACCACCGAGGAGCATCCCGGCACAGCGGGCCTTGTCGAGCGCCATGTCGACGCTGCCTTTAATGGCGTTTACCCCGCTCGGCGGCAGCCGATCTATATAGGCTCTTATGGCTGCGTGAAGCATGATACTGCATTTTGTGAATTGGACGATTTCACGTTTCAAGCGTGGCTCTGGCCGACGCTGCTGGGCTCAAGAGTCCAGACAATCGCTGGTACGTGGGACGAGCAGCGCGGCCATGGCTTTGCGATCAAGATCGATGAAAAGGGCCGATTGATGTTTATGGTCGGCGATGGGGAAGGGGCCGTATCGGCTGTTAACCTGGAAAACGGGTTTCGCGAGCGCAGATGGGTATTCATTGCGGCCAGCTTCAGTGGCCGCGAGGGCACAGCGGTCCTCCACCAGCGGCCCCTTTGCGACATCGGCGATCTCGACTCCCCCGAAACCCGGCTATTCAACGTTGCCGCGGGCCAGGGAAATGTTCGGCAAAAAACGTTCCTTATCGCCGCCCATAAGGTGTCCTGCCAAGACGGGATTCTGATTGCCGGTGGCCACTACAACGGGAAGATCGATTCTCCCAAACTTTACGCCTGCGCTTTGACCGTTGAAGAGATCTCCTCGTTCCGCGACAGCGCCGAAATCAGCCGGTTGGCTGGAAAGGCCGTTGCCGATTGGGATTTCAGCATCGATCAGGGGTCGAATGTTTTCAGGGATGTTTCGGGCAACGGGTTCGACGGTAACCTCATAAACATGCCTGCCCGCGCCATGAAAGGTTACAATTGGACCGGGAAGTTTCACGACTGGCGATGCGCGCCGAAGGAGTATGGCGCGATCCATTTCCACGATGACGATCTTTACGACGCCAGCTGGTCCACCGACTTCACCTTCAAAGTGCCAGATGGGCTAGAAAGTGGGGTTTATGCTGCTCGCCTTGACGCTCGCAATGCCAGCCCGGCCTACGTGATTTTCTTCGTTCGTCCGCCGAAGGGTCAAGCCACGTCTGAAACAGTATACCTCGCTTCAACGGCGACTTACACAGCCTATGCCAACCAGAGACTCATTGCACGAGACCCGCTCGACGAGATGATCATGGGTGGGCTACCGATTTTCGGAGAGGATGACATCTTTCTCGACGAGAATCTCGAGTATGGGAAGTCGGTCTACGATCTCCACACGGACGGTAGCGGAGTCTGTTATTCGTCACGCTTGCGGCCGATCCTGAACATGTCTCCCAATGCAAAATATTGGGCATTCGGTGGCGACGGATACCTGACCGGCTGGCTGGACGCGCTCGGCATCAATGCAGACGTCATCACGGACGAGGACCTCCATAACGAAGGTGAAAGCCTTCTCGCTCACTACCGCGTTGTCCTGACCGGATGCCATCCAGAATATGTCTCTCTGGCAATCTGGGAAGCTTTGAAGACGCACCTGAGCCGGGGCGGGCGCTTGATGTATCTGGGGGGCAACGGGTTCTATTGGAGGACCGCGTTCCATCCGACACTCCCTGGATTGATCGAGGTTCGTCGGGCCGAAGATGGGTCCCGTGCATGGTCCGCGGAACCCGGTGAATATTTTATGAGCACGACAGGGGAATATGGGGGACTCTGGCGTCGACAGGACCGCATTCCCAACCAACTGTTGGGAGTGGGCTTCTGTGCGCAAGGCTTCCAGTCAGGTTCCTATTACCAGTGGTCCCCAAAGAGCAGTGATCCCCGCGTGGAATTCATATCCAAGGATATCAGCCGAGATTGCTTGTTCGGAAACTATGGGCTGGCCGGCAACGGGGCGGCCGGACAAGAACTCGATCGGTACGACCCGCAGTTGAGATCGCCGCAACACGCCGTGGTGATTGCTTCCTCCACGAACCACACCGATTACATGGTCCTGGCCAAGGAAGAAATCGGCGCCATGCATTGGATGATTGGCGGAAGTGAAAACAGAAACGTTCGGTCAGATATAGTGTTTTTCGAGACTGCGGGCGGCGGAGCGGTTTTTTCGGTCGGGTCGATCTCATGGTGCATGAGCTTGCCCATAAATGGTTACGACAATGACGTGTCGCGGGTGACGCGAAACGTTCTGGAACGCTTCCGCGATCCGGCACCATTCCTGCTGCCCTCAGCCGCGCCTTTGCCAAGCGGATAGCCAAATCCACTGCACATGTAGATGCCCCCTGCAACCGCCTTTCGATGAGCGCGAAGCTTTTGAATTCGACAACATAAGCTCGCACAGGAGCGGTTGTCGGAGGTACTAGAGAACGATTGTTCCTCCCTGACGAAGCTCCTCAGTAGTCTAGTTTATTCCATTCTCGGGCGAACATAGAAGGAGATGACGCCGCGGGCTCTCCGGATGATTCAGTTCATGGACCCTTCTCGGAAGCCCACTGGCCTCGCTGCCCGGGGCCAAGCCTTGGATCGCTTCAAAATCGTTCGGCTCAGCGACACGCTCTAAAGCCCTCATGTGTCAAAGCCCTTAAGCCACAAAGGCTTTCCACCCTTGCGCTCACCGCCAGACATCACTGGAGATAAATCAGGTTTAAGCCAAACGAAAAGTTTTCTCAGTTCTCATACCCTGCGCTGCTCCGTATGATCAGCTCAATATTAAGTAAGACTGGCGCCGGACAGCACATGTGGGAGACTGAAATGAAATATTTTTCTAGGCATGGCGAGCCCATGCCGAGGGCGCTCGAAGGGCTGGCGGCGGAAGCAAGAAGAGAGAAGATCGATCGCCGCGAGTTCCTGGCGCTCGCCACCATCTTGGGGGCGTCTACAGCCGTGGCGTACTCGATGCTGAATGCAACACCACCGGCGCATGCTGAAGAATTACCTATTAAGGGCGGAGCGCTGCGAATTTCTACGCAAGTTTACGGTCCAAAAGATCCGCGCGTAAATGACTATCCAGGAATGGCTAACGTCTACCGACAGTTCCTCGATCCTCTCGTCAAGTATACAAAGGATTACACTTTCGAACCCAGCCTTCTTGAAAGTTGGGACACGAATGAAGACGCGACTGAGTATATCCTGCGCCTGCGAAAGGGCGTCAAGTGGAACAATGGGGACGACTTCACTGCCGATGACGTGATGTTCAATCTGCTGCGCTGGTGTGAAAGGGACGTGCCCGGGAACTCGATGGCGGCGCGCATGGCTACGCTCGTTGGCGAAAAGACAGGTAAAGCGAGAGAAGGCGCTATCTTAAGAGTTGACGATTTTACCATCAAACTCAAGCTGCCAAAGCCCGACATTACGATCATCCCTGGCTTTGCGGACTATCCGGCACTGATTGTTCACCGTGACTTCGAAAAGAACGGGTCGGATATCGTTGCGCATCCGGTGGGGACGGGGCCATTTGAACTAGTGTCTTGGGATGTCGCAAAGAAGGCGGTTGTGAGGCGCCGCCCAGAAGGAAGCTGGTGGGGCGGTGAAGTATACTTGGACGAAGTGCAATTCATTGACTATGGCAGTGATCCATCCACTCTACTGAGCGCCTTCGAATCCGGCGAGATAGATGCCAATGATGGGACGGATACCGGTTTCGTCGGCATCTTAGATAAGATGGGGCTTGTCAAATCGGAAGCGAGAACGGCAACTACTATTATGTGCCGCACCCACGTCGCTACTAAGCCGTATGACGATCACCGGGTGCGCAAAGCACTACAACTAGCGGTCGACAATAACGCTGTGCTGCAGATTGCCTATAATGGTTACGGCACGGTGGCTGCAAACTATCATGTCGCCCCATTGCATCCTGAATTTTATCCGCTTCCTGAACAGAAACGGGATGTCGAAGCGGCCAAGAGGCTTATGGCTGAAGCTGGCAAGGCTGATTACGAGCACGAGATCATCAGTAGCGACACGGAATGGCTCAAGGCAACTGGCGATGCGATCGCCGCGCAGCTGCGCGAAGCTGGATTCAGGGTGAAGCGTTCGATTATTCCCGAGTCGAGTTTCTGGAATGGTTGGTTGAAATATCCCCTCTCGATAACAAACTGGAATATGCGGCCGTTGGGTGTCCAGACTTTGGTGCTTGCCTACCGCAGTGGTGCAGCGTGGAATGAGACGGCGTGGTCAAATCCGGAATTCGACAAAAAGCTCGACGAGGCGTTGACGGTTCCCGACCCGCAGAAGCGCAAGACGCTTATGCATGACATCGAAGCGCTTCTGCAGGAATCCGGCATCATCATTCAGCCTTATTGGATTACGGCTTTTCATCACTCGACCAGGAAAGTGAAGAACTACTACATGCATCCGGTAGGGGAAACAGAACTCACCAAGGTCTGGCTCGACCCGAGTGCGTAGTTGCTACTGATGGGGATGCAATCGCCTCCTCCTGGCGGTCGCCTGCTCCAATGGCCAACCAAGCCTTTTGGAAATGATCGGGAAAGCTAGAGCATTAATGACACAATGCAAGTTGGACGCACGTCATGGTAGCGTAACGGAGGACATTCTTGAATTCGACGGACAGCGGTACCTCGACGGTCGGGCATCGGACCCAACGAAATTGGGCTGGATGCGCGGCGCGCCGCCGCCCCCAAACAGGCGCATAACGTTCGAGAACGGCAATGTTTGGAGCTTTCCGGAGCTTCGCTGGTCGTTGTCGCATATAAATGAGCTTAGGCCGACGGTAAGAGTATGGCGGGGGCAAGGAGGCCCTTCGAAGCCTGAACCGTACAAAAACTTTTCTGACATCGACGCGCTCACATTCACCGACGCGGATGGTCGCCCTCGCCGCTTCGATGAGGCGCTCCTTGACACTTTCACCGACGGGTGCCTGGTCCTACATCGAGGGCACATCGTATATGAGCGGTACTTCGGCGCACTTGAGCGACATGTGCCACATTCGTGCCAATCAATCACCAAGTCCTACGCAGGAACGCTAGCCGCTTCGTATGTGCACGAGGGAGTACTCGACGAGTCAAAAACCATATCGCATTATTTGCCGGAGTTACGAGGCACGGGATGGGAGGATGCCACTCTGCGGCAAGTAATGGACATGCAGACCAACTTAGATTGTACTGAGGACTACACAAAGGAGGACGCGTCGTTTAGATGCGACTACCTGTCAGAAATACGGAAGCAAGGAAAGCATGGCGAGTTTTCCTACAGGAGCGTCAACACCAATGTAATGGCTTGGGTTATGTCGCGCGTTATAGGCCGCTCATTCGCTGAGCTTCTGCAGACGCGCCTTTGGACCCCCCTAGGTTGCGAAGAGGACGCCTACGTAGACATTGATTCCACGACTGGCATGCCGAGGGCGCATTGTGGTCTCAATGCGACTCTGCGCGATCTCGCGCGCTTCGGCGAACTGATGCGGTGCGAGGGCACATGGAAGGGACAACAACTGATTCCAGCGTCGGTAGTCCACGACCTACATTTCGGCGATCATCCCGCTAAGCCCGTGCCGCGCTCAGGTTACACCTACCGGAGCCAATGGTGGGTGTCTCACAACGAGCTTGATTCTCTAGAAGCTCACGGTCTCTATGGTCAGGTTCTTTATATCTCTCCAAAGGCCGAGATGGTCATTGCGATTTTTGCATCACATCCGGAGTCCTTCTCCCGTATTGACCATATCCGAGCGCCGCAGATGCTGGCACTTGGCCGAATGCTGTGCGGTTGACAAGGTCAGTTTCCCTGTCAACCGGGTCGGACACCCGGAGCGCGGAAGAATAGTCATCGTCTCGAACTGCAGTTCGCGGCTGGATCAATTAGGTCGCGGAGCAGGAAGCCCTACCGATCATTGAACCTGCCAGTCCCACACAACCGAGGCGTAGCATGATTGGGGAGAAGCCATGCTGAGATTTGTTTTGCGCCGTTTCGGCGTCATGGTTTTGACCATGTTGAGCCTGACGATGATCGTCTTCTACATGGTCAATCTTGAGCCAAACCTGCGCAAGCTGGCGCTCAACCAAATCGAAATGCGCTCGTCAGATGAACAGATTGAAAGCTGGCTGTCCAGGCAGGGCTACCGGCAGAATATTCTCGTGCGCTACGCACAGTGGTTGGGCGTCATTCGAAAGCAACCGATCATCGATCCTGCGACCCACAAACCAGTGCCTCGCTTCAGTTATTGTGGCGAACCTGCCAAACCGTATTACGGCGGAATATTGCAGGGGGAGTTCGGTTGCTCGACCAAATTCAGGACCGCCGTTTCCGAAAAGATTGTACCGGCGCTGGCGGCTACTGTTAGGTTGATGTTCTGGGTGCTGGCGCTAGTAGTGCCGACATCCCTTTTGATAGGCATTCTTGCTGGGATGCGCGAAGGCTCGCGAACGGATCGTGTGCTGTCAGTTGTCTCGATCGCTACGACTGCAACGCCTGAATATGTTTCAGGCGTTATCTTCACAGTCATCTTCGCCTCCTGGCTGGGATGGCTGAACGGCTCGGCGGCATCCACAGCCGAACAAGGCCTAACAGTGTACAACTTCACGCTCCCGGTGATGACGATGGCCATCTCTGCCATCGGCTACATCGCCCGAATGACGCGCGCCTCGATGGCCGAAGTGATGACGCAGCAGTATATTCGCACTGCGCGATTAAAAGGTTTGCCCTTCTCCCACGTAGTCATCAAGCACGCGCTGCGCAATGCGTTGATCACCCCATTCACGGTGATTATGCTGCAAGTACCATGGCTGCTTACCGGGGTGGTAATCGTTGAGACGATGTTCCGATACCAAGGTTTCGGATTCACGTTGAATGAAGCGGCCAGCAACAACGACATTGATCTCCTACTTGGTTGCTCTCTGGTATCGGTCGTCGTCGTGCTGGTCACGCAATTAATCTCAGACATCGGCTACGCTCTTCTTAATCCGCGTATCCGTGTGGGATAGGAGTCGCAGCATGCAATTCGAGACAATCGGGTGGTCTGCAATTACCTTCGACGTCCTCGGCCGGTTCTGGCCAGTGTGGGTTGCGATGGCAATGTGCCTGGCGTTCAGTTTCCGTTTCCGCAACAAGCTTGGTCTCTACGGCGAACTGTTCAACACCGGCATTGGTATCGCGGGGGTCACCATCTGTCTCTTCTGGGCGTTCACCTCAATGTTCGCACCCGTCATCGCGCCGTTCGATCCCCTCAACCAAGTGGCAGCGATGAAGGACGCGCTGCCAGGGAGCGCCTTGCCCGATCGCAACGGTATCTACTATTTCGGCGGCGACACGCTCGCTCGAGACGTGTTCTCGCGCATGATCTTTGGAAGTCAAATCGTGATGGTGATCGCGCCGTTCGCCACTGCTTTCTCGCTGGTTGTGGGAATCGGGCTTGGTTTGCCAGCCGGCTACTATGGCGGAAAGACAGATGCCGCGCTGTCGTTCTTCGCCAATCTCGTCTTGGCCTTTCCCGTCATCCTGATGCTATACTTGCTTGTAACACCTGAAATCCGTCAGCTTTCGTTTGATAACTGGTTCAGCGAGATGACTGGGGTCGGCCTGTCGATCCCGCGATCACTCGCGACATTGATTTTTCTCTTCACGATGGTCTTCTTTCTGACGCTCTTTCACACACGATTCAAGAACCGACCTGATCGGTATTACTTGCTGATGGGAGCGACGATCCTGATGTTCTGTTGGATGATTTTGGGCCTTATCTTCGACGCAGATCCATTTGGCATCGTTCATCTCGATCCAAACGAACTCAACATCTTCGTCGCCGTGGTGCTCGGGTCGTCGCCCGGCTTGTTCCGCATTGTGCGTGGGCTTGCGGTGGACATCAAGACGCGAGACTACGTCGCTGCGGCCCAGACGCGCGGTGAGTCACCCTGGTACATCATGCTCTGGGAAATCCTGCCCAATGCTCGCGGGCCGCTGATTGTTGATACCTGCCTGCGCATTGGCTATACCACGATCCTGCTCGGTGCCTTGGGTTACTTCGGTTTGGGTGTTCCGCCTGAAAGTCCAGACTGGGGCACGGCGATCAAAGACGCGAGTCGTCTCCTGCGTGCCTACATTCATCCCGCTCTGCCGCCGGCTCTCGCGCTTTTGTCATTCGTTCTTGGCCTCAATCTCCTTGCCGACGCGTTACGCGAACAGTCGCTGAAAGACTGAGAGGTGACCATGAAGGAACCAGTCAAACGCACCACCGTCGCAAGTGCCCAACCGATCATCCAGATCGAAAACCTGTCGATCTCGTTCTTCACCCGCAGCGGCGAGATACCGGCGGTGATGGATTTTTCCTGCACCGTCATGCCCGGCGAGGCAATGGGCCTCGTCGGTGAATCCGGCTGCGGCAAGTCGACCGTGTCGCTCGGCATCATGCGCGACCTCTCCAACATCGGGAAGATCGTCGGCGGCAAGATCAAGTTCCAGGGCAAGGACATGGGCGAGCTCTCCGACGAGGAGTTGCGCTCCATTCGCGGCAACAAGATCGCGATGATCTACCAGGAGCCGATGGCGAGCCTCAACCCGGCGATGAAGGTCGGCCAGCAGCTGATGGAAGTGCCGCTGATCCACGACAAGGTGTCGAAGGAAGAGGCCTATAAGCGCGCGCTCGAAATGGTGCGCGCGGTCAAGCTGCCCGATCCCGAGCGCATGATGCGTTCCTATCCGCACCAGCTCTCCGGTGGCCAGCAACAACGTATCGTCATCGCCATGGCGCTGCTGTCGAAGCCGGCGCTGCTTTTGCTCGACGAACCGACGACGGCGCTCGACGTGACGGTGGAGGCCGGCATCGTCGACCTGGTCAAGGGGCTCGGCGAGAAGTTCGGCACCTCGATGATCTTCGTGTCGCACAATCTCGGCCTCATCCTGGAAACCTGCGACCGCATCACGGTGATGTATTCGGGCGAGGCGGTGGAGACCGGCAAGATCAAGGACGTCTTCGACCGGATGCGCCACCCCTATACGCAAGGGCTGTTCCGCTCGATCCCGCTGCCGGGCGCCGACAAGAACTCGCGGCCGCTGATTTCGATCCCCGGGCAATTGCCGCTGCCGCATGAACGGCCGAAGGGCTGCAATTTCGGCCCGCGCTGCCACCATTTCGTCGAGGGCGTCTGCAACGCCGCCGAAATCCCGATGATCGAGGTCGCGGGTCACGAAGGCCATTTCTCGCGCTGCGTGCGCTTCAATCAGATCGATTGGGAGGCGCTGCCGCCCGGCGCCAAGAAGGTCAATGAGAAGGTCGTGCCTGGCGCACCGGTGCTCAAGATCGAGGACCTGAGAAAATACTACAAGGTTGCCGGCAGCGAGGTGTTCGGCTCGAGCGAGGGCCGTGTCGTCAAGGCCAACGAGACGATCTCGTTCATGGCGCGCGAATCCGAAACCGTCGCCATCGTCGGCGAATCCGGCTGCGGAAAGTCGACATTGGCCAAGGTGCTGCTCGGGCTCGAGACGGCAAGCTCGGGCAAGGTCACGCTGGGCAACAAGGAAATCCAGTCGACCGGCATCGAGAAGCGCGGCGTCGATACGGTGTCCTCGATCCAGATGGTGTTCCAGAACCCGTTCGATACGCTGAACCCCAGCCATTCAGTCGGTGCGCAGATCATCCGCACACTGGAAAAATTCAACGTCGGCAAAACGGTTGCCGACCGCCGCAAGCGCATGCTGGAACTGCTCGACCTGGTCAAGCTGCCGCGTGCCTTCGAGACGCGCAAGCCGCGCCAGCTTTCCGGTGGCCAGAAGCAGCGCATCGGCGTGGCGCGTGCCTTTGCCGGTGACGCCAAGGTGGTGGTGGCGGACGAGCCGGTCTCGGCGCTCGACGTCTCGGTGCAGGCGGCGGTCATCGAACTGTTGATGGACATCCAGCGCAAGAACAAGACGACGATGCTGTTCATCAGCCACGACCTGTCGGTTGTGCGCTACATCGCCGACCGCGTGGTGGTCATGTATCTCGGCTATATCGTCGAGCAAGGCACGACCGACCAGATCTTCTCGCCGCCCTATCATCCCTATACAGAGGCGTTGCTGTCGGCGATCCCGATCGCCGACACCAGCGTGGTAAAGAAGCACATCGTGCTCGAGGGCGACATCCCGTCGGCGATGAATCCACCGCCGGGCTGCCCCTTCCAGTCACGCTGCGGTTACAAGAGGCTAGTTCTGGGACGGCTCTGTGAGCGGGAGGTACCGCCAACCAGGAGAATGCATAGTGGCCATGACATCAGGTGCCACCTTCCGGATGCGTTCCTTGCGGCAATGGAACCGGTAATAAAGCTCAGTCCCAAGCTCGAACAAAAGGAGACAAGCGTCAGCGAAGCAGAGGCATGATCAGTGGGCATAGGGAGAGCAGGACTGCATAGATTTTTCGCACCGTCTCGTCGGGGGGCTAAATGTTCGATCCCAGGTTTTGATGGGGCATCCTTATCCTCCGAATCAAAGGATGCACTAGGCCAGGTTCTTCATGGGAGCGCCACGACGACAGAGGCGATCCGTCGAGCGATATATGTCTGGACGACCGCCGATCAAGGGTTTGTTTTGGCAATGGGACGTTCGCGGGTGCGGTCATGTCGTTGTTGCAGTACTGTGACCGTTGGCAATGATGGTGTCCGCTGGTCCTTTGGCCTGATCAAGAGAACGAACTCAAAGCTCCGACTACGTTGCAGTCTTTCGGGATATGTCTTCGTCTGTTCCCATCACGTCATTGTCACCTCGATTCTGGGCCGCAGCCTCAGCCGTTTTTCCGTTACGCCTGCGTGGCGGCATAGCGTGCGTCATCACGCCCTTGAGTTCATCTGCAAGGCTTGGGCTGCACAGGCCGAACGCTCCAAGCTTAATCCGCTCCAGCAAATGCCGGGACTTCTTTATTCGGCATGTTGAAGCCTCAAAAGCCAGCGCAACGACAGGTCCGACACCAGGGACGGCGAGCAACACCTCCATGATGTCACGTAGCTCCGGGATGTCGCCGGAAAGGTTCGGTCTCAAGGTTGGCATTGTCGGCGCTGCCAAATTGCGGATTCGCATCGGGACACGCAACAGGCCTCGAATGTGGTTCTCAATTGCGATGGCTTTTTCCTGCAGCAGCAACTTGCGGGCTGTTAACAGCGCCCGGCGTTTCTGGCTTATCAGCGTCTTGACGTGCACCGGCCGGAACAAATTAACCCGCATCATCTGCGCGATGCCGCGCGCATCATTGCGGTCGGTCTTGTTGACCTGCCCCTTGAGAAAGGCCTTTGCATGACGGGTTTCGATGCAGATTGCAGGTAGTCCGGCTCCCGCCAGACCACTGAACAACCATTGTGATAAGGGACCGGCTTCAAGCCCGATCCGGGCCAGATTCCAGACGGGGTTCTTCAACGCCTCAACAAGATCGTCCGGATGGCTCGCAACCTTCATCTCTCGGCAAATTCGGCCTCCTTCATCCACGATGCAAAAGGTCGTCTCTTTGACGGAGGCGTCCAGTCCGGCATAATGCTTCATGTTGCGCTTCCTTTCCTCGTGCTTGTGGCTGTTCACGCAAACCACGTTTTATCATCAGCTCGAAGCGCAGCACCTCAAAAACCCGTTCAAAACGTGGGGCAAAGCCGAGTACCCCATCTAAACAGATAGACAAGCGGCTTCGACGCCCAGGTCGGCTCTTGGAAGCCCCCACTTCAAAGCCGGGGTATGTTACACATGCGCCGGCTTTCGGTTGGTGCACCGGCGACCAGGATCACGTTCTGTAACAAGTTCAGCGCGCTCGAATTGTGAACAAGGCCGGCGCTGTCCTCGACAAGCGGCTTTTGTGCAGTTCGACCCGGTCCTGGCACCCGCCTCAACAGCGTGCTGATGGTTAGAGATGCCAAGGCCCCAACGGCGGCCTCACTACTGAGAGGACAACTGCTGAGCGATTTGCGTTAAGCTATGAGTCATCCACATTGCGGTAGTCGCAAAGTCCTCGATCGAAGCGGCTCTACGGCTACTTTGGCGTGTGGCGGGCCAGTTCACTGAAGGTCTGAATGCCTGATGCTTAGCGCGGCGGAAGCGAGGCCGCCATTGAAGCGCTCTGGGGCACGGTCTTTTCCGCAGTTGATGAATCGAAATGACCCGTACCCCGTAACGAAAAGCCAAGAAACAGACCAAATAGCGGGGCTGTGATCAGGAGAGTTGTAATGGCAACACATTTTCCCGCTGGGATGCGTTCAAACTGTAAATCTATATTTCCCATGCGAGGGGAATTCTGCTCCACTTTACCTTCCTCTCCGTCCAGTTGAGTTCACAACGCCAGGAAGTTTGCATTTAATTCATGATATGTCAAGGATTCAGACCCTCCAACGTCCATACGACAACGTCCCATTGGTTGGTGAAAAAGGGCTTTATTTCTCGAACAAATCGCACGCCTGTCGTTAACACAACGCGTCCTTACCGGCTGGCGCGTGGAGCATACTACATCGAGAAGCACTGACATGAACTAAATCTATAGAGCGCGCACTCTTTTGGAGTGTAAAAATGTCATCGCGCGGGCTATGAACATGGGCGCCAATCTCTGCCTATCATCCCAGTGAGCGTCCAGTGAAGCTATTCAATTAGCAAACAAAAAGTTGAAAAATGTTCAGCCTTCCAATCCGCGCCAGCGACTGGGGCGGGCAGTTTGATCGCGAGCGCTGACGAACTCGCGAACTCGAGGCACGCCTGAGGTCTGGAGCAGAATGCGAGGATGTTACGCTGTCAATGATGCAGCACATGCGCTGCGGTGTTTTTGGAGAAGGCGAGCATTGTCTCCCCCGTTCCTGCGTGATTTCTAGGTAAGCGGATCCGTGAGTTGGAAGGAAAGCGATTGGAAGGACAATCATGCAGACCGCGTTCGAGAGATTTTTGGAACGGCTGTCAGAAAGCGTCGATGAGACCGATCTACTCGGTGCCATGACTGATATCGCCTCAAGGCTCGATCTGCTTACCTTCGCCTATCTCTCCCAGCCAATCGGGTCTGATGGCAACCCTACGCTGATCTCCAATTATCCGGCGCCCTGGACAGAACGCTATTTTGAAAACCAATATCAGAGCATCGACCCCGTGTTTGTTCGTGCACGCTGTGGCGGATGCCTGTTTCGATGGGGATTTGATCTACATGGCGTTGAGCCATCGATGGCTCAGCGCAGGTTTTTCGAGGAAGCGGCGCAGTTCGGCATCCGCTGCGGCGTGACGATCCCGATTGTCGATCTTCGGGGAAATTTTGCCGCAATGACCTTTGCAGTCGACCGCCCAGATCCTGCATTTTTTCGCGTGGCGGAACGCTATGAACAGGGCCTTTCGTTGATCGCCACCTGCTTTCATATGTTCGTGCGCCGCAAACTTTCGCCAGACCGCGTGGTGGACGGAATTTTGCTGACCGCCCGTGAATACGAGTGCCTCCAATGGGCCGAGAAAGGCAAGTCTGCCCCCGACATCGGCTGCATCCTGGGGATCACGCGGCATGCGGTAGCGTTTCATCTGGCCAACACCCGCAGAAAACTTGGCGTGAGCACCACCAAACAGGCAGTTGCGCGTCTCGCCGCTTCCAGTCTTCGCGCCACGCATTAGTGTGCCATATCTGTGCAACTGCACAGGGCGCAATCGCCTGAAGCATCGCCGCCTATGGTGGGGAAATTCTCCGAACACGAGGTCTTTGATGATCCAGCTGATTGCTTCCGATTGCTATGATTATTTTGCCGACGAGCTGCATGCAATGCTACCGCCTTTTCAGCGAATGTCTCGATTGGGAGGTCCGAGAGTACGGCGGTACGAAGTCCATTCTTTCCATGCGCTGCGCCCATACTACCTGTTGCTGCGCGGATGCGTGGGTTTTGTCGAAGGTTGCGTTCGTCTTCTGCCGTCCACAGGTCCGACAATACTTCGCGACACCTTTTCCGTCCTGTTGGGGGGGAAGACCGCGCCTGAGAACCCGAGCGTCTGAGAAAGCAGCCGATTCGCACTCGACATTTCGTCATCCGCACCGAAGGGAGTGGGTGGTGTGTCAATAGGTATCTATGGACTGTTCGCCGGCATGATCGAGTTCGGCTTGTCGCGCCGGCTCCAGCCACATCGTCACGGTCACCAATTTGCGCATCGAACGCATCCTTCGCCGGGTAGGCTGGCCACTCGAGCGGGTCGGAGAGCCGCACACGTTCGGCGTCATCATCGCGCTTGCCGGCTATTTGGATGTCTCGGAAGAAAGGCTGCACACGGTCCGCCAAAACGGCGGCCTGCACGGTCCAGGCTTTGGGCGCCGGTGCTTCGTCAGGTCGCGTGAGTGGCGTGAGAAAGTTGACCCCTTCATGCCAACGACCCAACCGACACATGCTGATCCACCTACCTGGTGGGAGGAGCGGGCGTACGACTACACCGCTCATCTGATGTCGCGGGGATGGGGCTGGGAGTTCCTGCGGTGCAACCCGGCATTCCAGCATGAACTGCAGGTCGCGTCGCGCCGAACCTCCGTCGAGGTGATCGCGTCGGCCGCAGACCTGTCGCGCTGGGGTGTTTTGTTTCGCGGAATTCCACTGGCGCGATGCGGCCGTGTTCTGGGATCCGCGCCGCTGCGCACATGTAATGCCTGTGATCGCGGAACGGGCTTCTGGGTCGCTGACGATACTATCGTTCCATCCGAGGCCACTGCCATGTCGCGCGACGGTCCTGCTCGCGCACGACAAGAGCCAGTATGTTCTTCTGCGCAACGCGCAGCGCAGCCTTCAACTCGCCATTTCGGGCGCCGACATCCTTCAACCTGCCTGCCTCTCTGCCGACGCGATCTGGCCCGCAGCGCATTTGAAGCATCGCCTATGGGTGCTGGAGTGCCTCAATAATCTTTATGCTTACGGACAACTGCCTGGACGTCTGTTTCCACCTGAAAAGCGCTGGTCCCGATTGACCTTCGTTATTTTCGTGCGCTTGATGGCTCACTCGCCGGAGCATCACATCTCGAGATCGCTGAAGCACTGATCGGCCGGGGGCGCGTCTACGCCGACTGGACCGACCCTGGCGATCACCTGCGCGACAGAATCCGTCGGGCCGTAAACGGCGGTCACACGCTCATGAATGGCGGCTATTGGGACTTTCTTGCCTGAAAGCGTGCCCCTGCGCAGTGTGCGTCAACCGGCAAACAGTTCCTTGTAGCCCGTCGTCACGATCCAGTTTGCCCGGTCGATATGGCTGCGGAGCGCCTTGCAGGCGCGGACCGGATCAAGAGCCGGATCGATGCCGAGAATGAGAGCGGCCATATCCTCTTCACTGGCATTGTCTGCACAGGCGTCCAGGATCCGTAGGTAGATCGTGAAATGCTCCCTGTCATAACTCGTTAGGCTGTCTGACCAGGGCACGTCGTCAGCAATGTTTGGCTTCATGCGCTTTATGGCTGGTTTGATCTCGGTCCATTGGCGAGTTTGTTGTGGCCTGGCTAGGCCTTCACCGATGGGCCTTTATAAGGAATAGGAACGATCATTCCTAGAGCGATAATTCCTTTTCAGCGCCTATCTCATGCGTGGATCTCAAAGAGGTCATGGCAATCAATATGCGTCGTTTGCGCCATGAACAGGATCTGACGCAGGAAGAGTTGGCTGCACGGGCGGATCTTAGCATGCGCTACGTGGGCTCGATCGAGCGTGCCCGCGTTTCCGCGAGCGTCAGCGTGCTCGGACGACTGGCGCAGGCATTCAGTGTTGATCCCTGCGAGCTCATAAAACCGCCGCGCAAGGCCCGGCATTCACGACCAGCTTAAGCGAGAAAACCAGCTATGCGCCCGCGCGCCTTGTGGCGTGCGCTGGGTGCTCGTGAATCGAGCCCGCCTTTCTTCGGTAGGCTCAGGCGGTCTCGGCCATTTGGCCCCTGGCGCATGCAGCCTTTCGGCTGCTGATCGTCGCCGGCCGATCGGCCGGCGTCGTCCGTGTGGGCCGTCCCGGTGGCGTGCGGTGGACGCGTTTCCTTCTTGGCCCGCCGCGCATCCCGCAACCCATCGCTTGCGGACCGGGTCCGCGTTCCGGTCCTTCGGATGCGATCCGCCTTCCACGGCAGGCCCTTCCGGTTGGTTTCGCGGCCACCCGGTTGCGGGAAAAGGCGCGGGATTGAAGAGCGGAGGACGAGGCGTGCAAACGAAAGCGTTCCGGCAGGGCCAGGGCTGGCGCAGGCAAGGGCGGCGTACCGGCGCCAGCCTTTACGAGAGGACACTACTGAACGTATCGTCGCCAGCTGGAGCGCGGCACCGCGCCTCGGGTCAAGCCTGGGGCAGGGCAAAAGCCGGCCTTCACCTGCCAAAGAACGCGGCCACCGGCCGGCTCTGTTCCGGCATCAATATTCTGATCCTTTGGGGCACGGTCTTCGAGCGCAGCTCTGCCTGTCAGAACTGGCTGAAAGGCCGATGGCAATGAGCCGCAAGCCGTTCCCTCTCTTAAAGCGCTTCGCCGTCTTCAATGTTGTGCAGTGCGACAACCTGCCCGACCACCTCTTCGAGCGACACGAGGATCACCATGGACTGCTCTTCCCGCGCATGCTGGAAAAGCGGCTCAAGCGCGGCGGCCGCAATTCCGCGAGCACGGCCGCTATGTCTGTCACATCGACGAGCTCCACGAATGGTCGAAAAGCCATTGCAGGGCGATAATCGCGAGAACGCTTCCGCGCTGGCCGGTGATAGGGGCCGGCCGCACATGCAGTTGCCGGCGATCTCAAGCTCGATCACCGCCGAGACCGCCGCCGACACTGCGCTCGACCGGATCGACGCGTCCCGAACGCGACCGCGCCTCCAACTGCCCACGCTCGCCGCTTACCTGCTGCAAATCGCCAGGCTTGGGCGGCTATCTCGCCCGCAACCATGATCCGCCTCCCGGCAACACGGTCGTCTGGCGCGGCATGATCCGCTTGCACGACATCGCCTTCGGCATCTCCATTGGACAAAGCCGACGATGTGGGTAATCGGAATCTTCGCCGGAGGAGTACGGCAAGCCAGCAGATACTCGATTGGACGCTGACGATGATGCCGCAAGCACGATCTACCCGGCCTTTCTGATCGAGGAGGACGCCCGGCGTCGAGCTTTCAGGAACTTCTGGAGGCTTTCTCGCAAGGGACTGCCATCGAGCCTGATTGCGGCAGCCATGCTCAAGGCCGAAGAGGCGCCAGACGTGTGGATCTCTCAAAGTCGCACAACGGACAACTTTAAGGACCCGGCCTGAAAGATCCAGTTATCAAAGTCTCATCAAACGGGCATCTCGTGAGATTTTCAACTCCGCTCTCGGTCACGAGCACCTGCTCTTCCAGTTTCACGCCTTCCCGCCCACCGACGGCACCGATATAA
>NZ_JANIFL010000022.1:0-16892 GCF_024518695.1 Mesorhizobium sp. LMG17149
ACACGGCCGAGCCACGGATGTTTAACGCGGGATGCCGGTCATTCCGCTGCAGGATGACGCGATGATGGACACTGATATTCCCGCAATCCGGCGCCGCACAGGCCGGTCTTCCGGTTTCCAGATTCACCTGCGGGAATTGTGGCTGGCAGCCTGAAAATCAACTCCCAAGGCTTCGAACCGGAAGCCTGGTCGGTGTCCCATCGAGATGGGGCGCCGACCTCCTTTGAATGAGCATCAGGTGAATCAACATGGCTGACGAAGAGATCATCCTTTCCGAGCTGTCCGACGAGGAACTCGTGCAGCAGATGCACGACGACCTTTATGACGGGCTGAAGGAAGAAATTGAGGAAGGCACGCGCATCCTGCTGGAGCGCGGCTGGGCGCCCTACAAGGTGCTCACCGAGGCGCTGGTCGAAGGCATGCGCATCGTCGGCGAGGATTTTCGCGACGGCATCCTGTTTGTTCCGGAAGTGCTGCTTTCGGCCAACGCGATGAAGGCCGGCATGTTCATCCTACGACCGCTGCTTATCGCCACCGGCGCGCCCAAGCAGGGCAAGATGGTCATCGGCACCGTCAAGGGCGACATCCACGACATCGGCAAGAACCTTGTCGGCATGATGATGGAGGGCGCCGGCTTCGACGTCATCGACCTCGGCATCAACAATGCGGTCGAGAAGTATATGGCGGCGATTGAAGAGCATAAGCCTGACATCATCGGCATGTCGGCGCTGCTGACAACGACCATGCCCTACATGAAGGTCGTCATCGACACGATGAAGGAAAAGGGCATCCGCGACGACTATGTCGTGCTGGTCGGCGGCGCGCCGCTGAACGAGGAGTTCGGCAAGGCTGTCGGCGCCGACGCCTATTGCCGCGACGCCGCCGTGGCGGTCGAGACCGCCAAGGACTTCATGAAGCGCAAGCATAACACCCGTAGTTGAATGGCTGCGGTGCCAACCCTGAAGGCGCCGGTGTCGTTTGCGGCCGCTCGATGTTGATCACCATCAACCAGGATGTATGACCTTATGAATGCGCCATTTTCAACAAGAGATCATTCGCGGATCGTGGGATGGAACCCCAGCCGGCAGGTGATCGACACGCAGGACGTATACCGACTGGTTATCCTAGCACTTCCCGGATTTTCGCTACTCAGCCTTTCGTCATTTGTAGATCCCCTTCGCATCGCGAATTCTGTGTCCGGTCGATCATTCTTCGAGTGGACGATTGCAAGCCTGGATGGCCAGCCGGTTGAATGCGCCAGCGGGTTCGTCCTGTCGGTCGGCAGCGACTTCGCTAGCACCGGCGAATGCGTTCCGGCTGGCAAAGGTACGAACATGGTCATTGTCTGTGCAGGCGAACGGGTCGAAAGGCAGACGTCTGCTGCTCTCAGCAAGATTCTTCGGCTTTGCAAGCGGCATGGTGTTCCAATCACAGCGTTGGGTACGGCGACATGGCTGTTGGCGGACAGCGGGTTGCTGGACGGCACCGCGTGCACAATCCATTGGGACAAGAGAGCCGCCCTCTCTGAAAAATTTGGCCGGCTTCAGGTCACTGACCGGCTATTCGTTCGTGATAGTCACCTCCTCACTTGCGCAGGAGAATTTGCGTCGTTCGACCTCGTTATGGAGCTGATCAGCGAACGCCTCGGCAGAGACATTGCATTGACCGTCTGCCGACATACGACTGCCGGGCATTGGCGCCCTGCCTCTGATAGACAATGGACCATGAATGGCGGCGAAGCCCGCATCTGCAAGCCGGTCGCCGAAGTGATTCGCATTATGGAGGAGCATATTGAGGACCCGCTGCCCTTACGCGACATTGCAAGATGTGTCGGCCGCTCACAGCGTCAGATTGAACGGCTTTTCCAGCGATCGGTTTCGTTGTCTCCCATGCGCTTTTACCTGCATTTGAGACTTAGCCGCGCGAAGCGTCTCATTGCACAAACAGAGTTGCCGATTATTGACGTCGCGGTCGCCTGCGGTTTCGTGTCGGCCTCACATTTCTCGAAGTGCTTCCGCGAAGCCTTCGGCGCCAACCCCAGTACCTGTCGCGGCTGACCTATACTCGGTGACGCCCCCTTACGAGGCCCCGCAAAATCCCCGTGCCATCAATTGGCAAGCACCTCGGCAGCCTGGCTTTCGCACGGAGCGCTCGGAACCTACGACGGCCGATGCTCCGGTGGGAGCCGAGGCGTCGAAGAGCACCGTGCCTGACGTCGACCGAAGAAGCCATCGTCGTCTGCCGCTGGATGACGTCATGGTTTGTCCGAGAGACACCATCCAACCCCCAGCTTAGCGCCTCATCACAGACTCCAGCGCGCCAGGGCAATCCCGACCTGCCCAAAACCGCGATGGTTCCAGCCGACGCCTCCGTCGGCCGCACACTTCGACTGCATCTACATTGCCAATGGCATCGAGCACTGGGCTGATCAACCCGTACCAGCTCATTCCGGGTCCACCACACATAGCAGGCCACTGGAATGTTAGAGCTGACAACGTAGGAGGCGTGCGGGATTTTCCTGAATTTCGCGGGCGGCGCTGTACGCTGGGTCGTAAGTTCACAACCCGACACTTTGTCAGTTTTGTCGTCTGCGTACGGGCGTAGTTGGAGCAATGTTGTGTTGTTGTGCCTCAGCCCAATAGCCGAATTCATCAAAAATTGTCTTTCTTCCCGCCTTTGGCCAATTGGCACGAGCTTTGATGCTCACATTGAGAGTTGGGATCAGGAGCCGAATAGCCGCTGCCGATCATACTTAACGGAGGAGCTGCCATGAATACCGTCGATCACCAGACGACACTGGAACAAGTCGCACGACAGCGCATCAGGGACGCCCTTGTACTCGAGGGCGACGCCGATCGCCTAACCCAATTCTATCGGGGATGGGCTGGTGCCTACGATGTGGATGTTGGCTGCGAGGGGTACTGCGGCCCGATGATCGTGGCGGAACTAGCAGGCGCCGTGCAGGCAGCATATTTGAGCAGCGAGCGAACTGCCATCACAATCCTGGATGCTGGCTGCGGAACAGGCCTTGTCGGCGTGCAACTGGAACGCCTCGGCTTCGGGCTGATCGATGGGTTCGATCTTTCCAAAGAGATGGCCGAAAAGGCGCGGCAAACCCGAGTCTACCGTCATGTCCAAGACTGTGTCGACCTTAACGGGGTACTCTCTGAGTACGCCGACGCCGGCTATGATATCACGGTTTGCTGCGGTGTCTTTACACTTGGGCACGTTAGACCAGACGGGCTGCGCGAGCTGGCTCGCGTCACGCGCCCGAAAGGATTCATCATCACAAGCATCCGCAAGAGCTACGCCGAGGCCGCATTCTTCGAGGACCAGGCGCGGCGTCTGCAGGATGAGGGCGTTCTTTTACTGGCGCAGTGTCTAAGCAACGGCAGATACGTCGCCGAGGAGCGTGCGGACTATTGGGTCTTTCAAGTGCCCGAGAAGGTCAGCGCGGCAGAGCGACAGGGGTTGTGATCATGCTCTGCCTCGGGAGCGAAACCCTGTTGTGGATGACCTAAAGACGAGTAGGGGTTTTCCCAGCACGGTGGCGCGTTTCAGTCCTACTTCGCGTCACGATAAATCCAAATGGCCGGCAGCTATGCGCCGGCTTCAATCGGCAAAACAAAGGTGTACTAATGTCCAAAGGTTTAGAAGCCAGACTAGACGACAAGCTGCGCGCAAAACGCGAAAACTTTGACAAAATACCGGTGGTTGATATCGGACCGCTCCTCAATGGTACGAACAAACAGGTGGTGGCCAGGGAGATACGGTGGGCGCTTTCCAATACTGGATTCATGTATGTGAAGAACCACGGAGTCCCGCAGGATTTCATACACTCGGTGTTTGATGTGAGCCGTAGGTTTTTTGATTTGCCATTGTCGCAGAAGTCGTCACTGCATATTGGCAATTCCGATTCGGCCTTTCGCGGTTACATTGAGCTGTTCGGCGAGAACACCGATCCGGGCAAGACCAAAGACTTCAAGGAGTGCTTCGACTTCGGACCTGAACGTTCGACCTTAGAAGGTCCCTTTTTTGGTCCTAACCAGTGGCCCTCAGGTTGGCCCGAGTTTCGGGAGCTGACATACAGATACCATCAAGAGATGGTGGGCCTCTCGAAAAAACTTTTGCAGGGAATTGCGCTCAGTCTGGACCTGGCGGAAAGCTATTTCGAGGACCTCATGCGGAACCCGATCAGCATTCAGCGGCTGCTTCACTACCCGCCGCAGAGTGGTTATATCAGCGAAGACATGATCGGAATCGGCGCCCACACTGACTACGGCAATTTGACCATCCTTGCACAGGACGACGTGGGCGGTCTTCAGGTCATGAACCGAGACGGCGATTGGGTACAAGGCACGCCGATCCACGGTACTTTCATAATCAACGTCGGGGACCTGCTTCAGCGGCTCACCAACGGTGTCTATCTGGCCAACCTACATCGCGTAGTGAATAGCTCAGGGCGTGAGCGATACTCAATCCCCTTCTTTATCGATGCTGATTTCGATGCGATCATTGAGCCATTGGCCTCATGTGTCAGCGACAGCAACCCTCTGCGCTACCGGCCGGTGACTTGCGGCGAACACAAACTCGGGCGTTTCGCAGCAAGTTATGCTCATTTGGCCAAAGCATGAAAGAGCGGGCGGCCGCCTACTCGCGTGACAATACTCTGCGGGGTCGAACCGGCCCAGTCGAACTCAGAAAACGCCATAGGTGGGACAGTATTGTCACGCATTAGTCCCTTGACCGCGCCTTTGAAGCTCAATGTGCGCGGCATCTGGCGGCAACAGGGGTTTCGCAGCCACTTCCTGCGGGTATGCTAACACTTTCGAGACCTGGACCCTCGGCTGGCGTGCCACGCGCACCATCCGCAGCAGGATGAACTGCTCGCTTGCAGACGCGTTGTCACCACTCCGCCTGCCAGATCGATGCACAGGACGTTCAGCAGCGCCATTCGAAGATATCTGGTCTGTCGGATTCGCTACACACGCGTGGTAGGCAATCTCTTCGTTAGCCTCAGTCAAATAGCCGAGAGAAATCAGAATCCTCGGTTGCCGGGCGGGTGAATCGGCACGATTTTTGAGTGTTTCCTGGGAGAGACAGTAGGCGCCGCTGACTGGAACCTAAGGCGCAAAACATGGACAAGCCCCCAACTTCGTAAATTACTTGGAAACATCGGGATTTTAGGAGGACGTTCCGAAAACAGCGAAATTCCAAGCGACCTCTGGCGAAAAGTACTCATCCCTCAATCGAGCAGGCGAAAGAAACAGTATGTCTGATACTCACATAAACCAAGATCTGTCTATTTTGACGGATGACGTCGCGTGCGCAAAGCAGCTCAATGCCCGCAACGTAAAAATCCTCAGCACGGGAGGAGAAAGGGGGCGCGGGGTATTCGCTGCTCGCGACTTCCTGCCGGGGGAAATTGTCGTCATCGGGCTAATTGACCGTATGGAAACGGTTCGAACGACAAACTCCTTTCAACTGGACTGGAATGTCCATGCTCTCTTTCATAAGCCGGCTGTCATTGTGAATCATTGTTGTGATCCAAACTTAGCGATTGTGCCCAATCGCTTCGGGGCCTACGACTTCGTCGCCATTCAGCATATCTCTTCTGGCGCCGAAGTGACGTGGAACTACGCTACATCGGAATACGAGTGCATTGGGGTATCGGTATGTCTTTGTTCGTCTAGAAATTGCCGAGGCTCAGCCGGAGGCTTCTCCACATTGCCTCGCGATCATCCTCTGCTCGTATCGGGTTTTTACGCACCGTACCTCAAGAAAACCCAGGGCACCTTCCAAGAGAGAGATAGGGTTGCTTAGCCCCCGGGAACGCAACATGCGTCGGATGACCTGCTCGTTGGCAGTGACCGCCCTGACAGTCTTGCGCGCCGCGGTGAGCGTGCGCGCCCTCTGGCCAGTAGCGGACTTCAGATGAACTGCCTTGAACCAACGTGTGCGCACAATCTGTGCAATCCCCTGCGCGTCACCTGTCAATGCCACTCGTCCCCAAAAGTGCCGAAGTAAAATTCCCCAGTTTCGCCGCTCAGGCTGTCCCGGTGGGGTGTCCATTTTTCGGTGGCCGGCCGCGCGGCCGCGATGGTGAATTTAATGTCGGCGGCGTGATGGAGGTTTTGATCGCAAGTGTTCGGGCATGAGCTCGGCGTGCTGGCGGAGCCGATAACTCGATCCTTCGATCTGGACGACGACCGCATGGTGAAGCAGGCGATCGAGAAGTGCGGTTGCGACGACAGGGTCGCCGAAGACCTCGCCCCATTCGGCGAAGCCGCGATTTGAGGTGACAATCATTGCGCCCTTCTCGTAGCGGGCGTTGGCGAGTTGGAAGAACAGATTGCCGCCATCGTGGACAACGGGCAGGTAACCGAAGCGTCGGCGCTCCTGCGCGAGGTCGCGCAGCCGACCACGCAGCTGTGTCTCTGGCGGTCGAGACTGGTATCGAATCATCTTGCGATCGGCGCCGACGAAGGAACAGGCCCGACGCTCCGATAGGCCCATAACGGCCTGCAGATGCGCTACGGATTCGCGCCTGGCGGCGGGTCCTAACATTTTTTCGACAGAAGCTCGCGCAATGCCGAGGCTTCGAGCGTCGGCGAGCAGCTTCTTTAGCTTGGCGTTCTCGTCTTCCAATGCCTCGGGCGCTTGGCGTCGGAGACGTCCATCCCGCCATATTTGGCCTTCCAGCTATACAGCGTCGCCTCGGAGATCCCGTGCTTGCGGGCAAGATCGCCAGCCTTCGCACCCTCTTCATGCTCGCGGATAACCGCGATGATCTGCTCTTCCGTAAATCGCTTTGTCTTCATCAGTCCGTAATCAAGGACCCTGACTCTAATCTCAGATGGAGGAAATTCTCAGTGGCAGGTCTGTATTCAGGTGCTGCTGCGCCATCGCAGTCTGGGGCGAGGACTCTAAATGCCCAGACCGACAGCAACTGACAAAATGGCGGATTCGAAACAAACACTGACAAAAATGTCCGCATCATTACACATGGATGTTTTCAAAGGTAAATTAATGCCGTCAGCGGGCGTTCAGCGCGCTGGCACGGCGTTTGCTGGTTGAAATGCGGCAAAACTGATTGACGGCTGACTGCATCGAAGCCCGCCTGACGATAGAGGCCTCCTTTCAGTCGACTCGGTGCACCGTCTCTCAGGGAACAGCTTGCCATAAAGCCGCGCAGCTTTGGGATGGCGTTGGAGAGCAATATGGTTTTGCAGATGGGGTCGTCGGCTCCTTCGATCAATGTGGAGACTTGGGTGCGCGGCGAGCCCATCGCACATTTCCAGCCCGGCAAAGTATACGTCGTCGAATTTTGGGCAACTGGGAGTGAACCATGTGCGGCGGCGATGCACCATCTGATGCAGTTGCAGGAAAGGTTCAAGGACAGTGGGCTCGAGGTCATCGTAGTCGCGGCTCATGAAGGCGCGCTATCGACGGTTGAGGCGCGAGTCAAGCTGGACGCGTGGTTGACCGAAAAGTGCTCGAACCTGAATTTTCCGATCGCGTTCGACCATACAGGCCAAATGAAAAAGCGTTGGGTGGAAGCAAGCTTTTCTGGCGAATTTCCGACCTTGTTTGTAATCGATGTAGACGGTCGTATCGCCTATATCGGTCACGTGACTCGACTTAACGAGGTCTTGACGAGAGTGCTCAACGGCAGCTGGCGCACCAGCGACGCAGCGAAAGTCGCCGACTCGAAGCGGATCGCCGATAGAGAACTCAATAAGCGCGAACAAGCGTTGACCAAGTCAATTAATAGGAGATTTTGGGCCGCAGTGAGAAAAGAGGACTGGGAGACGGCACTCTCAGCAGTCGAAGAGGGCAGCGCCTTGATGCCCGACGACATCAACTTCCGCTTGGCTCAGGCGCATCTATTGCTTCACAGAATGCAAGACATGCCGACCGGGTTGCCTGTCATACGCCAATTGGCTCGCGACGCGATCGAAAGGAACTCCGAGCATTGGCTGCTGGCAACATTAGACCAACTTTTCGGTCCGGCGCACGACCACTCGCACTTTCCGTCTCATGAGCGCTTCGCGCTCGGCAAAGAGTTGGCGGAGCATATCCTGGCACGCAATCCACTCCAAGGCGACGGCCACAAGTTCCGGACTTATCCGGCGGTGGCTCGATACTATCACGAGAGCGGCAACCAAGATCGTGCGATCGAGCTAATCGAGTTCGCACTGGAGTCGCTGGACAGTGCGGAACCTATGCTGGACGAGCTGAAGCAGCACCTTCTACCGGACTTGCTGCAGGCCTTAGCCAACTACAAGGGTGAGGAGGTTTGTTACGGCGCCCTCTGTGCGGCTCCGCAAAGCAATGTCCTGAAGGCACGATCGCAGGGCGGGCCGAGGAGAAAGCATAAAAGGGTTTGATAGCAAGAAGGGCTTACGGGCCAATTCGTTCAGGCATATGCGTCCATCGAAGCTGAATGGCATCAATATACAGGATGTTACTACACATGTTCTGCGGATGCCTTTGAAACCCATAAAATCATGGTGGTATGGGACAAAGCCCGGGCACCTAACGAAGAAAGAAGCGTCAGCGCAGATGCTCGCATTTCAGTTCAAATCGACTAAGAGCAACGAATCGCGGCGCCGGACCGGGCTCGTGCGTCGCGCGCACGGCCATCAGGTTGGGCCTTCGGAGGCAGAGATGCCTATTCATCTTGCGGCCGCTTAATGGTCGCATCGCCGACCGGGTGGATAGGCCTTGACCACGCGGGAGAAGGTGTCCGGATTAAACCGGCCTGCGCGTGCGTCTCGCGTCGGCATGCTTGTAACGGTGAATGGCGAAAGGGCAGCCGAATGAAGCGTTTTATGGGGAAGGTCGCCTTAGTGACCGGGGCTAGCCGCGGCATTGGGGCGGCAATCGCCGACAGACTTGTCAGCGACGGGGCCAGAGTATTTGCGGTTCAGCTCGAGGCGACCGGTCATAGAGAAGGGATAGTCGCGGACCTTTGCGACCCCGGCGTTCCGAACATGGTAATTGACCATGTCGTCCGACAGGCTGGCCGCCTCGATATCCTGGTCAACAACGCTGGGTGCATGGTTGAAGCAAGGGTAGATGATACCGGGCTGGACGAGTGGCGACGCACAATGGCGCTGAATCTTGATGCTCCTTTCCTGCTGATCCGTCGCGCCATGCCTCATCTTCGAAGAAGTCGTGGCTCAATCGTCAATGTTGGCTCGATAGAGGGATTGGCCTCTAACCCAGGGCACGCGGCATATTGTGCCTCGAAGGCTGGGCTGCATGGCCTTACACGCGCCGTGGCAGTGGACGGCGGGCAAGACGGGGTGCGCTGCAATGGCGTAGCGCCTGGTTGGATCGATACGGATCTCAATGTCCATTTCGTCGCCGCTTTGCCCGAGAAGGCACTGGAACGGCTTGGTACCATTCATCCGTTGGGCCGAACAGGCCGCGTTGAGGAAGTCGCCGCCATGGTCGCATGGATTGCCTCCGACGAAGCTGCATTCGTCACCGGCCAGATTTTTGTCGTAGACGGTGGCCGAACTGCCAAGTTAAGTCTTCCATGACGGTTAGTCGTATTTCGAACTGGGGCCGGCCGCCTGGAACGCCATCCTCCCGCTGGCACCTGCCTTGTCGCTATCAGCCGCGACGTCGAGAACCGGGTCCGTCTGATGCTAAAGGAATATGGCCCCAGTTCCATTGCTCGGCAACGTCAGAGAATAATTGCCTACCGACATCTGCTGGGGCCAATCTCCGAGGCTGCTGTGCATTTAGGGTGAGATTTGCCGTGAACAGGAGAAGGCTCGATGGCAGATCTGGTCCTTCTACGAGGAGACGAGCGCCCCCGCCGCGGCGTGTTCGAGCGAGAGAGCATGCACTGTTCGCGTGCCTTGGCGATGTATTTTTTTAGCGGCGCTTGCACGCCTCCGGCGCTGAGCTTGCTGCCATGCCTTCACCGCTAGGACTGAACCAGGCATGATGTCTGCTTCCGCTCCTAGCTGCCGCAACAGCACGCAACGAAGGAGTCTAAAGCTCGTGGGAAGAAAAGCACTCATCTTGGTTGAAGGTGATAGGGGTAATGGTCCGCGCCACATCCAAGCGGCTAAACGTCTCGGCTTTCATCCAATTACGCTGGCAACGGATCCGGCCCAGTACAAATATCTCGTAGCGGAAAACGTCGACGCTGTTCGTGCTGACACCGGTAATATCGATGCTCTGATCAGTGAATGTTACCGGCTGCGTTTAATGTATGAAATTGCCGGAATTACTGGCTTTGTGAGCGATGACGTATCGCTTTCCGCCATAGTTGGTAAGCTCTCTCGGCACTTCGGTCTACCTGGGCCGAACCCCGCGTCGGTGGAACGATGCCGCGACAAATTCGCTCAACGTAAGCTTCTCGAGGAGGCTGGCGTGTCAGTACCTGCATATCACCGAGCAGCGAACGCGAAGGAGGTGGAAAGCTTTGCCACCCACATCGGATTGCCGGTAGTTGTCAAGCCAGTCCGGGGCAGCGGAAGCATGGGTGTTAGGTTGTGCAGCAATGTCGAAGAGTTAGCAGCACACTCGGCTAGTCTGTTGGGCAGGAAGAACATACCACCTGATTCGCAAGGGATACTGGTCGAAGAATTCGTACAAGGCCCTCATTACGGCATTGACATACTAGGATATGAGGTAATTGCCATTGCCGCCCTAGACTTTGGTGTACAACCATATTTCATCTGCCGCGAGTGCACCTATCCCGCCGTGCTTAATGATGACGAACGTGCCAGCGTTGACGAAATTTCGCTCAGCTGTTTGCGAACTCTCGGCCTTGGCTGGGGGCCAACGAATATTGAACTCCGGTGGACGAAGCGTGGTCCAGTTGTCATTGGAGTCAGTCCACATCTTCCAAGCTCGCCCGCTCCTGAACTGGTTTGGCTAGCTTACGGAGTGGATCTCATAGCCGAGCACATTAAACTTGTGACCGGTGTCCAAAAGAGGTTGCGCAGAAGCCCCACGGATACCGCGGCCGCGCGGTTCCTGGTTCCTGATCGCGATGGCAATCTCGATTGGACCGATGGCGACGATCGGTCGGCTGAAGGCGTGGCCGAGGTCGAGTGGTATATCCCACCCAAGACGCCGATCGTCAGGAAAGGAGATTATCGAGACCGCATCGGACATGTCATCGCCGTTTCAACCAATCGCGCTCAAACCCAGACGATGCTTCAGCGTGCCGCCGATTCAATCAATTGGTCGATCACACCATCTGCGAACCTTGGCGAATAGAGGCAACCTGGGACCCTTACTTCCATGCAAGAACCGAGATCGGGACTCAGGACGGACAGGTTGCGAGAGGATCGAGGCCACGGCGTGCGCGGGTGTTTTCGCCTTTCGTCCCACACTCCGATTCGTCGCCACCGGTTTGGCGTGCACTTTGCGGAGCGGTGCGCATGTCGAGTTGATCGGAGGAAGGGCCGCCGCATGAGGCGGTTTGTCGCGAAAGTCACGGACCCGCAGCGCATCTTGGTCGGGCTTCCGACATTCTTGCTCAACTTCGGACAGAAGAAGGATTGCGGTTTCGAATCGGCAACGCCTCTCGCTGCAAGAGCGATGTGATTGCATAGGGTTAAGTAAATGGCGCGGCGCTTGCTTCAGCCCTCTAGGCGCGGAGAAAAGCGCGCGTCACAAGTAACCTAGCATGATCCGAGGGGGCCGAAGGGCAATTTTTTAGGAAGAATTGAAGTTCTTTCGGATGCCTTGACGCAGTTATAGTCATCAACAGGAGTGTAGTCGAATGACATCTAATATTGATCTGGATGAGCGCCGGAAGGCCGCTGTCTCGGCGGGGGCCTCTTGCTCGTTTCCAATATACGTGGACCGCGGTCGAAATGCAGAGCTTTGGGATATCGAGGGACGGCGATACATTGATTTCGTAGGTGGAATGGGTGCTCTGGCGGTCGGACACTCGCATCCCGACATTGTTCTTGCCGTACAGGCTCAACTTAATAGGTTCAGCCACACGTTCTTCGGCACCGCTCCTTATGAAAGCTACATTGCTCTGGCTGAGCGTTTGAACGAGCGTTGCAAGGTGGGCGGATCGGCCAAGACATTGCTCCTCACGACTGGTGCAGAGGCGGTCGAAAACGCTGTCAAGCTTGCCCGCGTCTACACAAAACGGCGTGGAATCATTGTCTTCGGCGGGGCATTTCATGGTCGTACGCTCTTGACGATGGCGATGACGGGCAAGGTAAACCCATACAAACAGGCGTTCGGGCCATTCCCTGGGAGCATCTATCGCGCGCCCTTCCCCAATCCATATCGGGGTGTCAGCGTGGAGCACTGCCTTTCGGCGTTGGAAACGCTCTTCGAAACTGAGATTGAGCCAAGTGCGGTCGCGGCCCTCGTCATCGAGCCGCTTCTCGGTGAAGGTGGCTACATCCCCGCGCCCCTAGCATTCATGGAAGGCATTCGGCGGCTTTGCGATCGGCATGGGATCGTCCTCGTAGCCGATGAGGTTCAATCCGGCCTAGGGAGAACCGGCCGCCTGTTTGCCATAGAACATACCGGCATCGAGCCTGACTTGATTCTGATGGCCAAGAGCTTGGCAGCCGGGCTCCCGATTGCGGCAGTGGTCGGCAAGGCGGAGATCATGGATTGCGTTGGCGTCGGCGGCGTGGGCGGAACATATGCGGGGAATCCGTTGGCATGTGCGGCTGCATTGGCAGTGCTGGATGTCCTCGACCGAGAGAATCTGCTGGTGCGGGCTCGTGAGATTGGTGCGCGCCTCACCGCTGGTTTGCAACAAATTCAGAAGAAGAGAAACCGCTCGGTGATTGGCGACATTCGTGGATTGGGCGCGATGATCGGCGTCGAACTCGTCGAAGATGAAGAAACCCGCAAGCCCGCGCGTTCCCTCACCGCCAAAGTGATCAAGGAAGCAGCCAATCGAGGTTTGCTGCTCTCAGAGGCCGGCCGACACTTCAACGTGATCCGATTCCTTGTTCCATTGACCCTGTCGGATGCAATCATCGAGGAGGCTTTGAATATCATCGAAGCTTCCATCGATGCAGTCGTCGGTAATGACCTTGCTCCCGACGGCCCCGCGGTCGCTCAGGCCTCGTGACAATGTCTTGACCTTTCGAAACGCCCCTTGTCTAGCGGCCAACGATCGCCGGCGCCGCAGCAGCTGACCTTGTGGCCTTCCGCTGTATCCGGCCACCCGGTCTCGCATGTATCTACATGCACCCGGCAGGCGAGCCTTGCCGGGTGTCGTAATACCTGTATCTGCCGGCGCGATGCCGAAGCGCTCAAGCTTTGCCGTCGCCCGATTGGTATTTGCGTCCTCATCAAAATCGGCGCGGGTCGTCTAGAGACGTAAATCCGCTTACGCCTGCGACATCCTGCCTCGACCAGCCTATCCTGCGCGCATCGTCCTCGATCACACCCACGGCTCATGACATAGCCGACTGTGCCGACGCCCGAAAAACAAACCCGCCAAACCCCAATCCCCACCTCCGCTCCGAACTCAACGGCCGCCGCCGACGCTCGGACTTTGGTAAAAGCACTGCCACGGCAACCAGCCGCGCCATCAGGCTATCGAAAAACTCATCGCTGTTCTTTAAGGCCGTTAAATGCAGTCGACCATGTAATAGCCTTTCTTCTCTACCTGCGATCGTGTTGTCGGATTCGGAACAATTATGTTGGTTCCAACCTGCCATATCCCGTTAAGTTATTGAATAGGTGTAAAACTATTTCTTGAGGCTCTTTCCGCTCAGTTGGCACGACTTTTGAACATCACCGTCGTGAGGCGGCAGGAGCTGCCCGCCAAAATTGATGCTGTTATGGGGGAGGTCGAAAATTCCAGTTTTGTCTTTTAACGTCTTTGGGACCGAGCGTGTTGATGCGCCCGCTTGGAAACTATGAAACGTTTCCCTGTCCATGGACGCGGCGCCACTGGTCGCGACGTACTCGCCTTCACTGTCCGCCACTGGAGCCGGCAGCCGGTGCGGCTCGCGATCATCACGGCTGCGATGCTTGCCTCCACGCTGGCTGACGTGCTGATGCCGGTCTATTCAGGTCGTCTCATCGATGCTGTTGCAGGTGGCGCTGCTGTGGCAGCACCAGCCTGGCATTCGGCCCTTGCAGCCTTCTCTGTACCGATTGCGCTTGCGCTGGCTGCCATTGCCATGCGCCACATCGCCGTCATTGGCCTGAACGATCTTTTGCTGAAGATGATGTCCGATGTCGCGAACGAAGCGTTCTATCATGTCCAGCGCTTTTCGACGGACTGGCATGCGAACAGCTTCGCCGGCTCGACAGTGCGCAAGATAACGCGCGGCATGTGGGCGCTCGACCCTCTAAACAGCACAATATTGGTCGCGCTGTTCCCGTCCTTTATCATCTTGGTAGGTTCGACGGCGCTGCTCGGCTGGCATTGGCTGGTCATGGGGCTGATCTTTGCTTGCGGCTCTCTGATCTATCTTGCGTTTTCGATTTCGCTGTCGCTCAGCTATGTCGCGCCGGCGGCAAGCCTTGCCAACCAATGGGATACAAAGCTCGGCGGCGCGCTTGCGGACGCGGTCAGTTGCAACGCTGTGGTCAAAGGCTTCGGCGCCGAGGTTCGCGAAGACGAGCGGCTTGCAAATATCATGACCAAATGGCGCCACCGCGCGCGCCGGAGTTGGGTGCGCGGAACGATCATCGACTCTACCCAAGGCGTAACTTTGGTTGCGCTCAGGGTGGCGGTGGTCGGATATGCCCTGCTTCTGTGGTCGCATGGACAGGCAACGCCGGGCGAGATAGCATATGTTCTCACGTCCTTCATCGTCCTGAAGGGCTATCTGCGTGATGCCGGCATGCATGTCCGCAACGTGCAACGCTCGGTTAATGATATGGAAGAACTGGTGGCCATCCACAATCAGCAGCTGGATGTTGCGGATCGTCCAGAGGCCAAGCCGATCCGGATCACGACGGGCCGCATCGATTTCCAGAACGTCCACTTCCGCTACGCCAACCATCCCCTGCCGATCTATAGCCAATGTTCGCTGTCGATTGAGGCTGGCGAAAGGGTTGGGTTGGTTGGACCCTCCGGTTCCGGCAAGTCAACATTCGTGAAGCTCATCCAGAGACTCTACGACCTGAGCGGCGGCCGGATCCTGATAGACGGCCAGGACGTCTCCGAGGTGACCCAAGAGTCGCTCCGTTCGCAGATCGCGATCGTGCAGCAGGAGCCTATCCTGTTTCACAGGTCGCTTGCAGAGAACATCGCCTATGGCCGGCCTGGCGCGAGCCAGGCCGAGATCGAGCAAGCGGCACGGCTGGCCAGTGCGCACGACTTCATCGCGCCCCTGCCGAAGGGCTATGGGACATTGGTCGGCGAAAGGGGTTTGAAGCTCTCCGGCGGCGAGCGCCAGCGCGTGGCGATCGCGCGCGCCTTCCTGGCGAACGCGCCGATCCTGATTCTGGACGAGGCCACATCGAGCCTCGATTCGGAATCCGAGGTGCTCATTCAACAAGCGGTGGATCGGTTGATGGTGGGTCGAACCACACTCGTCATCGCACACCGGCTGTCGACCGTCCGCTCGCTCGATCGGCTGCTCGTCTTCGACCGTGGCCGCATCATGGAGGACGGCGATCATGCCGCGCTGATCAATCTCGATGGTGGCATTTACCGCCGCCTCTTCGAACGGCAGGCGTTGGAACTAGCGAAGGGCCTGGCCTGATCGGTAAACCGGCTTGCGCGATGGGCCGAGCCGTTGCCGGAGAGGGGTGTGGCAGTGACGAGCGGCGGCGTTAGGCCGGCAAAACCAGCACGGCCGGAACTGTCCGCCAAACGGGCGAGCGGGAATGCACCACGTCTAAGCTTCGGCGAATGGGCAGTTACACGCGGGCACTGAATTATCGCGCCTCACGGCGAACGCACCAAAAGGGCGGGAATGTCGACGGCCCGGGAAGTGTGCGGCCCTCGCCGTTACCCACATTTCGCCAAAGGAAGCGAAGTCAGCACAGGCCGGCTGGGAGCCCTGTCGCTGGCCCAACCTACCGCACGCCGGCCACGTCAACGCTTCAAAGTCCCTTCGGTTCGCAAAGTCGTCCCCTTGGAGACCCGAAAGCGCAGGAGCTCCGACCGCAGTCTTCGCTCAACTCTGGCCATCTGCTCCGGGATTGGATTCCGTTCCCTTGCTAGCACTGTGGCAGCTGAGCACGAACTCGCCGGCCTCGTGTCTTTCGATTACGGCCAACGGGCTTAGGAAGAGATTGGATTCGCCGGCCCTCTGCGGAGCGAATGAACAGTTCTACAGATCATCGACGTCCGCGAAAAAGAGCACGCAGCCGAAGTAGCCAGCCTGAAGCAGCAGCGAACAGGCCAGCGTCGTGACGACTGCCACACGGAGCGAATCCAAAGCGAAGTAAACCATCGACGCATTGCTGCACAGGACCAGCCCCACGAGCCGACAAAAAGATGAAGTGCAACGCCGTTCTCCTGGTTTTCGCCAGATCATGTTGCGAGCTCGTCGGCCGCAACATGCGTCTGGCAGTTCTTGGGGCAGACGCGGCCGCAGGCTCCGCAGCCGATGCAGCGGCCGGCATCATCGACAACCATGATCATGCGATTGAGCTTGCCGTCGAAATCGTCGTCCTCGTCATCGCAGGGGCCGAGGATTTCACCCGCATCATCAACGCCGTGAAGATGCATCACATCGCGCGAGCAGACCTTGAAACAACGGCAGCAGCCGATGCAGGTCTTGCTATCGATGGAGGTCAGGTACGACGGCATCCAAATGGAGCCGTCACGGGTGGTGAATGTGCGCATCATCCTAAATTCTTCATTGAAGCGAGTTCTCTCTTGGCAACATCCAACTCGGCATAAACGGCTTGGGTTTTCTCGGCGACTTCCTGTATGTCGGCCCACTTGCCCGGCAGACCCT
>NZ_JANIFL010000023.1:0-16447 GCF_024518695.1 Mesorhizobium sp. LMG17149
CGCAAAGGCGACGTCCGTCGGCCCAATTTCAACCCGATCATCGTCATCTATGCTCCCGTCCGGTTTAAGTGCCTTTGCCACTCGCGTTGGATCAATTTTGGGGTTCACGATTGAAAACGAGGACATTGTTGCAGGACTCCTGGGTGGGCCGCTGTTCCCCGCGGCTGAGAGGGAAAACGCAGGATTTAGTCTTGGTGTGCGAAGTTTTTAATGTGGCAAAGCGATGGTCATCGCCCTAGGCCGTCCAACTAGTAGCCTGACTGGGTCCTGTTTATCGTGCGCCCACAACGATCCATCTCGTTCAAGAAGATGAGCTGCGTCGTAGGCCTTTGGGGGTGCCCAGTATAATGCGCCGCCGCGACGACCGGCGCTCCACCACGGCAAGCCCGCTCGCCCGTACCTGTCGCCAGGTAATGCCGTCATCGACCGCAAGCCTGCCATTGGCTGTTAACTCCGACTTTTCGGGTTGTGCCGCGGCCTGAGAAAAACCGGCATCGCCTTGTCGTCCAACCCGCGAACTCAAGCTCAGGTGATACTATCATCGGCGGCGACCGAGGTTCGCCAACTTTTTGTAAATATACTTGAAAGAACGGTGTAACATTTTGGGCTGGCTGTTTGGCCCAGAGCTACGAACTCCAGAGAATTCGGGTGGTCAAAGGACGTCCTTGGACCATGCGGGGACACTGCTTTCGCGTGAGCCAGCCTGGGCTATACAATCTTCGCCTGCGTGGTCTAGGAGAGAGGTTGGTCAGTACAATGCTGACTGCGGTGACCGGCCGTTGCGGCGCGAGTTTGAACCCTGTCCGCTAATCATACTGCCTGGCTGAGAGCTCTCTCTTTTTTCGGACCCCTAGCCGATTCTAAGTGCCACCTGGAGGCTGTTCCAGGGTCCTTCCGCAGGTCTACCGGTTGCAGAAGGATCACCGGTGGTTTTGCCGTCTCCGCAACCGGCATCATCGCGGTCGCCATACTTAGGCGCGCTTAAGGCAAGTGGGCACGGTGTGCGCTGCTGAACGTCCCGATCATCGTTTTGATGCATCGCGAGCCAAAGCGAGCTGCCACCAATGGCTAACTGCCGCGGCTCCTCCCTTCGTATGGGTCGCGACAGCGTCGCTACGGCATCGATGCCGGTACGGAGCTCCGCACCTCGCCTTGGTTGAGCTTCCGACACTCTTGTTCGAGACAAAAGGACTTTGCGGACTTTTTTCTAGGGGTCCACCCGCTGGCTGGAAAGGAGTGTGATCCTAGCCTTAAGTGAAATGGTGATCGAGACTCTATGCCACCCAGCGGAAGCAAATAAAGGATAGGACGCAAGATCGTTGCCGGCACCGCGAAGCTTCATACATGTCCATGGGATACCGTCATCCATTCTGGTGGACATTGGACATACTGCATTCCAAGGTCGACAGTCGTTAGCATTATTGTAGCTGGTAGAACGTTAAACACATGGTGCTCGCCAAGGCGCCGTTCACCCAGCTTCTTCCGCGTGCGCGTGACAAGCCCGATCGACGGAAGAATGGAACGAGTTCCTCGACAGCATTGCCGACGACGAAAAACTGATCACCCGCGTCAAAGCGAAATCTCGCGGCAACAACGGTACTATCGATCGAGGGCAGTGGCCGGACAGCCGACTTGCCCTACATGATCGAACGGGGCGAGGTCTATCTTAGGCGTTCGGAGCTCCCTCCGGGCGGCGCATGTCATTCTTGGTCCTGGTTACTGCACCTCCGCCAACGGATTTGGCAGTTGATGCTCCACCCGCCCCAGTCTGTAGCGCTGTAGATGCATTCGGAGCACAGAGCGAGTCGGCCAAGGGTCCTCAAGAAACGCATTGCGTTCCCGCAGCCAGAACGCGTCGGAGAGCATTCGCGGCCGTAGCGCGTCAAGGGCGGCTTCGGTTTCTTCCCGCAGGATGCGCCAAGGGCTGGTGCCCAATTGAGCATACTGTTCACATAAGCACAACGCGATCTCATGGAGATGGCAGACGAAACAGGAGTCGATCAACAGTGAGCGCGTGAGACTGATATCTCCCTCGAATGTGGCGGGTGAGGTCTCCTTGCCGTCAAAGGGATTCAGACTGTGACCGCGTTCCTCGAAGAGTGGCGCAAAGCGGTAGCCGTCACCAAAATCGCGGATCAACAGTTTTCGTGGGCTGCCATTCTCATCGAACAGGATGGTGCTGTTTTGCTGATGCGCCTCAAGGGCAATTCCGTAAAGCAGATACATGCTAAGTGTCGGCCGGATGACGGTGGCCGCATACGCGCGGAAAAACGCAGAGACGGTCAGGTCGGTTTCATTGCCGGTCCTAGCGATTAGCTCGCAAATGAGAGGACGACCATCGATCGGGCTGGCCGTCAACAGCGCAGCAACGGTAACGGGTATAAGGCCGTCATGACGTGCCAAAGCATTTGCGCTTCGATACAGGACCGATAAAAAGCGCCCCGGATGCTCGTCGCCCGTCTCGATGTGACGGAAGATTGCGCCCAACTCTTCGCTAAAAATCTCTAGTCCCTCCTGCAAAATCTGCTCATTTGTCAGAATATCGGAAATGAGAGTGCTAAGTCGGGGACCCATATGAATAGATTGAGCGTGCAGGGCGCGGTGTTCGCTAGTCATCCAGATTGCCACCGGAAGCTTGATAAACGGCATCGGCTCTTTTTCTTCCGGCAGCATCGTACGGAAGGATATAGACGGTATAGTCAGGAGTTCCGGGCCATCAGGATCGAAAACATCGGAAGAAATTTCGGAGGCGAATTCACGGCGGACGAAATTCTCAAGGTGCCAGCTATGGACAGGCATAGGCAGCCAGTCCGCAGGCGATTTTCCACGTTCCTTGAGACTTTCAACCCAGTCGCGCCAAAGGTCGGGAAAGTTTTTGGAGAACCATTCCGTATAGCTGCCTACATGCGGCATCCTCTCCACGTAAACCCATTCTTTGCGAAGGCTTGTGAGGTGCACGCGTACGCGAGCACCGAATTCAGGGGAGAACGCACTCACGTCCTCGGGCGATAGGCCCGGCTTTGCTTTCCATGTCGGGTAAAAGGGGTGCCCTTCCAAGGCCCCCCACTGATCCACAGCCATTGCTGCCAAATGCGGCGGCAAGTTCTTAAAAAGATAAGCGAGAAAACCTCGCATACCTTCTTCAGCTACTTTCCCCCGCAGTTCTGCACTCCAGTGATGTCGGTGGCGACGAGCCAGGACATCGTTATACACGCTGTTCTCGATGTCCCGGAGAAGATTTTCCAAGTCCTCAGCCGTAGGAGAAAGCGCCAGCGCGGGCGCAATCTGTCTTATGAGGCTGGCGGCATCATTGATTCGATGGCGCGCTCCGGTTTCGTCCAGCACTTCTATGAAACCCCGATTTTGGAATGTTCCGGCCGGGGCAAGGCGCAGGTCAGTAAAACACAAAACCTGGCGAGATACCCAAAGCGGAAGCCAAGCATGGGTTCCAAAATGTGGCCATAAGATCCCGTCTCGTTCAAGAAGACCTTCGGCAAACAGGCAGCGTACCACTCGGTTGAGAGAGTTCGCTGATGCATTCTCCCAGAGCTGCGCGTCGCGCAATTGGGTCTCGCCATCTGCCGGGGCAGGTATGCGGTCGTCCATTATAGTTCCTCTCATTGTCATGCTCCACTGGCAGCGATCTCCGATTGAAGATACAAAACTCATGCCAATGTGCAGCTGCGCATCAAAAAAGGTTTCGTCTGAGACGCAATAAGTTGCTCAGAGAGCCGCAGACGAGCCTAACGCCGCCACGTCGCTGACTCGACAAATCCGACAAATAGTGTCGGTCCCGGCGGCCGGGCCGGTGAACAACGTGCCTGGTTTTAGCACGGGGTTATGTTATCCAACGCGCGTGTTTACATTTCTATCTCTCGAAATCCGGTATTCACATGCGTTGAAACGGACGACTTTACGGATGGTGCTGACTTGGTATGAACCGTTCGCCTTTGGTCGGAAAAGGTTTAATTGACCAGTCGATCAATTTGACGGCGGACTGGAGTATATCCTTTGCCTGATCTAAGTTCGATGAAACGGCGATAATGTATCCGATCCAGTCCCTATAGTCGCCTTTCCTGACGATATGCATCTTGGGTTCAGCATACAATTCGATCTCGGCGACACCTGGTAGGGCGGCCGCCTGACTGTGGCCAGAGATCCATTGCAGGATGCCGTCGCGATCAGGAATTAGGCACCGCGAGACTGCAGTCTGTGAATGCCTTCTGCTCAGGTCGCATTGCTTGCCTATAACAACCTTGATGTGCTCAGCAGCGAGATCGATTCCGTGAGCCGCCTTAACTAATGAAGCACCGGCACTGAGGCGCGGATTGACTTCAACCACGACCGGCCCGCGCTTCGTCCACCGGAGCTCGACGTTCGTGGGTCCCCAACCAAGGCCCAGAGCTTGCAAGCAACCCAGAGAGACGTCGGCAATTCGCCTATGCTCGCCATCCGTCAGCGTTGCCGGAAAGACGCTCTGAATAAAAACAAAATGCGGTGGTGGGCAGAACTCAGAAGCTCCAATCCCAATCACCTCTTTTCCCATTACATGTGCGCAGTAGTAAGGACCCTGTGCGAATTCCTCCACAAGTATCCTGGGCGGGCATGGCCAAATGTGCCCACCATCAAGCAAATAGGTCGTATGTTCAGCTAGCTCATCTGCATTGCGGCACAGTCGGACACCGCTGCTGCCGCTACCCACGGCTGGCTTGAGAATCACGGGGAGACCGATATCCGCGGCCGCTCGTTTCACGGCTGCCGCATTCTCTGCTGAGTGATAAGCAGGTATGGGCATGCCGGCCCGCGCAAGGAGTTCACGTTGAGTAAACTTGTCGCAACATTGTCCAATCGATGTCGGATTCGGTCCCGGCAGATGAAAATGCTGACAGAGCTTGCCAACGGTTGCATAGACGGCCTCTAAGGAGGTAGTAATGCCGGCGACGTCATAAGCCTCGCGCAAACGAGAACATTCGGCAACCAGTGCATCGAGATCGTCTGTGTCGACAGTGATGGCCTGAGTGCCTTGCACCTCCAGATAGGCATGGCGAGTTGGATTAGTTGAGAGCGTAACAGGACGAAGACCAAGGTGCTGGGCCGCTTGGACATATTGTGGCCCATTGCAAGTTGAATCGCCTTCAATCAGAATGAGAACTCTTTTTGACATGACGGTTAATCTCCATCGTTGCGTACTGTACGGTCACTTGCACATAGTCATAACGGCCTTCTAGCAAGGCCAGACTGAAGGAGTACGCTGAACGTAGCGTCATTTCTGGCTTGCGGTGCGAAATTTTGGTGAAGTTATTTAAAGAGTTTGTTGCAATGTTCGGGTCTCTGGACACTTCGAAAAACCTGGCGATCTAGAACGTATTGATTCACTTCGCCTGGTGATTTGCACGGAGCCGTTGGATGCGCAGCGACATTGAGCGCTATGGTCGGCTGAGCGACCGGCGATACACTGGATTAGATCAACGCGGTGGCGCCTTACAAGGTTTTCCGGGGCCGCGGCAAGACGAAGACAGGCCATTCTGGGCCTGTGCGTGCGATGACCGGCCCCTGGCAGGGAAACGACCACCTGGCGTCGCCTATGTCTATGCGCCGGACCGAAAGGCCGAGCGACCGATCCCATCCTGTCGGCTACCCTGCAGGTCGACGACTATGGCGGCTATGCTGGCCCACGAGAGCGGCGTCGTGCTCGCCTTCTGCTGACGCACGTGCGCCCGCGCTTCTTCGAACTCGCTGCGGCCGGTTCCGCGCCGGTCGTCAGCCAAGCGCTCCAACGGATCGCGGAACTCTACAGAATAGAGGACGACATCCGTGGACGTTCGGCCGAGCAGCGCCGTGCCATGCGCCAAAAGGACGCACGGGGCGCCCTTCCATTCGACTCGGCTCTCAGAAGCCATCTTCGCCTTGCGTTGTCAAAAGCGGTAGGTGACACCTGCGCCTATCAGCCAGGGATCGAGCTCCGCCTTCCCCGTCAGCTTCGCGCCGGCCACCGTGACGTCGAAGTCCGGCTTCAGGAAAAGCTTCTTCACGTCGAAGTTGAGGCCCCAGTGCTGGTCCACCATGTAGTCGAATCCGACCTGCAGCGCCGTGCCGAACGTGTTCTTCACCTTGAGAGCATCAGCGCTGCCAGTGTCCTGGTTGTAGAAGATCGTGTAGTTCACGCCGGCGCCGACATAAGGCTTGAACGCGCCGAGATCGGTAAAATGGTACTGCAACGTGAGCGTCGGCGGCAGCAGCCAAACTTTGCCGATGTTGCCCAACCCTCCGATCGTCCCTTGGCCCGCGATGTTGGCATAAGTGGTACCGAGTATGAGTTCGGCGGCGATGTTGTCGGTGAAGAAATACGAGATATCGAGTTCCGGCGTCACCGTGTCCGAATACGAAAGACCGGAGCCGGGAAGCGTATCAACGTAGCCCAGATCTTTCGTAACGACGCCCAACGCCCGCAGGCGGATCTGCCAAGGGATTGGCGCTTCGGTGACCGAGGCTCCCGTCTCCGCCAGGACGGTCTCTGCTTGCGCAGGCTCCGCGGCGACGGCCTGCTGTCCCACCATGATCAGGGCCACCGCCGCTGCTGTTGCCCGCGCTACGCCCATTCGCGTTCTCGCCATGAGATTCACTCCTTGATGTTCAGAAAGGATGCACTGCACTATTTCGTCTCCTGCTCGAATGAATTGTTGATGGACCTCAAATGCCCCACTTGCGTTGCAACGCGTTCCGCCGTCTCCGGAAGGTGATCGTTGAAGCCGATTGCGCTGCGGAGAAAATTGGTGCCTAGACTGATGAATGCGGCTTGCTCCCGATTGTCCTCGCCGCAGCCGTGCCCGCCTGCGCTGGCCTCGTAGAAGTAAGCGGGATAGCCAAGAGCCTGCAGTTTTGCGGCCATCTTGCGCGCATGGCCCGGATGGACGCGGTCGTCGCGTTTCGTGGTGGCGATCAGGATAGGCGGATAGGGCTGTCCCGGCGCTGCGGCGTGATAGGCGGAGATTTCCTTCAGGAAAGCCCAATCGTGAACCTTGTCCGGATCGCCATATTCGTCGATCCAGCTCGCGCCCGCCAAGAGCTTGGTGTAGCGACGCATGTCGATAAGCGGTGCTGTGCAGAACAGAGCCCCGAAATGCTCAGGATAGCGGGTCAGCATGTTTGCGATCAGCAGGCCGCCATTTGAGCCACCCTCGGCGGCAATCCGCCTCGGCAGGGTGATGCCCCTTCGCACGAGGTCGGCGGCAACGGCGGCGAAATCGTCATGGGCGAGACGCTTGCCCTCCCTGCGCCCGGCTTCGTGCCAGCGGGTGCCGAACTCGCCGCCGCCGCGGATGTTCGCCTCGACACACGTGCCGCCGCGCTCGAGCCACAGCTTGCCCAGCGGGGAGTTGTAGTAGGGCAGGAGTGATACGCCGAACCCGCCATAAGCGGAAAGGTGAATCGGAGCATCTCCGTTCCCGTTCGCCGGACCAACCTGCGTATAGGGGATCAGCTCATGATCGATAGAGACTGCCTCGTGGCGCGTGACCACCAGTCCGGATGCATCGAAATTCTCCGGGCTGCGCTTCAGGATTGCTGAAGCGCTGAGAGACGGCGCGGCATTCAGATCGAACAGCAAGAGCTGCGGCGGCGTGATCGGATCCTGAGCACAGATCAGGACCTCTCCATTGGTCTCGTGAACTGCCGCATCGAATGACCAGACGTCGACAGTACCTTCGGCGGGCAGGGTGTTCAGGACTCGGCGCGTCCATTCCTGGTGGCCGGGAGTGAACATCTCGAAACGCGGTGCGAGATTGACGAGGTAAGAGATAATGAGCTTCCCGTCATTCCAGAAGAATGACTGCATGGAGCGCCTTTCCCCTGGTTGAAACAGGGTCTCAAAACGGCGTCCGCCAGCGAGGAAAGAGGAAAGCGAGATGACGATCAGCGCGTCGGCGGGATGGGTGGTGCCTCCCACCGTCCAGGGCTTGCGCGGCCTTACCGCCAGCCAGTCGCCGAAGACCCGCCACGACGCGTCGCGAGGAAGATCGATCTGCCTCCTCGGCCCGCTCCTATCGCCGATCCAGCTGATCTTCTCGAAGAAGGCCGGCTGCTCGATGAACCAAAGGCGCTCGCTGCGGCCGGTGCGGTCCGAATGACCAGAGACTTGGAAGCTTTCGAACCCGGCCTCGAAGATTGCCGGCGTGGTGAGGGGATCCGCGTCACGCTTCCACAGTCGAACGGTGCGCGCATAGCCGGAGCGGGTGGCCATGCCATTACCAAGCGCACTGGAAAGCAGAAGCGTGTCAGGGTCCAGCCAATTAACGTAGCCTTTGGCCTCGGGGAGGTTGAAGCCGTCGGCGACAAAGCTCAGAGAGATCAGGTCGAATTCGCGATGCACGACCGCGTCGCTGCCGCCGCGCGACAGGCGCAGAACGGCTCTTTCCCGTCTCTCCGGCTCGATGGACGCGCCGTCCCAGATCCAGTCCTCTCCGTCGCTAGCCGCGAGAGCATCCAGATCGAGCAGTAGCTCCCATTGGGGATCCGCCTTCATGTAGGCGGCAAGGGTGGTCCGGCGCCACAGTCCGCGTGGATTACCGTCATCTCGCCAGTAATTGTAGAGGTACTGACTACGGCGCGCGATCAGGGGAAGATTGTCGCGATTGTCGAAAATGGCTGTCAGAGCCGCGCGGTCGCGCTCGAACTGCGTTCCACCGAAGTGCTTGAGAGTCCTTGCCGATTGGCCGGCGGCCCAGGCAAGTGCCCGCTCGCCCTCTACATCTTCAAGCCAGACATAGGGATCGTCGTCGGGAGCATCCAGCGTTGGACGGACATCAAATGCGTTCATGTCCGGACAGCCTTCAGAAAGAAGGGATAGAGGCTTCCGTCGGCTCGGGAACGCTCAGTGCTGGTAGCGGCGCCCACATGTTCGAAAAGCGTGATCATTGATGAGTTCTTTCAGTCGGTGCGGCATCGCAGTGCTTTTGCGCATAGGACCGCAACCGTCGTGCCAACTGGGAAAATCGTTTCGGAACAATGCGATCGCTCTGGAAGCGTTGTGTCAGATGTCCGACATCGTCGAGAATCCGACAACGAGTGCTCCTCCTAATCACCGGATCAACCTCCGGCGCCAGGCGGTGACACCGTGCAGAACTCGAGCAGTGAAGCTCATTGGTGAACCTGGTTGACGCCCAACATCTTCGCTCTGGAGCGCTTCACGCACACGGATTCATCGCAGACACCATGATGCGATCGATGCGGTTAGAGACCAAGCTGGCTGCGCCTGTGAGTTTCAGCCGCCAGCTGGAAGCAGCTGAGTTCTGACGAGAAGGGTGGGGCACCCCTTGGGCGACCTGATGGTTGCCCAAGCCCTGCCGCAATCTTGGCCTGCACCGTCCCTTGATTGCTGTCGATCAAGCCAGGAAGCTGCATTCGGGCGAACGCATGGGGCTGGTCCCCATGGCAACTTGGGCTGATGTGGGGCCGTCGATATGCGATACGAGGGTCTAGGATAGGGGAGCTCGGGCTCGGTAGTATCTCAGCGAGACGGCTAATGGTCGACGAAGTCTTCCTGACGCCACGCATTGGTATGCCGCAGCAACAGGGGCAGTGCGGACGCAAGTCTGGTTGTGAAATCGGCTGCTACAGGGGCATGCCGCGCTTCATCTCCATACCGTCAGCGAAGAAAGCGCGGCGCGAGCATCACCAAAGAGAAGCGGCGCGCCTTTCGTTTTGCGGTCCACTGACCAGTCGGCTTCACCTGTACAACTACGGGCTGGCATAGCGTGAAACTTGGCCCCCAATGGCGGAAATTTCCCCCAGGAGACCTAGATGACTAAGCTTATTGCACCCGGGCTACGACAACCTGCCCACCACCAGCGTCGAAGCCACCGCCACGCCACCAAGTCTTCAGGGAACGTCCTGAACGGAACCCAGCCGGGTACTCCTATCAAAGCGACTCCCTTCGCATGCTCAGGCCGCGCTTGCTGTCGCTGCGCGGGACCGACAGCCTGCTTCTGCCCTGCACAGTGCCGACGACACATGCTTCGACGAAATGGCGTCATCGAGGTCGGGTGGCTTCGGCGCCGGTGCTTTGCCAAATTGCATGTTTGGACGTCCGTGGGGGCGGGCAAGGGGGCACAGTCGTGCCTGCAGTTCTCGTGACTGGCCCAGCAAGTCGAGTTCGCAACCGCGCACCACATTCGGTCGACGAGATGAAGGCTTTTGCCGCCAAGTTCTCTGCCTGGTCCGGCGAAAGCTATCCGCTCGCCGCGTAATGGCTGGACATGATAGCCGACGCCCCTCCGAATGGCGGCGGCTTTTTCGTATTATATCGACCTGATCGGCCAGCTTCGCGGGAATGCCGGGGCTACGACTTTGAATGGTCATTTGGCGGCGGAACGGCTATGATGATCCAGATCGGCCATCGCGAAAGCCACGACATCGATATTTTCCTCGACGACCCTCAATTGCTCGGTCATCGACCATCCAAAAGCCACCTGCACTTTGAAACGATGCCGTCCGACTATTTGGGGGACGGGCTTCGGTTCCAGAAATTCGCCTTCGAAGACGTTGGCGAAATCGACTTCATCGTTGCCGGAGCGCTAACAACGAAGCCGTTCTAGACCCGCGTGGTGGAAGGCAGGACCGTGCGGCTCGAGACCATCCCGGAAATCATCGCCAAGAAGGTCTATTACCGGGGATTTCGGAAGCCAACCCGCGCGACATCTTCGACATCGCCGCCGCAGCCCGGTCGCAATTGGACGAGGTCGTCAACGCTCTGCGTGCGCTCCCAGAACAGGTCGCTCGACCCAGACAGCGGATGGAAAAACTCAACAATGAATTCCTCGGCCGCGCCATTGCACAGCTGATGATCATGCCCTGACTACGAAGCGTCGGCCGCCGACAGTCTGGACGCAGCGTTCGCTGCGCTCGACGAGGTGTTGTCATCACTCAAAGAACCTGACCCCCACGACCTAGCGACCAACCGAGGGAGGGGAGGGGTTTCTCAGAGCCCGGACGCCTTGGTGAGGTTGGTCCGGAATCTGCCGCGCCTCCGCTGATATTTGCGGGTCATCTCGGCCAGAGGCATGGCCGAGCTGCTTCTGCACGTAACGCTCCTCGACGTCGGCCGACGAGGCAAGTCCGGCGCGCAGCGAGTGGCCCGAGAACAGCAGCGCCCGTTACCCTTCCGGGAGATCGGAGGGGACGCCGGCGGCGATCGTCACCTGCTTGACCAGGCGGGCGACGTGCTTGTCGGAGAGCCATTCGACGTCGACGGTCTTGTTGTCCTTGAAGATGCGGCGGAACAGGGGTCCACGTGCGATGCGGCCAAAGCGGATCCAGCTCTCGAGCGCGACTACGGGGTAGGTGTGGTCGCTGGAGCCGCGGCCGACCTCGACCTCGCGCCAGCCGGTCTTGCCGCGCAGGGTGACCAGCAGCCCTTGCCGTCAAAAATCTCGATCCAGCCGGCGCCATCGCTGTTGTCGTCGCGCATGACGTCGAGACCGACGATCTCGGAGCGCCGCAGGCCGCCGCCACAGCCCAGGAGCAAAATAGCGCGGTCGCGCAGGCCCTGAGGTCGTGGCCGAGCGTGGCGATCATCGCCAGCAGATCGTCGCCAGGACCGCCTCTTTCTGCCGCGGTGGCTTTGCGTGCTTGCGCGGCGAATGCCGGCAGGAACCTTATAGATATGCCGCTCCGCGCGGTCCAACGGCCGGCCGCGCTGGGTAAAGTTCCAGGCGAGGCCGGAAAGCCGCCGCTCGATGGTCGCAACCGAAAGGGCAGGGGCGCCACGCTTCAGATCGCCGGCGGCGGTGCCCGAGGCACAGGCGCTGATATTGAGCCTGATCACCTTCGAGCCCGGAGGCAGGGGATCGAAGCCAGCGCGCCGGCACCAGGAGGAAAAATGCCGCCAATCCTTGGGGTAGGCGTCGCGCGTGTTCTCCGAGGTGGCGTTGTAGCCCCTCGCGGTCTCGACCAGTTCCTGGACATGCGCCGGGACTCTTTGAGCCGGGTCTCCATCTCCTTGTAGAGCTTGTCAAGCTCGCCATCGACTGGCTTCAGGTCGTCGATTGAACATTGCGTCATCATAGGCTTTGTGCCTTGTTGTAGCAGGCATCGTCCGTTCGCGCGGCGGACACAGACATCACCGTCGCTGAGCCGAGAACGACGGTAAAAGAAAATGCACTCACTGACTTCATAACCAATCTCTTTTGCGGGTGATTTAGAAACGGACGCCGAGCTTGGCGCTGAACCCGTGTGTCTGGGCATCCGAGGCGATCTGTCCCTGATAGGCGATGCCGAACGTCGCGTTCTCGGTGATGTTTACGTCCAGCCCAGCTTCGGCACGCCCGTGATGGCGAAGGAGGAACCGCCAGCAAAGGCAAGAGCGGTATCCGGCCTGACGTCGCCGAAGGCGTGGCGCCAGCCAAGACCGCCGCGCGCGGTAGCAGTCACGGTGCCGAGGGTCAGTACCGTCGACGCACGCAGACCTAGCGTGGTAAACGCCGTGTCGCTCGAGCGATCCCCGCTCGACAAGGCGGCTGCGCCGCCATTCTCGGTGAAGCCATCGGCGTCAAAATTCACATAAGCGAGATTAGCGTAGGGCTCGAAGGAAGCCGAAGCCGTATTGATACGGTAGCCGAGCTCGCCAAAGGCCTGGAACGTGCCGGCGTCGTAATCGGCCGAAAGGCTGTCGGCGAAGCCTGGAAAGACCACGGACCTGCCGGTCTCGATGCTGTGCCAGGTATAGGCAAGGCCGGAACGAAAACCGAGATTGCCGTTCTGCGTGCCGGCAAAAAGACCGAGATGGTAATTCTCGCTCGAGCCCGACGACGCGCGATCGTCCGCCTCCAAGGAGGTATGGCTGTAGCCGCTGATGAGGCCGAGCCGCCAGCTTTCGCCGACAGCCGCGTCACCGCCAGCCAGAAAGCCGCCTGTCGAGTGATCGAGACCGGCGGCATTGCCGTCGCTGTCGAGATGACCCCAGGCGCCGAAGCCACGGCCCCATACGGCGAAATTCTCACTCGTTGCCGGGGCCAGTTCCAGACCACCCAGCCCATAAGTCATCACCGGAACGCTGGAGGCACCGACGCCGTCGAACGCCGCACGGATCCGTTCGCTCGCGGCATCGCGTACAGAATGACTGTCCTCGATGAGGCCGCTATGAATGGAAGCATGAACCTCGCCTGATAGCATATCGAAAGCGTTGCGGGCTTCCGGCGCCGTCAGGAACAGGATGTTGTCCTGGATCGGATTACCGCTTCCAAGCGCCTGAGCCGCTGCGGCGACCGAGCGTTGATTGAAGGTGCTGGCTACATCGGCAAACGCCGTCGATGTGCGGCTGATATCGAGATAGACATTGTTGGCATCGTAGACGAGCTGGAAATCGACGAAGGGCGTCGCGTCTGTCGCCAGAGCCCCCGTCAGCCCGCCATAGGTGCCGCTTACGCCGCCTGCTGCGGAGAGCAGAGTATATCGGGCATCGACCGATAGCGTTCCCTGCCGCAGCAGCTCGATCTGCGCGCCGCTGTCGATCGCCGCTGCTCCGCCAACATCGATGAGATCGGACGACCTTGCGAGGTCGACCTGATAGATCGATCCGGACTGCTGCGCGAAATCGCCCGTGACAGTCAGTGTGGTGACGATCCTGCTCGGATCGGTCGCACTGCCAGGAGCGACCGTGCCGCCCTCGGAAATGGTGACCGCACCGTAGGTGCCGCCGCCTGCGACGACACCGCCGCTGTTTGCGATAGCCGTGCCCCCGATCTGCCCGTCATTCCCGAGAAAGCCGGACGTGGTCGCATCATGGGAAAGCACACCTGTATCGGCAAGCAGCAATCCCGCGCCGGAACCGACCGTCGTCATGCCGGAAAAATTGTTCTTTCCGCTCAGCGTTTGCACGCCACCGGCAACGAATAGTTTGCCGCCCATATTATTGTTATCAACGTCGAGGTCGTTGATGCTGCCGGCGAAAGTGTCGTTCGAAGCCGTTAGCACCAGGGTACGCTTGCCCAGTTCGACCGTTCCGCTGCCACTCAGGCTACGAATACGGGCATCGTTGTAGGCGTCGGAGATTCCCCAATAGTCGCTGCCATTTCCATGTTCGGAGATATCGAACGTGCCGTCTGCAACGACTTTCGCTGACCGTTGGATGTTGCCGAGCCCCGCAAGCGAGAGATAGGCATCCTGAGCAATATTCGTCTCGCCGGTGTAGGTGTTGACATTCGTCATCCGGACCACCGTCTTTGTATCAAGCGTCAGCGATCCGGAGCCGGAGACGACACCCGCTATGCCGAACCCGCCCTCATTCCCCATGCTCGTCGTTATCCTGCTCAGACCGGTCCCTTCGGGTGCGGATGAATCGGTAGAGAAGTTGCTGGCAGTGACGAAATGTGACGTATAAGCGGTATACTTCTTCTCCAGATCGAAAATGACCGATCTGTTTTTGAAGAAGTCAAGACCGGCAACAAAACTGGTCTGGTCATTGGGTTGTTCCGTCGTGCCGCTGGTGTAGGTGAAGTCGATATTGTCCAGCCTTACCGGATCGCCATCCGTTCCTGCGATTGTAACGCTCGGGATGTTGCCCGATGCGCTTACGATCTCGCGTTGCTCATTTCTCCGAACATTTTTAAGTTTGACGCCCGCATCCTGAAATTGCTTCAGCATCGCATCACTGATCTCCAGACTGCCACCGCCCGGTGTGCCGGTGTCGAGCAATACCGCGGTCTTGTTGGGGTCGGTGATTGGTGGGGCTCCATCCTTAACCGTGTACTGCAGATTGTAGCTGCCTTCGTATTCGGTCGAGGCATTGGCGCCAGAGCCAGGAAAATTCTGATAAGAATCCTGATCTTTTTCCTCGGGTTCTCCCCATGGCATGGCATTAGTATATTGGGCCCGGAGGCTTGGATTGAGGTTGACAATCGTGCAGGGGGAACAGCCAGGCGTTTGGTCGCTCTCGGAATCCGGATTCACATTGGCGGAGACCACGTAGCCAGACCTGGTGACACTGCCCATCATGCCCCAGACACTTGTCTTGCCAAGAAAATCGCCGGCCCCGAATGTACCTGCGAAATCGCCGCCTTCGTCTGCCATCTTGCCAGCGGTCATTTTCGCCCGCTGCTCCTTATCGGCGTGATAAGGTTCTTGGAGATCCTGACCATACATATCTTTAAGTCCATCCGTCACGGATCCCGGCGTGCACTTAAGATTGTTGTCCTTGCAATACGCATGGGTATAGACAAAATCGAGAATGCGAGCAGCCCGGTATTTCTTATCGCTTACAGACGGCCCGTCGATTGTTATCTTTTGATCTGGATCGACATATGTAAATTTATCAATTTCCACGTTCTGAAGCTTATTACCATACGTTCCGTCCCCGTACGTATATACGTAAGGCGTGTCGGCAATCGGGCGGACCCCGGTCACCTCTGACCCGATCTGCGTGTTGAGCTGGTCCGAGCCCGTGTCGAATACGTATCGCTGCGCGTTGCCATTGTTGATCTTGGCCCAGATGCCCAGGCGGTCATGGCCTTCCCCGACATACTCCAGCGGGATCGAAATCGGGTCGTCGGCCAACGCTTCTCCAGTTGGAAATGCTACCAGACCCACCCCGAGAGACACAGCCGGCAGGAATACCGTCGTCATCGCGGTGGTTGCCGCCAGAAAGTTCTTTGTCCCGAAACAAGCCTGCATACCTGGTCCTCGAAAAAGTCTCGCAAACCGATTGATCATTGGAACGGCCTCCTGAATTGTTTAACGAGACCCTTTATGGCGGCCCTGGCTGACAACAGCCTGAAAGCTGCAAGCGGCATGCGAAAATGGGGCGATCCTGAATGACGACAGATGCTGTCAACACTGGAAGAGTGCTCGGCCTGAAAGCTGAGCACGCTTTATGCTCAGGCTGCTGACAAGGCCAAAGCAGCGTAAGTGCGGAGTGAAATCCAAGGTCCACATGGGTCGTCGCTCTTCCCGTGCGCCTGGGAAGGCGCCGGCCCGGCCAAGCTTTCCCAGATCGTCCGGATGGCGCACAAGATACCGGTTCAGGTCGATCGAGATGGAGGCCGAGGCGTATGCCAAGGCGGTCGACTGCCTGACGAAAGATCAGAATGCGTCGCTGGCGCTCTACGATTTCCGCCGGCAGCGAGCTCAGTCTCCTGCCGGGCATCCGTGTTTACTGGCGACGAGACACAAGATGTGCCCAAATTGCCACCAGACCGTCACCTGCGATGAGTTTCGGCAACTGATTTTGTCCTTTCAATCGTCGCCACTTCCTGGCCGCGGCCAACATGGGCCACTCGAAGGCAGCAGACTGGCGGCTATATGGACGGGCTGTGAGCCCGAACCGGAGACATTGGCGAAATCTACGATCTCTATAGCAACGTCAAGGAGAAGCGCGAGGTGTTGCAGATGTGGTCAAATCACATCGAATGGCTGATCAAGCAGGCTGCGGATGACGCTCTGGCGGCGTAGCTGCTGG
>NZ_JANIFL010000024.1:0-13224 GCF_024518695.1 Mesorhizobium sp. LMG17149
CGAAAAGCGAATGCGTCGAGGGGACAAGATTGCGAAGCTTGGACATGAAGCAGGTCTATATCAGATGCTATATTTTCCGTCTACGAGACCAACAACACATGGTCTATTCGAAGCTGGAACAAGGCAGAGCGAGCGGTGCACTACCCACCGGCCGCCTTCACCGAGCGAGTTGGCAGTGAACTCTTTGAATCAAACAAAGACAAGAGAGCGTATTGTCGTCCAAGCACCGCATCCGGAGCCAACAGTCTCAGGGTGGTACCGCACGTCGGGACCGGAGCTACCCTTGGTGCCGCAGCAAGGCGATGTCACATGCGATTGCCTGGTCATTGGCGGCGGCTGGATGGGGCTTCACGCGGCCCGCCGATTTGCTGAACTCAACCCCCAGTCTTCGGTAATCCTCGTCGACGCCGGACGTATTGGGGACAATGCATCGGGGCGGTGCATGGGCTTCGTCATCGATCTCGCGCACAATCCCCGAAAACGCGACTTCGTTGAAGACATTAGGGGAAACAAGGAAGAGCTGTACGTCAACCTTGAGGGCATCGCCTACATTCGAACCGCCGTCGAGGAGCATGGGGTAGACTGTGATTGGGACCCGCAGGGGAAATACCACAGCGCGGCCACGTCTCACGGCGTTGCCGATCTACACCGCTTTTCGGAGGCGCTCGATAAGCTCGGACAAAAGTACAGCTGGGTTGAAGCCCCTGAAATTCAGTCGATCACCGGCAGTAAGCACTACGTCAAAGCTTTGCATCACCCTGGCACGATTCTGGTCCAGCCTGCGAAGTATCTCAAGAACGCCGTAAACAGCCTCCCCGAGAACGTTACCATCCATGAAAACACCGCCATTGTGGCGGTCCAGTTCGGTGCGCCGAAGCACATCTGCGAGACGCCTGCTGGAACAATCAGGGCTTCGAAGGTCATCATCTGCGCATCGGGTTATCTGACGAGATTTGGCTTCTTTGAAAACCGAGCCATACCGCTCTACACGTTCGCGAGCATGACCAGACAGCTCACTGAGAGCGAGCTTTCCAACGTGGGCAACAAGCGAACCTATGGGCTTATTCCGGCCGATAGCTTTGGGACGACGGTGCGACGTACTATCGACAACCGTCTTTTCCTTAGAAACGTTTACTCGTATGCGACTAATTTCAAAACAACCAAACAAGATGTCCTTAGGGCGCGGACCCAGCAGCAGGTAGCATTTGACCGCCGATGGCCCGGGCTTTCGTCAATCGGCTTTGAGGCCAGCTGGGGTGGTCTGCTTACGCTCGCGCAAAATGGCGGCATGGTCTTCGGCGAGTTGGCGCACGACGTCTATGGTGCCGCCTTCTGTAATGGAACCGGCGTCGCTAGAGGGGCTGCCTTTGGCAAGGCTGTCGCCGAACTGGCCACGGGGCAATCTTCGGCTGTGATCGATATCCTGAAGACGCGGGCCGCTCCGAGCAGGACTTATCCGAGACTTGTCACATCAATGGGCGTCCGGTTCGTCACGGCTCTTCGTTTCAGGCAGGCAGGCGCGGAAGTCTAGCAATAAGAGGAACGGCAATGGCGGACCTGAAGGGCATCAATCTTGCAATGCAGACACCGTTCGAACCTAACGGTGCGATCGATTACGGCCTCTTCGAAGAGTTGATCGAAAAATACGTATCGGCGGGAGTTCACGGCTTGGTTCTTGGGGCAGGTACAGGCCAGCACCCTTACCTGACCGAGTCCGAATGCAATCGGCTCTACGAGCTCGGGGCGAAGCGCATCGCAGGACGCTGCAATGTTGTCTGCCAGACCTCGGCCCTGAATATGGACGAAGTCATACGGCGGTCACAGCAAGCTGAATCGGTCGGCGCGGACGCGCTGATGATTTTGCCGCCGTATCTCGAAGGTCCGTCAGAAGAGGATGGAATTTTCAATTTCTACAGGGAAATCGACGGGGCGGTTGGCGTGGATATTGTGGGCTACAACATCCCGCAGGCTACCGGGATCGCGGTTTCGCCACGCCTTTTTGATCGACTGAGCGGTCTCAAGCATTTCAATTACATCAAAGATAGTGCCGGCGACTTCACCGTGCATCAGGAGTATCTGCAGACGGGAGGCAAGGTGCTAAATGGTTGCGATACAACAACCCTCTATGCGCTGATGGCAGGCGCGCGCGGTGTTATCTGGGGCGCAGCAAACTACATGCCTCTTGAGGCTGTCGAATTGTACAACCTTGTGGCAGCGAAGGATTTGGAGAGGGCTCTGGCACTTTGGCAGCGGATGCTGCCCTCGTTGCTTTTTATCTGGCGGGCACCCTATACGCCTTCTGTCCTGAGAGCCGCGCAACTGCGCGGCCTCGGAACCGGGAATGTCCGCAAGCCACTGGCAAAACTCTCGGCGGACCAGGACATGGCGCTTCGCACCGCACTTGCCCCGCTGTTTGAGGTCGCCTCCTAGCCGTCAGGTTATCCAGGGGAGTCTCTATGCGAATTGTCCTGGTTGGTTCGACTGGGATTGTCGGGTCGGCCGTAGCGGCCGAACTTGGCAAGCGGCACAACATTATAGGAGTCGGGCGAACTAGCGGCTTATTCAACGTCGACATCGCCGAGCCGAACTCTATCGACCAATTATTCGACAAGATCGGTGCATTTGACGCGTTGATCTGCACGGCAGGGGCCGTGCACTACGCCCCGCTGAACCAATTCACGAATGAACAGTTCGAAATCGGGCTGCGCAGTAAGTTGATGGGGCAGGTCAATCTCGTAGCGAGGGGTCTCAAGCGTATCCGCGATCACGGATCATTTACCTTGACGTCCGGTCTAACCAACGAAGATCCCATCCGGCAGGGAAGCTCGTCCGCCCTGGTCAATGGCGCGCTAGACGGTTTTGTACGCAGCGCGGCAATCGAGCTTGGGCGGGGGCTGCGGATCAATCTGGTCAGTCCGACTCTCGTACAGGAGTCGGTTCAGCTCTACGGCGACTTCTTTCCTGGCACCGCGGCGGTGCCGGCGAGCGAGGTGGCGCTCGGCTACGTCAAGAGCGCAGAGGGCAGTCAAACGGGTCGAGTTTATCGCATGGGTTGGGTCAGAGACGCCTAATCTGACCAACAATGACGTCGCGCTAACGGAGGACAAGCATGCCCAGGCAACTCTGCATCGGAGGTAGGTGGGAACTCGGTGGTAGAGCGGCCCAATTTCGATGTGACAAACCCTGCGCATCGTTCTGCGGAGGGGGGCATCAACTTGTGGATGTCGCTCCATGAATAGGCAGCGGGTGGTCGGCTTAGAAAATGCCCATCAAGTCGCACTAGCGTCGTTGCAGGCGACAAGTGAATGTGACGCAGGGCGCCACTTCACCCCCGTGCCAGAAGGCCACATTCGCATCAGTCTCTGCCAGCCCGAACCCGTGCTGCAGGAAGCTGCACTTCGTCTGCGCCGCTTTGCTTCCAGCTACCGTCGCGAGGCAGCATGACCGCCAAGGCAGTTCCCGCCAAAGCAAGAGCGGTCATCATCGGCGGCGGCGTTTCCGGCTGTTCAGTCGCCTATCACCTGGCCAAGCTTGGCTGGACAGATATCGTGCTTCTCGAACGCAAACAGCTGACGTCGGGCACGACATGGCACGCCGCCGGCCTGATCGGCCAGCTGCGCGGCTCGCAGAACATGACGCGGCTGGCGAAATATTCCGCCGACCTCTACGTCAAGCTGGAAGCCGAGACCGAGGTCGGCACCGGCATGCGCCAGGTCGGTTCGATCACCGTGGCGCTGACCGAGGAGCGCAAGCACGAGATCTACAGGCAAGCATCGCTGGCGCGTGCTCTCGATGTCGATGTGCGCGAGATTTCGCCCAGGGAAGTCAGCGAGATGTACCCGCATCTCAATGTTTCCGATGTCGTCGGCGCCGTGCATCTGCCGCTCGACGGCCAATGCGACCCCGCCAACATCGCCATGGCCCTGGCCAAGGGCGCGCGCCAGCGCGGCGCCACCATCGTCGAGAATGTCAAGGTCATCAAGGTCCACAGCAAGGCCGGCCGCGTCGCCGGCGTTTCCTGGGCACAAGGCGAAGAGCAAGGCACGATCGAAGCCGACATCGTCGTCAACTGCGCCGGCATGTGGGCACGCGAACTGGGAGCGCAGAACGGCGTCACCATCCCGCTGCATGCCTGCGAGCATTTTTACCTCGTCACCGAACCTATCCCCGGCCTCACCCGTCTGCCGGTGCTGCGCGTGCCCGACGAGTGCGCCTACTACAAGGAGGATGCCGGCAAGATGATGCTGGGCGCCTTCGAGCCGGTGGCCAAGCCGTGGGGCATGGACGGCATAAGCGAGGATTTCTGCTTCGACCAACTGCCGGAGGACATGGAGCATTTCGAGCCGATCCTCGAAATGGGCGTCAACCGCATGCCGATGCTGGCGACCGCGGGCATCCACACCTTCTTCAACGGTCCGGAGAGTTTTACGCCCGATGACCGCTACTATCTCGGCGAGGCGCCGGAGCTGTCCGGCTACTGGATGGCGACCGGCTACAATTCGATCGGCATCGTCTCCTCCGGCGGCGCCGGCATGGCGCTGGCGCAGTGGATCAATGACGGCGAAGCCCCCTTCGACCTGTGGGAAGTTGACATCCGCCGCGCACAGCCGTTCCAGAAGAACCGCCGCTACCTCAAGGAGCGCGTCTCCGAAACGCTCGGCCTGCTCTATGCCGACCATTTCCCCTATCGCCAGATGGCGACCTCGAGGAATGTCAGGCGTTCGCCGCTGCACGAGCATCTGAAGGCGCGCGGCGCCGTTTTCGGCGAAGTCGCCGGCTGGGAGCGCGCCAACTGGTTCGCCCGCGAGGGCCAGGAGCGCGAATACCGCTATTCCTGGAAGCGCCAGAACTGGTTCGACAACCAGCGCGAAGAACACCTCGCGGTCAGGAATGGTGTCGGCCTGTTCGACATGACCTCGTTCGGGAAGATCCGTGTCGAGGGCCGCGACGCCTGCGCTTTCCTGCAAAGATTGTGCGCCAACGACATGGACGTCGCGCCGGGCAAGATCGTCTACACCCAGATGCTCAACCAGCGCGGCGGCATCGAGAGCGACCTGACGGTCTCGCGGCTGTCGGATACGGCTTTCTTCCTCGTCGTCCCCGGCGCGACGCTGCAGCGCGACCTGGCTTGGTTGCGCAAGCACGTCGCCGACGAGTTCGTCGTCATCACCGACGTGACGGCGGCCGAAAGCGTGCTCTGCCTGATGGGCCCGGACGCGAGAAAGCTGATCCAGAAGGTCAGCCCCAACGATTTTTCCAACGAGACCAACCCGTTCGGCACGTTCCAGGAAATCGAAATCGGCATGGGCCTGGCCCGCGCGCACCGGGTCACCTATGTCGGCGAACTCGGCTGGGAACTCTATGTCTCGACCGACCAGGCGGCTCATGTCTTCGAGGCGATCGATGAGGCCGGGGCCGAAGGCGGCCTGAAGCTCTGCGGCCTGCACACGCTGGATTCCTGCCGCATCGAAAAGGCCTTCAGGCATTTCGGCCACGACATCACCGATGAAGACAATGTGCTGGAAGCCGGCCTTGGCTTCGCGGTGAAGACCGCCAAGGGCGACTTCATCGGCCGCGATGCGGTGCTGCGCAAGAAGGAGACCGGGTTGAACCGCCGACTCGTTCAGTTCCGGCTGAAGGATCCAGAGCCCCTGCTCTTCCACAACGAGGCTATCCTGCGCGACGGCAAGATCGTCGGTCCGATCACGTCAGGCAATTACGGCCATCATCTCGGCGGCGCGATCGGGCTGGGCTATGTGCCTTGCCAGGGCGAGAGCGAAGCGGATGTGCTGGCCTCGTCCTACGAAATCGAGATCGCCGGCGAGCGCTTTGCTGCGGAAGCATCGTTGAAGCCGATGTATGATCCGAAGGCTGAAAAGGTGCGGGCCTGAGCTACAAACACCTATAGGAATGAGTGGATAGCTGCGCAACGCGTCTTCGCAAGGGATGCAGCTTCGATACGTAACGCGAGCAATTATACGTCAAGCGTCTAGGTGTCCGTATCCCCAATGTCGTCTCTTGTTGGGAGACCTTGAAAGTAGTGATGCTGGCCAAGGCCCGAGAGATATCAGCCCTAACCGCGGTGGAGCGGCTCAAGGCCTTGTAGGCAGACGTCCTCAGTACGGGTCCCTACGATCGACCACAGCCGTGGGTGGGTGGCAAGTCTTCAATAGGACCAATTTAAATGTGTCAGATCGGCGGTGGTAAAATGGGCGTGCGGATTTAAAGCCCGTTGCGTCCACCGCGCGTGGATCGCCCGGGCGGAACGTAAGTCATCGCCGCGAAAGGGCGACGGCGGGGTCCTTCACGAAAGTAGTTTCAGACTGTTCAGCATGCAGGGCGCCGGGGCACTGCGCGAGCACTTCTACTAAGCACGGGACAAAGGTCGGTTCGCTCATTTCTTGCCTTCGTCGCTGTGAGCAGAGAGCGCAGCTGTGTCCATATCGATTGATCTTCCAGGCCTTGTTGGGCGGATTGAGGGGGCAGAGCTGCGCCCGTACTGGCAAACTTTTCCCGATTTCAAACCACTCACGGCATCGGGGCTCGATATCACGCCTTGAATTCCTGAAAACAGGGCGCGCCGGGTGACGATGCCCGCCGGCTCGCCGCCGTCGTAGACTGCGATCAGATCGCCGCCATCCGCAGCGGTGCTGATCACAGCGGAGAGCTTGTCAGTGGTTTGCACGCGGGGGAGCGCCTGGAATTTCTTTTCAGAAAGCGTCGCTATGCTGTCCCGCGGCTGCATGATCTTCCTGGCAGTGACAAGATTGAGCAGCGAAATGCCTGAGACGAAATCAGCGACATAGCGGTCCTTGGGCGCGGTTACGATGTCTTCCGGCGTTCCCACTTGAACGAACTTACCATCCTTCATGATCGCAATACGATCGCCCAGGCAAATGGCTTCGTCGAGGTCGTGTGTGATAAACACCGTTGTTTTCTGGACGACCTCCGCGAGGTCTAGGAACTGCTGTTGGAGTTGGCGGCGGATCAACGGGTCGAGCGCTGAGAACGGCTCGTCCAGTAACAGGATCTGCGGGTCTGCCGCCATGGCACGGGCAAGCCCCACCCGCTGCTTCATCCCGCCCGAGAGCTCGTCCGGGTAACGCTCGCCCCAACCACTCAACTCAACGAGCTTGAGGTTTTCTTCCGCCACGCGGCGGCACTCCTTGCGTGATTTGCCTCGGAGTTCGAGACTGAGGGAAACATTGTCGTAGACGTTGCGGTGCGGCAGCAGCGCCATGTGCTGGAAGACCATGCCGACCGTCTCTGACCGAAGGGTCCGGAGTTCAGACGGCGAAAGTTTGTTGATGGCATTTCCGCCGATCCGAACCTCGCCTGCGGTTGGTTCGATCAGCCGATTGAGATGGCGGACAAGCGTCGATTTCCCTGAGCCGGACAGCCCCATGATGCAAAAGATCTCGCCGGGCTCAACCGAGAAGGACACATCGGCCACACCCAGAACGCAATCGAATTCTTCAAGGACTTGCCTCTTGCTGAACCCGCGATCGCGGGCCGCCGCGAGGGCTTCCCCTTTGCGCGTCCCGAAAATTTTCCACAAGCCGGAACAGACGATGGCGGGTACAGTCATGTGCGGAACTCTCGATAGTATGTTGTGCCTATCTTCAGACCGTAATCGGCCGGCGGATGCCGCCGGCCGATTTAAACCTCAGAGCCTCACTTGGCGGCCTTGGCTTCAGCGATCCACTTTTCCCAATCAGCGTGGTGAGCGGCGATCCAGTCGGTTGCGTGTTTCATGATCTGCTCGTTGCTCTTTTCACCATTGGCAACCTGCGTGTTTTCCGCGTTGACGTCTTCGACCGGAATCTGCACGAGTTCAAAGAACTTCTTGGCCTTTGGGTTGGCGTTCAGCCAAGTGGTGTTGGCGATAATCTTCTGATCGTTGACCGGGAAGCCGAGATTCCCGAGGCCCTGGACATCTGTATTGCCCGTCTGCCCATCGGGAAGAGAGGTGTTCTTGACGTTGAGCCAGACAACTTCCTTGCCGGGACGGAGAATCCTCGAGACCCATAGCGGTGTATAAGTGTAGTACAGTGTCGGCTTGCCAGCCTTGATGCGTTCGATCGCGTCAGGAATGATAGCAAAATAGCCGCCCTGCCTGTGTTCCACCGTGCCACGCAGGCCATAGGCGTCGAGCTGATGCTCGATCACGCGTTCGCAGCCCCAACCTGGGTCGCAACCGTAGAGGTCTGCCTTTCCATTCCCGTCGATGTCGAAGAGCTTGGCTTTCTCAGGGTCCCTAAGATCCTCGAGATACTTGACGCCAGTGGCGTCGGCCGTTTTTTTGTCGATCAGATAGCCCTGCAGACAGTTCTTGATAAGCGTTCCTAAGCGGACCAGCTTCTCGTCTCCGCCAGACTCCTTCCAGTACGCATCGTGAAGCGGAACCCAGTGCGCAGCGTAGAAGGTGAGATCGCCGTTGGCCACAGCGGTGTGCGCCAGTTGCACACCAACCTGTGAGAGTTCGGCAACTTCATAGCCGAGTTCCCTAAGGCCCTCATCCACGATGAAGGTCTGAAACAGCTCTTCTGTTTCTCCACCCCAGGCCGGCTTGACCTGATCTGCCATTGCAGGCAAGGAATAGCCAGCCATCACGGCTATGGCCAGCATCATAAATTTGATCGTCATCGGTTCCTCCCTTTCTGTGTGAGCAAATTGCGCAGCTTTTATCTTTGCTTATTGCCGGTGAGAGCTCTGACGAGTCCCACCGGACCCTGATGCCAGAGTTCGCCTGGCCTCCGCTTCTGTGTCGCCAGCGCGTGCGTCAAGCGATCGAGCACGATGGCGAGCGCGACGATGCCGAGGCCTCCGACCGTCGCTAAGCCTACATCAAGGCGGCCGATGCCGCGCAGCACCGTCTGGCCCAGTCCCCCAACAGCGATCATCGAGCCGATAACCACCATCGATAGCGACATCATCAGCGTCTGGTTGATGCCGGCCATGATGGTGGGTAGCGCAAGCGGCAACTGGGCCTTCCAAAGCAGCTGACGCTCGGTAGCGCCGAACGCGCGCATGGCTTCGATCACCTCTTCCGGTACCTGCCGTATGCCGAGGTTCGTGAGGCGGATCAGCGGGGCGACCGCAAAAATTACCGTAACGATCACGCCCGGAACGTTACCGATGCCGAAGAGCATCACGATGGGAACCAGATAGACGAATGCCGGAATAGTCTGCATTCCATCTAGGATCGGGCGCATGACCACAAACATCCGCTCGCTTCGCGCCGCCCAGATCCCGAGCGGAATACCAAGCATCACTGCGACGACGAGCGAAGTCAGCACAATTGAAAGCGTCGTCATGGCGTCCTGCCAGACGCCGATGAGACCCATAAAGATGAGAGCGCCGACGATAACCCCGGCGACGTTCCGCCCGCCGAACTGCCAAGCCGCCAGACCCGCGACGATGATCATCACCACCGGTGGGACCGAATGGAGCGCCAAGCCGAACCACTGCAGCAGCAGGTCGAAGGGCACCTTGATCGATTGGAACAAGGGCCTGTAGTGATCAACGATCCAACGCAGCCCGATAGTCATCCAATCAGCAACAGGGATCGCCCCGCATTCAAAAGGATCTAATAGCCCGCACTTACCCATGTTGCTGTTCTCCGGAAGCTTTCGTGATCGAACTTTGAGCAGGCTATGCTGCGATACGCCGGCAGAGTGCTTGGTCGATAGGCTCGCACTAAAAGGTAGTGGTAGACAGGATAAGCACTAGAGTTAATACCGAAACCTTTAGGGAATAAAGCCACGCCTCTACTCCTAAGCAGCATGTGTGCACTTATGCCCGCTTTATGTTGCCATTGTCCTACGATTCACTTGGTCTTATATTGCCAGTCTGCTCCGACCTTTTCGCTACGTCCAGCGAGGTCAGACCCTGTAGTCAGCGTGCACACGCTTCACGCGGCGAGCCAGACTTTTTGCAGATCCATTTGGAACGTCGGGTGAATTGCGTAGTTCTGCACCTTTGGGTTCATGTGGCCAATCAAGCTTTGCCAGAATGGCTGGATAAGAATCCCGGAGTCTTGCATGATTTCTTCAAGGTCTTTCATCAACTCGCGGCGTTTGTTGGCATCGCTGACCGAGAACGCCTCTTTGACCTTTGCGTCGAAGTCGGGATTGGAGTAGGCGGTCTCATTCCAAGCCTCACCAGTCCGATAAGCCAGCGCAAGGACCTGAATGCCGAGCGGCCGCATGTACCATAGCGTCAGCGAATAGGGGTACTTGGACCAGTCGTTCCAGTAAGTCGAGCCCGGTAGCACCGTGCGCTTGACCTTAAAGCCAGCCTCACGCAACTGTGCTGCAATCGCATCTCCGGTGTTTTTCTGCCAATCGGCGTCAATCGAAATCAGCTCGTGTTCGAAGTCGGCATGCCCCGACGCCGATATGAGCTTCTTTGCACCCGCAAGATCGCGCGTCTTCTTAGGTAACGGGTAATATTCTGGGTGGATCGGGCTAACGTGATGATTTTCGGCGACCGTGCCACGGCCGTTGAATCCGAGCTGGAGCACGACATTGTTGTCGACCGCCATCTGCAGGGCGTTTCGAACCCGCTTATCGTCATATGGTTTGTTCGCGACGTTCGTGCGGATGACCGCCGTCGTCGCGGTGGCCACCTCCGTCTTGATGAGATCCATTTTGTTCAGAATGTCGATGAAATCGCCCGGCGTCTCTAGGTTGAGATCGACTTCGCCAGAATCGAATGCCGACACAGTTGCCAGGAATTCGGTGCCATAGTCGATGAACTGCACCCCATCGAGCAGCGCCTCGCCACCCCACCACTTGCCATTCTCCCGACGCTTGACCTCGGCCTTGCTGCCTACCACATAAGACACCAATTCGAACGCTCCTGTTCCGATCGGCGATGCGACCGGGTCGGCGCCCGTACTGTCGAAGCTGTGATGCACGATTAGCCCTGGGTAGTCCGTGAAATTGGCGATGATGGCGATGTCAGGGTCGCTGAGCGTTAGCTTCACGGTGTGGTCATCGACTTTCAGTATCGCTCCGTCTCTGGCCTTTCCGGTTTTGGCGTCAGTCAGCCCGCCAACGCGCGTGGCCATCGAATTGCCCGGGACACTCTTCTCGCACCAGCGGTTGATGTTGAACACCACATCAACGGCGTTAAATTCATCGCCGTTGTTCCAGATAACGTCTTTCCTAATATGCAAGACGTATTCGGTGGCGTCATCACTGACCTCCCAGCTTTCAAGCAGGACAGGTTCGAAGGTAAACTCGTGAGTGTAACGAATGAGCGGCTCCAGCCAGCAACGAGCGATGTTGGCAGCTTGAACCCAATCACCGGTACGGGGATCCTTCTGCGCCTGCACAGCCATCGCCACGCGCAAGATCCCGCCTTTCTTCGGTTCAGCGGCGCGTGCAGGCTCAGGCAGTGCTGCACCGATCAGAGCATAGGCCATTGCGGCAGAAGCTCCAAAGGTGCTTGCGAATGCGAGGAATTCGCGCCTATCCATTTGTCCCGCTTTGACGTCGCTCGCCATGTTTTCGATGAAAGCCGGAACGCGATCCCTATTGCTTTTGAAAAATCCCATTTTCCTCACCATTGTTAGTGTTCCGGTTCATCGGTTTCATGGGCTCATGGCTGGGGGCTTAGGCGAGGCTTGGGGAAATATCCTCCTGGCGTTTCGCCACAAACGCATCGAGTTCCTCGCGGACGGCAGGGTCCATCGGCGGCTGCTCGTAGCTCGCGATGATTGCTGTCGCCTTCTCCCTGCAGCGCTGTGCCATGTCCTTGGAACCTTTGACCTTCCACTGCTCGTAGCTTAGGTAGTCGAGGATCTCCGGCGCGATGAACGCGTCCTTGAAGCGCTTGAGCGTGAAGGAATCTCCGAGATAGTGGCCGCCGGGGCCGATGCGGCGGACGGCTTCGAGCGCATCCTCGAAATATTCGAATGATATGCCCCGCGCGTATTTCTCGATAAGCAGGTTCTGTTCAGCATCGGCGATGAACTTCGCCATGCAGCACACCAGACCGGCTTCATCCCAGCCGCCGGCATGCATCATAAGGTTGGAGCAGGCGCTGGCGCCGGACATGTAGGCGATGGCTGATTCATAACCGGACTGGGCATCGAAGGTTTTGGCGGAGGATTGAGACGCAGTGGTTCGCCACGGCACGTTGTAGCGCCTTGCCAGTTGTCCGATGACGGCGTTGATCAGAGTAACTTCCGGCATGCCGGACATGGGGGCGCCGCTGCGCATCGACACCGAGACGGAATATTGACCGTAGATCATCTTGGCGCCTGGCGCGGCAAGCTGAGTATAGGCCAGCGCGGCGAGCGCCTCCGCATTCAACTGGGCGATCGTGGCGGGGATGTCGGCGGGAGTGTTGGCGGCGCCGAGCACGAATGGAGACAGCAGCACGACCTGGTTCGCGTCGACGAAGGCGCGAAGCCCTTCCAGCATGGTCGAATCCCAGACAAGCGGCGAGTTGCCCGACACGTGACCTATCATCACCGCGTTCTGATCCATAAATGCCTTGCCGTGCACGATCTGGCCCATTGCGATCGAGTCGTCGGCACGCTGCTTTCCGGTCGTCAGACCGAAGAAAGGCATGTTGGTTTCCACCAGGCTCGAATGATTGATGTGCAGATGGCGCCATGGCACGGCGATGTCGGTCGGCTCGCAGGTGAACCCGCCCGCGATATGGAAACCGGGCAGCATCTGGGTCAGCCGGTTCATGTTCCGGAGATCCTCGATCGTGGATGCGCGCCGCACGCCCTGAAGATCGCGGATGTTTGGCGCACCCTGCATGACGCCGAAAGTCATTGTATCTGGCGCGATCTCGAAACGCTGTGACGGATCGCGAGACGTCATTTCAAAACGGGAAGGGGCCTTGGAGATGAGATCCATGACCATGTCGCCCTCGAGGCGAACGCGGTGTTCACGGACATCCGCCCCCGCCTCTTTCCACTGCCTGATCGCTGTCTCATCTCTGAATTCGATCCCGATCTCGCGTAGGATCGCCAGCGAAGCCTGATGAATGCGCTCAAGCTGTTCGGCGTTGACGGCCTCCACAGGTCGGATTCCGTACTTGATAGTCGAGACACGCGGCCTTCTTTCAGCCTCCCGTGCCGCAACCACCGAAGACCGGCCTGTGCGGCGCCGGATTGCGGGAATATCAGTGTCCATCATCGCGTCATCCTGCAGCGGAATGACCGGCATCCCGCGTTAAACATCCGTGGCTCGGCCGTGT
>NZ_JANIFL010000025.1:0-4291 GCF_024518695.1 Mesorhizobium sp. LMG17149
TTATATCGGTGCCGTCGGTGGGCGGGAAGGCGTGAAACTGGAAGAGCAGGTGCTCGTGACCGAGAGCGGAGTTGAAAATCTCACGAGATGCCCGTTTGATGAGACTTTGATGGAATAGCACAAGACAAATCGGTGAGTTTTCTGCTCAGATGCTTTGGGCTGTTTCCCTCCGTCCGCGCGATGCCAATTCCGGTGCGCCGATCGGTGCGCAACGAGATTCCGAGTAGTGAAAGGTATGTAGAACGACCGGATCAGCCACCCCACATCGATGTGGGTTGAGCCCAGCTCGGCGAACTGACGCGTTAATGAGGCAAGCTGGACATGAATGGTAAATCGCCTTGCAAACAGGCGCTCCTCATCCCGGAACCATGACGAGGCGATCCTGTCAGACTTGCGCATATGATCCCTACCCGCGAAATCTCGGCTGTCGAGGCAATGACCGCCTTTCTGGACCATATCGAACAGGTGAACGGGCTGGTCCCCGCGATCATCTCGCTTCGTTCCCCACGGAATCTACTAAACGAGGCAGCCGCGGCGGACATGGCCGTACCTCGCGGGGAGTGGGCTGGCCTTCTTCACGGCGTGCCTCACGCGATTAAGGATAGCGCGAAAACCAAGGGGCTGCAAACTACCTATGGCTCGCCCATGCTCCGGGATTTCATTCCTGAGAATGACGCCATCTTTGTCTCGCGGATGCGCGCTGCGGGAGCGATTATCACAGGCAAGACCAACGCCCCGAATTGGGCTTGGGCGAACAGCTACAATCCGATTTTCGGGACCACCCTTAATACGTACGATTTGACCCGTATCGGCAGCAGGTCTAGCGGCGGGGTGGCCGTTGCGCTCGCCCTGCGGATGCGACCGGTTGCCGACGGCAGCGACATGGGTGGCTCGTTGCGCATAATGTCATAGGCTTTCGAGTTTCGGCCGGGCGGGTGCCAACCCTGGCGCTTGACTCGGTCCGGATGACAGTGGTGGACCCGATGGGCCGAACAGTGGAGGACGTGGCCCTGCTGCTGTCGGTGCAGGCCGGATAACGACCGGATACAGCAATCGCGGTTGGCTGGACAACCTCAAGCCAATCGATCCGCGCAAGGCGCGATTTGGATGGCTTGTCGATTGGACAAGCCAGCTTGCTGCCGAGCCCGGGCTGGTCAATTTGGTCCGCGGGGCGGCAAGCAAATTTGCACAGGCCGGAGCAATGGTCGAAGTGTTTCGGACTTAGATCTAGCTGCGAGCGAGCGAAGACAGGGTGGACCGTGTTCTCGAATCAGTTTCGGACAGATCGCGGTGACTATACGAGGCGCACTGCCTAGTCATCTGACGGTACAGTTCGATCGGAATGGATGGGCAGACGCATATTATCGCTGAAGTCGCGAATCCCACAATCTTGGCGATCCGAAGAAGGAAATGGGGCCGGTGGAGAAAAACCTCGCATAAGCTGGACGAAGCGGCATGGGGATACCTGCTCGTCCACGGCTGCCAGGCTTCTGGCCTGGCCCATCGGTCGCGAAGTCATGTAATCCAATGAAATTCGCAGTGTACTGCGCTATTCGAGAGTCTTAGCTTTTGTGGGAGACAGCGAAATCCGATAGTGGCTTTCGCGATCTATCAACTGTTGCGAATACAGTAGTGGTTTGTAGTCCCCGTTCTGCCAGGCAGAGACCAGATCATGATAATGCTCTGACAGAGGCACACCGGATTGACCAGGATTGTTAATAAATACACTATTGTCCCAAGCTCCAACGTCTATAATCATCCGTACCGACGGTCCGGTCGTGACCAAGCAGTTGTCCTGCCGATAAGTTGAATAATTCAGTGTCGAACCGCTGCCGCCAAGAGCAATTGGCCCCAAAGACCATTCTTCAGTTGTTAAGCCTTGCAACGGGTGGAGCAGTTCAAGTTTATGAATTCTCCCCCACGACCATTTCGCGGAGTCATGCCCCATGACTTTGATGCATTCGGCCCAAGCAGAAGCCAATGATGCTGTTATAGAGTCGGCGAGGATTTCATTTGGCCGCGCTTGTTCTAGCCAAGAGGCTATAGCTGAAGGGTCTAGCGGCATAAGGAGCCCCAACATCTGTTCGTCGGCCCCTTCCAGTCGAGCTATTCTCGGACCAAGATGCTTGGTGAGCCAGATCTCGAAAAGCGCCGCAGCCGCGGAACTCGCATCCAAATGCGCGTCCCAATTGAAAAGCAGTCGGACCTCCGGTGTGGCCGGATTCAGGTGTTGAAAGCCTCGCAGTCGCTTGAGAATACGATATGCGATTGGCGAGTAAACTGAACACTGCAGCGACATGCAGTCTTTGAGCGAGATCTTTTTTAGACGCGAAAGTTTTGAATGAAGGGTTTCATGCCGGCTACTCTCCGACCACTCGTGTCCAAACGCGGGATTGGCTCTGCTCCATTCTTGCGGCACATTCATTGCGTTGGCGGTAGCAACGAAGCCCTTTACTGGATTTAGCTCGGACGGCCCGTCATCCGACGACAAGTATCCATCCCACTCAAACCGGCCGTCTCCGGGAACCGGAAGCAGGCCGTCCCAATTTCTTCGAATCGGGGCCGCACCTGACGGGTTCCAAGCGATCGTATTCGAAATGTCCGCATAGATATGATTGACAGAGGGACAGCCCCAACATGCCAGAGCGGAAACGTATTCTGCATGGGTCTTTGCGCGCATAACGGCCAAGCTCGCCATGTAGGGAGCCATGCCGGAATCCATCCATACTGTTCTCAACGCAAAAGCGCGCTTGTTTTCAGCATCTTTGTAAAGAACGGGGCCATGGCGTGTAAAGCGAAGCTCGACCTGCTGGTCCTCGTGGCCGCAAACTGGTATACTCTCCTTAATAGTCACTACCTGCTCCCAGGCCCCTTTGTAGGAATATTCATCCTCCTCGTCTGGCTTCAGATCATAGACGTATATATCTTCCTGATCAGTGCCGAAAATCGTAATCGCAAAAGAAGCCGTGCCGTTATGACCCATCGATATCCCTGGCACCATAGGCTCGCCGGCCCCGATTACATTCAGCCCCGGCATGCTCAGATGTACAACATATCTGACCGACGGCAGAACATGGTTCCGATGGGGGTCCAGCGCGAGCATCGGGCGTCCAGTTGTGGTTTTGCTCGCGGCTACGGCCCAGCTATTTGAGCCCTCTTCAAACGGCGTCCGCACAACCTCGTCCGATTTGGTCACGTTGGTCCAGAGACCAGCGTCGTCAAGCTTGGCTGCTAGTCGTGCGCTTGAAAATGAAACTGGACTGGTTGCAAGGTGGAAATCGCGCAGCACTCGGTCAGTCATGACAGCCGGGTCAAAGCCTTCCACCGGCCGGGGGACTATCGCCGGTGACAATACTTGTCTTAGCCCGTCTAGACGAGCGCCGTCCTGCGCACCTGCGAGTGCCATCACCTTAGAACGTAATAGTTCCGAGGTCGCGTTCCGGGTTAGCGAATGCGTTCTTACTCGGACGACGTCTTCCGGTTTCCAGCGATCAGGTGCGTGGCCGAGGAGCACGAACTCAGGGGGCAACGCGATCAAGCCCTCATTGCAGCTATCCACATACGAATTTATACCCTCCGCAAACGCAGAGCATATTTCCTCTGAATCAGAACCGTACGCTACCCATTCTGGACTCATATTTCCGCGATATAGCAAAAGACGCGCTGCTCGGTCTTGCTCCAGATAACCTGGACCAAAATCGCGTGACAGGAGACCGAGACCTCGTTTTCGCGCGATATCGATCTGCCATAGACGGTCGCGAGCCGCATTCCACCCTTGCGCGAAGAACAAGTCATGTAAATTTTCCGCCCTGATGTGGGCAACTCCCCATCTATCAACGTTGATCGTGACCTCGTTCTTAAGCCTGGTGACACTGCGGCGATCGATAGTGATGTTTGTAGACATTTCCTTGTCCATGTTAGCCGCCCGTGACGGCTCTTGCCGACATAAATCGGCAGCCACCCTGCAGATTGCCCTTACATTCCCAGCGCCGGGTGTGATGCAAACCCGGAAGCAGTGTTCATCGAAGTGACCGTCAGTATCCTTGGTCGTCCAGCGGCGACCTTCTTGTTTTTGGGTGCAAGCGGAAGCAGCCGAGAAGTTTTGTCCTCTGGCGTTGCCCAAGCTGACTAAGCTCAACTGCGACTTGCTCAAGACCTGGCAATGATAGATATCCTCATATCGAATAGACCATGTGTTGTTGGTCTCGTAGACGGAAAATATAGCATCTGATATAGACCTGCTTCATGTCCAAGCTTCGCAATCTTGTCCCCTCGACGCATTCGCTTTTCG
>NZ_JANIFL010000026.1:0-4213 GCF_024518695.1 Mesorhizobium sp. LMG17149
AGGGTCTGCCGGGCAAGTGGGCCGACATACAGGAAGTCGCCGAGAAAACCCAAGCCGTTTATGCCGAGTTGGATGTTGCCAAGAGAGAACTCGCTTCAATGAAGAATTTAGAATGCGCACATTCACCACCCGTGACGGCTCCATTTGGATGCCGCCGTACCTGACCTCCATCGATAGCAAATCTGCATCGGCTGCTGCCGTTGTTTCAAGGTCTGCTCGCGCGATGTCATGCATCTTCACGGCGTTGATGATGCGGGTGAAATCCTCGCCCCTGCGATGACGAGGACGACGATTTCGACGGCAAGCTCAATCGCATGATCATGGTTGTCGATGATGCCGGCCGCTGCATAGGCTGCGGAGCCTGCGGCCGCGTCTGCCCCAAGAACTGCCAGACGCATGTTGCGGCCGACGAGCTCGCAACATGATCTGGCGAAAACCAGGGGAGCGGCGTGCACTTCATCTTTTTGTCGGCTCGTGGGGCTGGTCCTGTGCAGCAATGCGTCGATGGTTTACTTCGCTTTGGATTCGCTCCGTGTGGCAGTCGTCACGACGCTGGCCTGTTCGCTGCTGCTTCAGGCCGGCTACTTCGGCCGCGTGCTCTTTCTGATCTGGCAGTCCTCTAGCCGCGCTCGTGGAACTCGCCACAGGGGCCAGCATGCCGATGGTTACAGGAAAGCTCGGGTACCAGTCGTCTGACTCTGATCAACTGCGGAATGCAATTTTCAGCTGTGTCCCGGCTTGGTCGAATGCCCAGCATGTGCTGCTGCTTTGATGCGCGGATGACAGGATCAGTGCTCAGACCCACACCAATTTTGGTCACCCTCTGATGACTGAGCTGATCGTATAGGGAATCTGTGTTCGGCTAACACGCGACCATACCCCTGGGCTGACCGGTGCGTAGCCGGTTCAGGTACTTTTTTGCTGGAGATAGCATGCTGGAAAAATTCGAACGTTATCCGCTCACCTTTGGACCCACGCCGATCGAGAGGCTCGACCGCCTCGGCAAGCATCTGGGCGACAAGGTGGAAATCTACGTCAAACGCGAGGACTGCAACTCCGGTCTCGCGTTCGGCGGAAACAAGCTGCGCAAGCTCGAATACATTGTGCCCGACGCGATCGCGTCAGATGCCGATACGCTCGTCACAATCGGTGGCGTGCAGTCCAACCATACGCGCATGGTCGCTGCGGTCGCCGCCAAGATCGGCATGAAATGCCTCCTGGTCCAGGAGAGCTGGGTCCCACATGATGATGCTGTCTACGACCGGGTCGGCAATATCCTCTTGAGCCGCATCATGGGGGCAGAGGTGCGCCTGGTTGACGAGGGCTTTGACATCGGCATCCGCCGCAGCTGGGAAAAGGCACTTTATGAAGTCAAGGCAAGGGGCGGCAGGCCATATGCGATACCTGCCGGCGCCTCTGTCCACAAATACGGCGGCCTGGGCTATGTGGGGTTCGCTGAGGAGGTGCGTGCCCAGGAAGAGCAGCTTGGGTTTGCCTTCGACTATATCGTCGTCTGTACGGTGACTGGTTCAACCCACGGCGGCATGCTCGTCGGGTTCGCCAAGGATGGTCGACAGCGCAACGTGATCGGTATCGATGCCTCCGCCATGCCCGCCAAGACCAAGGCGCAGGTGCTTGGCATCGCCCAAAATACAGCGAAGCTCGTCCACCTCGGAGCGGAAATTGTCGAGGCAGACGTGGTGTTGTTCATGGACTACGCGTACCCGGGTTATGGCGTTCCATCGGAGGAAACCAAAGAGGCAATCCGTTTGTGCGCGCGGCTCGAGGGCATGATTACGGACCCCGTTTACGAGGGCAAATCGATGCAAGGGATGATCGACCTCGTCCAGAGGGGCTTCTTTCCACAGGGATCGAGGGTCCTCTACGCACATCTAGGCGGCGCGCCGGCGATCAACGGGTACGGCTACACCTTTCGCAACGGCTGACGTTCGGCAGTCTGCGATTCCGCGGTCGCGCTCGAACGTGGGTAGGTAGCGTCGTTCGAGCGCTTGGCTGGAGAAGTGGAGGCAGCGACGGGCATCCACTAATTGGTACCATTACGTGCTGTCGGGGCTCAACGCCACGCGCATTGAGCGCATGCCGCCGTTGGCAACCGCGAGGCGAATTTTGACTCCGGGGCAAGAATCCACACGCGGCGGTGGCGGCACGAGGACCAAGCCGGCGAGTTCGCGCTTTCGAACTGGCGCCAAACTGCCACTGCTCGAGGACCGAGGCCAGTCTAATCACAGGCGAGCCGTCCAAGCTCTCAAGAGTGATAGGGCGAAACCCGACAGCGGCAGAAGACATGTCGGGTTCACGACAATCGGCCGCATTTGGCCTCGTGGAGAATTTCAAAGCATTTCCCGCCGCTTACCGGAGCTGAGGGAATTGGCACCTCCGTTGCAGCTTGATGTGCGGCAACACGGTGAGAGCTTCGCTGAAGCAAGCCAGAGGGAGCGATGCCCTCGAGACCGTGTCCGATTTTGACTGGAAAATTTTCCGCGACAAAAGAGACGAAAGGTGTGGAATGACTTTGGACACCAAGATGGAACTGCGTATGGGGTCCCCGGCTCCTGCGATCAAAGTAGAGAACTGGCTGCGTGGCGAGCCCCTCACGAACTTTCGGCCCGGCAAGGTCTACCTCGTTGAGTTTTGGGCGACTTGGTGCGGACCATGTGTCGACGCCCTGCCCCATTTGATCGAACTGCAGGAGAAATATCAAGGCAGCGGATTTGAGGCGGTCGGAGTTGCCGCCTGCGAACAGGGTCCTACCGCAGACGAGGCGCGGACCAACGTGGATGCCTGGCTGACCGAGAAGTTCCCGAATCTGAATTATCGTATCGGGTTCGATTACATTGGCGAAATGAACAAGCTCTGGATGGATCCCAGCTCTTCGATTGGGATTCCCACCTCGTTCGTGGTCGACCGCGACGGCCACATCGCTTTTATCGGCCACCCGGCGGAACTCGATGACGTTTTGCCGAAAGTCCTTAACGGCAGCTGGCGCAGCAGCTATGAAGCGAAAGCCGCCGATGCAAAGCGCATCGCGCATAACCAACTTGCAGCGCGCGAAATGTCGCTTACCGGGCCGATATACGCCAAACTTGAGCCGGCGATGCAGGCCGAGAATTGGACGGCGGCGCTCTTGGCCATCGAAGAAGGCCTCGCCTTGATGCCAGACTCTTGTGAGTTCCGGCAGATTCATGCGGATCTTCTGCTTCACAAGCTGCGCGACATCAAGACCGGCATGCCGGTCATGCGAGAATTGGTCGAGGACGCGATCGACAAAACGTCCGACGCGGTGTCGTGGATGGCCTTGGCCCTCAACCAACTCTTCGATCCCACGATGGACAATTCCCATCTTCCGCGCGCGGAGCGCTTTGCGATGGGCAACGAGCTCTCGGAACAGATACTGGCACTCAATCCCCCGAACGGCGATGGCCCGTTTAAATACCTCCGGTACCTCCCGGTAGCTCAGTATTATTACGAGAGCGGCGACAAAGATCGCGCAATCGAGTTGATCGAGGTGGCACTGAAATCGGTGGACCGGCTGGGGCCAATTCCGGACCACACCAAACAGTACTATCTTACCCCATTGCTCGAAGCACTGGCCAACTACACGGGTGAGCCTGCCTGTCACGCGGATCTTTGTGTGGCTCCGCAAAAGAAGGCACCCGAAACTCAAAACGCAGTCACTTCCTGAGCAAGAATCGCGAAGGGACTGACAATTGGAATTGAACACTGGCCAATCCGCCCATCGAAGCTCTCTTCGCAGCAAGTATGTCGATGCAGCAGGGCGGCGGCTTGCGGCAGGTTGGATTTCAATTGCGTTGACCACCGGTCGGATCGCGGCGCAGACGATGTGCGCCGCGAATTCGCGCCGCAGGTCTCGCACTCGTGGACATGTCGAGGTCGGCCACGGGGCACTCTTGGGGTTGGCCCGCCCAAGCCATTCGTCGGCCACGCAAGCCGACCCGGAGTGGGCATCGCAGGAAAAGGAAATCGTACCTCGAAGACGAAGACTGAAATGACGAACAACGAAATTCCTCATGAGCCGGTTGGCCCTGCTGTCAACAATGACGAAGAAGCCCTTGCTTCCCCATTCGTCAAATGCCTCCTGCGGCTCATTCGTACTCAGGATTCCTTCGGCTTATGGGAAGGCCATTCGGATGCCGAGCTGCTGGCCGAGTTCATCATCACCAAGCAACAGCAA
>NZ_JANIFL010000027.1:0-1329 GCF_024518695.1 Mesorhizobium sp. LMG17149
TGTCCGAACCGGATAGATAGGTAACAGAATGGACCGATAGCATGGGTGACAGTTTTCTTGTCCGCCGGGAGGACCGGCGATGGTTTGGCGAGAGACTGGCATCATGGATGAGCGGCTTCGGTTTGTTGTGGAATGCCTTTCTGGCGAGGAGACGATGACGCAGCTGTGTACTGCCTTCGAGATCTCGCGCAAGACCGGGTACAAATGGCTTGGACGCTACCGGGAGTTCGGGCCGGAAGGGCTGCATGATCTGCCGCGGGCGCCGCTCGAGCACGGCCGGGCAACGGCAGCGGAGCTGGTGGAGCGGATCGTGGCGGAGAAGGAAGCGCATCCGCTGTGGGGGCCCAAGAAGATCATGGCCCGGCTCAAGCGTGCGGAGCCCTGCTGCGGTTGGCCTGCGGTCTCGACGGCCGGTGAGATCCTGAAGCGGCATGGACTTGTGGGGCGTAAGCGCAGGCGCTGGAAGGCGGCCGGCAACGGTCCATGGCCGGAGCCCGAGGGGCCGAACGCGCTGTGGACGGGCGATCACAAGGGCTGGTTCCGGACTGGCGACGGGTGGCGCTGCGAGCCGCTGACGGTGATGGATGGGGCGTGCCGCTATCTTCTGGCGCTCGAAGCGACGGGTTCGACGGCGGACGCCGAGGCCTGGCCGGTGTTTGAGCGCCTGTTTGAAGAGCATGGGCTGCCGGATCGGTTCAGAAGCGACAATGGCCCACCCTTCGCATCGCCTGGCGTCACGGGTCTTACGCCGCTTGCGGCGCGCTTCATCAAGCTTGGCATCGCTCTTGAGCGCATCCAGCCGGGCAAGCCGCAGCAGAACGGGCGCCATGAGCGCTTCCACCTGACCATGCTGCCGATGGCCAAGGCACCGGAGGCCGACAGGGCGTCTCAAGCTCAGGCTTTCGAGGCCTTCCGGCGCAGCTACAATGAGGAGCGCCCGCACGAGGCGCTTGGCATGGGCACCCCGGCGCAGCATTACCGTCCCTCGACCCGTCCCATGCCTAAGACGATCCCCGAGCCGGACTATCCGGGCGAGGCGGCGGTGCGCAGCGTGCGCCAGAACGGCGCCGTCAAATGGCAGGGTGCAGAGATCTACGTCTCGGCCACGCTGGCAGGCGAGCCGATTGCCATCGAAGAGACTGAGAACGGCCAATGGGCGGTGCGCTTCCATGCCCATCCGCTCGGCTTCATCGACCACAAGCACAGGAAACTGGTTCGCCGCAGCGCCGCGCCAACCCAACCGTTTGGCGCTGCCGCGAACCCATCATAAGGGGGAAAACTGTTACCTATCTATCCGGTTCAAACTGTTACCCATCTATCGGCTGGACA
>NZ_JANIFL010000028.1:0-1325 GCF_024518695.1 Mesorhizobium sp. LMG17149
AGCCTCATGCGCGGGCCGGCTTGGGCTTCGGGCACAGGCAAAGGGCGATCTTTTTGATGTTCTGGGCGGCGGCGGCGATCAGGCACTGGCAGGCGACCTTGGTGAGACTTCGGAACCGCGCATAGCGGTGACCATGCAGTTGCTTGGCGTCGGCGAAGGAGCGCTCGACGGTCTCCTTGCGGCGGCGGTAGATAGCCTTGCCCCATGCGGTCAGCCGGTTGGCGTCGGTGCGCTCCTTCGCATCGGCCCAGGCATGGCGGATGATGGTGCGTTGGGCCTTGGCATTGCTGGTGCAGGAGGCAAGCAGCGGGCAGTCGCGGCAGATAGCCGGGTCACTCTTGTAGTGGCGGTAGCCATTGCGGTCGGTGGTGGCGTAGGCCAGCATCTGGCCCTGTAGGCAGCGATAGCCATCAGCCGCCGGCTCATGGGTGAAGGAGGACGGACCCATCATGCCGGGCTTGGGCGGTCTGGGGCGACGATAACCGGTGACACCGCGGATTGCCCGATCCTCCAGTCCTTTGGCGATGCCTGCCGTGGCATAGCCGGCGTCCAGCCCGACGGCGCCGACATCAAAGCCGAAGCGCTGCACCTGCCGATCGAGCCTCGACAGGTAGACGGTCGAATCATGGACGATCGCTGTCGTGTGCGTGTCGGTGATGATGGCGTGCGCCGCATCCACCGTGCGGTGATCGAGATAGAAAAAGCCTTTCGGCTTGCCCTCGCGCACCATGTAGCCGCTGTCGGGGTCGGTGCGCGAGACCTTGGTCTCCTTAACCGCAGGCCGCCGCTCCTTCTGCTTCAGCGGCTTCTGGCCATGCAGCGCCCGTTCGGTGTCGATCGCACGATCGAGGTCGGCCCAATAGTCGGCCCGCGACTTGGCGATCATGGCAAGATCGTATTTGCCCTTGTTGGCGTTGGCCTTCAGATGGGTGGAGTCGGTGTACAGCACCGTGCCGTCGACCAAGCCCGCCCGGATCGCCTGCTCAACAATGCGGTCGAAGATCGCCTGCGACACGCTGGTGTCGTCGTAACGCCGCCGCCGGTTCTGGCTCAACGTCGAGGCGTCGAACACCTTGTCCGTCAGCTTCAGTCGCAGGAACCAACGATAGGCGACATTGACCTCGATTTCGCGCACCAGCTGCCGCTCCGAGCGAACGCCAAACAGGTAGCCGATGAACAGCGCCTTGAACATCAAGGTCGGGTCGAGCGGCGGGCGGCCATTGTCGGGGCAATACAGCGGCGCGGTCAGATCGTGGATGAAGGTGAAATCGATCACACGGTCGATCTTGCGCAAAAGGTGATCGGCAGGAACCAACTGATCCAGC
>NZ_JANIFL010000029.1:0-1310 GCF_024518695.1 Mesorhizobium sp. LMG17149
ATCAAAGTCTCATCAAACGGGCATCTCGTGAGATTTTCAACTCCGCTCTCGGTCACGAGCACCTGCTCTTCCAGTTTCACGCCTTCCCGCCCACCGACGGCACCGATATAAGCCTCGACGCACAAGGTCATTCCGGGCTCGAGAACATAGTCGAATGCTCCCGGGATGAAGTCTTCAGGATAAAGAATCGCGGGATATTCGTCGCATAGACCGATGCCATGCATCATGACGCCATATCGCTGCTTGACGAACTCCGCGGGAAGCTTGTGGCTGCGCTGCGTGAGCTCGGTGAAAGAGACGCCCGGCTTTAGCATGGCCATATTTGCGGCCACGTGCTCGTATGCGATGGCGTGCAGCCTTCGCTGTTCGTCGGTGGGACAGCCATCACCGCAGTGCCAAGTGCGGGAGAAGTCGGCACACATGCCGTACGGGCCCACCATATCGGTGTCGAAGGCGACGAGGTCTCCTGAGACAATGCGACGGGGGCCGGCCTCCTGCATCCAGGGGTTCGTGCGCGGGCCGGAAGTTAAAATGCGCGTTTCGATCCACTCGCCACCACGTGCGATGTTTTCGGCATGAAGAACCGACCAAAGTTCCGTTTCGGCTATGCCGGGCTGCAAACGTTCTCGCATTTTGGCAACGGCAATCTCGCAGGTCGCGAGAGAGCAGCGCATGGCGTTGATCTCGTCGATTCCCTTAATGGCCCTGGCGTGCTCCATGAGCTGCATGCCGTTGCAAACCTCGATGCCAACTGCATCTAGCGCACGAAGGCCGGGGATTTCGATCTTGTCGACGGCAAGACGACGGTTTTTGCCACCAGAGCGGCGCAACAGTTCGTCAATTTGTCCGGCAAAGTCCCTGGCGATTGCTTCCTCTTCATCGCCGGCAACAAAATAGTAGAAGCCGGCGCCGCCATCCCGGATTTCATTAATGAGCGGCAGGTAGTTTGACAGGTGGCCGCAACGATGGAAATCCCAGAGAACGACATAGCCGTCGGCCGATACGAACACAGCTCGTGACGGATTGTGCATGATCCATATGTGCATGTTCGAGGAATCTGAAGCGTATCGTATGTTCAGCGGATCGAAGCAGAGCACGCCCGCATAGTCTCTTTGGCGGAGTTGCAGAACAATCCGATCAAGACGGGTCTTGCGCATACGATCTAGGTTGGGCGTGGTCAGGCCCAAGGCTGCCCACTCCGCAAAGGCGACGTCCGTCGGCCCAATTTCAACCCGATCATCGTCATCTATGCTCCCGTCCGGTTTAAGTGCCTTTGCCACTCGCGTTGGATCAATTTTGGGGTTCACGAT
>NZ_JANIFL010000030.1:0-1217 GCF_024518695.1 Mesorhizobium sp. LMG17149
TCGAATAGACCATGTGTTGTTGGTCTCGTAGACGGAAAATATAGCATCTGATATAGACCTGCTTCATGTCCAAGCTTCGCAATCTTGTCCCCTCGACGCATTCGCTTTTCGTCTTCGAAGCGGCGGCCCGAACGCTGAGTTTCAAGAACGCGGCCAGCGAACTCAACGTGACGCAGCCAAGTATCTCGCATTCGATCAAAATGTTCGAAAAGCATTGCGGGACGGCACTCTTTGTCCGAGACAATCGGGGAGTGCAGCTGACCGAGCCCGGCAGGCAGCTCTACGATGAGGTGCGCACCAGCTTCCGCCGTCTGGAACAGCGGCTTGAGACCATCACTGATCGCGGAACGAAGTACATAACTTTCGCAGCTTCGACATCTCTGGCGGCACATTGGCTCGCGCCTCAACTCTATCATTTCCAGGAAGAGCATCCGGACGTCAGGATCAAGGTGGTCGCCACCGATCGCGATGTCGAGCCAGATCATGAGATCGACGTGACGGTGTGGGTGCGGCCCCGGAATTTTGAAAGGGCCAACAGCTGGTTCGTTTGCGACGAGATCATCTTTCCCGTCTGCTCACCGGCATATCTTCTGTCGCACCCCGCTCCCCAAGCCGTCGAAGATCTGATCCACCATCAGTTGATTCATTCGTCCGATGCTTTTCGCAAGCGCCTGGATTGGCCCGAATGGGTCGAGTTGGCAGGCGGCGATGCCGGCGACATCAAACCCAATATCGTGTTCAACGACTACCAGCTGACGCTTCAAGCGGCTCTGGCTGGTGAAGGAATAGCACTGGGGTGGTCCCTTACCGCCCAGCAGTTGCTCAACAACCGCCTTTTGGTCAAGCCATTGCCAACCCAAATCCAGACCGACAGGGCCTTCTTTCTGTTGGCCAGCGAGGATGCCAGCAAGAACAAGAGATGCAAGGTTTTGGTTGACTGGTTTCTCGTCCAGTCTGAAGAACTCCGCCCGTGACCTGAATTGCCCCTCACCCTATCCGCCTCTGGATATAAACTGGATTTAAGACCAGCGAAAGCTTTTGCGCATTCTCAGGACAATCGCAGGCGCCTATCATCGGCGCGAGATAAGCTAGGGTCCGCCCCTATTACACGGCCGAGCCACGGATGTTTAACGCGGGATGCCGGTCATTCCGCTGCAGGATGACGCGATGATGGACACTGATATTCCCGCAATCCGGCGCCGCACAGGCCGGTCTTC
>NZ_JANIFL010000031.1:0-1125 GCF_024518695.1 Mesorhizobium sp. LMG17149
GATGGCCATCCGGCCCGAGGCTTGGCGAAGTCGCCCGCTGCCCCTCCGGCTACAACCGTCAATGAGCTTGGGATCTTCGCCTTTGTCACGCACGACCGAATAGTCGCTTGGCTCCAATCGCACGAACAAGGCAGGTTACCGTGAACAACATTATTTGTGGAGTTGATGTTTCGAAAGATTGGCTGGACGCCCATATCCGGCCGGGCGCTGCGTTTGCTCGCTTCGCCAACGACGCAGCGGGACTAGGCGAGTTGCTGGTGTTTTGCCGCGGCCATCGTGTCGAGCTCGCGGTTATGGAGGCCACGGGCGGTTATGAGCGGTTGGCCTTTCTGTGGCTTTGGGAGAACGGCCTGCCTTGCGGCATCGTCAATCCTCGCAGCGTGCGTCGCTTCGCCGAAGCAATGGGCACCTTCGAGAAAACCGATCGCATCGACGCGGCCGTGATCGCCCATTACGCGTCGGTCAAGCAGATCGTGCCGGCGGCGCCGCCCAGTCCCGCGCAGCAGCGACTGAAAGTCTTGGTTTCCAGGCTTTCCCAAGTCACCGGCGACATCACCGTCAACAAGCAGCGCAAGAGCGCCACCACAGACGCCGAGACGCTGGCCAGTCTCTCCACGGTGCTGACCTGCCTCAAGCGCGAGGAGAAGCGGCTGGCTGGCGAGGTGGCCTCGCTGATTGACGATGATCCGTTGTGGGCCAGGCTCGACATGACATTCCGCGTCTTCAAGGGCTTGGCTGACCGCACCGTTGCCCGTCTGTTGGCGGAGGTCCCCGAGATCGGCATCGTCTCCAACAAGGCCATCGCCAAGCTGGTGGGGCTCTCGCCTTTCGCCAATGATAGCGGCAAACGCGAGGGACCTCGTAATATTCGGGGCGGTCGCACCGGGCCGCGTGGCATTCTCTTTATCGTTGCCCGGCACGTCGCCAGGTACGATCCTCATCTGCAAGCTTTCGCCGAACGGTTGCAAAAGGCTGGCAAAACCAAAATGGTCATCCGCATGGCGCTGGCGCGAAAACTCCTCGTCATTCTCAATGCAAAAGCACGCGATGCGCGCATGGAGTTCGCCAATGCAACTTGACACCACAGATAGTCGCTCATTGCCCTGCCGGGCATTTCTCCCCGTA
>NZ_JANIFL010000032.1:0-614 GCF_024518695.1 Mesorhizobium sp. LMG17149
CTAAATTCTTCATTGAAGCGAGTTCTCTCTTGGCAACATCCAACTCGGCATAAACGGCTTGGGTTTTCTCGGCGACTTCCTGTATGTCGGCCCACTTGCCCGGCAGACCCTCGACAAGGTCCTGCAATGCCATCTTGGCAATAGCTGCACGCAACTGGAGCTTTCGGACTTTCTTCCTCATCTTATCTAGGTCTGACATAGATCCTTCCTGGAACAATGGTTTTGTTGATGCGCTCCATCTCGGGCTAGGCTTCAATGGCTGCAGTCGCATCGTCGACCAGTTTCGTACCGGCCTCAGCAAGTTTGCGGAAAGTCTCGAAGCCGAACCGGTGGACGTCCGGATAGAACGCCCAACCGCTGGAAGCCCGCAGGGGCTTCATTCCAATTATTGGCGACGTCGACACGCCGGAGCGCTCCTCGATCGCAAGCGCTACGGCGGTGTAAAACATGTCGAGCCTCCACAGCGCGTCAGGATCGGGATCGCCGCCAAAGGGTACCGCACGTTGCTGTTGCTTGGTGATGATGAACTCGGCCAGCAGCTCGGCATCCGAATGGCCTTCCCATAAGCCGAAGGAATCCTGAGTACGAATGAGCCGCAGGAGGCATTTGACGAA
>NZ_JANIFL010000033.1:0-450 GCF_024518695.1 Mesorhizobium sp. LMG17149
GTGACCTTGGCGCCAGACGCCTTGTCGGCTTCGACATCCTCAGGGCCAAGCTCGACGCAGGCGCCGAGATAGGTGTTCATCGAGCGCTCGCCGTCGGGCGTGACGAAGATCATCGAGCGCGCCGTCGGCGGCTCACCCTTGAGCGGTATGGTGTCGAAGGCGACGCCCTGCGCATGGATGTCGTGGGCGTAGATTTCGCCCAGCGCATCGTTGGAGACCTTGCCGAAGAAGGCGGCGCGGCCGCCAAAGCTGGCGACGCCGGCCGCCGTGTTGCCGGCGCTGCCGCCGGAGGCCTCGATCGCCGGGCCCATGCGGCTGTAGAGCAGTTCGGCGCGTTGTGTGTCGATGAGGTTCATCGCGCCCTTGATGATGCCGTTGGTCTCGAGGAATTCCTCGTCGCACTGGGCGATGATGTCGACAATGGCATTGCCGATGCAAAGCACGTCATAA